>NZ_JBAJII010000001.1:0-627955 GCF_036867195.1 Arthrobacter sp. Soc17.1.1.1
GTGGGTACAGATGAGGTCAATGACGTCGGGAGCTCCTGGCGTAAAGTCATCCGGACCCTGGAACACGACGATCGGGTAACACCCCGCCAGCGGGGATTCATGGTGCTGGCCCAGGCCCAGGGGCTGATCGGCACCACCATGCTCATCGCCGTCCCGAACGAGCTGACCCGCGAGGTCCTGCAGACCCAGCTCAAGGGAGCCCTCGACGAGGCACTGCGCGAGGTGTTCCGCGAGGACATCCAGTGCGCGTTCGTCATCGACCCCGAACTCACGCCCGTCCGGGAGGAGACCCCGGAGCAGGAGCCCGTGCAGGTCTCGCCGGAACCGAAGGGCGAGACCAAGCCGTCCCCGACGCCGCCCAGCAACTCCTCGGAGTTCGGGCGGCTCAACCCCAAGTACATCTTCGACACGTTCGTGATCGGATCGTCGAACCGCTTCGCGCATGCAGCTGCGGTCGCGGTGGCGGAGGCGCCGGCGAAGGCGTACAACCCGCTGTTCATCTACGGTGACTCCGGGCTGGGCAAGACGCACCTCCTCCACGCCATCGGCCACTATGCCCGGCACCTCTATACCGGTATCCGTGTGCGCTACGTGAATTCCGAGGAGTTCACCAACGACTTCATCAACTCGATCCGCGACGACGAGGGGTCGAGCTTCAAGCAGACCTACCGCAACGTGGACATCCTGCTCATCGACGACATCCAGTTCCTCTCCGGCAAGGACAGGACGATGGAGGAGTTCTTCCACACTTTCAATGCGCTGCACAACCACAACAAGCAGGTGGTCATCACCTCCGACATGCCGCCCAAGCAGCTGATCGGGTTCGAGGAGCGCATGCGGTCGCGCTTCGAGTGGGGCCTGCTGACGGACATCCAGCCTCCGGAACTCGAGACGCGCATCGCGATCCTCCGGAAGAAGGCGATCAGCGACAGCCTGAGCGCACCCGACGACGTCCTCGAGTACATCGCCTCGAAGATCGCCACCAACATCCGCGAACTCGAGGGTGCCCTCATCCGCGTGACCGCCTTCGCGAGCCTCAACCGCCAGACGGTCGACGTGAACCTGGCCGAGATCGTCCTGAAGGACCTCATCTCGGACGACGGCGCACAGGAGATCACGTCGACGGTGATCATGGCGCAGACGGCCGACTACTTCCAGATCAGCATGGAGGAACTCTGCAGCAAGTCGCGGACGAGGACGCTGGTGACGGCACGGCAGATCGCGATGTACCTGTGCCGGGAGCTGACGGACATGTCCCTGCCGAAGATCGGGCAGGAGCTCGGGGGCCGGGACCACACGACGGTCATCCACGCGGATCGCAAGATCCGCGAGCTGATGGCGGAGCGCCGAGCGATCTTCAACCAGGTCACGGAGCTCACCAACCGCATCAAGCACAAGCAGCGCGAGGCCTGACCGCACCGCTACCCGAATTCCACGGCTGTAATTAACAGGTGTGGACACAGCTGTGGATAACCAGGGGCGGATCGGCCCTCAACCTGAGGAAAACCCCCGTCCTGCCTGTGGATCCGCAGAATGACAAGGATTTCGCCCACAGTCGCCACCAGCCGGCCGTCGCCCGACCTCACACGTTATCCACAGCCCGGATCCGCGCCGGAGCCGCGATCAGGGCACTTATCCACAGTATCCACAGCAGTTATTAACACTACGAACCTTAAACTTCAAAAGTTCTTCAGATAACACTCCACGTTCCGTTCGTCCCCCGCCCGGCCCGTCCTGCTTCGCCTCGTGCTGCCCGTCCTGCTGCGCCGGACGGCAACCCGGCTAAGCTGTCACGCAGTAGGGTTGTGGTTTCCGTGCCCGGGCACCTCCGTGGACGACCCCGACCCGACCATCCGCCGGTGATTCGCCGGGGGCTGTTTTTTTGATCTGGCGAAAGGCGGCACTGCTCCGTGAAATTCAGAGTTGAGCGGGATGTACTTGCGGAGGCTGTGTCCTGGACCGCTCGATCGCTGTCCCCCCGGCCTCCCGTCCCCGTCCTCGCGGGACTGCTCATCAAGGCCGAGTCCGGCTCACTGAGCCTCGCCAGTTTCGACTACGAGATCTCGGCACGGCTCGAGATCGCGGCCGACGTCCTGGAGGAAGGCACCATCCTTGTCTCGGGCCGTCTTCTCGCCGATATCTGCAGGAGTCTTCCGTCCGCACCGGTCGAGGTCGCGACCGACGGGTCCAAGGTGACCCTGACGTGCCGGAACAGCCGCTTCAACCTGGCCACCATGCCCGAGGGCGAGTACCCGGAACTGCCGAAACTGCCCGCCGTCAGCGGTGTGGTCGACGGCGACGCATTCTCGCAGGCCGTTTCGCAGGTGATCATCGCGGCGAGTCGTGACGACACCCTCCCGATCCTCACCGGCGTCCGGATGGAGATCGAGGACGACCTGATCACCCTCCTGGCCACCGACAGGTACCGGCTCGCCCTCCGCGAGGTCTCCTGGAAGCCGTCCACACCCGGGATCTCGACCAGCGCGCTCGTCAAGGCGAAGACGCTCAACGAGGTGGCGAAGACACTGGGCGGGGCCGGCGACCTGAACATCGCGCTGTCCGACGATTCCGAACTCATCGGCTTCGAGTCCGGCGGACGCAGGACCACCTCCCTGCTGGTCGACGGTGACTACCCGAAGATCCGTTCGCTCTTCCCGGACAAGACCCCCATCCACGCAACCGTGCAGACGAGCACGCTCGTCGAGGCCGTCCGGCGCGTCTCGCTGGTCGCGGAACGGAACACCCCCGTGCGCCTGGCCTTCCAGCAGGGCCAGGTCACCCTCGACGCCGGCACGGGCGAGGACGCCCAGGCATCGGAAGCCATCGAGGCCACCCTCGACGGCGACGACATCACGGTCGCGTTCAATCCGCACTACCTCAGCGAGGGCCTCGGCGCGTTCAGCAGCCCCTACGTGCGGTTCTCCTTTACCTCACCTCCCAAGCCCGCGGTGATCTCGGCCCAGGATGACGCCTCGGGCGAGGACAGGGAAGACTATAGGTACCTGCTGATGCCCGTACGGCTGCCCAACCAGTAGCAGCCCCGGCAGGTATCCCGACCGGCCGGATCGCCGGTCGGTCCCATCGTCAGAAAGAGAAGCTCATGCACATCGGCCTCATTGGACTCGGCAAAATGGGATTCAACATGAGGGAGCGTCTCCGCGGCAAGGGCATCGAGGTCACCGGCTTCGACCGCAACCCCGACCGCACCGACGTGCAGAGCATCGAGGAACTCGTGGCGGCGCTTCCCGCGCCGCGCATCGTCTGGGTCATGGTCCCCGCCGGCCAGATCACCGATGCCGTGATCAAGGACCTCTCGGAGGCCCTGTCCGAGGGTGACCTCGTGATCGACGGTGGCAATTCCAAGTTCACGGACGACCAGATCCACGCCGCGCTGCTGGCGCAGAAGGGCATCCGGTTCCTCGACTGCGGCGTCTCCGGCGGGGTCTGGGGCCTCGAGAACGGCTACGGCCTCATGGCCGGCGGCGTGCAGGACGACGTGGAACGCGCCATGCCCGTCTTCGACGCCCTGCGTCCCGAGGGCGAACGCGCCGAGAGCTTCGTCCACGTGGGCGATGTGGGGGCCGGACACTACGCGAAGATGGTCCACAACGGGATCGAGTACGGCCTGATGCAGTCCTACGCCGAGGGCTACGAGCTGCTCGAGGCCAAGGACATCGTCAAGGACGTCCACGGCACCTTCGCCGCCTGGCAGAAGGGCACCGTGGTGCGGTCGTGGCTGCTGGACCTCCTCGTCAAGGCCCTGCAGGAGGACCCGGGGCTGTCGCAGATCGCCGGTTTCGTCGAGGATTCGGGTGAGGGCCGGTGGACCGTCGAGGAAGCCATCGCCAACTCCGTGCCGGCTCCGGCCATCACCGCCGCGCTCTTCGCGCGCTTCACCTCGCGGCAGGAGGACTCGCCGTCCATGAAGATGGTGGCGGCGCTCCGCAACCAGTTCGGTGGCCACGCGGTGAAGCCCGCCCAGCCGAAGTAGGCAGCTCCCGGTGTACGTGGAGCACCTCTCACTCACCGGGTTCCGGAGCTACGAACAGCTCGACACGGCGATCGAACCCGGCATCACGGTGTTCGTGGGGCCCAACGGCGTGGGGAAGACCAACATCGTCGAGGCCATCGGGTACCTGGCCACCCTGTCCTCGCACCGCGTCAGCGCGGACAGGCCGCTGATCCGCTTCGGCCAGGACCGGGCGATCATCCGGGGCCGCTTCGTCCGCGGTACCCAGCGCACCGGCGTCGAGGTGGAGATCAACGCGGAGTCGGCGAACCGCGCCCGGATCAACCGGGCCAACCCCGTGCGTGCCCGGGACGCGGCCGGGATCCTGAAGACCGTGCTGTTCGCCCCCGAGGACCTGGCACTGGTCAAGGGCGATCCCTCCGTGCGTCGCCGCTACCTGGACGAAGTCATGGTGTCCCTGCTGCCGCACCAGTCGGCACTGCGGGCCGACTACGAGCGCGTCCTGAAGCAGCGCAACGCCCTGCTCAAGTCGGCCCGGGCCGCCGGGCGGTTCTCCACCGGGCACGAGTCCACCCTCGACGTCTGGGACCAGCACCTCGCCGAGGCCGGGGCGCGGCTGCTGTCCGCACGGCTCGTCCTCGTCGACCAGCTGCGACCCCATGTCCAGCGCGCCTACAAGGAGCTGACGGACGGATCGAAGACCGCCGACATCGCCTACGTCTCGTCCGTCTCGTCGTCCGGGCACACCGTGGACGACGACGGCGCGGAGACCGCCCATCCCGGATCCGCCGACGGGCTGCGCGACCTCGACCTGCCGGCCCTCACCGCACTGTTCGTCGAGAGCCTCCTCCGCCACCGGAAGAAGGAGCTGGACCGCGGCATCTCGCTCGTGGGTCCGCACCGTGACGAACTGGGGCTCCTGCTGGGCCAGGCACCGGTCAAGGGATACGCCTCGCACGGGGAGACCTGGTCCATGGCCCTCGCCCTGCGCCTCGCCTCCTACTACCTGCTGCTCGAGGAGGACCACACGCCCGGCGGCGACCCCGTGCTGATCCTCGACGACGTCTTCGCCGAACTCGACACGCAGCGCCGCACGCGCCTCGCCGCCATCGTGGCGCCGGCCGAACAGGTGCTGGTCACGGCGGCCGTGGGCGACGACATCCCCGCGGCACTCCTGGGCCGTCAGATCCGCGTGGTCCCGGGCGCCCTGGCCGGAGCGGATGCCGGACCGGCGGACGACGACGGCCCCGACGAGGACGGTCCGCCCGCCGGGGACGAGACGGCGGCCCCCACCGCCGGAGACGCTCATGCCTGAGGACCGCCCGGAGGACACCGCGGGGCCGGACGGGGAGCGGCGGGTACCACGGCGCCGCGGCACGGAGGAGTCCCGTGGTCCCGATGACTCCGACGGCGGGGCCCGGCCGGAGGCCGAGGACTTCCCCGAACAGGATGCTCCCCAGGCCCTCCTCAACCGGCTGCGCAGCGCATCCGAGGCCCGGGGCACCCCCCGCGGTCCGGCACCGAAGCAGCAGGGGAAGACGTCCCGGCGCCGGTACTCACCCGAGCCGGTCTACGGGGGACGCGACCCGGAAGGCGTGGGGAACGTGTTCTCTCGGATGCTCGCGGAGCGCGGCTGGAAGTCCCCCGTGGCCATCGGGTCAGTGCTGACGCGCTGGGACGAGATCGTCGGGGCGGACATCGCCGCACACTGCGTGCCCGAGAGCTTCGACGCCGACACGGTGCTCGTCCGCTGCGATTCGACCGCCTGGGCGACGCAGCTGCGGCTGATCACCCCGCAGGTGCTCCAGCGATTCGAGGCCGAGCTGGGCGCCGGCGTCGTGAAGCGCCTCTCCGTCGTCGGGCCCGCGGCGCCGAGTTGGCGCAAGGGTGGACGCACAGTCAAGGGGCGAGGTCCACGCGACACCTACGGGTGAGCTGACAGCGTAGCCGCCGGTCCTCTGGACGGCCTGTAGCGCAATCGGGGGTCCCCCCGGCGTATCGGTCCTCATGGAAGGACCCGCCGTGGGCTCTGAACCCGGTTTATTGGCCGGTGAGAGGCGGTTGGTGCGCTCCCGCAACCATCCGCAGGGTAGAATAGTAGGAGATTGATGTGGTCTATCCAGCTGAGGAGCCGTCTACGCCTGTGGCACACGAGAACGAGTTGAATGCAAGTGATGTGTTGATCGGCGAGGGCGAGTCCCCGATTCTGGAGGCTGCGACCGAGCACGCCTACGGCGCCAGTGAGATCACGGTCCTGGAAGGACTGGAAGCGGTCCGCAAGAGGCCGGGCATGTACATCGGCTCCACCGGCCCGCGCGGTCTCCACCACCTCGTCTACGAAGTCGTGGACAACTCGGTGGACGAGGCCCTTGCCGGCTACTGCGACCACATCGAGATCACGCTCCAGACCGACGGCGGCGTGAAGGTCGTCGACAACGGGCGCGGCATCCCCGTGGACATGCACCCCACCGAGGGGCGTCCCACCGTCGAGGTCGTCATGACCATCCTCCACGCCGGCGGCAAGTTCGGTGGTGGCGGCTACGCGGTGTCGGGCGGCCTGCACGGCGTCGGTATCTCCGTCGTCAACGCCCTGTCCAAGCGCGTCGAGACCGAGGTACGCCGCCAGGGCCACGTGTGGCGCCAGACGTTCGCGGACGGCGGCAAGCCCGTGGGCGAGCTGCGCAAGGGTGAGGAGACCTCTGAGACGGGGACCACCCAGACGTTCTACCCGGACGACACGATCTTCGAGACCACCGAGTTCGATTTCGAGACGCTGCGCGCACGTTTCCAGCAGATGGCCTTCCTCAACAAGGGCCTCCGCATCACCCTGGTCGACGAGCACGTCGACGAGGTCGAGGACGAGGTCACGGCGGAGACCGGCGAGGATTCCACGCCGAAGCACCGCGAGGTCGTCTACCTCTACGAGAACGGACTGCTCGACTACGTCCACCACCTGAACTCCTCGAAGCGCGTCGAGGTGGTCCACCCCGACGTCATCGCCTTCGAGACGGAGACGCCGGACCGGACGATGTCCGTGGAGATCGCGCTCCAGTGGACCTCCGCCTACTCGGAGAGCGTCCACACCTACGCCAACACGATCAACACGCACGAGGGCGGCACCCACGAAGAGGGATTCCGCGCCGCCATGACGACCCTGATCAATCGCTATGCGCGTGAGAAGAACATCATCAAGGAGAAGGACGACAACCTCACGGGTGACGACATCCGCGAGGGCCTGACGGCCGTCATCTCCGTGAAGCTCTCCGAACCCCAGTTCGAGGGCCAGACGAAGACGAAGCTCGGCAACTCCGAGGTCAAGGGATTCGTGCAGCGCGTCGTCACCGACCAGCTCGGCGACTGGCTCGAGCGCAATCCCGGGCCCGCGCGCGACGTCATCCGCAAGTCCATCCAGGCGTCGCAGGCGCGCCTCGCGGCCCGCAAGGCGCGCGAGTCCACCCGGCGCAAGGGACTGCTGGAGTCCGGTGGCATGCCCGGCAAGCTCAAGGACTGCCAGTCCAAGGACCCCTCGCGGTCCGAGATCTACATCGTGGAGGGCGACTCGGCCGGCGGTTCGGCCGTCCGCGGGCGCAACCCCGAGACCCAGGCCATCCTCCCCCTGCGCGGGAAGATCCTGAACGTCGAACGGGCCCGCCTCGACCGTGCCCTCGGCAACAGCGAGGTCCAGGCCATGATCACCGCGTTCGGCGCGGGGATCGGCGAGGACTTCGACGTGGACAAGGCCCGGTACCACAAGATCGTGCTCATGGCCGACGCCGACGTGGACGGCCAGCACATCACGACCCTGCTGCTGACCCTCCTGTTCCGCTACATGCGGCCGCTGATCGAGAACGGCTTCGTGTACCTCGCGCAGCCGCCGCTGTACCGGATCAAGTGGTCCAACGCCAAGCACGACTACGTGTTCAGCGACCGCGAACGCGACGAGGTCATCAGGATGGGCCTGGCCAACAACCAGCGCCTGCCCAAGGACAACGGGATCCAGCGCTACAAGGGCCTCGGCGAGATGGACTACACGGAACTGTGGGACACCACCATGGACCCGGACCACCGCACACTGCTCCAGGTCACCATGGACGACGCGGCCGCCGCGGACCAGGTGTTCTCGGTGCTCATGGGCGAGGACGTCGAGTCCCGCCGCAACTTCATCCAGCAGAACGCCAAGGACGTGCGTTTCCTCGATATCTGACGGGTCGGCACCGGCATTCTGCCGGCGCAACGAAATTCGCTCGTTCCTCGCGAATATTAAAGCGCCTACACAGAACGCCGAGCCACCCTCGCTCGGATTCGCCATTACTGCGGGAAAAACATGACGAACGGAACTGATTCATGAGTGACGACATCACCGGCAACGGACCGGACGAACCCATCGAGGGCGAGGTCCTGACGGACCGCGTCGAGCAGGTGGACCTGCAGACCGAGATGCAGCGGTCCTACCTGGACTATGCGATGGCGGTCATCGTGGGCCGGGCGCTCCCCGACGTCCGCGACGGGCTGAAGCCGGTCCACCGGCGCGTCCTCTACGCGATGTTCGACGGCGGCTACCGTCCCGAGCGCTCCTTCAACAAGTGCGCCCGCGTGGTCGGCGAGGTCATGGGCCAGTACCACCCGCACGGCGACTCCGCGATCTACGACGCCCTGGTCCGCCTGATCCAGGACTGGACCATGCGGTACCCCCTCGCGCTCGGCCAGGGGAACTTCGGCTCGCCCGGCAACGACGGCGCGGCGGCCCCCCGATACACCGAGACGAAGATGGCCCCGCTCGCCATGGAGATGGTGCGGGACATCGACGAGGAGACCGTCGACTTCCAGGACAACTACGACGGCAAGAACCAGGAACCGACCATCCTGCCGTCCCGGTTCCCGAACCTGCTCGTCAACGGATCCTCCGGCATCGCCGTGGGCATGGCCACCAACATCCCGCCGCACAACCTGCGGGAGGTGGCTGACGGAGTCCAGTGGTACCTCGAGAACCCGGCCGCCACGAAGGAGGAGCTGCTCGAGGCCCTGATCGCCCGCATCAAGGGACCCGACTTCCCCACCGGTGCGCAGATCCTCGGGCACAAGGGCATCGAGGACGCCTACCGGACCGGCCGCGGCTCCATCACGATGCGCGCGGTCGTCAACGTCGAGGAGATCCAGAACCGCACCTGCCTCGTCGTCACGGAACTGCCCTACCAGGCCAACCCCGACAACCTGGCGATCAAGATCGCCGAACTCGTCAAGGACGGCAAGATCAGCGGCATCGCCGACCTGCGCGACGAGACGTCGGGCCGTACGGGCCAGCGCCTCGTGATCGTGCTGAAGCGTGACGCCGTCGCCAAGGTGGTGCTCAACAACCTCTACAAGCACACGCAGCTGCAGGACAACTTCAGCGCGAACATGCTGGCGATCGTCGACGACGTCCCCCGCACCCTGAGCCTCGACGCGTTCATCCGCCACTGGGTGACCCACCAGCTCGAGGTCATCGTGCGCCGCACCCGCTACAGGCTGCGCAAGGCCGAGGAGGAGGCGCACATCCTGCGCGGCCTGCTGAAGGCCCTCGACGCCCTGGACGAGGTCATCGCCCTGATCCGAGCATCGGCGACCACCGAGGAAGCCCGGATCGGCCTGATGGGTCTGCTCTCCATCGACGAGCTGCAGGCGAGGGCCATCCTCGACATGCAGCTGCGGCGCCTCGCGGCCCTCGAGCGGCAGAAGATCCAGGACCGCCACGCGGAACTCGAATCCATGATCACCGAGTTCAACCGCATCCTCGCCTCCGAGGACGTGCAGCGCGGGATCGTCAGCACCGAGCTGGCGGACATCGTCGCGAAGTTCGGTGACGACCGCCGCACCGAGATCCTCATGGGCTACGACGGCGACATGAGCATGGAGGACCTGATCCCCGAGGAGGAGATGGTCGTCACCATCACCCGCGGCGGATACGTCAAGCGCACCCGCAGCGACAACTACCGCCAGCAGGCCCGCGGCGGCAAGGGCATCAAGGGTGCGCAGCTGCGCGGCGATGACGTCGTCGAGCACTTCTTCGTGACCACCACCCACCACTGGCTGCTGTTCTTCACCAACCTCGGCCGCGTGTACCGCGCGAAGGCGTACGAGCTCGTGGAGGCGGCACGCGACGCGAAGGGCCAGCACGTCGCGAACCTGCTCGCCTTCCAGCCCGACGAGACCATCGCGCAGGTCCTGGATCTGCGCGACTACCAGCAGTCGCCCTTCCTCGTGCTCGCCACGAAGCGCGGACTGGTGAAGAAGACGCGGCTCGAGGACTACGACACCAACCGCACCGCCGGGGTGATCGCCATCAACCTCCGCGACAACGACGAGCTCGTCTCCGCCCAGCTCGTCTCGAGCGAGGACGACATCATGCTGGTCTCCCGCAAGGGGCAGTCGCTCCGCTTCACGGCCGATGACGACGCCCTGCGACCCATGGGCCGCGCCACCTCCGGCGTGACCGGCATGAAGTTCCGCGACGACGACGAACTGCTCGCGGCCAATGTGGTCTCCGACGACTCCTTCGTGTTCATCGTGACCGAGGGCGGTTTCGCGAAGCGGACGAGGGTCGACGACTACCGTGTGCAGGGCCGCGGCGGACTCGGTATCAAGGTCGCCAAGCTGGCCGAGGAGCGCGGCGACCTCGTGGGCGCCCTCGTGGTGCAGGAGGAGGACGAGGTGCTGGTGGTCATGGGCGGCGGCAAGGTCGTCCGCTCCGCCGTCGCCGGTGTGCCTGCGAAGGGCCGCGACACCATGGGCGTGATCTTCGCGAAGCCCGACAAGACCGACCGCATCATCGCGGTCGCCCGGAACAGCGAGCGGAGTGTCGCCGTCGAGGAGGGACTCATCGAGGACCCTTCGGAGGCGAGCCCCGACGTCGACGTCATCGACACCGTGACGCCGCAGCAGGATCCTGCGGAGTTCACAGCCGATGAAGTACGGTTGTCGACAGAGGAAACGGCTGAGCCTGACGCTGAGTCGCCGGAACACGGAGGTACTGAGTGAGCTCGGCCAACACCAACCCGCGGTCCACCAGCGGACAAGTGCGGACGCCCGGTGCTCCTCCGCGCGTGAATGCCCCCGCACGCCCGACGCAGCGCCCGGCCTCGGCCGGTGGCCAGGCAGGGCGTCCCGCGCCGCGCCCGGGGCTCGTGAAGCCGGCTCCGAAGGCCAAGGCCCGCAAGGCCCGGCTGCTCGTCAGCAAGGTGGATCCCTGGTCCGTGCTCAAGATGTCCTTCCTGCTCTCGGTCGCGCTCGGCATCGTGACCGTCGTCGCGTCCTTCGTGATCTGGACGGTCCTGGACCTCACGGGCATCTTCGACGGCGTCAACGCGCTCCTGCGCGAGATCGCAGGGTCGGAGAGCGGCGGGTTCGACCTCCGCCAGTTCGCCTCGCTGCCGCAGGTCCTGTCCTTCGCGACCATCATCGCGGTGGTGAACGTGGTACTCCTGACGGCGTTGGCCATGCTCTCCGCCGTGCTGTACAACATCTCGTCCACCCTGGTCGGCGGTATCGGCGTCACGCTGACCGACGACTAGGAGACCGGCCCCTTCGGCGCCCATGGGCGATTTGAAGAATGCCGAGGCACTACTGTAAAGTCGTATCTCGGCCCGAAGAGGTATCGGGGCGTATAGCTCAGGCGGTTAGAGCGCTTCGCTGATAACGAAGAGGTCCCAGGTTCAAGTCCTGGTACGCCCACGGATCCACCATCTCAGGGAACTGCAAGGAGACGAATGTGAAGAAGTTGCTCATCGCGGCAGCGGCTGCAGCAAGTCTCCTCGTGTTCAAGCGGTGGCAGGATTCAGAGAAGAGCAAGAGCGTCTGGAGCAACGCGACGGACGACATAGCGTAGCAAGGAACCCACGCCCGGCGGACGAGCCGGACAGGGTTCCACTCGGGGGCATGGCGCAATTGGTAGCGCACCTGCTTTGCAAGCAGGGGGTTCGGGGTTCGAGTCCCCGTGCCTCCACCGACGGAAGTCCCGGTCATCGACCGGGACTTCCTGCGTTGGCGGGTGCATTGCAGAGTTGCCCGCGGCGTGCCCTAGGGTTGCCGCGTGACCATCTTCCTCTCGATCCTCGGTGTCATCGGGGTCTCGGCCTCCGGGCCGATCATGGCGGCGACCGCCGCCCCGGTCCTCGCGATCGCGTTCTGGCGCAACCTGCTCGGCGCACTCCTCATGGGAGGTCCGGCCGCCGTGTCCAAGAGAGCGGAGTTCGCAGCGCTCACCGCTGCGGACTGCCGGCGGCTGGCCGTCGCCGCCGTGGCCCTGGCCCTGCACTTCGCGTGCTTCATCACCGCGCTCAAGCTCACCTCCGTCGCCGCGGCCACGGCCCTCGTATGTCTCCAGGTCGCGTGGATCGCCCTGTTCGACGCGCTGCGGGGCTCCCGGCCACAGCGGGCGGTGGTCGCTGGGCTGGGGGTGGCGTTCGTCGGCGTCGTGATCATCACCGGGTTCGATCTCTCCCTCTCCCCGGACGCGCTCCTGGGGGACGTCCTCGCCCTCGCGGGGGGCGCCCTGGCCGGGGTCTACCAGATGGCCGGAGCCGCTGCGCGCCGGACGATGTCCACGGGCACCTACACGACGCTCTGCTACGGGGCCTGCGCCGTGATCCTGCTGGTGCTGTGCATCGTCACACGCCAACCCGTCGTCGGCTTCTCCACCGCGGCCTGGGTGGGGATCCTCGCGGTGACCCTGATGGCGCAGATCATGGGCCACTCGGTGTTCAACCATCTGCTCGCCGTGATGAGTCCGCTGGTCGTCTCCATGATCATCCTGCTCGAGATCCCCGGAGCGGCGATCCTCGCGGCCGTCTTCCTCGACGAGACGCTCCCTGCAGGCACCTACGGCGGACTGGCACTGATCCTCGTCGGCCTCGCCGTCGTGATCCGCGGGCAGCAGCGGCGCAGGTCGCGTCGATCCCTGGCCGAGGAGGCCGCCGCCGGTCCACCGCCGGGCCTCGGCGGAGAGTAGTACCGCTTGAAGCATATGTTCAACATGGAATACGAGGGCACGAAAAAAAGGAACCCCCGGCACAATGCCGGGGGTTCCTTCCTCGAGCTCGGCGATCAGACCTTCGGGTCCTCCGTGGGCTCCGCGGCGTGCTTGGCGCCGTCGGTGCCCTTGGCGGTGTCCGATGCTGACGGCGATGCGGCAGGGTCGGTATTGGCGGTGGCGGCCGGGACCTCGCCGGACGACGCCGCGGCACGGTCCGCTGCTTCCTTGATGCTGATCACGGCATTCTTCGCGTCCTGCGGCTTCTGGGTCGATGCCGGGCCCGCGGTGGCCTTGATCGGGGCCGGGGTCTTCCAGGGATCCTCGACGGGCCTGGACGCGCGCCACGCAGCGACTCCCGCGACGATCGCGGCCGCGATGATGCCGAAGACCAGCCAGCCCTTCCCGGACTTGCGGGCCTTGCTCTTCTTCAGGTCCTTCGACGCCTGCATGGTCGCGGCGACCAGGCGCTTCTGGGCGTTCTTGACGGCTTTCTTGTCACCGGTCACGCGGATCACGGCGTTCTCCACGGCCGGCGGCACAGTGGCGGCCGCCAGGGAGCGGGACGCCGAGTCGGCTGCCTCGCCGAGCCGGGTCGACAGGGCCGGCAGGTACTCGTCGACGACCTTGCCCTTCGCGGTGGTCAGGGCAGGGGTCGCCTTGTCGAGGGTGCCCTGGATCTTCGGGGTGGTCTCGTCGATCGCGTGGGTGATCGAGGAGCCCACCTTGTCGATGCTCTCCTGAAGGATGGGCGTCACGACGGCGACGCCTCCGGCGATCCCCTCCGAGGCCTTGCGGACGGTGTCCTGCAGAGCGGGCTTCGCGGTCTCCAGGCCCTTCTCCCAGCGGGGCTTCGCCCAGCCGTAGGCGGCATCGACGCGCGGTGCCGCCCAGTCCCGTGCTGCTGCTACTCCGGCGGCTGCTGCCAGTCCGAGAGCAACGCCCTCCTCGAGCTCATGGGTGTTGCGTACGTTCTTCTTCACAAAAACCTCCAGGGGGTGGTTGTTCGTTTTGATCAGCCTACGTTGCATGCGTGGGGGGTGCTATCCGATGCGGGCGCAGGTGCGGTTCCCGGGCCGTGTTTCGCGGTGTCCGTTTCACTGTGCGCGGAATGGGACCACTCCAGCTTATTGTCAGGGGCCGCGTGGAAGAATGGCCCAATGACTGCTATTCCCACAGCAAAAGCGACCATCCACACCAACCAGGGCGACATCGAGGTGAACCTCTTCGGCAATCATGCCCCGAAGACGGTGAAGAACTTCGTGGGCCTCGCGACGGGTGAGATCACATGGACCCACCCGCAGACCGGCGAGGAGAGCAACGCGCCCCTCTACAGCGGCACGGTGTTCCACCGCATCATCAAGGACTTCATGATCCAGGGCGGCGATCCCCTCGGTCAGGGCATCGGAGGACCGGGCTACAAGTTCGACGACGAGATCAACCTCGACCTGACCTTCAACGAGCCCTACAAGCTGGCCATGGCCAACGCGGGTCTCCAGGGCGGACGCGGCACCAATGGTTCGCAGTTCTTCATCACCTCCGTGCCCACCACCTGGCTGCAGGGCAAGCACACCATCTTCGGCGACGTCACCGACGAGGAATCCCGCAAGGTGGTCGACAAGCTGAACGCCATCGCCACGGACATGAGGGACAAGCCCCTCGACGACGTCGTCATCGAGAGCATCACCGTGGAACAGCTCTAACCGAATGTCCTACGGTGTCCCTGCGCCCGACGCCGGCAGCCAGGAGGCGCCGGTCTGCCCCCGGCATCCGGATCGCGTCAGCTATGTGAGGTGTCAGCGGTGCGGCCGTCCGGCCTGCGCCGAGTGCCAGCGTCCGGCCGCGGTCGGGTTCCAGTGCGTCGACTGCGTCCGTGAGCAGGCCGCCGCCACGCCGGCCCGCAAGAACGCCTTTGGCGGCGTCGCGCGCGGGGACACCCCCGTAGTGACCTACACGCTCATCGGGCTCTGCGTGGTGGTGTTCCTCCTGCAGCTCGTGATCCCCGGGATCACCCGTTCGTTCACCTACGCGCCCGTGTTCACCGCCGGTGCCGGGGGCGTGATCCCGGCGGAGCCGTGGCGGATGCTCACAGCCGCCTTCCTCCACTCGGAGCGCTCGTTCCTGCACATCGCCTTCAACATGTACGCGCTGTACATCCTCGGCAAGGTGCTGGAGCCCGCGATGGGCAGGGCGCGATTCCTCGCGCTGTACCTCATCTCGGCCCTCGGCGGGTCGATCGGCGTCCTGCTGCTCACCGGGAACCCGCTCCAGGGGGTCGTCGGAGCATCCGGCGCCGTCTTCGGACTCTTCGGGGCGCTCCTCATCGTCCAGCGCAAGCGAGGCGGTGACGTCCGCCAGATCGTCGTCCTGATCGCGATCAACGCGGTGCTCGGGTTCGTGGTGCCGGGCATCGCCTGGCAGGCCCACCTCGGCGGCCTCGTGGCGGGTGCCGCGTGTGCGGCGGCCATCGCCTATGCGCCGCGCGGGAGCCGGCAGGCGAGGACGCAGGTGCTCGGTCTGGGCGGCGTCGTCGTGCTGCTGGCCCTGCTGACCGTCGTGGGCGTCGCGCGCCTCCCGATCTAGCACTGCGAAGACGAAGGAGCCGGTCCCTGCGGACCGGCTCCTTCGTCGTTTTCCACAACCCTTATCCACACGGGGGATAACTTACACACATGTAATTCCACATCTGTGGATAAGCGGGGCCCGGAATCTCGCGGTGATCACCGAATGATCAACAATCCCATGCACATCTGTGGATAACTTCATACACAGCGTGTGTACAGAGCTCCTCGACCGTCCCCGCCCGCACTCCGTGCGGGGTCAGCGCCAGCGCGTCGTCATCAGGAAGCCGACGATCGCGATACCGAAGCCGGCGAGGATGTTCCAGGATCCCCAGGCGGCGACCGGCAGGGTGGCCTCGGAGATGTAGAACGTGATGATCCACAGCAGGCCGATGATCATGAGCCCGAACATCACCGGCTTGTACCAGACCGGGTTCGGTGTGGGCTGCGACTTCGCGGCGGGCGCCGCGGCGGCACCGGCTCTCTTGCGGGGCTTCGACTCAGGCACGGGTTCTCCTCGACGGGGTGCGACTGGGGTCAGTGGCACCGGTGGTTCGGTGGCGGCCCCGACGCGCTCCTCCCCGCAGGTTATCCTGTGGAGAGAATTTCATCCGGCCGGTTCTCCGAACGATTCTAGCCAAGATCGGTCGGGTACCGGTGCACCCAGCGGCAGGAGCGGTAGTGGCCAGGTCGACCATGGACGCCGCGCCCGACCGCGGCGTGCGACGCCCCGCACGGGCGCGCCCGCGCCGTACGCCGCTCCAGTTGGTCGGACAGGTGTTCGGGGAACTCCTGGTCACCGCCGGCATCGTGCTGCTGCTCTTCGTGGGCTGGGAGCTCTGGTGGACCAACATCGACTCCGGTATCAAGCAGGAGCAGGCCCTCGAGGGGTTCTTCTCCGACGCACCGCCCGTCACGGCCCCCGATGCCTCCGGCCAGGGATCGGACGTGCCCCGACCCGAGGACTTCGGTGAGCCCGCCGTCCTCCCGCAGCAGGATCTCGTGGGTACCTTCGGCGTGGTCTACATCCCCCGGTTCGGTGAGAACTACTCGCGGCCCGTCACGGCCGGCGTCGGCACCGACGTGCTCGACAACCTCGGGCTCGGCCACTACCCGGGGACGGGAGCGCCGGGCGAGGTGGGCAACTTCGCGCTGGCGGGTCACCGCCAGACCCACGGCCAGGTGCTCGACCAGATCCACACACTGGTCCCGGGGGACCGCGTCTACGTCCAGACACGCGACGGGTACTACACCTATGTCTTCCGGAACACCGAGATCGTCCTGCCCGACCGCGCCGACGTGATCGCGCCGGTGCCCACCCAGCCGGACGCACGGCCCGTGGACAGGATCCTGACCCTGACCAGCTGCAATCCGCGCTTCGGCGCCCAGGAGCGTATCATTGCGTACTCGGTGCTGGAGTCCTGGCGCCCCGCCGACGCGGGTCCACCCCCCGAGATCGCGGAGAACGTGGCCCGCGCGGCAGGACAGGGGTAGCACGGATGTACGGATGGATCTTCCGGGCCCTGCCCGGTCCGCTCTGGATGCGCATCATCCTGTCCGTGGTCCTGGTCCTCGCGGCCGTCATGGTGCTCATGGTCTTCGTGTTCCCCTGGGTCTCCCAGTTCAACCCGCTCACAGATTCAACGATTGGTTCCCCCTAGCTCATGGCTGACACCACCCGCATCCTCGTCGTCGACAACTACGACAGCTTCGTCTACACGCTGGTCGGCTACCTGCAGGAACTCGGCGCCGAGACGACCGTGGTCCGCAACGACGACGTCACCCTCGCCGAGGCGCAGGAGATGGCCGCATCCCGCGACGGGGTGCTCATCTCCCCGGGTCCGGGCACGCCCGCCGAGGCAGGCGTGTGCGTCGACCTCATCCGGTGGTGCGGCGACCACGGCAAGCCGATGCTCGGGGTCTGCCTCGGCCACCAGGCACTCGCCGAGGCCTACGGCGGTACCGTGACGCACGCACCGGAGCTCATGCACGGCAAGACGTCCCTCGTGGAACACGACGCGACGAGCGTCTTCGCCGGACTGCCCTCCCCCGTCACGGCGACGCGCTACCACTCGCTGGCAGCGGTGAGCGACGACGTCCCGGCCGAGCTCACCGTCACCGCACGGACGGCCAGCGGCATCATCATGGGTCTCGAGCACAGGACGGCACCCCTGTGCGGCGTGCAGTTCCACCCGGAGTCGGTGCTGACCGAGGGCGGCTACCGGATGCTGGGCAACTGGCTGGAGTCCCTCGGGCTCGAGGGAGCCGCGGCCACCGCCGCAGGGCTCAGCCCGCTCATCGCGCGGTAGCCGCCCTCGTTCCCGGTTACCGGCCGGCCGATGCGTGTCCGGACGTGACGCGCCGGGTTCCCGGCTGCAGCGCCGCGAAAGCCGGGAACGACGGCCGGGCAGGTCCTAGTCGTCGCCCTCGGTGGGACGCGGGACGGACTGTTCGCCGGTGCCCTCGGTCGGCTGGGCGGTCGGTATGGCGGGGGGCTCGGGTGCCGGCGCGGCCGGCGGTGCCTTCGCGACCGTGAGCACGATCTCGGTGCCCTGGTCCACCTCGGACCGTGCCTGTGCGGACTGCGCGGTGACGATGCCCGGAGCGACGACGCTGTTCTCCACCTCGCGCACCGAGGACGGCAGCTTCACCGCCGGGTCGGCCAGCAGGGCCTGAGCCTGCTCGAGCGTGAGGTCCGTGAGCAGGGGTACGGTCACCTTCCCGTTGGACAGCACCAGGTCCACCGCACTGCCGACCGGCACCGACTGGCCCGCCTGCGGGCTCGTGGTGATGACCCTGCCCTCGGCGACGTCGGCGCTGGTTTCCTCCGTGACCTGCCCGCCCCGCAGGCCGAGCTCCTCGAGCGCGTCGCGGGCCGACGATTCGGTGAGCCCGGCGAGTGTGCCGGGCAGCACCACGTTGGCCGGTCCCCGTGAGACGGTGATGTTGACGCGTGATTCCGGGTCCACGGACGTCCCCGCAGCGGGATCGGAGGCGATGACGTCACCCTCCTCCACGGTCGCGTTGAACTCCTCGTCGGTCGAGGGCCTCAGCCCGGCGTCCACGATGGCGTCGGTGGCATCCGCCTCGGTCAGACCCACGAGCCCGGGCACGCTGACCGTCACGGCCTCCTGGGAGCCGCGGTCGTCCGCGACGTTGTTCAGGACCACGTAACCGCCCGCGAGCACCAGCAGGACAGCCACGAAGAAGACGGTGATCCAGGCGGTCCTCGAGGACCTGCGTCGCCGGTCCTGCCGCGGGTCCACGGTGTCGTCCGTCCCCAGGACGTCGAGCCGCCCGTCGTCGTCCTCCGGGCTGTACGGCAGGGCCTGCCCCGCGACCCTGTCCATCGCGCGCGTGTGCGGATCGGCGGCGAACGCAGCGGTACCCGCGACGCCGGCACGGGTGCGGGGCGCCGTCGTGTCCAGTTCCGCCGTCGGCATGCCCGAGGCACCGGGCACGGGGATGCCGCGGGCGGCGTCGAGCAGTGCCCGGCGGAAGGTGAGGGCGTCCTGGAAGCGGTGGCCGCGGTCCTTCTGGAGTGCCCGGGCGAGGACGGAGTCGAGGGCCGGCGTCACCTCGGGGTTGAGGCTGCTGGCGGCGGGGGGTTCCTCCCGCACGTGCTGGTAGGCGACGGACACGGGACTGTCCCCCAGGAAGGGCGGCCGGCCGGTGAGCAGTTCGAACAGCAGACAGCCCGCCGAGTACAGGTCGCTGCGGGCGTCCACGGTCTCGCCGCGGGCCTGTTCGGGCGAGAGGTACTGCGCCGTGCCGAGAACGGCCTGCGTCTGCGTCATCGTGGCCTGGGAATCGGCCATGGCGCGGGCGATGCCGAAGTCCATGACCTTCACCCCGCCGTCGGGCGTGATCATGACGTTGGCCGGCTTGATGTCGCGGTGGACGATCCCCGCCTTGTGGCTGTAGTCGAGGGCACCCAGGACACCGGCCAGGTAGGTGATGCTGTCCTCGGCCGTGAGGTCGCCGGCCTTCACGTGATCGCGCAGCGTCCGCCCGGCGAGGTACTCCATGACGATGAACGGGACCCTGACCTCGTGTTCCGGCCGGTCGGGGATCTCCTCCTCGCCCGTGTCGTACACGGCCACGATGTTGGGGTTGTTGAGCCCCGCCACGGCCTGGGCCTCCCGGCGGAACCGCGACTGGAACAGCGGATCGCGCGCCAGGTCCGCGCGGAGCACCTTGATGGCGACCGACCGCCCCAGGCGGAGGTCGCGGCCGAGGTGCACGTCGGCCATGCCGCCGCGCCCGATCAGCTCGCGTACCTCGTACCGCCCGTTCAGGATGCGGTCGGTGGTCATCACTCCGCGCCTTCCCGGCTCCGGTTCGTGCGGATCACGAGGTGGGGGTCGCCGTGGGCGACGCCGACGGGCTCGGCGGCGGTGTGGTGGGCGCCTGGGTGGGTGGCGGGCCGGAGGAGACGATGTAGCCGACGTTCGACCCCGCCGTCAGGACGGTCCCGGCGCCGGGGCTGACGGACACGACCGTACCGGCCGGCAGCGGCGATTCCTGGGAGCCCGTGTTGACGGGCACCAGGCCCAGGTCCACGAGAGCGGCCTCGACGTCGGCGACGGTGCGTCCCTGCAGGCCGGCCGGCACGGTGGCCTGCTCGGGCCCGGCCGACGACGTCACGGTGATGGTCTCGCCGGGGCTGAGGGTGCCCACGGGGTCGATCCCGATGACATAGCCCTCGGCGATCTCCGCCGACGGCTCACGCTGGGTGATGACACGGAAGCCCAGCGAGCCGAGTTCCGCGGCGACCTCGGCCTCCGCCCGGCCCAGGTACTGGCTCGGCGTGATGACCACCTCGGCCGCCTCCGTGGTGCTCGGGGACGGGGCCGGCGAGGTGGACGACGGCGACGGCGACGGCGTGGGCGTGCTGGACTGCGAGGGGGTGGCGCTCGCGGACGTGCTCGTCTCGACGGGCACGCTGTCCGGGTCGCCCGCCAGCAGGGGCTGGAGGATCAGGAAGGCGATCGCGGCCAGCGCCAGCAGGAGCAGGACGATGAGCGGGATCAGCCAGGGGCTCCGGCGGTTCTCCTCGTCCCGCCGGTACGGCTGGTCCGGTTCCGTGGCGTCGAGGTCCTCCTGGGACCAGTCCCGGGACGCGGCGATACCTGCCGCTGCTCCTGCCGCGGCTCCGGCGGCCGCGGGAGCCGCCACGGTGGGCAGGGCGGACGTGCTCGGCGCCGGGACCGCGGTGGTGGCCTGGGTGTCCTGGCGGGGGATGGCGGCCGTCGCGGCGCCGACCCCGGTGCCGAAGGCGAGCATCCCGGGTACGGCCGCCTCGGCGGCGCGGATGTTCCCGGCGCGGATCGCGTCGACGGCACGCGCGAGCGACTCGGCGTCGCGCGGACGCTCGGCAGGGTCCTTGCCGAGCATGGAACCGATGAGGGCGCGGACCGGCCGCGGGATGGACTCGGGCAGGGGCGGAGGCGCGTCGTTGACCTGCGCCAGGGCGATGGCGATCTGTGATTCGCCGGAGAACGGCCGGCGTCCGGCCAGCAGTTCGTACCCGATGACGCCGAGCGCGTAGATGTCGGAGGAGCCGGTGGCGGGCTGGCCGGTGGCCTGCTCGGGCGCGAGGTACTGCGCCGTCCCCATGACCTGACCGGTGGCCGTCAGGGGAACCTGGTCGGCGAGCCGGGCGATCCCGAAGTCCGTGATCTTCACCCGCCCGTCGGGCATCACGAGGATGTTGCCGGGCTTCACGTCGCGGTGCACGAGACCCTGCCGGTGCGCGACGGCGAGGGCCGTGGCGGTCTGCCCGATGATCGAGAGGGTGCGGTCGGGCGAGAGGACCTGCTCCTTCTCGATCACCGCGGACAGCGGCTGCCCCGGCACGAGTTCCATGACGAGATAGGCCGAGCCCGCCTCCTCGCCGTAGTCGAAGACGTTGGCGATGCCCTCGTGGTTCAGCAGGGCCGTGTGGCGCGCCTCGGCCCGGAAGCGGTTGAGGAAGGCCGGGTCGCCCGAGTACTCCTCCTTGAGGATCTTGATCGCGACGACGCGCCCGAGGATCTGGTCCCGCGCCTTCCAGACTTCGCCCATACCGCCGATGGCGATGCGCTCGGTCAGTTCGAATCTGCCGCCCAGGGTGATTCCTGACGTGGGCCTCATCTGTTCAACACCGCCTCTATGAGTCTCTTGGCACTGGGTGAGGTCAATTGCTGACCAGTAGGGATGTCCACGTTCTCCATCACGATCGAAATGGCCACCTGCGGGTCGTCCGCCGGCGCGAACCCGGTGAACCAGGCGTTGTCACCGGTCTCGGAGACCTCCGCGGTGCCCGTCTTGCCGGCCACCTCGACGCCCGGGACCTGCGCCCCGGTCGCCGTGCCGTTGTCCACGACGTTCACCATCCAGTCGGTGAGCTGGGTCGCCGTCGACCCGCTGACCGACTGCCGGAGCACCTCGGGCTGGGGCGACTCGATCAGTTCGAGGTCGGCCGCGCGGATCGACTTGACGAGCTGCGGCTTCATCAGCTGCCCGTCGTTGGCGATCGCGGAGGACACCATGGCCATCTGGAGGGGTGTGACGCGCGTGTCGAACTGCCCGATGGCGGACTGCGCGAGTTCGGGTCCCGTCAGGTCCGAGGGGAAGCTGCTCGCGATCACCTGCGTGGGAATGGTGAGTTCCTCGCCGAAACCGAACTTGGCGGCCTGCTCCTGGAGGGCCTCCTCGCCGAGATCCAGGGCGATCTGCGCGAAGGGGGTGTTGCAGGACTGTTCCAGCGCGAACTCGAGGTCCGCCGTCGTCCTGCTGGCGCACCCTCCGGTCACGAAGTTGGGCAGCGCGTAGTCGATGCCGGGGAACTCCAGGGCGGCCGGGTTCGGGATTTCCGACCGGGCGTCGTACTTCCCGGACTCGAGGGCCGCGGCGGCGTCGATCAGCTTGAAGACCGATCCCGGCGCGACGAGTGACTCCGTGGCGGGATTCGAGTAGATGGACAGGCCCGGCTGCTCGGAGAGCCGCGCGGCGTTCTCCGCGATCACGGCGGTGTCGTGGCCCGAGAGGAGGTTCGGGTCGAAGGTCGGCTTGGAGACCATCGCGAGGATGTTGCCGGTGGAGGGTTCCATGACCACGATCGAACCGCGCTGCCCGTCGGGGATGAGGTCCGAGGCGAGCTGCTGGATCTCCGGGTCGATCGTCAGCTCGACGGACGCCCCCTGGGAGTCGACGCCCGAGAACAGCCGCACCACCCGGTCGTAGAACAGGGAGCTGCTGGTGCCGGAGAGGATCTCCGACTGGTCGCGCTCGAGCTGCGTGGACCCCAGCGACAGGGAGTAGTAGCCCGTCAGGTGGGCGTACAGCTCGGGGTCGGTGTAGACACGCTGGTAGTTGAACTCGTCCTCGGAGGGCACGGACTCGGCGATGGCGCGCCCGTCGACCAGGATGGCGCCCCGCTGCCGGCCGAAGTCCTGGTACAGCTGGCGGCTGTTCCAGTCGTTGTTGTTCAGTTCCTCCGCCTGGAAGAACTGCACGTAGGTGAGCGCGCCGAGGATGAGGGCGAACATGCCGACTGCCACGACCCACGCACTGCGGATGGCCTGGTTCATCGGGTTGCCTCCTTCTCGGACCTCTTCTTCACGGGCTTCCCGTTCACCCCGAGCACCTCGGGGAACGAATCCTTCATGGGCCCCGTCGGCGTCGGGCGCCGCGCCGTCTCGGAGATCAGCAGGAGCAGGGCCACAATGAGCCAGTTTGCCAGCAGGGAGGACCCGCCCGCGGACATGAACGGCGTGGTGAGTCCGGTGAGGGGGATCAGTCGGGTGATGCCGCCGATGACCACGAAGCACTGCAGGGCGATGGTGAAGGAGAGGCCGCACGCGAGCAGCTTCCCGAAGCCGTCCTTCGTACCGAGCGCGGCACGGATCCCGCGGGACACCAGGATGACGTACATCATCACGATGGCGACGACCCCGATGAGTCCGAGCTCCTCGCCCAGCGCCGCGATGATCATGTCGCTGTTGGCATAGGTGACGAGGTCCGGGCGCCCCTCACCGAATCCCGTGCCGATCAGGCCGCCGTTGGCGAGGCCGAAGAGGCCCTGCACCACCTGGCGGCTCCCGCCCGGCGCGCGGTCGTACACCTCGGGTGAAAAGGCGTTGATCCAGGAATCGAAGCGGAGCGCGACGTGGCTGAACAGCTCCAGTGCTACGAAGACGCCGGCCCCGATCATCGCGAGGCCGATCAGCACCCAGCTGACCCTGCTCGTCGCGACGTAGATCATGACCATGAAGAGGCCGAAGAAGAGGATCGAGGATCCGAGGTCGCGCTGGAAGATCAGCACGCCGATGCTGACCAGCCAGGCCGCCGCCATGGGGGCGAGGTCCCGGAAGCGCGGGAACTGCAGGGGTCCGATCTTCTTGCCGGCCAGCAGGATCAGATCGCGGTTCGTCGAAAGATACCCGGCGAAGAATATTGCCAGCGTGATCTTGGCGATCTCGCCGGGCTGGAAGGTGCCCACCCCCACGGAGATCCAGATGCGTGCGCCGTTGATCTCGAGGCCGAGGGGCGTCAGGGGCAGCAGCAGCAGGATGGCGCTGACGATCAGGGAGATGTAGGTGAACCGGCGGAGGATCCGGTGGTCCCGGAACAGGATCAGCAGGACCGCGGCCGCGCCGATGGCCACGGCCGTCCAGAGCACCTGCTGCGGGGCGACGGGGGTGAAGCCGGAGGCCGCGGCGGCGGAGAGGTCGAGGCGGTGGATCATCGCCAGCCCGATCCCGTTCAGTGCGACGACCAGGGGAAGAATGACCGGATCGGCATATTTCGCCCGGAATCGGAGGATGAGGTGGATGAACAGGCTCATCAGGCCGAGCGTCAGGGCGGTCGACCAGAAGTAGTCGTTGAACGGTTCCTCCCGCCCGATCCCGGCCAGGTAGTTGGCGCCGACGGCCACGGCGAGGGCCAGGACCAGCAGCACGAGCTCGATGTTGCGCCGCGACCGCGGCACGGTCAGGACGTCACTCATTGGCTGCACCTCCACAGTCGATGGCAGGGGACGGACTCGGTTGCGGCGAGGGAGCCGCCGACGCTGTCGGTGAGGCGGTCGGTGACGCTGTCGGCGACGCCTCCCCCGACGGAGCCGGTGAGGCGCTCGGCGAGGGCGCCGCCGAGCCGGATGCTCCCGCGGTCGGGGAGGGCGCCGGTCCGGCGGATGCTCCCGCGGTCCCGGACGGGCCCGGAGACGCGGTGGTCCCCGCGACCGGGGGGTCGCAGGTCACGGCCCGCAGTTCGCTGCGCAGATCGCTGACGATCCTCTCCGCCTCCTCCAGGCCGGCCGCGGGAAGCGTCTTGGCCACCTGCGACCGCTGGTACTGGGGAAGGTTGGAGACGGGGATGTCGGTCATCTCGTAGAGCTCACTGAGGTGGATGGGCCCCACCGTCTGGGGCACGCCGGTGAAGATGGCGACACGGTTCTCCGCCTCGGCCACGTAGTAGCGGGTCTGCGTCCACGTGTAGCCGAGGCCGAGCACCGCCACGAGGATGAGGGTCATGAGGGACAGGAACGCCGGGACGAGCCAGCGCCGTCTCGGCCGTCCCGTCTCCTGGCCGGAGTCCTCCCCGGCCTCGCCGTTCTCGGGCTCGGCCTTGTGCGTGAGCATCATCGCCGCGCGGCGCTCGGTGGAGCGCTGGGTCACGATGGGGATCTGGCCGGTCTCCGTGGCGAGGGCCGCGGATCCCACGAGGACATGGGGCCGGGTGAGGAGGTCCTGGCGGATGACGTCGGCGCGGATCGCGGCGCCGGGGAGATCCCCGTTCCGGTCGATCTCGTGCGCCGCGGCCGCGTCGCCGGGCTTGTCGCGTTCACCGGCGGCCTGCCGCGCAGGAGGGATCACGGCCGGGGGCACGGCGTCGTCGTCGTCCGCCTCGATGACCTCGACGACCACGATGGTGATGTTGTCCGGCGAGCCGCCCGCGAGGGTGAGCTCGACGAGCGTGTCCACGCACGCCCGGATGTCCCTCGTCTCCCGCATGACCTGCTCGACGATGCGGTCGTTGAGCACCGCGTTCAGGCCGTCCGAGCAGAGCAGCCAGCGTTCACCGGGCTCGGCGTCGAATTCCTCCAGGTCCAGTTCTGGGCTCGCGTCGACGTCGCCGAGAACGCGCATGAGCACGTTCTTGTGCGGGTGGATCTCCGCCTCCTCCGGCCGGAGGCGTCCCTCGTCGATGAGGCGCTGGACGAAGGTGTGGTCGGTGGTGACCTGGGCGAAGACCCCGTCCTTGAGGCGGTAGGCCCGCGAATCGCCGATATGGGCGAGCTGCAGCTTCGCGTCCTCGAGCAGGATCGCCGTCACGGTGGTGCCCATGCCCGCGAGCTGCGGGTTGGTGGCGACGAGTTCGGACAGCAGCGAGTTGGCGGTCTGGATCTCGTCGGCCAGGTGGGTGGCGGCCTTGCCGCGGTGGGCGCCGTGGTCGAGGTGGACGAGGTCGAGGACGGTGGATGCGGAGGCCACGTTGCCCCCGGCGTGTCCGCCCATGCCGTCGGCGACGACGGCGAGGTACCGGCCCACGTAGGCGGAGTCGTCGTTCTTGGCACGCACCATGCCCACGTCGGAGCGGGCGGCGAACCTCAGGGCGAGCGGCACGCCTACGGCCTCAATTCGATGACCGTCTTACCGATCCGGATGGGGACGCCCGGTTCGACGGGCAGGGCGCGGGTGAGCTGGGTCCCCGCGAGGTAGGTGCCGTTGGTGGAGCCGAGGTCCTCGACGAACCACCGGCTGCCCTGCGGGAAGAGGCGCGCGTGGCGTCCCGATGCGTAGTCGTCCTCGAGGACGAGGGTGGCCTCCTGGGCGCGGCCGAGGAGGATGGGGCTCGCGGCGAGATCCAGCGTGGTCCCGGTGAGAGGGCCCTCCGTGACGACGAGGTGGCGCGCGGAGGGGCGTGCCGGTGCCGGTTCCTCCACGAGTTCGGGGTTCCTGCGGATCTCACGCGCCGTCGGTGTGCCGACCTTGTTGCGCCGGCCCACCACGAGGTCGCGACGCAGCGCTCCGACCGTGCTGAGGACGAGGACCCACAGCAGGAGCAGGAAGCCGAAGCGCAGGAGCGTGACGGTCAGTTCCCCGGCCTCGCTCATGGCTGGAGCCCTCCGTCCTGCGTGGCCACCAGGCGGAAGGTCAGGCGGGAGCGCCCCATCGTGATGGTGGAGCCGTCCGTGAGTTCCGCACGCCCGTCGACACGCCGGCCGTTCACGTAGCTGCCGTTGGTGGAGCCGAGGTCGACGGCGTAGAAGCGTCCCTCGAGCGCCCGGATCTCGAGGTGGCGCCGGGAGACGCCGGTGTCGTCGACCGGGATGTCCGCCTCGGAGGACCGTCCGAGCACGATGGACCCGGTGTTGATCGAGTAGCGCTGTCCGTCGATCTCGAGGATGGGCTGGTAGCGCGTGGGCTGGCGCCGTGGCGCGGCGGGGGCGGCCGGTCCGGCCGGCCGGCGGGCGGCCGCCTGCTTCTCGATGGACGAGTCGATCTCGAAGACGCCCGCCTTCAGGTCAGGATCGTGCTCGAAGGAGACGCGGACCGGTCCCTGGAGGCTGTACTGCTGGCTGTTGACGTGCGCGATGACGACGTCGCACAGTTCCTCGGCGAGGGCCGACCCCCACTGCTGGGCGAGTTCGAAGTCGGAATCTGACAGGCGCGCCGTGAAGACGTTGGGGGCGAGGGTGCGGCCCTGGGACAGGACGAGGGACCTGGTGTCCAGTTCCTTGCGCAGGGCGCTGGCGATCTCGAGGGGTTGCACCTGGGACCGGGAACCCGTGGTGAAGGCTCCCCGGACCAGCTTCTCGAGCCCGCGCTCCACGTTGTCGAGAATGCCCATGCGTCGCCTCCTCCCTCGTGTCGCACTGTGGTGTGAGACCCCGCCAGCGGTGTGCTGCGGGGCTTGTCCCGGCCCTGGAGACGGCGATCTCCGGCCGGGCATGTCCCATCCGATACTACTGGGAGCCCTCGGGAATGGGCTTCACCGGCGGGCCCCGAGCATTACTTTGTCCTAACGATCCATGCTCACGGCCGCCGGGACGAAGGCGGCCCCGCCCGGGAGGACGGCGCCGTTTAGGTGATTCCAGCACGGCTCCGCTATGCTTGATTCTGCTGTTCACAACACCGGCGCCCTGCGTCTGGAGTTGGATCTCGAAATTGCGCGAGTGGCGGAACGGCAGACGCGCTGGCTTCAGGTGCCAGTATCCGAAAGGGTGTGGGGGTTCAAATCCCCCCTCGCGCACAGGTGGTAGACGACGAAGGGCCCCCGCCCGGCGGGGGCCCTTCGTCGTATCCCGGCCGGGGTGCTGGACCGGCACGCGTCAGCGGAAGTCGCGGGACCTGGTGGTCGCCTTGAGCTGCAGGACCTCGATGCGGTCGGCGACGACGTTGACGACCCCCTCCGAGGACCGCTCGAGGACGCCGCGCACGATCACGCTGCTGGCCTCCCGCGCCACCCGGCGGTAGCGCTGCCACACCCCCACGGAGCAGATGACGTTGACCAGCCCTGTCTCGTCCTCGAGGTTCATGAACGTGATGCCGCTCGCCGTCGCCGGCCGCTGCCGGTGCGTCACCACTCCCGCCACCTCGATCCGCCGACCGGACTCCGCCGTCCTCAGCTGCACGGCGGTCAGGGCACCGCGGCGCTGCAGCCGTCCCCTGGCGTGGCGTACCGGGTGGTCGTCCGGGGTGATGCCCGTCGACCAGAGGTCGGAGCCCACCTTGTCGATGTCGGAGAGCTCGGGCATCAGCGGGGGCTGGATGTAGACGGCGGTCCCCTTGATCTGGCCTTCGCGCTCCGTGGCTGCGGGGCCGGCGTTCCACAGCGCCTCCCGGCGGCTGAGGCCCATCGAGTCGAAGGCGCCCGACGCCGCCAGGGCCTCGAGCTGGCCCGTGTTGACGCCGGTGCGGCGCGCCAGGTCCGGCATGTCCTCGTAGGGCCCGTTCCGTTCCCGCTCCGCGACGATCCTCTCGGCGAGCTTCACCCCGAGGGATTCCACGCTGGCGAGTCCCAGCCGCACGGCGTAGTTGCCGTCGCGGCGGTGGGGCGTGGAATCGAACGGCGTGTCCGGGTCGAAGTACCCGACGGGCGCCTGCTCGTCCTCGACGCAGCAGTCCATGCCGGTGGTCCGCGCGCGGGGGTCCTCCGGCGGGTCGTAGCCCTCGAGCGGTTCGAGGTCGGCGTGCACCCCCGAGTGCAGGATGTCGGGGCGCAGGACGACGGCGCCGTGGCGTCGGGCGTCGGCCACGAGCGTCTGCGGCGAGTAGAACCCCATGGGCTGGGCGCGCAGGAGCGAGGCGAGGAACGCGCCCGGGTAGTGCAGGCGCAGCCAGGCGCTGACGTAGACCAGCAGCGCGAAGCTGATCGAGTGGCTCTCCGCGAAACCGAAGTTCGCGAAGGCATGGATCTTGTTGTAGATGGTGTCGGCGACATCGCCGGTGATGCCGTTGGACGCCATGCCCTCGTACAGCTTCGCCTTGAGGGAGTCGATCCGCTCCTCGCCCCGCTTGGAGCCCATGGCGCGGCGCAGGAGGTCCGCGTCCGCTCCCGAGCAGCCGCCCACCACCATGGCCATCTGCATGAGCTGCTCCTGGAAGAGCGGCACCCCGAGGGTCCGTTCGAGGACGGGCCTGAGGTCGGGGTGGATGTACCGGACCTCCTCCTCGCCCATCTTCCGCTTGATGTACGGGTGCACGGCGCCGCCCTGGATGGGGCCGGGCCGCACGAGGGCCACCTCGATCACGAGGTCGTAGAACTGGCGGGGCTGCAGGCGCGGGAGCATGCCCATCTGGGCGCGGCTCTCCACCTGGAAGACGCCCACCGAGTCCGCGAAGCACAGCATGTCGTACACGCCCTGCTCCTCCTTGGGGATGGTGTGCAGCTCCCACGCCTCGCCGAAGTGCCGCTCCGCGAGGTCGAAGTTGTACTGGATGGCCGCGAGGATGCCGAGGCCCAGCAGGTCGAACTTCACGAGTCCCATCCAGGCGCAGTCGTCCTTGTCCCACTGGAGCACCGTCCTGCCGTCCATGCGGCCGTGCTCGATAGGGCAGACCTCTCCCACCGGCCGGTCCGTGAGCACCATCCCGCCGGAGTGGATGCCCAGGTGGCGCGGGAACCTCAGGACCTCCTGCGCCAGGTCCACCACGGCGTCGGGGATGTCGTGGTCGCTGCTCGAGACGAGGCCGCCCCACCGCTCGATCTGCCGCGACCAGGCATCCTGCTGCCCGGGGCTGTGGCCCAGGGCCTTGGCCATGTCCCGGACGGCGAACTTGGGACGATAGGTGATGACGTTGGCCACCTGCGCGGCGTTGAAGCGCCCGTACTTGCGGTAGACGTACTGGATGACCTCCTCGCGGCGGTCCGAGTCGAAGTCCACGTCGATGTCCGGTTCCTCGTCGCGCATGCTCGAGAGGAACCGCTCGAAGGGCAGCTGGTACTTGATGGAATCGACGGCCGTGATCCCGAGCAGGTAGCAGACCGCCGAGTTGGCCGCCGATCCCCGCCCCTGGCACAGGATCCCGTTGCGGCGCGCGTAGTGCACGAGGTCGTGGACGATCAGGAAGTACCCGGGGAAGTTCTTGTCCTCGATCACCGCCAGTTCGCGTTCGATCCGCTCGCGCACGTCGTCCCTGCCCCCGTAGAGCCTGTCGGCGCCCTGCCGGACGAGTTCACGGAGGTAGCTCATCTGGGTGTGGCCCTCCGGGAGGTCGATGTTCGGCAGTCCCGGCTTGACGCTCCGGAGGGTGAAGGCGAGATCGGCGGCGATGTCCACGGTGCGCTCCACCGCGCCGGGGTAAGCCCTGAACCGCCGCGCCATCTCCGCGCCGCTGCGCAGGTGCGCGGCACCGGCCGCGGGCAGCCAGCCGTCCATCTGGTCCAGGCTGCGGCGGGCCCGGACGGCGGCCAGGGCCGAGGCGAGGCGGTGCTGCTTCGGTGTCGCGTAGTGCACGTTGTTGGTCGCGACCGTGGGCAGGTCCAGGCGGGCCGCGAGCGCGGCCAGGGCGTCGTTGTGGGCGGTGTCGAGCGGGTTGCCCTGGTTGATGAGCTCGACGGCGACCGAGTCCCGGCCGAACAGGTCCACGAGTACCCGCAGCTCGGCCTCGGCCGCCGCCTCCCCGTCCGCGACGAGCGCCGAGCGGACCGCCCCCTTCCGGCAGCCCGTGAGGATCAGCCACTGCCCGGCGGCATGCCCGGCCAGGCGCTCCAGGCTGTAGCGGGGCTTGCCCTTCTCGGCGTCAGCGGCCAGCTGGGCCTCGGTGATGGCCGTGGACAGGCGGTGGTAGCCGGCCGATCCACGGGCCAGGACCAGCAGGTGCCGCCCTTCCGGATCGGCTTCGCCGTTCTGCGGCTTGGACAGGCCGAGGGACAGCTCCGTGCCGTACAGGGTCGAGAAGCCCGGGTACTTCTCGGCGGCCTCCGCGAAGTGCACCGCACCGTACAGGCCGTCGTGGTCGGTCAGGGCCATGCCGGTGAGCCCGAGCCGCTGGGCCTCCTCGGCGAGGTGCTCGGGACTCGAGGCGCCGTCGAGGAAGCTGAAGTTGGAGTGGACGTGCAGTTCGGCGTACGGCACCACCGGGCCCTCCGGGGCGGAGGCCTCCGCGGGAGCCGTGTAGGGCTGGCGCTTCCGCGACCAGGCGGGGCTGTCGCCGCCGTCGGCCCCGAGGGGTGGCGCTCCGGGCCGGGTGGCCGAAAGATTCCGTTCGAAATCCGACCAGGGGATCGGTGGATTGTTCCAGCCCATGGCGTCCCTCCCTGTCTGGATGTCCTGTAGTTGTCGCGGGTGGCGGGGCCCCCCTCAGTCGTAGCCGGCCTCCAGCCACCATGCGTGGTCCTCGAGCAGCAGCAGCCAGGCGGATCCCGAGTGGTCCACCAGCTGGAAGCGGTTGAGCACGCGCCCCTTCGGGTCCCACCAGCGCTCGTTGATCGGCCAGGGGCCGGCCCAGGAGTGCACGGGCCGGCGGCCGTCGTCGGGCCCCGCGCTGAAGAAGGCCGGATCGGCGCTCAGGAGGCCGCGCGGGTCCACGTCCACCGGGTTGCCGTGCGCGTCGACGACGGCGGCGGGTACGGGTTCGGCGAACACGGTGGCGGGGGCGGGGCCCGGCAGCCGCCCGGGCCAGGGCTGGTTGCGGTCCTTCACGGGCATCTTCACGGACCGGCCCGCCGGGGCGTCCCCCCAGGGGATGTACACGCGGCGGTCCGCCAGGAGGCGTCCTCCGGCGATGATCGCGGTGAGCACCGCGCCGTGGCCCAGCATGCTCTGCACACGGGCCAGCCCATGGTGGATCCCCTCGTCCGGTCCCGTCCCCCAGAGCCCGTCCGCATGATCGCCGAGGTCCTCGACGATGTCCGGGACGAGGTGGACCCGCGTGATGCCGGAGGTGAGTCCGTGGTCGGAGGCGTTGGTGCCCTGGAGCTGCCAGCGCACACGGTCCACGACGTCGTCGGCGTCGAACCAGCGCGGGTGCTGCCACCGGCGCGCGGACGTCTCGCCCTCCTCCGTGTGCAGCGAGACCTGCAGCGCCGTGCAGACGAGCCCGGCCTCGCGCAGGGCGTCGACGAACTCGCCGGCCCGGGCCCTGAGGGCGAAGGCGAGCTGGTCGATCCGGGCGAGGGGAGGCTCGAAATCGGCGCTGGTGTCGAGGTGGGGCGGGGGCGTCCGGGCCACCACGCTCCGGTGGTCGAGCCCGCTGGCCTGGCGGTGGGCGATAGCCCCTTCGATGCCGAAGCGGTTGCGGACATCGGAGGCCTTGAGCGCCGCGAAGTCGCCGAGGGAGCGGATACCGAGGCGTTTGAGCAGCACGGCGAGTCTGGGCTGTTCGAGGACCTCCAGGGGGTAGCTGCCGAGGAACCAGGGCGAGCCGCCCGGCGGGATGACGACCAGCTGCTCGACGTCGTCGTCCAGCTGGTCGGTGGCCCGGGCCGCCTGCTCCGCGGCGAACGGCCCGTCCGCGATGCCGATCCGCACGTCGGTGAGGCCGATGGCGGCCAGCGTCTGCTGGACCACGGCCGCGGCGTCGCGCTCGCTCCCGTAGTAGCGCGCAGGGCCCTTGACCCTGATGGCGCACAGTCCCGGGCGGAGGACCTGCACGCCGGGCAGGATGGTCTCCACGGCCGCGGTCACGGGCTCGAAGGTGCGCTCGTCGAGCGACGGGTCGTACGGGAGGGCCACGAGCGCTGTGCAGCGGGCCTGGGCCTCGCGGATGCGCAGCCCGCGCTTCACGCCGTCCTCCCGGGCCGCCGGGGAGGACGCGAAGACCTCCCCGCGGTCCACGAGGACGAGCGGGGTCTCGGCGGGCAACGCGTGCTCGCGCAGCGCCGCCGTGATGGGCCAGTCGGGGCACCAGAGCACCATGGTCCGGGTGGCAGGAGCGGGCCCGGCGGGCTCCGTGGGCCCGGCGGCAGGAACGGGCCCGGCAGGTTCTGTGGGTCCTGGGGGCTCCGGAGGCGTGGCCGGCGGGGACGTCATGAGGACTTCATGAGCCGGGGCTCGAACAGGGTCCCGGCCGCCCCGGCCGCGTTCGGGGCGTCGTGCTGCAGCTGCTCGTGCGGGGTTCCCGGGAACGCCGTGCCCGGGAACGCGGTGTCCGCAGGGGTCCCCTGCAGGTCGGCGAGTCCCACATAGGCGTGGCGGAGCCGCCCCGAGGGCTGGGTGGCGGTGATCTTCATGGAGCGCGCCCGGAGGTGGCCCGTCCCCGCGCCGAGCCCCTCCCATGCGCTCTCGGCCACGCCGATCGTGGAGTCGCTCTGCTTCCAGTTGCCCAGGGTGATCAGGGCCGAGCCGCGCTGGCGCAGCCTCGCCCTGAGGCGGGCCCATTCGGTGGGGGCGAGGTGTTCCGGGGAGCGGGTCAGGACGATCGAGACGACGTCCACGAGGGCCGCCGTGACGGTGAGCCACTGCGGCCCGGGATCGGGGACCAGGATGAGGCGTTCGAGGTTGATCCCGAAACCCTGCGCCGCCTCGACGCTGAAGTCCGGCATGCCGACCACGCTGCACCACGCGCCGGTCGCGGAAGGACCGGCGAGCAGGGCCATGGCGAGGAAGGTCGAGTTCCGGACGGTGTACGAGCCGCCGGACTGGAGGCCGCCGCCGGGCAGGATCCGCGCGAGGGCAGGGACCGTGGGCAGGAGGCGGGAATCGAGCTTGCGGGTCTGCATGCTGTTGATGCGGGCCTGGAGGCCGAGGGCGACATCCGCCGTGGATGCCCCCCGGCGGTCCGCGGGGTTCGGGTGGTGCGTGTCCTCGGAGTCGGGGGAAGGCTCATCCCAGGCGAGGGAATGGCCGGCGGCTGGAGGCGTCACTCCCTAATATTCGAATACGTGTTCGATTAAGTCAATCGGCGTGTCGGCGCAGGAAAACACGTCTTCCGTGGTAATCGGAATGCGCAATCAGGGGCCCGAGGCGGCGTGCTCCTCGCGCGTGCGACGCCCCCCGGCAGCTCCCCTGCCTGCGGAAAACGAGCAGCCGGGCGGCCCGGAGGGATCAACCTCAGGCGTCGGTCTCCTTGCGCGCGGTGTCGCGCTCCTTGACCCGTGCGGCCTCAGCGCGGACCGCGGCCTGCGTGGACCTCTCGGCGACCAGCCAGGCGGGCGGGTCCTGCAGCAGGGCGGTGATCTGCTCGCTCGTCAGGGGGTCGGTGATCCCGCCACGAGCCAGCCCGCCGATGGAGATGCCGAGCTTCTGGGCGACGACGGGGCGTGGGTGCGGGCCGGTGCGACGCAACTCGGCGAGCCACTCGGGCGGGGTCTGCTGCAGTTCGTTGAACTCCGCGCGCGTCAGCTCGGTCTCCTGGAAGCCCTGGGGAGCGGCGGGCAGGTAGATGCCCAGTTTCTTGGCCGCGGTGGCGGGCTTCAGGGTCTGGGGGGTCTTCGGGGGATTCATGGTCCCAGCTTAACGGCCACGTCCGCGGCGCAGCGGCAGGCGCTACTGTGATGAGGTGCCCGCCGACCAGCCCCGAATCCTGTCCGTCGGCTTCGTCCCGGGTGTCACCCCCGGCAAGTGGGTGGCGCGGTGGCGCGAGCGGCATCCGGAGATCCCCCTGGAACTCCACCAGCACGACGACGCCCTGGCGGCACTCCGGGACGCATCCGACGACGTCGTCTTCGTGCGGTTGCCCGTGGACCGCACCGGGCTCCACCTGATCCCCCTCTACGAGGAACAGCCCGTGGCCGTCATGTCGCGGGAGAACGAGCTCTCGCTCTACGAGGACGTGCCGCTCGAGGAGCTCGAGGGGGAGACCCTGCTCGACGTCGTCGGGTGCGGTGGCCCGAGGACGGCCGTGGAGGTGGCGGCCTCGGGCGCCGGCGTCGTGGTCCTGCCGATGTCCCTGGCCCGCCTGTACGCGCGGAAGGACGCCGTCCACCGGCCCGTCCCCGGCCTGCCCGCCACCACGATCGGCATCGCCTGGCGCATGGAGGACGAGTCCGACGACGTCGAGGAGTTCATCGGCATCGTCCGCGGACGGACGGCCCAGAGCTCGCGGCAGCCCTCGCAGCGCGAGGCACCGAAGAAGAGCGCCTCGCAGAAGGCGGCAGCGAAGAAGGCCGCAGCCGGGAAGCAGCCGGGGAAGCAGCAGGGCGTGAAACAGCAGGCCGGGAAGCAGCCGGGGAAACCGGCCCGCCCGTCCGGCACGCGGGGCAAGCGGCGCTGACCTCCCACGCCGGGGCTCCAGTGCAGAATGGACCTTCCGGTCACACCGTGCAGTGACCGCCCGCCACGACCCGGAGCAGCCCATGGACGCAGACGTTCTCATCATCGGTGCCGGGCTCGCGGGACTCGTCGCGAGCAACGAGCTGGTCAGGGCGGGCCTGAAGGTGGTGGTCGTCGAGCAGGAGAATGCCCGGAACCTCGGTGGGCAGGCGTTCTGGTCCTTCGGCGGGATCTTCCTCGTCGACACCCCGATGCAGCGGCGCCTCGGCGTGAAGGACTCGTTCGACCTCGCCTGGCAGGACTGGCAGGGTTCCGCCGGCTGGGACCGGCTCGACGGCGAACTGCCGGAGGACGAGTGGGCCGCGCAGTGGGGCCGCGCGTACGTCGAGTTCGCCGCCGGGGAGAAGCGGCCCTGGCTCGAGGAGCAGGGCGTGAAGTTCACGCCGCTCGTGGGCTGGGCCGAGCGGGGGAGCGGGACGGCGGCGGGCCACGGCAACTCCGTGCCCCGCTTCCACGTGCCGTGGGGTACGGGGACCGGGATCTCCGAGCCCTTCGCCGACAAGGCGCGGGCCGCCGCCGAGGAGGGGTCGCTGACCTTCCGTTTCCGCCACCGGGTGGACGGTCTGATCCTCGACGGGGACACCGTGACCGGTGTGCACGGGACGGTCCTGGCGCCCGACGACGCCGCCCGCGGTATCTCCTCGAACCGCGAGGAGACCGGCGGCTTCGAGCTGAGGGCGCAGGCGGTCGTGATCGCGAGCGGCGGGATCGGCGGGAACCACGAGCAGATCCGCGCCTGGTGGCCGGCGCGCCTGGGCACGCCGCCGTCGGCCATGATCACCGGTGTCCCGGAGCACGTGGACGGCAGGATGCTCGACATCGCGGCCGACGCCGGGGTCCGCCTGGTCAACCGGGACCGCATGTGGCACTACACGGAGGGTGTGCGGAACTGGGATCCGGTGTGGCCGCAGCACGGCATCCGGATCCTGCCGGGCCCGTCGTCGATGTGGTTCGACGCCCTCGGGCGGCGCCTGCCCGCCCCGGGCCTGCCGGGACACGACACCCTGGGCACGCTGCGGATCCTCCGCACCACGCCCGACATCGCCGGGTACGACCACTCGTGGTTCATCCTCACCCAGACGATGATCGAGAAGGAGTTCGCCCTCTCGGGGTCGGAGCAGAATCCCGACCTCACGGACCGGGACGTCCGGCTGCTGCTCCGGAGCCGGCTCGGCAAGGGTGCGCCGCCGCCGGTGGAGGCGTTCAAGAGGAACGGCGAGGACTTCGTCGTCGCCGACACCCTGCAGGACCTCGTGGACGCGATGAACGCCCTGACCGACACCCCGCTGCTCGACCACGGGCTCGTCGAGCGGCAGATCCGGCAGCGGGACGCGGAGATGGACAACGCCTACTCCAAGGACACGCAGGTCATGAGCATCCACAACTCGCGCCGTTTCCTGGGTGATCGGCTCACGCGGACCGCGCGCCCCCACCGGATCCTCGATCCCGCAGCGGGTCCGCTGATCGCCGTGAAGCTGCACATCATCACCCGGAAGACCCTGGGCGGCATCCAGACGGATCTGACCGGCAGGGCGTTCACTGCCGGAGGCGCACCGATCCACGGGCTCTACGCCGCGGGGGAGGCCGCAGGGTTCGGCGGGGGAGGTGCCCACGGGTACAACGCGCTCGAAGGCACCTTCCTGGGCGGGTGCATCTTCTCCGGCCGCACCGTGGGCCGCTCCCTCGCGGCACTGCTGTAGCACCGGGGCCGGGTCCTGTCGGCTCGTGTCGACTCCTGTCGACGTCGTGCACCCGTCAGGCCTGGGCCGGCTGCCCGTTGCTGGCCATCGTGCCGCCGTCCACGGGGAGCACCACGCCGGTGATGAAGCGCGCGTCGTCACTTGCGAGGAAGGTGATGGCGGCCGCGACCTCCTCCGGCAGGCCGCCGCGTCCGAGCGCGATGCGCGCGGCGAACTCGTCGGAGAGCTCGTGCGGCCCGCCGTCGCTCGTGAGGTCCGTCCAGATGAAACCGGGGGCGACGGCGTTCACCCGCACGCCGTCCCTGCCGTGGTCCAGGGCGACCGCGCGGGTGAAGTTGCTGACTCCGCCCTTGGCCGCGTTGTAGGCGCTCATGCGCCAGTCTGCGGCCAGGCCGGACACGGAGGAGACGTTGACGATGCATCCCCTGCTCTCCAGCAGGTACTCCAGGGCCGCCTTCGTCCCGTAGAACACGCCGGAGAGGTCGGTCTCGATGACGCGGTGCCAGTCCTCGACGCTCGTGTCCTGGACGGTGCCCTGCGTGATGGTGCCCGCATTGTTGACGAGGACGTCGAGGCGGGCGTACCGCTGCACGGTCTCCTGCACCATGACGGCCACCTGCCCGTAGTCGGACGAGTCGGTGGCCACCGCCGTCGCCTGCGCGTCGGGCAGGGATGCGACGACGGCGTCGATCTTGTCCGCGACGGAATCCGTCAGGACCACACGGGCCCCCTCGGCGACGAACCGCCGGGCGGTCGCCTCGCCGATGCCCGAACCGGCGCCCGTCACGATGACGACCTTCCCCTCGAACCTCTGCTGCATGGCCGCGCCGCCTAGTCCGGGGTCTCGGACTGGAGGTCGATGAACTGCCAGGCGTCGCCGTCGAGCCCGTCGCTCCCCGGTCCACCCGCTTCGGTGATCGCCGTCCTCACGGACTCCGGCAGATCCTCGGCACCGTTGTGCTCCCGGAGCCACTGCTTCGCCTCGATGTCCACGCGTGTCCACCACTGCTCTACGGGGTCCATTGCCACGCTCCTCTCGTTCCCTCCACCGTGGCATCGGGCCCATGCTCCCGCAACAACCGCAGGAGCCCTCCGCTGGAGCGCCGGACCTGCTAGCGGTCGTGCCGGAGGTCCTGCCGGCGGGTGCGGGGAGCTACCGGCACCCGGACCTGAGATCGAGCGTGTCGATGACGGTGGCCGTGACGGCGTCGGGCGTGCCGGTGTTCTCGATCCGGGCACCCCGCTCGTCCGGCTGCAGGGGTTCGAGGGTGCTGACCTGGGAGGGCAGGAGCGATTCGGGCATGAAGTGGCCGCTGCGCGTCTTCATGCGCTCGAGGATCAGGCCGGTGTCGCCGAGCAGGTGCACGAATCTGACGCTGCCCTCGGCCTGCACGAGGATGTCCCGGTAGGAGCGCCGCAGGGCCGAGCAGGTCACCACGGTGCTGCGGCCCGCATGGGCCTGGGCCGTCATCCAGTCCCGCAGGGAGCCCAGCCATGGCCAGCGGTCCTCGTCGGTGAGTGACGTCCCGGAGCTCATCTTCGTGATGTTGGCGGTCGGGTGGAAGTCGTCGGCCTCGGCGAATCTCCAGCCGAGCTGCTCGGCGAGGCGCGTGGCGATGGTCGTCTTGCCCGATCCGGAGATCCCCATGACGACCACGTGGCAGGGGGGTGCTTCCATGTGCGGTGTCCTTCTCTGGTGGCGGGACGGGAGCGGGAACCCCACCGCGGATGCGGGAAGGGAGGCACCGGTCGGTGCCTCCCTTCCTATCGGACGAAGGATGCCGTGCGTCAGACGGTCGCGTTCTCCGTGCCGACGGGCGTGACGACCTCGGCGGTCGGCTCCATGTTCTCGGCGTCGACCATCCAGGCGTACTGCTCGAGCTTCGCGATGAATCCGTGCAGCAGGTCCGCCGTCGTGGGGTCCTCCTCGTCGATCTGGTCGTGGACGCCCCGCATGGTGTTCACAGCGGCATTCAGCATGTTGACCACGAGGCCCACGGTGTCCTTGGTGGAGACGAGCCCGGCCGGGAACGGCTGGATCTTAGTGCCTTCGGCGACGGCGACGCTGCGGCCGTCGGGCACGGCGTGCAGGGCGCGCATGCGCTCCGCCATCTCGTCGGCGAAGGCGCGGGCATCGTCGATGATCTCGTCCAGCTGCAGGTGGAGGTCGCGGAAGTTCTTGCCGACCACGTTCCAGTGGGCCTGCTTGCCCTGCAGGTGCAGTTCGATGAGGTCGACCAGGACGGCTTGCATGTTGTCCGTGAGGGTGGGTGAAGCCTTCATGAATCCTCCAGTGCTCGATTTCCTGCTCCGGACGGGCTCCGGACACGCCGATTCCCGCCGGGTGGACTCCTTTCACCCTAGACCTGCGCGTTGGTCAATTCCAACCGATCTGCCTACGCTAAGGGTACTTACGGTCAGCCGTGCCCGACCCCCGTCCAGGGACCGGGACGGCGCCGGAGTCTCTACGAGGAGGAACCTTTTGGCTTCAGTGCAGGAATCTATCGACGTAGCAGTACCGGTCAGCACGGCGTACAACCAGTGGACCCAGTTCGAGAGCTTCCCCCACTTCATGGGAGGGGTCGAGTCCATCACGCAGACCTCGGACACCCGCACCCACTGGGTGACGAGCATCGGCGGGGTCCGGCGCGAGTTCGACGCCGAGATCACCGAGCAGCACCCGGACGAGCGCGTGGCCTGGAAGAGCACCGACGGCGAGTCCCACGCCGGCGTGGTGACCTTCCACCGCCTGGACGCGAACACGACGCGGCTCATGGTGCAGATCGACTGGCACCCCGAGACCTTCACGGAGAAGGTCGGTGCGGTGGTGAACGCCGACGCCGCCCAGGTGAAGGGCGACCTCAAGAGGTTCAAGCAGTTCATCGAGAAGAGCGGCGGGGAGACCGGCGCCTGGCGCGGGAACGTCGACGCCCCGCCGACAGGTGGCGGGGACGCGGCGCCGGCGAACGATACGCTGCCCGACACGTCCACGAACGACCCCGATTCGGGTGGGCCGCGCGTCGGCTGACGCACGTGCCGAGAACGAGGCGGATCCCTGCGGGGGTCCGCCTCGTCCGTGTCCTAGGGGATCTCGCCGACCTCCACCGACGCGATCGCATCGGTGGCCAGCTGTGACAGTTCGGGCGAGAGGGGCGAGCTCCTCGCCGCGTCCGCGGCCGCGGCCTGCCCCTCCGCGCTGACCGCATAGGTGCCGAAGGCGCGGACGACGCCGGCCGTCGCCTCGTTCTCGTAGCGCGAGCAGTACACGTGATAGGACACGAGGACCAGCGGGTAGACGCCGGGGGCGGTGGTGGTCCGGTCGAGGTCGAGTGCGATGTCGTAGTCCGCGCGGCCCGGGACGCGCCTCGCGAGGTCGACGGCGGCCGCGGCCGCTTCGGCGCCCGCCGGGACGTAGGCATCGCCGACCTTCAGGGACACGCGGCCGAGGGGATCCCCGACGGCGGAATCGTCCGCGTAGGTCACGGCTCCCGCAGTGGCTGCCACGGTACTGACCACGCCGGCGTTGCCCTTGGCGTTCTCGTTCCCGAGGGCGGACGGCCAGGAGCCGTCGGGCTCCTCGGTCCAGATTCCGGGCACCACGGCGTGCAGGTAGTCCGTGAAGTTCTCGGTGGTGCCGGAGTCGTCGGACCGGCTGACCGCCGAGACGGGCAGCGCGGGGAGGTCCACGTCCGGGTTCTGGGCCACGATGGCGGGATCGTCCCACGTCGCGATGTCGCCCCGGAAGATCCTCGCCACGGTGGCGGCGTCGAGCTCCAGTTCCGTGATGCCGGGCAGGTTGAACGCGATGCTGATCGGGGAGATGTAGGCGGGGATGTTGAAGGCGCCGCCCGGCCCGCAGGCCTGTGTGGACTCGGCGAGCTCCTCGTCGCTGAGGTAGGCATCCGAGCCGGCGAAGCCCACGGCCCCGGCGAGCAGCGCACCGCGTCCCGCGCCGGAGCCGTCGGGCGAGTACTGCACCTGCGCGCGCGGGTTGAGGGTGGTGAAGCCCGAGCGCCAGGCGTCCATGGCCGGTCCCTGGGCGGAGGATCCTGAGGCGGTCACGGCGCCCTGCAGGCTCGTGTCCCCGCGCTGCGCCGCCGCTTCCTGCTCCGGGCCCAGCGGGTAGTCGGAGCCGCAGGCCGTGAGACCGAGGACGACGGCGAGGGACAGCGACAGGGGTGCACGGGTTCTCACCCCCGCCACGTTACAGGTGACGAAAAGGTGAACCCAAGATGGACATCAGGTGGACGGGGTGTTCCGTCCGCGGATCAGCCGCGGCGCAGGCGGTAGCCGTCGGCCCGGTGGACGAGCCGGCGGCCACCGCCGTCGTTCAGCTGGATCCACACCACGGACGCGTCGTCGGTCCTCATGTCCAGGACGCCGCGGAGCTGCGCCCCCGCCGCGTGCTGGAGCGTGACGTGCTCGCCGCGCTTGAAGCCCGACCAGTCCTGCAGGTCGGCATCACTGGCCGGGGGGAGGGGGGAGTCCATGGCGGGCCTTTCGCAGGGGTACGGGACTCCCACGCTAGCCACCCCTCCTGAACGCGGCATGAACGTGCGCTGAAGACTGTGGTGTTCCTCACACTTTCCTGATCAGAGGGTGCGCCAGTCCCCGCTCGTGAGGTGCGATCCGGCCTGCGGGCCCATCAGGAGCATGCCGCCGTCGACTACGAACGACGCACCGTTGACGTAGCTGGAGGCGCCGGATGCGAGGAACGCGACGACGTCGGCGATCTCCTCGGGCGCTCCCGGCCGGCCCACGGGGATGCCGGGGCGGTCCATGGTGCGCGGGTCCTGGTCCGCCGACGCGTTCATGGGGGTGTTGATCTCCCCGGGCAGGACAGCATTCGCCGTGATGCCGCGGTCGGCCAGTTCGAGCGCGATGGTGCGGATCAGGCCGCCGAGGCCGTGCTTCGAGGCGTCGTAGGCCGCCGAGCCGACGCGCGGCTGCTCCTGGTGGACGCTGGTGACGGCGATGATGCGCCCGCCCTTGCCGCCGTCGATCATGTGCCGGGCCGCGCGCTGGATGCAGACGAACGCGCCGTCGAGGTTGGCACCCATGGTGCCGCGCCAGGTGTCCCAGTCGGTCTCCATGAACATGGTGCCGCCGTTGACGCCCGCGTTGTTGACGAAGACGTCGAGACCGCCGAGCTCCTGGGCGAGCCGGTCGACGACGTCCCCGCACGCCGGGGCGTCCGTGGTGTCGAGCTGCGCGACGGCGGACCGGACGCCCTTCTCCCGGACGAGGCGCGCGGTCTCCTCGGCGCCGTCCTGGTCCGAGTGCCAGGTGACGCCGACGTCGCAGCCGGCCGCTGCGAGGGCGATGGCCGTGGCGCGGCCGATGCCGGAATCGGAGCCTGTGACGATTGCCTTGCTGGGTGTGAAGTCCATGACCCCATCCTTCGTGTCCGGTGCGTACCCCCGCAAGGGGGTTCACGACGAAGCACCCCCGGGCGGGAAGCCCGGGGGTGCTGGTAGGGGTGCCGGTCGGGGGTACTCGCGGCGGGGTCAGGACTCGACGGCGCCCTGGGTGCCGGAGGCCGAGCCCTGGACGGTGCCGGCCTGGACGGTGCCCGACTGGATCGGGGTCGACGCCTCGCCGCTGACGACCTCGATCCGGCGCGGCCTGGCGCGCTCGCTGACGGGGATCATCACGCTCAGGACGCCGTTCTCGTACCGGGCGGAGATGCCTTCGGTGTCGACGCCCTGGCCCAGGCTGAGCTGGCGGAGGAACGAGCCGCTCTCGCGCTCGCGGGTCAGCCACTTGACGCCCTCGGCGCTGCGGAGGGTGCGCTCCGCACGGATGGTCAGGAGCTGGCCGTCCACGTCGATGTCGACCGATCCGGGGTCGATGCCCGGGAGATCCGCGGCGAGGACGTAGTGGTCCTTCTCGCGGTAGAGGTCCATCGGCATGAGGCGGAGTCCGGGACGGCTCTCGAGGAGGGCGCCGGCAACGCGGTCCAGCTCGCGGAATGGATCGAACTTCATGGCCACTGGAAACAACTCCTTCGCGTATGCCACCGTTAGGTGGGTTCCTGGGGTTGAGCGTCCTTCGCTCAACTACGAAAATATTAGCACTCGGTCCCTGCGAGTGCTAAGCCTCGATGCGTTCGCCCAGAACGAACACCCGGTCCGGTGGGGTCCGGCAACGCAGAAGGCCCGCACCGACGAATCGGTACGGGCCTTCTGTGGTGCTGTCTCCAGCTGATCCTCGTGCCTGCGCGGGGCCTCGATCCCCGGGCCTTCCGCGTGTGAAGCGGATGCTCTACCAGACTGAGCTACACAGGCAATTGGTTCTCCAACAGCTTAGGGCATCCGGGCGCCGCACCAAATTCCCCTGTGGTGCCCCCGGCTCCCGGCACGTCGGTGATCGTGCTGGTCAACCGCCCGCGGCCTCAGTAGCCTGAAGGAAAGCCTGCTGATCATCCGGCACGCCGGGACGGCGACGACGAAGGGACGCACCATGGACAACCAGGACATCCTCCAGCGCATCCAGGCACTCGTGCAGGAGGAACACGAGCTCCGCGAGCAGCCTCAGGACGCCGGTGCCGCCGAGGCGCACCAGGACCACGCCGCACGCCTGAGGAAGGTGGAGGAGGACCTCGACCAGTGCTGGGACCTGCTCCGCCAGCGGCGGGCGAAGGCCGACGCCGGCGAGGACCCGAGCGACGCCGATGCCCGTCCCATCAGCCAGGTGGAGGGGTACCGCCAGTAATGGTGTTGCCGGTGGTGCTGTTCGACGTCAACGGCACCCTGTCGGACATGGAACCCCTGTCCCGGCAGTTCGAGGAGATCGGTGCGCCTCCGCAGCTGGCCGCGCTCTGGTTCACCTCGGTGCTCCGGGATGGTTTCGCGCTCACCGCAACCGGGCAGAATCCTGCCTTCAAAGAGGTCGCCGAGGGGTCGTTGCGAGCGGTCCTCGCGGACGGGATCCTCGACCGGGACCTCGACGACGCCGTCGCCCACATCATGTCGGCGCTTCAGGGGCTCGCGGTGCACCAGGACGTGGTGGAGGGTATTCGTGCCCTGGCGTCCGACGGCTTCGGTGTCGCAGTGCTGACGAACGGCGCGATGGCGACGGCCGAGGCACTCCTGGACCGGGCAGGTGTCCGGGACCAGGTCTCCGCCGTCCTGTCGGTCGAGGACGCGCCGCGCTGGAAGCCTGCGCCCGAGTCCTACGCCTATGCCCTCGGTGCCCTGCAGCGGGAGGCGGGCGACGTCGTGCTCGTCGCCGTCCACCCCTGGGACATCGAGGGTGCCGCGCGTGCCGGGCTCCGGACCGCCTGGCTCAACCGCGACGGCTCGCCCTATCCTTCCGCGATGTCGGCACCCGATCATGAGGTGTCCGCGATCACCGACCTGCCGGGAGTCCTGCAGGTGTGAGGTCCGCCGGTCACCAATGCACGGTGGCCGTCGCCGAATCCCCCACGACCGGTCCGCACCCTGCGGCCGTAGTTCCCACCAGGAGGAGTACCCATGCAGGACCTGACCGCGTTCGCTCTCATCTGCAGCCTCACGCCGTCCCCAGCACCGTCCAGTTCCGACCTGATGGCCCGGCACATCCTCGACGGGTTCGCCGAACGGGGCATCGCCACCTCCAGCGCACGCGTGGTGGACCACGATGTGGCGCCCGGGGTGCAGAAGGACATGGGCAACGGGGACGAGTGGCCGGTCCTCCGCGAGAAGATCCTTGCCGCCGACATCCTCGTCCTGTCCACCCCGATCTGGGTGGGCCACCCCTCCAGCCTCGCGCAGCGGGTGATGGAACGGCTCGACGCCGATATCGCCGAGACGGACGAGGAGGGGCGCCCCGTCATGGCCGGCAAGGTCGCCGTCGTGGCCGTGGTGGGTAACGAGGACGGTGCCCACAAGACGGTCGCCGACATGATGCAGGGACTGAACGACATCGGCTTCTCCCTGCCGTCGCAGGGCTCCACCTACTGGGTGGGCGAGGCCATGCAGGCGGTCGACTTCAAGGACCTCGCCGAAGTGCCTGAGGTGGTGGCCACGACGACGGCGGGCGTCGTCCGGAACGCCGAGCACCTGGCGAAGTTGCTGCGTCGGGAGAACTTCCCGCTGGAGTGACGTACGGGCCCTGCTAGCGGCCGATGTCGCGACGTGACAGCCCGACGACGCCGGCCAGCACCAGGACCCCGCACAGGCCGAGGAGGAGGGCCATCCCGCCGCCTGCGCCGTTCCCGAGGCCGTTGGTGAGCGGCGCCGGGGAGAAGGCCCAGTCATAGGGTGAGAGGTTCTTCATCCATCGCGCGGCCTCCGCCTGGTTGCCGAGCGCGTTGAAGGCGTAGCCGAGGACGGCCACGGCGGCGCCCGCCGCGACCGACGCCGTGCGGGAGCCGGTCAGCGCTCCGGCGGTGACCGCCGCCAGCCCGCTCAGCAGGGTCAGCAGGTACAGGGCGAGCGTCCCGGCGACGGCATGGCCGGCCGGGATCCCGAGCTCCGCGGGGTCATCGAGCGCGAGGATGGCCACGAGCAGCACCGCGCACACGACGGCGAGCCGCAGGCCCAGTGCGAGGGCCGCCTCGAGTGCGACCTGCGCACGGGTGACACCGTGGGCGAGGGTGAGTTCGAGGGCGCCGCTCTCCTCCTCGCCGCCGATCGCCGCCGCCCCCCAGCCCACCGCGGCGATGGTCAGCAGGACGAAGCCGATCAGCCCCAGGAGGGTGGCCTGCGCGTAGCCCGCGCCGGTGGTGATCAGGTCGAAGCCGAGGGTGGAGACGAGTTCCGGCGGCAGGGACGAGATCATGGACTCGAGCTGCCCCGAGGCGCCCATGGACGGATAGATCGGCAGGTAGAGCAGGCTCGCCGCCACCACCCCCGCGGACCAGCCGGCCAGCCCGACGCGGGAGCGCTGGAGGGTGTGGCGCACGAGGGGGAGGGTGTCAGTGGCCATGGTGCGCTCCGGCCGGCACCGGGCCGGGCCGCCCGTACAGGCCGAGCACGGCCTGTTCGAGGTCCGGTTCCTCGATCACGATATCCTGCAGCGCGAGTCCGGCCACGAGCGGGATGAGGGCGGCCGGCGATCCCGACAGGCGGCCCTCCACGACCACGCGTCCGCCGGGAGCAGCGGGTGCGCCCATCGAGAGGATCTCGAGACCGGCGAGGTCCAGCGCCCGGGTCTGCGCCTCGGTCAGGGTGTGGTCCAGCTCGATCCGCACCGAGCGGGGGGCCTCGTCCCGCAGGTCCGCGACCCGGGCGGAGCGGACGAGGCGTCCCTCGCGGAGGACGGCCACGTGGTCGGCGCCGTGCTGTATCTCGGAGATCACGTGGGAGGACAGGAAGACGGCCTGGCCGAGGCCCTTCGCCTCGCGGACGAGGGCGAGGAACTCGCGCTGCACGAGGGGATCGAGGCCCGAGGTCGGCTCGTCGAGGACCAGCAGCTCGGGCCGGTGCATGAGCGCCTGGACCAGGCCCAGCTTCTGCTTGTTGCCCCTGGACAGGGTGCCCACACGCCGTGACGGGTCGAGTCCGAGGCGTTCGACCAGTTCGCTCCGGAAGCGCCCGTCGACGGGTCCGGAGATGCGCCCGAAGTGCTCGAGCAGGTCGGTCCCCGTGATGCGGCTGTCCAGTCGCAGCTCCCCCGGGAGGTACCCGATGCGGCGGCGGAGGCCCGGCCCGGCGCGCCGGGGATCCTCGCCGAGGACCGTCGCCGAGCCTCCGCCCGGCCGGATGAGCCCGAGGATGAGGCGCATGGTGGTGGTCTTGCCGGCACCGTTGGGCCCGATCACCCCCACCACGCTGCCGGGCTGCACGGTGAGCGACACGGCGTCCAGCGCTGTGCGCGTCCCGTAGTGCTTGGTCAGGTCCCGTAGCTCCAGTGCATGCTGCATGGTTCCTCCGACGGACGGATGATACCGGCGGCCGGGACATCGGGACCCTCGACGGTGGCGATGGAGCCGTCGAGGAGCATGCTAGACCCGCGGTGGGGACTGGACAAGGGCGCTGCCGCCCGTCGTGTCAGCGGGCCTTCCGCAGCAGCCAGGAGAGGGTCAGCGCACCGGAACTGCGCCGGAACCCGCTCTGCCCGGAGACCACCTCGAGCGCGGCCCAGACGGCCAGGCAGATCGAGCTGGCGAGGCGGAGGCGCTCGCGGTTCCGCTCCTCCAGTGCCATGAAGGACGCCGCACCGAGCAGGGCCCAGCCGAGGATCGGCGCGTTCGGCTTCTGGGCGATGGTCTGCCGGCCGAGGCTGTCTGTGAAGAAACCCATCACGCGCCCTTCTGCTTGGAGGTGCCGGCCGCCTTCTTGGCTCCGGCCTTCTTCTCGCGGTTCTTCTCGACGCTGCGGCGCAGGGCCTCCATGAGGTCGAGCACGTTGTCGCCGTCGTCGTCGTCCTTCACCGCACCGAAGGTCTCCTCGGTGTCGATCGTGTCGCCCTTCTCGATCTTCGCGTCGATCAGCGTGCGCAGCTGGACCTGGTAGTCGTCGGTGAAGTTCTCGGGGTCGAAGTCGGTGGAGAAGGAGTCGACCAGCGCCGCGGACATCTGCTTCTCCTTGGCGGAGATGCGCACCTTCTCCTCGAGGGCCGGGAAGGATGCCTCCCGCACCTCGTCGTCCCACAGCAGCGTCTGGAGCATGAGCACGTCCCCGCGGACACGCAGCGCCGCCAGGCGGCTCTTCTGCCGGAGGGAGAACTGCACGATCGCGGTGCGATCCGTCTCCTGGAGCGTGCGCCGCAGCAGGACGTAGGCCTTCGTCGAGGTGCTGTCGGGCTCGAGGTAGTACGCGCGGTCGAACATGACCGGATCGATCTGGTCGCTCGGCACGAACTCCACCACCTCGATCTCCCGGCTCCTCTCGACCGGCAGGGACGAGAGGTCCTCGTCGGTCAGCACCACCGTGTGCTCGCCGTCGTCGTACGCCTTGTCGATGTGTTTGAAGTCGACCACCTCGCCGCAGATCTCGCAGCGGCGCTGGTAGCGGATGCGGCCGCCGTCCTCGTCGTGGACCTGGTGGAGGGGGATGTCGTGGTCCTCGGTGGCGCTGTAGACCTTGACGGGCACGTTGACCAGCCCGAACGCGACCGCTCCCTTCCAGATGGCTCTCATGGGTCAAGTCAACACCAAGCAGGCTTAGTGGGCCAGAGGGTGCCACCCGCCCGCCCTAGACTTGGGAGGTGACCTCCGAGACCGTAGAGCCCATCGTCAGCAAGACCACCAGCGACGACGGCGCCACCGTGCTGCGCCTGGAATTCCAGTTCGCATTCCCGCCGACCGTGCTGTGGAAGCACCTGACGGAGGCCGAGAAGCTGAAGTACTGGTTCCCCTGCGAGATGGAGTTCGAGCCGCGCGCAGGGGAGGAGATCCTGTTCCGGTACGCCGACCAGAAGCCCCTGCGCGGCGAGGTGCTGGAGGCCGAGCGGCCCACGGTGCTCGCCTACACGTGGGAGCGGGACAGCCTCCGCTGGGAACTCGCCCGGACCGCCGACAACGGCGCGCAGCTCGTGCTGCTCCTGACCCCGGGCAGCCCGCGGCACTCGGCCACCATGGCCGCCGGCTGGCACCTCACCATCGCCGGGCTCGACGACTTCCTGAACAAGCGCAGCCTCGGGCAGGACCCGGCGCTGTGGGACGTCTACGTGGCCCGGTACCGCGAGCAGTTCGAGGACCCGGACCAGGGCTAGGGGCCCGGCGGGCGCCGTCGGGTGCCCGCCGATTGGTACTGGACCGCCCCCGGGCCCGCGGTCGAGACTGGGGGCATGGCTCCTCCGCGCACGGCCCGGCAGCAGACCGTCACCGTGGACGGACGCACGCTGCGTCTCTCCAATCTCGACAAGGTGCTCTACCCGGTCACGGGTACCACCAAGGCGGACGTTCTCGCCTACTACGCCGCCGTCGCGCCGCATCTCATCCGGCACGCGCAGCACCGGCCCGTCACCCGGAAGCGCTGGGTCCACGGCGTCGGGACCCCCGAGGCGCCCGGCGAGATGTTCTTCCAGAAGAACATCGACGACAACGCTCCCGCCTGGGTGCCGCGCCGCGCGATCCAGCACAAGGACCACACGAACGTCTACCCCCTGGTGGAGGACCTCGCAACACTCACCTGGCTGGGGCAGATCGCCGCGCTCGAGGTCCACGTGCCGCAGTGGCGTTTCACCGCGGACGGCGGCCGGGGCAACCCTGACCGCCTCGTCCTGGACCTCGACCCCGGGACGGATGCGGGCCTGGCAGAATGCGCGGCCGTGGCGCGGCTCGCGCGGCCGATCCTGCAGGGCATGGGCCTCGAGCCGTTCCCCGTGACCAGCGGGGCCAAAGGGATCCACCTCTACTGCGCCCTGGACGGCCGGCAGACCTCGGAGCAGGTGTCCGCCGTCGCGCGTGAACTCGCCCGGGCCCTCGAGGCCGACCATCCCGACCTCGCCGTCAGCGACATGAAGAAGGCGCTGCGTCCCGGCCGGGTGCTCGTCGACTGGAGCCAGAACAACGCGAACAAGACCACCGTGAGCCCCTACTCGCTCCGCGGGCGCTTCGAGCCCACCGTCGCCGCTCCACGGGCGTGGGAGGAGCTCGACGGCGAGGACCTGCGGCAACTGGACCACGCGGAGGTGGTGCAGCGCCTCCAGGAGTCCGGCGACCTCCTCGCCCCGGCGACCCCGCCCCCTCCACCCCCCACGACGGACGGCGGGCAGGTTCCCGGAGGCGCCGCAGCTGCGCCGTCGGACCGCCTGTCCACCTACCGCGCCATGCGGGACGCCGCGAAGACGCCCGAGCCCGTCCCCGATGCGGTGGGCCCTGCAGGAGGCACCAGCTTCGTGATCCAGGAGCACCACGCACGCCGCCTCCACTACGACTTCCGCCTGGAGCACGATGGCGTCCTCGTCTCGTGGGCCCTTCCGAAGGGACCGCCGCTGACGCCGAGCAGGAACCACCTGGCCGTCCAGACGGAGGACCATCCGCTGGACTACGGCTCGTTCGAAGGAACTATTCCTGACGGGGAATACGGTGCCGGCGAGGTGACCATCTGGGATGCCGGGACGTACGAGCTGGAGAAGTGGCGCGAGGGCAAGGAGGTCATCTGCACGCTCCATGGGCGGGCGGACGGCGGCCTGGCCAGGGGTGGGACGGCGATCCGCCGCTACGCGCTCATCAACACGGGCGGCGGATCGAACGGCAAGAGCAACTGGCTGATCCACCTCATGAAGGACCAGCCCGCGGAGGCGCAGCAGAACGGGGGCGACACCGGGGACACCGGGGACACCGGTGCGCCGGCGTCCCCGGCCACGGGAGCCCGCGAGACACGGAGGACGCAGCAGGCGCCGGTTCCCGCCCGGCCCGGACCGGTGGTCCTGCGGCCCATGATGGCCACCCTCGGTTCCGAGGAGGCCATCCCCGACCCCGACGCCTGGTCCTACGAGATGAAGTGGGACGGGGTGCGCTGCATCGCCGTGGTCAGGGACGGTGCGGTGACCCTGACCAGCCGCAACGGCATCGACACCACGCCCGTCTACCCGGAGCTGCAGGACCTCGGGGACCTCGTCCATGCCGGGAGCGCCGTGCTCGACGGCGAGATCGTAGCCCTCGACCGCCGCGGCCGCCCGGACTTCGGCCTGCTCCAGACGCGGATGAAGCTCACGCACCGGGCCGAGATCGACGCCGCCCGCGAGGTGACGCCCGTGCGCCTCATGCTCTTCGACCTGCTCGAGCTCGACGGCACCGACCTGACCGGGCTGGAGTACCGCCAGCGGCGCGAGCTGCTCGAGAGGGCCGTGGATCCCGCGGAGGACGGTCACGTGCAGGTGCCCCCGGCCCTCGATGCGACCCTCCGGGAAGCCGTCGAGGCGAGCCGGCAGCTGGGGCTGGAGGGGATCATGGCCAAGCGCGTCACGAGCGACTACCAACCCGGCGCGCGCTCGTCGTCGTGGGTGAAGATCAAGCACCTGCGCACGCAGGAGGTCGTGGTGGTGGGCTGGCGGCCGGGCAAAGGGACCCGCGCCTCGAAGGTGGGGTCGCTGCTCGTGGCCGTGCCCGACGGCGTGGACCTGCGCTATGTGGGCCGCGTGGGCTCCGGCCTGACGGAGCGGGATCTCGCGGAGGTCGGCGCCCGCCTGAAGAAGCTGGGCCGGAAGACCGCGCCACTCGCCGACGTGCCCGGGATCGACGCGTCGGACGCGCACTGGGTCCGGCCCGCCCTCGTGGGCGAGGTCCAGTACAGCGAACACACCGGTACAGGCCGCCTGCGGCATCCCGTCTGGCGGGGCTGGCGGCCGGACAAGACGCCGTCCGACGTCGTCGTCGAACTCTGACTCCGCACGCACGATCCGCACGCACTCGGAAGCATCACCTGAATATTACCTAGGAGGCATACATGAGCGGTCTCGATGTCCAGGGCCTGGACGCGTGGTGGCGGGCAGCCAACTACGTCTCCGTCGGCCAGATCTACCTGCGGGACAACGCGCTGCTGACGCGCCCGCTCGCCGGTGAGGACGTGAAGGCGCGGCTGCTCGGGCACTGGGGCACCACGCCCGGGCTGAACTTCGTCTACACCCACCTGAACCGCGTGATCGCCGAGCGCGCGCAGGAGATGCTGTTCATCGCGGGTCCCGGCCACGGCGGACCCGCGGTGGTGGCCAACGCCTGGCTCGAAGGGACGTACTCCGAGGTCTACAGCAGCATCGGCACGGACGGTGCAGGGCTCAACGCCCTGTTCCGGCAGTTCAGCTACCCCGGCGGCATCCCGTCGCATGCCGCTCCCGAATCCCCCGGGTCCATCCACGAGGGCGGTGAACTGGGATACGCGCTCATGCACGCCTACGGGGCCGTCTTCGACAACCCCGACCTCGTCGCGGTCGCGGTGGTGGGCGACGGCGAGGCGGAGACCGGACCGCTGGCCACGAGCTGGCACTCGCACAGCTTCGTGAACCCGGCGGTCGACGGCGCCGTACTGCCCATCCTGCACCTCAACGGCTACAAGATCGCCAACCCGACCGTCCTGGCCCGCATGCCCGAGGAGCAGCTCCGACAGCTGATGTACGGATACGGGTACGAGCCGCACTTCGTCACGGTGACCGACCCGTCCGCCACGGAGGCCGCGCACCGGGACTTCGCCGCCGTCCTCGACGCCTGCATCGACGACATCCACGCCATCCAGGACACGGCCCGCACCTCCCCGGCCGGGACCGATGCGGGCGCGGCCCGGTGGCCCATGATCGTGCTGCGGTCGCCGAAGGGCTGGACCGGCCCGGCAGTGGTCGACGGGAATCCCGTGGAGGGGACCTGGCGCTCCCACCAGGTGCCGCTCACGGAGATCCACAGCAACGAGGAGCACCTGCACCAGCTCGAGGACTGGATGCGGTCCTACGATCCGGGGTCGCTCTTCACGGAGGCCGGGGAACTGCGACCCGAGATCGCCGCGCTCGCCCCGGACGGCGACCTGCGGATGAGCGCCACGCCCTACGCCAACGGTGGCCGGCTCCTCCGCGACCTCGTGCTGCCCTCCTACGCCGACCACGCCGTGGAGGTGTCGCATCCGGGCACGGAGAAGGTGAGCCCGATGATCACCGTGGGCGGCTACCTCCGCGACGTCATCGAGCGCAACCCGCACAACTTCCGCCTGTTCGGTCCGGACGAGACGGCGTCGAACCGCCTCTCGGCCGTGTACGAGGTGACGGACAAGGTCTGGCAGCCGCGCCTCGAGGACGTCGACGAGCACCTCGCGCGGGCCGGCCGGGTCATGGAGGTGCTGAGCGAACACCTGTGCCAGGGATGGCTCGAGGGCTACCTGCTGACGGGACGCCATGGGGTGTTCAACTGCTACGAGGCGTTCGTGCACATCGTCGACTCGATGTTCAACCAGTTCGCGAAGTGGCTGAAGGTGCACCGCACCCTGCCGTGGCGGCAGCCCATCGCCTCGTTCAACTACATGCTCTCCAGCCACGTCTGGCAGCAGGACCACAACGGCTTCTCCCACCAGGACCCCGGCTTCATCGACCACGTGATGAACAAGAAGGCGGACATCATCCGCGTCTACCTGCCGCCGGACGCGAACACGATGCTCGCGGTGACCCGGCACTGCATGACGACCCGGGACACCGTCAACGTGATCGTCACGGGCAAGCAGCCGACCCCGACCTGGCTCGGCCCCGAGGAGGCGCTGCTGCACGTCACCCGCGGCATCGGCATCCTCGACTTCGCCGGTTCCGAGGAGTCCGGCGTGGAGCCCGACGTCGTCCTGGGCTGCGCGGGTGACGTGCCCACACTCGAGGCCGTGGCCGCCGCGGGACTGCTGAAGGCGGCCATCCCCGGGCTGAAGATCCGCGTGGTCAACGTCGTGGACCTCATGCGCCTGCAGGACAGCTCCGAGCACCCGCACGGACTGTCCACCCGGGACTTCGACACGCTGTTCACGACGTCGAAGCCCGTGGTCTTCGCGTACCACGGCTATCCGTGGCTCATCCACCGGCTGACCTACCGGCGCACCAACCACGCGAACCTGCACGTGCGCGGGTACAAGGAGGAAGGGACCACCACCACGCCGTTCGACATGGCGATGCTGAACCAGATCGACCGGTTCCAGCTGGCCATGGACGTGATCGACCGCGTGCCGGCCCTCGGCGCCACCCAGGCCCGGTTCCGGCAGGACCTCCAGGACCAGCGGCAGCGCGCCTGGCAGTACACGCGCGACGCCGGGAAGGACCTCGGGTCCATCACGGGATGGACCCTCGACGAGTCCTCACCCGACGACGCCACGTAACCCCGTGACGGCCCGGCGGGGGACCGGCCGCCGTCGTGTAGCGTGCAACAGACCCCACCTGACCACCTGCTCATCGCCCGCCGGAGGATAACGATGTCCGCTCCACTGCTCTCGATCATCATCCTCGCGGCGATGTTCCTGATCGCCACGCTCCTGCCCATCAACATGGGAGCCCTCGCCTTCGTGGGGGCCTTCCTGCTCGGCGCCGTCGTCCTCGGGATGGACACCGACGACATCATCGCCGAATTCCCCGGCGGGCTGTTCCTCACGCTCGTGGGGGTGACCTACCTGTTCGCCATCGCGCAGAACAACGGCACCATCGACCTCCTCGTGCAGGGCGCGGTGAAGCTCGTCCGCAACCGCGTGGCCCTCATCCCGTGGGTCATGTTCCTCATCACGGCCGTCATCACCGCCGTCGGTGCGCTCGGCCCGGCAGCGGTGGCGATCATGGCGCCCGTGGCGCTCGGCTTCGCGGCCCGCCACAGGATCTCCCCGCTGCTCATGGGCATGATGGTGGTCCACGGCGCGCAGGCCGGCGGCTTCTCGCCCATCGCCGTGTACGGCGTGATCGTCAACGACATCGTCGGCGAATCGGGCTTCGAGTCGAGCCCGCTGGCCGTCTTCCTCGCCAGCTTCATCTTCAACCTGCTGATCGCCGTCGTCCTGTTCGTCGTCCTCGGCGGACGCAAGCTCATGTCCTCCCGGATGGGCGAGTTCATCGAGGAGGCCGCCGAGGCCCGCCTCAACGCGAGCCCCGGCATGCGCCGCGCGGACGTCGCCTACAAGGGCACCGGCAGCGGGACGTACGGACCCCGCGACCCCGCGGGCGACGGCGTGGTGGCCACGAAATCACGCGAGGACCGCATCTCGCAGCCCGCCACCATCCTCGGCCTGATCGCGCTCGCCGTGATCGCCCTCGGGTTCAAGGTCGACGTCGGATTCGTCGCCATCACGATCGCCGTGATCCTCGCGCTCATCTCCCCGAAGGCCCAGAGCGGTGCGGTCAACAAGATCGCCTGGTCCACCGTCCTGCTCATCTGCGGCATGCTGACCTTCGTCGGGGTGCTGCAGGCCGCGGGAACCATCGAGTACGTGTCCGACGGCGTCGCGAACCTCGGCATGCCGCTGCTCGCCGCGCTGCTCATCTGCTACATCGGCGCCGTCGTCTCGGCCTTCGCCTCCTCGACCGCCATCCTCGCCGCCCTCATCCCGCTGGCCATCCCGTTCCTCGAGACCGGGGCCGTGGGAGCCGTCGGCGTGGTGTGCGCCCTGGCGGTGTCCGCGACGATCGTGGACGTCTCGCCGTTCTCCACGAACGGCGCCCTCGTGCTCGCCAACGCACCCGAGGGTACCGACAAGGACCGCTTCTACCGGCAGATCCTCGGGTACGGAGCCATCGTCGTCGTGGCTGGGCCGCTCATCGCATGGCTCGTCCTCGTGGTGCCCGGCTGGCTCTGAGCCCCCGGCCCCACCCCGCAAGCCCCCCCCGCAAGCACCCCCACAGCACCCCCTTCGGAGGAAGCATGAGCGCCGAACCGACCGCCACCACCACGACCCACCGCGGGGGGCCCCTGGCCGGCCGCCTCGTCGTCGACCTCAGCCGGGCGCTCGCCGGGCCGCACGCCGGCATGATGCTCGGGGACCTGGGCGCGCGGGTGATCAAGGTCGAGACGCCGGGCACGGGCGACGACACGCGCGGGTGGGGGCCGCCGTTCGTTGGTCCCGAGGACGACCGCCAGGCCACCTACTTCCTGTCCTGCAACAGGAACAAGGAATCCATCGCCCTCGACCTCAAGAGCGACGACGGCAGGAGCGTCCTCACGGAACTGCTGCGCCGCGCGGACGTGGTCGTCGAGAACTTCCGCCCCGGCGTCCTCGACCGCCTCGGTTTCTCCACCGACGCCATGCTCGAGCTCAACCCGGGCCTCGTCATCCTCTCCATCACCGGGTTCGGCCACGACGGCCCCGAGGCGACGCGCAGCGGGTACGACCAGATCGTGCAGGGCGAGGCCGGGCTGATGTCCGTCACGGGGCCGGACCCGGACAATCCGCAGCGCGTCGGGGTGCCCATCGCCGACCTGCTGTCCGGCATGTACGGGGCCTACGGCGCCGTCGCCGCACTGCTGGAGCGGGAACGCACCGGCAGGGGACAGGTGGTCCGCACCTCCCTGCTGGCCGCGATCATCGGCGTCCACGCGTTCCAGGGCACCCGCACCACCGTCGCGGGGGAGGTGCCGCGCGCGCAGGGCAACCACCACCCGTCGATCGCACCCTACGGGCTGTTCAACTGCCGCGGCGGCAAGGTACAGATCAGCGTGGGCAGCGAGCGGCTGTGGTCCACGTTCTCCAGCACGTTCGGCATCGCTGCCCGCCCCGAGTTCGCGTCCAACGCCGACCGCGTGCGGAACCGGGACCAGCTGATCGGCGTCGTCGAGGACGCGTTCTCGGCCTACGAGGCGGAACCGCTGCTCGCGAAGCTCAATGAGGCGGGCATCCCCGCGGGCAAGGTACGGACCCTCGACGAGGTCTACGCCTGGGACCAGGTGCACTCGCAGGGCCTCCTCCTCACCGTGCAGCACCCGGTCCTCGGTGACATCGCCCTGCCCGGGCCGCCGCTGCGGTTCTTCGACGGCGCCGCCGAGACCACTCCGGCCGGCCATACCGCGCCGCCCCTGCTCGACGGCGACGGCGACGCCATCCGCGCCTGGCTCGCCTCCACCTCCGGCGGACCCAGGGCGTGAGTGCTCCGGCACGGCACCTCACCGCGCGCGAGCTCATCGGCGCCGTGCTCGACGCCGGGTCCTTCACCTCGTGGGACGGCCCCGCCCCGACCTCCGCCGGCCCCGCCTACGGGGAGGAGCTGCGACGGGCCCGGGAGAAGAGCGGTGAGGACGAGTCGGTATTGACCGGGGAAGGCCTCATCCACGGCCGCCGGGTGGCCGTCATCGTCTCGGAGTTCACCTTCCTGGCGGGCTCGATCGGTGCCGCCGCGGCGCACCGCATCACGGCGGCCGTCCGCCGCGCGACCGCGGAGCGGCTACCCCTGCTCGCTGGCCCGGCGTCGGGCGGCACACGCATGCAGGAGGGGACACCCGCGTTCCTGTCGATGGTGGAGATCACCGGGGCGGTCCGCGCGCACCGGCAGGCCGGGCTCCCGTACCTCGTGTACCTCCGGCACCCGACGACGGGGGGCGTCATGGCGTCCTGGGGCTCGCTCGGCCACGTCACCGTCGCCGAGCCGGGGGCACTCCTCGGCTTCCTCGGGCCGCGCGTGTACGAGGCGCTCCACGGGGAGCCCTTCCCGGCGGGCGTGCAGACCGCGGAGAACCTCTTCGACCAGGGCCTCATCGACGCCGTCGTGCCGCCCGGGCAACTGGCCGGGATCGTGGACACGGCGCTCGCCGTCCTGCTCGCCGACCCGCCGGAGCTTCCCGAGGAACCCTCGACGTCGTCCGTGCAGCCCGGCACCGCGGACGCCTGGACCTCCATCCTGATCTCGCGCAACCGCCGCCGACCTGACCTCCGCCGCCTCCTCGCCTACGGTGCCCGGGACGTCCTGCCCCTCAACGGCACGGGCCAGGGGGAGAAGGACCCCGGACTGCTGCTCGCGCTCGCCCGCTTCGGGAGCCGGCCCTGCATCGTCCTCGGGCACCAGCGGCCCCGGAAGCCCGGCGACCCCGGGATGGGCCCGGCGTCGCTGCGCGAGGCACGCCGCGGGATGAAGCTCGCCGAAGAGCTCGGGCTGCCGCTGCTGACCGTCATCGACACCGCAGGCGCGGATCTCTCCAAAGCGGCGGAGGAGGGCGGGCTCGCCGGGGAGATCGCCCGGTCCCTGCACGATCTCATCGGTCTGGCCTCACCGTCGGTGTCCGTGCTGCTCGGGCAGGGCGCCGGCGGAGGGGCGCTCGCGCTGCTGCCGGCGGACAGCACCATCGCCGCGGAGCACGCCTGGCTCTCGCCCCTGCCGCCCGAGGGTGCGAGCGCCATCGTGCACCGCACCGTGGACCGGGCGCCGGAGATGGCGGAGGCGCAGGGCGTGAAGGTCGCGGCGCTCATGGCGCGCGGCGTCGTCGACCACGTGGTGGACGAGCGCCCCGATGCCGCCGAGGAGGGACGGGCGTTCTGCGAGCGGATGGCGACGGCGATCGAGTACGAGCTGGCGCGGGTCGGGGCCCTGCCGGCCGCCGACCGCCTCGAGCGGCGTGCGGGGAAGTACCGGGCAGGGGCGGGCTGACGCGGGGCGTCACCGGACCCGTCAGCGCACCGGGTGCTGCGCCCGGTACAGCTCCATCTGCCGGTGCCGGCGCTGCAGGCTGTCCCGGCGGGGTGTGTTCTCCGCGTCGGCCGGCTCGGCGGTCAGGTCGATGTGCCGCTCGCCGTAGTGCCAGAGCAGCATGTCGTCGAGGAGCCGATCGGGGCCTGGCGAGTACCGGTGGTCGAGGGCCTTGCGCACCGTGGTGATGGTGTCCGCCTGCAGCAGCGACACCAGTTCCAGCGTGGTCTTGAGGCCGTGCGCGGCGAGCAGCTCTGCCGCCCAGCCCCAGTTGTCGTCCGTCTTCCGGTCCACGTGCGGCAGCAGGGTCTGCCAGATGTCCCGGATGCGGTTCGGCGTCAGGGGCGCACTGCCCTCGCCGTCCTCGTCCCAGAACCCCGTGACCGTCTCGTACCGCTCGTGGAGTTCCGCGAAGGCCGACTCGACGGTCTCGAGCATGGCGGCCGTGCCGGTGAACTGCCGGTCGAAGTAGGGGCTCCAGGCCTTCGGGTTGGAGGCCTTGAAGCGGATGTCGTGCTCGATCTCCGACCAGGCGTGCGCGAGCACGGTCCGCACCTGCACCTCGAACAGGTAACTGCCGGCGGCCTTCGTCTCGGGGTCAACGGTCTGCTGGAATGCACGGACCACGTCGCTGTGGATGGTGCGCATGATGAGGTGGCGGCTCGAGTAGCCGTAGGTGCCGGACTCGATGGACCCGATGTCCTTCTCCCGGTCGCCACGGCAGTCGAACTCCTGGCGCTGCCGCTTGAGCAGGTTCGCCGCGAGATCCACCTCGTGCGGGAGCGTGGTGATGATGCGCACGCCCACCAGGTCGGTGAGGTTGCGCAGGGGATCCGGGAACACGAGGATCGGTGTTGCCCCGGCGTCGGGGGACGGCAGGGTGCGGGAGGCCTTGTCGCGGAAGGACTCCACGGTCTTGGTGCGGGCCGTGACGAACAGCGGCTTGAGGTCCGTGCCGTCGAAGATGCGCTCGATGCTGTCCCGCATGGCCGAGGTGACGCGGTCGAGGGCCGGCCGGACGCGCTCGTACTCACGCGTATGCGCCTCGACGGCCGGCCTCAGCCGTTCGTCGAGATCATCCCATGCGCCCATGCACCGTGCCTTTCCGAAGGGGAGACTTCATCGTAGCCAACGCGGGCGACGGTTACGCTTCAGCTGTGAATCCGGTGAGGCCCGTGGGCCGACGCTCCCTCCTCGCCCTGCTCGCCGCCGCGGGGGCCGCCGTCCTGACAGCCTGCGGCATCAGGGGCACCGGGGCCGGGAGCGGGTCCGCCGGAGGTGCGGCTCCCCAGCGGTACGGCTACGGCGAGGACCCCAGTCAGTTCGCCGATCTCTACCTCCCCGACCGCGGGGTCCGCGGCGTCGTCGTCATCATCCACGGCGGGTACTGGCGTTCCACCTACGGTGCGGAGCTGGGGGAGCCGCTCGCCCGTGACCTCGCGGGCCGCGGGTACGCCTGCTGGAACCTGGAGTACCGGCGCGCGGGCAACGGAGGCGGCTGGCCCGCCACGTTCGACGACGTCGCCGCCGGCATCGACGCGCTCGGGAGGGCCGCGGCGGAGCACGGCCTGGACCTCGGGTCGACGACAGCGCTCGGCCACTCGGCGGGCGGGCACCTCGCGGTCTGGGCCGCAGGCAGGGCCCGGCTGCCCTCCGGAGCGCCCGGCTCCGGGATGCCCGCCGTGCCGCTGACCGCCGTGGTCAGCCAGGCAGGGGTACTGGACCTCGGCGAGGCGCGGGAGCTGCGACTGAGCGACGGCGCCGTGGAGAACCTGCTGGGAGCCCCCGGGGACGCGGAACGGTACCGGCTGGCGGACCCGATGACGGCGATCCCCCTCGACATCCCCGTCTACGCGGTCCACGGCACGGAGGACACCACGGTGCCGCCCAGCCAGGCCGAGAACTACGTCGCGGCGGCGACCGCGGCGGGCGCGGCGGCAGAACTGGTCCTCGTCCCCGGGGACCACTTCGACGTCATCACCCCGGGAACCGAGGCCTGGGAGCGGATCGTGGGCCTGCTCGACGCCGCCGCCGGCGCAACGGACCCCGGCCCGCCCGAGGGCTGACCGGGGTCCGCTGCGTCCGTCGAGGCGCGCTCAGTTGAGCGGGAGCGTGCCCTCGGGCAGGGCGCCGCCGGCGAGCAGCTCCCGTGCGGAGTCCGCCAGGGCGGTGAGCGCGACGCGCTGCGTCCACGGCCCGTAGGAGATGCGGGCCACGCCGAGCTCCTGCAGGCGCGACGGCGCGAGGCTGCCCGGGACGTTGATGACGCTCAGGCGCTGCGGGCCGAAGGCCTCCACGAGGGCGGTCACGGCGCGCTCGTCGAGCAGGCCGGGGACGAAGACGTTCGTGGCGCCGAGGTCGAGGTACGCCTTGCCACGCTCCACGGCGTCGGCCAGGACGTCCGCCGGATCGCGGTCTCCAGCCTTCACGAAGGCATCCGTCCGCGCGTTCAGCACGAAGTCGACACCCTCCGACGTCCCGGCCTTCAGGACCGCCTCCATCTGCGTGACGGCGTCTGCCAGCGGCCGCATCTGGTCCTCGATGTTCGCGCCGACGATCCCGACGCCGATCGCGCGGCGGACCGTGTCCCCGGGGTCGCCGTAGCCGGCTTCGAGGTCGGCGGAGACCGGCAGGTCCGTCGCGGCGGCGATCCGCCCGACGGCGGTGATCATCTCCTCGAGCGGGATGTTCTCGCCGTCCTCGTAGCCGAGCGACGCGGCGATGGAGTGGCTCGCCGTGGCGAGCGCCTTCGTGCCCGGGATGCCGGCGATCGTCTTCGCACTGATGACGTCCCAGACGTTGACGACCTGGAGGATCTCCGGGGCGGAGTGCAGCCGGGCGAGCGTGGTGGCCTTCGCCGCGGTATCGGTGCGTATTTCAGTCATTGAGTACCTTCCGGGTATGCGAGGCGATCCAGGCGGCTGCGCCGTCCACCTCGGTGGGATGGATCCCGTGACCGCCCTCGCGGACGTTCCGGTCTACTTCGGCGCCGCGGCTCTCGAGGATCGAACCGACACGGATCACGCTGTCGATCGGCGCCATGGCGTCGGACTCCCCGTTGAACAGGGCGATCGACGAGCCGGAGAGGTCCGCGTCGATGGTACGCCCCTCCAGCGGGAACATGCCCGAGAACGCGACGGCGCTCCGGACGGCGTCCGGGTGGAGCAGCGCCGTGGCGAGCGCGATGTTCGCCCCGTTGGAGAAGCCGACGGCGACGAGCGGCCGGTCGGTGATCCCGTGGTGGTCGCGCGCCCAGCCGATGAAGGCCGCGAGTTCACCCGCTCGGCGCACCACGTCGTCGACGTCGAACACGCCTTCGCCGAAGCGGCGGAACCAGCGGTTCAGCCCGTGTTCCTGCACGGGTCCTCGCGGGGCGAGGTAGCCCGCGCCGGGGGCGAGGCGCTCCACGAGCGGCAGGAGGTCGTGCTCGGTACCGCCCGTGCCGTGCAGGAGCAGCAGCACGGGCGTGCCGGCCGCTCCTGCCGCGAACAGGTGCGGCCAGTCGGAGGGTGTGCTCATGTCAGCTCCTGAAGAAGGCCTGGACGGCGGGGTTGTTCTCGGCCGGCAGGTCGATCTTCGCGACCGAGTGCGCGATGGCCTCGCGGTTGGGCTCGAGCCACGGCGGCAGCTTCAGGGAGCGGCCGAGCTCCAGCAGGGGCTCGTCGATGTCGAACCCCGGGGTGTCGGTGGCGATCTCGAGGAGCGTGCCCCCCGGCTCGCGGAAGTAGATCGAGGTGAAGTACTGCCGGTCGAGGATCGCCGTCACCCCGTAGCCGCGCTCGGCGAGCTCCTGGCGCCAGAGCTCCTGTGTCTGCTGGTCGGGGACGCGGAACGCGATGTGGTGCACCGTGCCGCCGGCCACGAGGCCGCGCTCGCCACGCGGGTCAGTGACGACGTCGACGACCGTGCCGGGCTCGCCGGCATGCGTGCTGAGGCGGTAGCGGCCGTCCTTCTCGGCGAGGACCGTCATGCCGAGGTCGCGGGTGAACGTCTCGAGGGTGGCGGTGGGGTCCTGGACGGTCAGGACGGAGGAGTGCTGGCCGCGCACCGCGTACTCGGCGGGCACGGAGGCGGAGTCCCAGGGGTTGCGCGGGTCGGAGAGGGAGGAGGCCACGAGGTCGATCTGCAGGCCGTCGGGGTCGCGGAGCGAGAGGCGCTCCTCGACGGATGACGCGCGGGAGACGGTGGACTCCACGCCGAGGGCCTTGAAGTGCTCCTGCCACCAGCCGAGGGTGCCCTGCGGCACGGAGAAGGCCGTGGTGGTCGACTGCCCGCTGCCGATGCGCCCGCTGCGGATGCCCTGCCACGGGAAGAACGTCAGGAGTGAGCCGGGGCGGCCTGATTCGTCGCCGTAGTACAGGTGGTAGGTGCCGGGGTCGTCGAAGTTCACGGTCTTCTTGACGAGCCGCAGGCCCAGTCCCCTGATGTAGAAGTCGATGTTCCTCTGGGGGTCGCCGGCGATCGCGGTGACGTGGTGGAGACCTTCGGTTTGTACAGTCACGCTGTCCTCCTTGGTGGGGCCGGCCGGGCGGGCGCCGGCATGTCCATGCAAACGCATGAATTCTGGGTTTTGTTCCCCGCCCCGGGGAGCCGTGCGCCGATCGGCAGCCTGCTGACCGTCGTGGGCTATCGGCTTCCTGTGTCATCCTGTTCGCATGGCAGCGAGAGAGCGGGTCTCCGGATGGGTCCGCCGCACCGGCATCGAGGTGGTCGGCTGGACCCTCGTGGTACTCGGTGTCGCGGCCCTGGTACTGCCCGGCCCGGGGCTCCTGATGCTCGCCGCCGGCCTCGCGGTCCTGTCGCAGCAGTACCACTGGGCCCGCCGCTACCTGGCGCCCCTGAAGCGGAACGCCTACCACGCGGCCGCGCTCGGGGTGAAGACCATCCCCCGGATCGCCGTCAGCTGCGTCAGCGCGCTCGTGATCATGAGCCTCGGCGTGGTCTGGATCCTGCAGCCCGGCGTGCCGGCCTGGTGGTTCCTCGCGGACAGGTGGTGGCTGTTCGGGGGAGCGGGGACCGGCATCAGCCTCATCGCCTCCTCGATCATCGCCCTCGTGCTGATTGTGTACAGCGTCCGCCGGTTCCGCGGCCGCCCGATCCCCGCACGCCCGCACGGACTGCGCGCCGGGACGGAGTAGGCCCGCTCCGCCCACCCGGGACGGTGGCCGCGGAACGCCGGTCCTCCCGTCCGAGCCGCAGCGTCCGCGAGGCGGGGCCGAGGCGAAGCTGCCCCGATGACGGGGGTGCGGCGGCTGGTACGTTGAGGGGGTGCTCACCGTGATCGGGGAAACCCTCATCGACGAAGTCGTCAGCGACACCGCTCCCATGCGCGCGCACGTGGGCGGCAGTCCGATGAACGTGGCAGTGGGGCTCGCGCGTCTCGGGCATCCCGCCCAGTTCGTGGGCCGGTACGGGGACGACGCGTACGGGCGGATGATCGAGAAGCATCTCCGCGACAACTCGGTCCCCTTCCCCGTGAAGCCGGATGCCTCGCCCACGAGCGTGGCCACCGCGCGCCTCGGCCCCGCGGGAGGGGCGTCCTACGAGTTCCGGCTCGTCTGGGACCTGCCGGGCCTCGCGGCGCAGAAGGACAGGCTCCTCGACGGCACCACCCTCCTGCACACCGGGTCCATCGCCACGATGCTCACCCCCGGGGCCGATGACGTCCTGGCCCTCGTGACGGCCGCCCACCCCCTTGTCACCGTCACCTACGACCCGAACTGCCGGCCCACGATCATCCGTGATGTCGCGTTCGCCCGGGCCCAGGCCGAGAGATTCGTCGCCCTGGCCGACGTCGTGAAGGCCTCCGACGAGGACCTCGAGTGGCTCTACCCCGACCGCAGCGCCGAGGACACCGCCCGTGCCTGGCTGGCCGCCGGCGCCGCCGTCGTCGTGGTGACCCGTGGCTCCTCCGGACCCTGGGGCGTGAGCCGGGCCGGCGAGGCCTCCGTCCCCGCCCCCGTCACCAGCGTGGTGGACACCGTGGGCGCCGGGGACTCCTTCATGGCCGCCCTGGTGGGATCCCTCGTGGACCTCGAGCTCGACGGCGCCCATCGCCGGGAGGAGCTGCGCCGAATCACCCTCGGACAGCTGACCGCCATGCTGCAGTACGCGGCCCGGGCTGCGGCCGTCACCGTCTCCCGCGCGGGCGCCAACCCGCCGTCGCGGGACGAGATGGCATCCCCGGCCTGACCGCCGCGTACCACGACGACCCGAGGAGCACACCCATGACCCGCGACCCCTACGCCGACCTCCCGCAGGTACCCGAGTTCACGCTGACCAGCGAGACCGTCACGCACAACCAGCCCCTCGACCCCGCGCAGGCATCCGGCGTGATGGGTGCGGGCGGCAAGGACGAGTCGCCGCAGCTCAGCTGGAGCGGCTTCCCCGACGGCACGAAGAGCTTCGCCGTGACCGTCTACGATCCCGACGCCCCCACTGCGAGCGGCTTCTGGCACTGGTCCGTCGCCAATCTCCCCGTGACCACCACATCCCTGCCCGCGGGCGCGGGGACCGACGGCTCCGGGCTGCTGCCCGAGGGTGCGGTACAGCTGCGCAACGACGGCGGTTTCGCGGGCTTCGTGGGCGCCGCACCGCCGGAGGGGCACGGCCCCCACCACTACCACGTGGTGGTGCATGCCCTGGGCGTCGAATCCGTGGACATCTCGCCCGAGGCCTCACCCGCCTACCTCGGCTTCACCCTGTTCTCGAGCACGATCGGCCGGGCCCGGCTGGTCGGCACCTTCGAGCGGTAGGCCGGGGCGCCGGTAGGGTGGTAGTCCGGAACCTGAAGGAGTCAGCGATGCGCCTCGTGGCGAGCGACATGGATGGGACCGTCGTGGGCCACGACGGCAGGATGAGCGAGCGCACCGTGCGTGCGTTCCGCGCGTGCATGGAGGCGGGGGTCGACGTCGTCTTCGTCACGGGCCGCCCTCCGCGCTGGCTGCAGCCCCTGCGGGACCAGCTCGGCCACACCGGGACGGTCATCTGCTCCAACGGAGCCCTGACCTACGATCTCGAGGCAGAACGGGTCCTCGACGCCCAGCTGCTGGAGCCGGAGGCCGTCTACGCGGCCCGGGACATCATCCGCGGGCTCTTCCCCGGAGCGACATTCGCCGCCGAGACGGTCACCGGGTTCAAGATCGAATCCGGATTCGCAGAGGCGGCCACCTCGGAGCTCCTCGGCGGGATCTCGGCGCAGCCCTTCGAGGAGTCCCTGCCGGGCGAGCACGTCGTGAAGTTCCTGGCCCGGGAGAGGACCGTCTCGCCCGACCAGTTCCTCGCCGCCGTCCGGCCCGCGGTGGCCCACCTCGTCTCGACGACGCACTCGGCGCCCACCATCGCCCTGCTCGAGATGGCCGTTCCGGACATCAACAAGTCCGTCACCCTCGCCCGGTACGCGGCGGAACGCGGGATCGACGCCGCGGACGTCGTCGCCTTCGGGGACATGCCCAACGACGTGCAGATGCTCGACTGGGCGGGCCAGGGGTACGCGATGGCCTCGGGCCACCCGGACGCGCTCGCCGCCGCGAACCTCGTGGCACCGCCGTTCGAGGAGGATGGTGTGGCGCAGGTGCTGGAGGAACGGCTTGCGGCGCTCCGCACGGCCTGACCCGGGCCGCTACCACTACCTGGTCGACCGCTCCGCGCCGCACGACGGCGCCGTCCCCATCGCGTTCGCGCACCGCGGGTTCGCCCCGGACGGCGGTGAGAACACCATGGACGCCTTCGCCCGTGCCGTGGGGCTCGGCTTCCGCTACCTCGAGATCGACGTCCGCGCGTCCAGCGACGGCGTGGTGATGGTGTTCCACGACGAGGCCCTGGACCGTGTCACGCCCGCCCGCGGCCCGGTGGCTGCAAGGACGGCCGAGGAACTCGCGGCCCTGCCGGTCGGCGGGGCCGGCGGCATCCCTCCGCTCGAGGACGTCCTGCTGCGCTGGCCGGATCTCCGCCTGAACATCGACATCAAGAGCGACGACTGCGTGCGGCCCTTCGCGGAGCTCGTCAACCGGCTCGGCGTGCACGACCGCGTGCTCGTCGCGTCCTTCTCGGACCGTCGACGCCGGAGGGTGCTGCGTCTGCTCGACGCGCCGGCGGCGTCCTCCGCCGGCATGGCGGTGAACGCCCTCCTGAAGGCGACCGCGCCGCTCGGACTGGCGGGACCGGTCGGCCGGCTGGCCCGTGTCCAGGCCCTCCAGGTCCCCGAGGTGTACCGCGGTGTGCGCGTGGTGACGCGCCGGTTCGTCGCCGCGTGCCATGCGGCCGGCCTCCAGGTGCACGTCTGGACCGTCAATGAGCGCGAGGACATGGACCGGCTGCTCGACCTCGGCGTCGACGGTCTCGTGTCCGACGCAGGGGACGTCCTCGTTTCCTGCCTGCAAGACCGCGCGGCGCGTCCGCCGTCCGCGCCGCCCTCCGGGGCGTGAGCGCCGGAGGGGCAGGAGCCCGGTTGCAGCCACTCCCGCAACCGGGCTCCCTGGGTGTCGGTGCACCAGCGCGGTATCGCGCCCGCCTCTGATCCACCGAGTCCGTGCCTGCGCCGCGGGCGCCGCAGGAGTCTGCCGATGCCCCCAGGTGCCGCGGACGTCCCACCCACCCGTGGTCGGACGTGCCCGCCGCCCTTCGGGTCTACATCGTTGTAGAACGATGACATGTCACAGCCGGGACAGTCAATCGGTATCCGCGCGCTACGTCCGCCCGGCCGACGACACGAGACCGCGGGCGAGTTCGGCCACCGTGACGTCGAAGGTGCGCGCCGTCTGCTGCAGGTTGGACAGTGCTGTGACGCGATCACAGTCGTGCTTGCCCATGACGATCCCGACAGCCGTGTCGACGAGCCTACGGCCCTCCAGGGCGGCCTCGAATTCGTCGTCCGTAGCTGTCCGCCGGAAGGAGGGGGAGCGCAGGAGGTCCGCCCCGGGATACGTGACGGCGTCAGTGTTGTTCATGGGCCCCAATCTGGTTCGGATCGGCTGTTCACCGCGCAGGCAGGAAGAACTCCGTCCCTCCTGCTGCAGGCATCCGCCCCCGAATGCGCCACGCGTACCCACAGGCTAACGCCAGAGCGATCAGCTGACCACTCTGCGGCACGGACCACCGGGGCAGGGCCGACCGCCGGAGGGATCCGTGCGATGGTCAGGGAAGCGTGATGCCGGCCCTGACGGCGAGCACGGCCAGTTGCACGCGCCCCCCGACGTTGAGGTTCGCCATGATCTTGGTGATCTGTGCCTTCACCGTGGCCTCGCTGACGTGCAGCGCTCCCGCAATCTGCGCGTTCGTCCGGCCGGCCGTCAGCGCAGCGAGGATCGCCCTGTCGCGGGTGGGCAATCGCTTGATCAACTGGACCTCGAAGGAGTCCTCGGGCTCGGTGGGCACGGGGAACCGCTCGAGTTCCGGCGGCATGGAGAAGATGCTCTCGCCCCGGTGGATCATCCGGATGGCGGAGCCCAGGTCGGAGGACACGGAGTACTTCGACAGGTAGCTGACCGCGCCCGCCCGGTAGGCGTCGCACATGACATCGAAGGTGGTGGCCGAGGACAGCATGGCGACCTTCACCTGGGGAGCGCGAGTGGTGATCTCCTGCACGGCCCGGACGCCGTCGACGTTGCGCACCATCGTCTCCATGAGCACGACGTCGGGCGCGAGCGCCAGCGCATCCTTGATGGCGGCGTCACCGGTCGAGCTCACCGATTCGAGCTCGATGTGCGACAGCCCCTCGAACAGCCGCTCCATCCCGAGCCGGACGAGATAGTCGTCGTCCACGAGATGCACGCGGAGCATCTGATGTGCCACAGCTGAGACCTTCCCCCATGAAACCAGTGACCTGCACGTCACTTTGCAGTGGCTCGAACCGCCCAACACGGTCCACCCCACCCGTAAGACATATCCGAATCCGCCCCGGATCACCACGCCGGACACCTGCTTTAGCGGATCGGACCCCAGAATTAGCGGCTCGGCTACCTGTTTCTTTCGCTCTTCTTGCGGGATCGGGACGCCCGCCGGTACGCGGAAGGCTGTCGGCCGGCGGAGCGGCCTCCCGTCCCCCGGACGCCCGGTCCACCCGATGGAGCTGACCGACCGGACGACCGGCCTGTCGGATGGGACAGTCCGGTCTCGCTGGAGAGCCAGCCCTCGCTGGCCTGTTGCGTCCATACCCTCACGATGGGTTCCCCACGTCGTGGCGGGCCGGTCTCGATTCACCGCAGCAGGGGGCACACATGTTCACGAGAAGATCGACGCGAGGGGTCCTGAAGAGCCTTGTCGCGGGAAGTGTCGCGGCGTTGATGGTGGCAGGACCAGCCACCAGCGCCATGGCGGCACCGACGGATCGATCGGAGGCGCTCGGCCGGTTCCTGGGCGGTGAGGCCCTGGGCATCGACCTCGACACCCTCGCTGCTGTCCGGGGGGCCCTCGAACAGAACCCGAGCGGCAACCACCCGGCCGGTCCGACCGCCAACCCCCTCACTGCCGAGGTACTCAGCACCCTCGGCGTGAACCTCGACGGGACTCTGCAGCTCTTCGGCCCCAATGGCATCATCCAGCTCGGAGCCGCGGCCCAGTACGCGGAGGCGGCCGACAACGGCGACGCCGTCGCGGCTTCCGGTGCGGTCAGCGACCAGGGCGGCATCTCCCTCGGGGGCGCAGGCACGCCTCCCTCCGACGCCCGCATCTCACTCACGCCCGTGCTCGGTTCCGTGCCGGGAGCCGGCGCGGCCGTGTCGCAGCTCGACGTCCAGCTCGGCGCACTCGGTTCGATCGCGTCGCAGACGCAGGGAGCTCCCGTGGTCAGCGACTACCTGATCGCCGACGCCCGGCTGGACCTGACGAGCCCTCTGGTCGGATCGACCGTCTCGGGGACCGTCAACGCACTTCAGGCCACGGTGAACAGCGTGGAGGGCCTCCTCGAGACGGCCCTCGGTGCCCGACTCAACGTCCGCGGTCTCGCGACGGCGACGGCGGACGTCGACATCGCCGAGCCGAACCTGCAGGCACTGCTCCCCACGGCCTTCACCTCGACCACCACGCCGGGCGTCACCCTCGACCTGCAGACCGGTCAGGTGTCGGTCGACGTCGACACGGTCCTCGCGGCCAACGGCCTGGACATCAACGACCTGCCGCCGAACAGCCCCCTTCTGAGCGGTGCGACCGGTGACGCCATCGCACGCGCCGTCCTCACCACGCTGATCGAGGCCGTCGACCAGGTGGAAGCGAACCTCATCACGACGGTCCGCTCGCTCGCCGTGACGGGCAAGGTCGCCGTCACCGTGGATCTCCCCCTGCTGCCGGACGTCGTCGTCGGTGTGGCGCTGGGCGGAACGCTGAATGACATCACCGTCACGACGACGGGCGCGACGGGCGCCGTCCTGGGACTGCTGAACGTCGACAGCCTGGTGAACCTCGCGGTCGACGGGGTCCTCAGCGGAGTGGTGGAGCCGGCGCTGGCCCTCGTGAGCACCACGCTGAACGGGGTGGCAGCGGGCCTGCCCACTGCCGTCGTCGACCCGATCCTCGACGTCGTGGAGTCCGTGGTCCTCATCCGCGCCAATGTGCAGCCGCAGGCAGGCGATCTCGGCACGGGGTCCTTCACGGTCCGTGCCGTCGATGTCCAGGTACTTCCCGGATCCGGGCTCGCCACCGTGAACCTCGCGTCATCCACGGTGCGCGGCACCGCCTACGTGGCACCCGCCCCCGCGATCGCGCTTACTCCGTCGACCGTCACCGCCGGTGGATCGACGACCGTGACCGGTTCCGGGTTCACGCCCGGTGAGAGCGTCACGGTCCGCCTGCCGAACATCAACGGAGGACCCGCGCCGACCGTCACGACCGCTGCTGCCCCGGACGGGACCATCTCCGTCATCCTGCCCGTCCCGGCCGCCTACCCCGTCGGCCTGGCCGGCGTGGTCGCCACCGGCGCGCAGTCGAACCGCCCCGCAGCGGCAGAGCTGACCGTGACCGCGCCCGCCTCCGACCCTGCCATCACCCTGGACCCCGCCACGATCAGCGTCGGCGGGACCACCACCGTCTCCGGCACCGGGTTCGCCCCCGCCGAGGCGGTCACGGTCAGTCTCCCCGCGGCCGGCGGCGCCGCCCCGAGCGTCACGGTGACGGCCACTCCGGAGGGCACCATCTCCATCCCGCTGACGGTGCCCGCAGGCTACCCGGGCGGCACCGTCGATGTGACGGCCCGCGGGGTCGTCTCCGCGGATCCCGCCACGGCGGCCCTCACCGTCACGGCCATCACCTACACCCCGACGATCACCGTGGATCCGGCCACCGTCATCGCAGGGGATGACGTCACGGTGACCGGCGGCGGCTTCGCCGCCGGTGAGACCGTCACGGTCTCCATCCCCGGCGCTGACGGTGGCGACCGCATCTCCGAGGATGTCACCGCCGGTACTGACGGGACCATCACTGCGACGCTTCCTGTTCCGGAGGACTACCCCGCGGGCGACGTCGATGTGACAGCGGTCGGCCCGGTGTCGAACGCACCCGCCAGTGCCGACCTGACGGTGGACGCGCCAGTCGTCTACGCCCCTGCCATCACTTTGGACCCGGCGACGATCGTCGCCGGCGGCAGCACCACGGTCACCGGCACCGGTTTCGCTCCCGGTGAGACCGTCGAGGTCTCGATCCCCCGCGCCGGCGATGGTGCCCCGATCTCGGTCGGCGTCACCGCCGGCCCTGATGGAGACATCACAGCGACGGTGCCGGTGCCCGCGGACTACGTCCCGGGCAACGTCACCGTGACCGCGCTCGGCGAGGTATCGGACACTCCCGCCACGGCGGAACTCACGGTCACCTACGAGCCCGGCATCACCCTGGACCCCGCGACCCTCGTCGCCGGCGGCAGCACCACGGTCACCGGCACCGGCTTCGCTCCCGGTGAGACCGTCGAGGTCTCCATCCCCGGCGTGAACAACGGCGACCCCATCTCGGTGGATGTCACCGCCGCTGCCGACGGGGGCATCGAGGCTGTCCTCGTCGTTCCCAGCGGCTACCCCTTCGGTGGAGTCGTGGTGACTGCTAAGGGCCAGGTGTCGAAGACCCCTATGACCGCCGACCTCGCCGTGACCTACGACCCCGCCATCACCCTGGACCCCGCGATCGTCGTCGCCGGCGATGACGTCACAGTGACCGGCGACGGCTTCGCCGCGGACGAGACCGTCACGGTCTCGATCCCCGGCGCCAACGGCGGCGCCCGGATCGAGGTCGAGGTCGGTGCCGACGCGGAGGGCACCATCTCCGCCACGCTGCCCGTCCCCGCCGACTACCCGGCCGGCACCGTCGACGTGACGGCGCTCGGTGGAGTCTCCGAGACTGCTGCGACGGCCGACCTCGAGGTCGTGTACCGGCCGACGGTCACGGTCCCCGAGCGCATCGTCGCCGGTGACCGCATCCCGGTGACCGGCAGCGGGTTCGTCCCGGGCGAGATCGTCGCGGTCTCCCTCCCGGATGCTGCCGGCACGCCGATCACCGTGGAGGTCAGTGCCGATCGTTACGGCGCCATCACCGCCACCCTGCTGGTCCCCGGGAACTACCCGGCTGGAGCGGCCGATGTGACAGCGACCGGCGAGGTCTCCGGTGTGCCCGTGACGGATCGGCTCACGGTCGTCTACGAGCCGTCGGTCACCGTCCCCGAAGTTGTGGTCGCAGGCGGAGGCATCGCGGTCGACGGCGAAGGATTCGCCTCCGGCGAGACCGTCGTGGTCTCGATCCCCGGCGCGAACGGTGGCGCTCCGATCGAGATCAGGACGACCGCGGATGCCGACGGCGGCATCACCACGACGCTGCCCGTGCCGACCGACTACCCGCTCGGTCCGGTCGACGTGACCGTGGTCGGCAACGTCTCGCGCACCCCTGTGACGGAGGAGGTCCTGGTGGAGGAACCGGCGACCACCTACACCCCCGGGATCGGCCTGGAGCCGGCGACGGTGGTGCCTGGTGGCACCACGACGGTGACCGGCGAGGGCTTCGCCCCGGGTGAGACCGTCACGGTCTCCCTCCCCGGCGTGGGTGGAACGCCGATCCAGGTCGAGGAAACGGCAGACGGCGACGGCGCCATCGACGTCGGCGTCACCGTCCCCGGGAACTACCCGGTGGGTCCGGTCGACGTGACCGTGGTCGGCGACATCTCGAAAACCCCGGTGACCGGGGAACTCATGGTCGAGGAACCGGACGTCGTCTACACCCCGGTGATCGCCGTGGACCCGTCCACGGTCGTCGCGGGTGGCAGCACGACGGTCACGGGTACCGGCTTCGCCGCCGGGGAGACCGTCACGGTCTCCCTCCCTGGCGTCGACGGTGGCGCCCCGGTCTCGGTGAGCACCACCGCCGGGCCTGACGGGGTCATCACGGCGAATCTTCGCGTCCCCGCGAACTACCCGGCCGGCGACGTCACCGTGACAGCGCTCGGTACTGTGTCGAAGGCGGGAGGGAACGACGACCTGGTGGTCGTGTACGAGACGTCGATCACCGCCGCTGAGACGGTGATCGCCGGTGACAGCACGACGGTCACGGGCGCCGGCTTCGCTCCGGGTGAGACCGTCACGGTCTCCCTCCCTGGCGTCGACGGTGGCGCCCCGGTCTCGGTGAGCACAACCGCCGGGCCTGACGGGGTCATCACGGCGAATCTTCGCGTCCCCGCGAACTACCCGGCCGGCGACGTCACCGTGACCGCGCTCGGCGCCGTGTCGAAGACGGCGGCGACCGACGATCTGTCGGTGGCCTACGAGCCGTCGATCACCGCCCCCCGGACCGTGCTGGCGGGCAGCGACGTCACTGTGATCGGCGGCGGCTTCGCTCCGGGTGAGACCGTCACGGTCTCCATCCCGGGCTTCGACGGCGGCGCCGACATCCTGGTGCAGGTCACCGCAGGTTCTGACGGAACGATCTCCGCGACGCTCGCGGTGCCGGGCGCCTACCCGGCCGGCGACGTCACCGTGACCGCGCTCGGTACTGCGTCGAAGACGGCGGCTACCCATGAGCTGTCGGTGACCTACCGGACCACGATCACGGTCCCCGGGACGGTGACCGCCGGTGATGACATCGCTGTGACAGGCGGCGGCTTCGCCCCCGGTGAGACCGTCACTGTCTCCATCCCCGGTGCTGCCCAGGGTGATGCCCTGATCGACGTCGAGGTCACTGCAGGTGCCGATGGGACCATCACCGCCAACCTCCAGGTTCCGGGGAATTACCCGGCGGGAACCGTCGACGTGACGGCGCGCGGTGCAGTCTCCGCGACGCCGGCGACGGCTGACCTCACGGTCGACTACGAGACCGCCATCACCGTGGATCCGGCGACCGTGGTGGCCGGGAGCAGCACGACGGTAACCGGTGACGGGTTCGCTGCGGGGGAGACCGTCACGGTCTCCATCCCCGGGGTGAACGGCGGGCAGGCGATCTCGGTGAGCACTACCGCGAACGATGACGGTGAGATCAGCGCGACGCTGCTCGTGCCGGGCACCTACCCCGCGGGCGACGTCGTCGTGACCGCGCGCGGCGCCGTCTCGGATGCCGAGGCGACCACGGTGCTGGCAGTCACGTACGAGACGGCGATCACGCTGGATCCGGCGACGGTCGTGGCCGGGAGCAGCACGACGGTGACCGGTGACGGGTTCGCCGCGGGGGAGACCGTGACGGTCTCCATCCCCGGCGTGAACGGCGGGCAGGCGATCTCGGTCGACGTCACCGCGAACGATGACGGCGGAATCGACGCGATCATCGTGGTCCCCGGCGGATACGTCCCGGGTACGGTGACGGTGACCGCGCTCGGTGCGGTGTCGAAGACGGAGGCGACCACTGAACTGGCGGTCACCTACGATCCGACGATCACCGTGGATCCGGCGACGGTCGTGGCCGGCAGCAGCACGACGGTGACCGGTGTCGGGTTCGCCGCCGGCGAGACGGTGACCCTCTCGATCCCTGGCGTGAATGGAGGGGCTCCGATCTCGGGGACCACCACCGCGAACGATGACGGCGAGATCACCGCGACATTGCTCGTGCCGGGCACCTACCCCGCGGGCGACGTCGTCGTGACCGCGCGCGGTGTCGTGTCCGCGACGGCCGTCACCGCCGGGTTCGAGATCACCTACCGCACGGCCATCACGGTTCCGGCAACGGTGGCCGCGGGTGGGGACCTCGGGGTGAGCGGTACCGGGTTCGCCGCGGGTGAGACGGTGACCCTCTCGATCCCTGGCGTGAACGGAGGGCCGGCAGTCTCGGGGACCACCACCGCGAACGGTGACGGCGAGATCATCGCGACGCTGACCGTGCCGGGCGACTACCCCGCGGGCGACGTCGTCGTGACCGCCCGCGGCGCGGTGTCCCGAGTGGCTGCCACGGACACGACGGCGGTCACCTACGATCCCACGATCACCGTTCCTGCGACCGTCGTCGCAGGCGACGGCATCACCGTGACCGGCGACGGCTTCGCCCCGGGTGAGACCGTCACGGTCTCGATACCCGGAGTGGACGGTGACGAACAGATCTCGGTCGGGACGACCGCGGGTGCCGAGGGGACCATCACGGTCACCGTCCCGGTGCCGGCCGACTACCCGGCCGGAGCGGTCGAGATCACTGCGGTCGGCGCCGTCTCGGGGACTCCGGTGTCCGGAGACCTGGCAGTCATCTACACCCCGTTGATCACCCTGGATCCGTCGACGGTCGTCGCCGGTGGCTCCACGACGGTGACCGGCGGCGGCTTCGCCCCGGGTGAGACGGTCAGGGTCTCGATCCCCGGTGTGGACGGCGGAGATCCGATCGAGGTCGAGGTCCCAGCGGATGAGGACGGCGCGATCGACGTCGACATCACCGTGCCGGGCGGCTACCCGGCCGGCCCGGTCGAGGTGACCGTGGCCGGCGACATCTCGGACACCCCGGTGACCGAGGAACTCACCGTCGAGGAGATCGACGACGCCTACACCCCGTCGATCACCCTGGACCCGTCGACGGTCGTCGCCGGAGGTTCCACGACGGTGACCGGCGGCGGGTTCGCCCCGGGCGAGACGGTCGAGGTCTCCATCCCCGGCGTGGACGGTGGCGACCCGATCCTGGTCGAGGACATCGCGGACGGAGAAGGTGCGATCGAAGCCGTCCTCGAGGTCCCGGCCGGCTACCCGGCGGGCCCGGTCGACATCACCGTGATCGGAGACATCTCGGACACTCCCGTGGTCGAGGAACTCGCGGTCGTCTACCAGCCCGTGGTCACCGTTCCCGGAACGGTCGCCTCAGGCGAGAACCTCCCGGTGACCGGTGGGGGCTTCGCCCCGAAGGAGACCGTCACGGTCTCCATCCCCGGCGTGGGCGGTGGCGATCCGATCGAGGTCGAGGTCGAGGCGGATGAGGATGGTGCGATCGACGTCGGCATCACGGTGCCGGGCGGCTACCCCGCGGGGCCCGTGGACGTGACCGTCGTCGGCGACGTCTCGAAGACCCCGGTGGTCGAGGAGATCGCGGTCGTCCACCAGCCGTCGATCACGCTGGATCCGTCGACGGTCGTCGCCGGCAGCAGCACGACGGTCACGGGCACCGGCTTCGCTGCCGGTGAGACCGTCACTGTCTCGATCCCCGGCATGAACGGGGGAGCCCCGATCTCGGTGAGCACCACCGCGGATGCGGACGGGACCATCGAGGTGGCCCTGCCGGTCCCCGCGGGCTACCCCGCGGGAACCCTCACGGTGACAGCGCTCGGGGAGGTCTCGGACGAGGAGGCGACGGCGGGCCTGTCCGTCACCTACGACACCGCGATCAGCCTCACCGAGAACGAGGTCACCGCTGGTGACGACGTCACGGTCACCGGTACCGGCTTCGCCCCGGGCGAGACCGTCACGGTCTCCATCCCGGGGACGAGCGAGGGCGACGAGCGGATCTCGGTCACGGTCACGGCTGCTCCTGATGGAACCATCCGGGCGACCCTGCCCGTGCCGGACGGCTACCCCCAGAGGGACCTCGTGGTCACGGCCCTGGGCGACATCTCGGACACCCCGGCGACGGCGGAGCTGACCATCGACACCGAGGGTGAGGGTGACGAGGCCGCACCGGACATCATCGTCGATCCCGGCACCGCCGCCCCCGGAGACACCGTCGTCGTCATCGGTGACGGATTCACCCCCGGCGGGACGATCACCGTCTCGCTCGGATGCGGAGGAGTCGCGACCGTGGTCTCCGATGGTGAGGGCTCGTTCTCCGTCGAGGTGACAGTGCCGCAGGACTGCCCTCCCGGTCCCACGACGGTGACGGCCGACGAGGATGCCAGTGACGAGGCGGCGACGGTCGTACTGGTCATCGCGTCGTCCGGCGACGTGACCCCCGGCACCGACTCGGGCACGGACACCGGCACCGATACCGGTGCCGGGACCGACGGCGGGAACATCGGCGGGAACAACCGCGGTGGGGACCTCGCCAGCACCGGCACCTCCGGGCTGTTCGCGCTGATCGGGGTCGCCCTGGCGGTCCTCGTGGCCGGAGGAGCGGTTCTCGCGTCCAGCAGGTCGCGCCGCGGCTGATCCGCACCACGGTACGACAGAAGGGCCGGCCCAGGCTGGCCCTTCTGTCGTACCGTCGCCCGCTACGCGGCGAGCACCGGCTCTGTCAGCGTCCTCAGGTAGCGCAGGGCGGCAGGAGCGTACGCGCGCATCGACGCGTCGTCCGCGTACACCAGCAGGCGCAGCCAGGAACCGTACCGATGCACCCTGGCCAGTTTCAGGGCGGGCTCGACGGCGGCACGCAGCTCCGGCAGGGAGGCGTGGTCCGTCCACCGCTCGAGGTAGGCGGTGACGACGGCCTGGATCCGGGGATCGCCCGCCGCCGTGCCCCACTGCTCGCGCATGTGCTCGATGGGTACCAGGAGGGCGCTGAACGGGTGCGCCCAGTACGCGTCCGCGAAATCGAAGAACCGCAGCGGCTCGTTGCTCGCCCCGGGGAGGAAGCAGTTCCGGGCATGCAGGTCGTTGTGGTCCAGGGAGAGGGGCACCCCGACGCCGCGGAGCACCTCGACCGCGCGGTGGATGGCGGGGAGTCCGTGCACGACGCCGTCCGCCTCCTCCGCGGACAGGAACAGCGGGTGCCCGGCCGGCAGGCCCGTGTGGAGCAGGAGCTGGTTCTCGACGAAGTTGGCGGCCACCTCCGGGTTCATGAGTACCAGCCCGGCCTCGGACAGCCGTTCCCCGTGGGGGGCGACGAGTTGCTGGAGATCGGCGAAGTCGCTCGTGATGCGTGCCCAGACGGCGGGATCGTCCGATCCCAGGCTGTCCAGCGTGGCTCCGTGGTCAGCGGTGAGCATCCATCCCCGGGACGGCTCGATCGCCAGGGGTGCCGCCACGTGGTCCGGCACCAGCTCGCCGAGGAGGGACATGACGGAGGCCTCCGGCAACTGGCCCAGGTTGTTCTCCTTGAACCACAGCGTCCCGTGATCCGTGGGGACGGTGAGCTGGGTGGACCAGAAGCGGATGCGCGGCTGCTCGGCCGGACCGAGCCGCCGCACCCCGAAGGCCTCGAGCGCGGCATCGATCCACTGCTCTGCTTCGTTCCGCCACTCGGGGGAGGTCCAGACCTGGAGGGAGTTCATCGGCCGCAGGGCCCGGTGAGGATGTGGCGCATGTGATCATTGTTACATCCGGTCAGCCGAGCTTCGAGGGCCTGCTCCCGTGGTCGCTGGATTCCAGTTCCTCCGGACCGGCCACGTGTTCACTGCCTCGCGCCCGGGCGATCCCCGTCATGCCGTGGAAGATGAGGAGCGCTGCAGCGGTGCCGAGGGCGATCCCCGCGAAGGTCAGGTCCCCGATGACCCAGGTGAAATCGGCGATCCCGATGACCAGCGCCACGCCTGCCGTCGACAGGTTGATGGGGTTGGAGAAGTTCACCTGGTTCTGCACCCAGATGCGGACCCCGAGGATGCCGATCATGCCGTACAGCACCACGCCCGCGCCGCCGAGCACCCCGGCGGGGACGGTGGCGATGAGCGCCCCGAACTTCGGGAAGAGGCTCAGCAGGATGGCGACGATCCCGGCCACCCAGTAGGCGGCCGTCGAGTAGACGCGGGAGGCCGCCATGACGCCGATGTTCTCGGCGTACGTGGTGGTGCCGGACCCGCCTCCGGCGCCGGCGATCATGGTGGCGATCCCGTCCGCCATGAGTGCGCGCCCGGTCAGGGGATCGAGGTCCCGATCGGTCATCGCCGCCACGGACTTCACGTGGCCGATGTTCTCCGCCACGAGCACGAGGACCACGGGGACGAAGAGGCCGACGACGGACAGGTGGAACTCGGGGGTGGAGAAGTCCGGGAGGCCGATCCATGCGGCGTCGCCGATCGCGGCGAAGTCCACCTCCCCGCGGATCATCGCCACGACGTAGCCGGCGAGGACGCCGACGAGGATCGAGAGGCGCCCGAGGATGCCCTTGAACAGCACGGTGACGAGCAGGATCGCGATCACGGTGACGAGCGCGGTGAGCGGTGCCTGCTCGAAGCTCGCCTTCGCGGTCGGGGCCAGGTTCAGGCCGATCAGGGCCACGATGGAGCCGGTGACAATCGGCGGCATGGCGACCTGGATCCACCGGGCGCCCGCGGTGTGGACGATCAGCCCGATGATCGCGAGGGCCGCCCCGGCCATGATGATGCCGCCGAGCGCACCCGCCGGTCCGTACTGGCCCTGCGCAGCGGCGATGGGCGCGATGAAGGCGAAGCTCGAACCGAGGTAGCTCGGCACCTTCCCCGCCGTGATGACGAGGAACAGGATGGTCCCGATCCCCGAGAACAGCAGGGTGGTCGACGGCGGGAAGCCGGTGATGAGCGGGACGAGGAAGGTCGCCCCGAACATCGCGACGACGTGCTGGGCGCCGATGCCGATGGTCCTCGGCCAGCTCAGGCGTTCCTCCGGGGCGACGAAGCGGCCCGGGAGGACGTTCCGGCCGTCCCCGTGGAGGGTCCAGCTCATACCGCGTGCGCTCATGGACATGCCTTCCGAAGGGTGGCGAGGGGCTTCCCGGAATCCTATCGGCCGCGCGTGACGGGCATGTTACGTTGCTGGTTCTCGAGGAGAAGGGCAGGAGATGGTATTCACGGTCCGAGGGCGCACCGTACTGGTCACGGGCGCAGGGAGGGGCATGGGCCGGCTGTACGCGGAGCGCGCCGTCCGGGAGGGCGCCGTCGCCGTCGTCCTGTGGGACGTGGACGGGCAGGCCCTCGAGGAGGTGGTGGCGGGCCTCGCCTCGGAGGCGAGCACGCTCCACAGCTACGTGGTGGACGTCGCGTCGGTGGAGTCCATCCGGTCCGCTGCGAGCGCTGTCCTCGGCGAGGTCGGCGTGCCGGACGTGCTGGTGAACAACGCGGGGATCGTGCGCGGCAAGTACTTCTGGGAGCACGACCACGACGCCGACATCGACCTCACCCTGCGCATCAACACGGGCGGTCCGATGCACGTCACGCGCGCCTTCCTCCCGGCCATGATGGAGCGCGGCACGCCCGCGAGGATCCTCAACGTCGCCTCGGCGTCGGGGACGGTCTCCGTGCCGAGGATGAGCGTGTACGCGGCGTCCAAGTGGGCCGTGATCGGATGGAGCGATTCGCTGCGGCTCGAACTCGTGGCGGCCGGTCACCCGATCGCCGTGACCACCCTCATCCCGAGCTACATCAGGACCGGCATGTTCGAGGGGGCCCGCGGGCCCCTGCTGACGCCGCTCATGGAGCCGGAGTACGTGGTGGACAGGGCATGGCGCGGCCTGCTCGCCGGTCGGGCGCGCATCCAGCTGCCCTGGACCGTGCAGCTCGCCGGGACGCTGCGGAACCTGTTGCCCCAACCCGCATGGGACGTCGTCGCCGGCCGGATCTTCAAGGTCTACAGCTCCATGGAGCACTTCACGGGTCGTTCGGACGACTCCCCGGTGGACGGGCGGAAGGCCTGATGGGCGCAGCGCGGCTCCTGGCCGCCCAGCGCCGCTACTTCGGATCCGGGGCCACGCGACCCGCCGCCTGGCGCCGCGGGCAACTGGACGCGCTCCTCCGGCTGCTCCGCGACCGGGAGGAGGACCTGACCCGCGCCCTCGCCCAGGATCTCGGCAAGAGCAGCACGGAGGCGTTCCTCTCGGAGATCGCCGTCGTCCGGGCCGAAGCCGGGCACGCCCTGAAGCATCTCGACCGGTGGATGGCGCCGGAGAGGATCCCGGTGCCCGGCGGCCTCCGCCCGGCCAGGGCCTGGACGCAGGCGCGCCCTCTCGGCTCCGTCCTCATCATCGGTCCCTGGAACTACCCGATGCAGCTCGTCCTGGCCCCGCTCGTGGGGGCACTCGCGGCAGGCAACACGGCCGTCCTGAAGCCCAGCGAACTCGCCGCCTCGACGTCCCGCGTGCTCGCCCGCCTCGTCCCGCAGTTCCTCGACCCCGAGGCGGTGGCCGTCGTCGAAGGCGGCCCCGAGACGACCACGGACCTGCTGGCGCAGCCGTTCAACCACGTCTTCTACACCGGCGGGGAACGCGTGGGGAAGATCGTGATGAGGGCGGCCGCCGAGCACCTCACGCCCGTGACGCTGGAACTGGGCGGGAAGTCGCCCGCCGTCGTCGTGGGCGGTGACCTGCGGGTCGCCGCGCGGCGGATCGCCTACGGCAAGTTCATGAACGCGGCCCAGACCTGCGTGGCCCCCGACTACGTCCTCACGACGCCGGACGCCGCTCCCGTCCTGGCCGAGGCGCTCGCGGACGCCGTCCGGGAGTTCTACGGCAGTGACCCCAGGGCCTCCGCCGACTACGGGCGCATCATCAACGAGCACCACTTCGACCGCCTCGTGGGGCTCCTGTCCGACGGCACCGTCGTGTCCGGAGGGCGGCACGAGCGGGCCGGGCGCTACCTCGAACCGACCGTCCTGCGCGATGTGGATCCGGCCTCCGCGCTCATGCAGGAGGAGATCTTCGGCCCGCTGCTGCCCATCCTCGAGGTGCAGGACCTGGACGAGGCGATCGGCTTCATCGGCGCACGGCCGCATCCCCTCGCCGCCTACCTGTTCAGCGACCGCGACGAGGACCTGCGCGCCTTCACGGACGGTGTCCAGGCGGGCGGGCTGGCGCACAACGTCTGCACGGTCCAGCTCGCGGTCCCCGGGCTGCCGTTCGGCGGCGTGGGCGCGAGCGGCACCGGCAGCTACCACGGCCGCCAGTCCTTCACGACGTTCAGCCACCTGCAGTCCGTGTTCTCCAAGCCCTCCGGACTCGACACGCTGCGTCTCGCGTACCCGCCCTTCGGGCCCTTCAAGAGGAGGCTGCTGCGCAGGCTCCTCTGAAGGGTCAGCTGATGACGCCGTCCACGAGGGCCTTCGCCTCTGCCTGCACCTGCTTCAGGTGCTCCTCGCCGCGGAACGATTCCGCGTAGATCTTGTACACGTCCTCCGTGCCCGAGGGACGCGCGGCGAACCAGGCGTTCTCGGTGGTGACCTTGAGGCCTCCCACGGGCGCGCCGTTGCCGGGGGCCTCCGTCAGCCGCGCGGTGATCTCCTCGCCCGCGAGGGTCGTCGCGGTGACGTCCGACGGCGAGAGCCTGCCCAGCGCCGCCTTCTGCTCCCGTGTGGCCGCGGCGTCGATCCGGGCGTAGACCGGGGCGCCGAAGCGCTCCGTCAGGCCGGCGTAGTGCTGCGACGGGGTCTTCCCGGTCACGGCGGTGATCTCCGAGGCCAGGAGGGCCAGCAGGATGCCGTCCTTGTCCGTGCTCCAGGGGGTGCCGTCGTGGCGCAGGAAGGAGGCGCCGGCGGACTCCTCGCCGCCGAAGGCGAGGTCGCCGGTCAGCAGGCCGGGGACGAACCACTTGAAGCCCACGGGGACCTCCTGCAGTACGCGACCGAGGTCGAGGGCGACGCGGTCGATGATCGACGACGACACGAGGGTCTTGCCGATCACGGCGTCGGCGCGCCAGTTCGGGCGGTGCGCGTAGAGGTACTGGATCGCGACGGCGAGATAGTGGTTCGGGTTCATCAGGCCGGCGTCGGGGGTGACGATGCCGTGGCGGTCCGCGTCGGCGTCATTGCCCGTCGCGATGTCGAACTCCGTGGCCCGCCCGATCAGCGACGCCATGGCCGACGGCGAGGAGCAGTCCATGCGGATCTTCTCGTCCCAGTCGAGCGTCATGAAGGCCCACTGCGGGTCGACCGTTGGGTTGACCACGGTGAGGTTCAGGTTGTGGCGCTCCCCGATGGCACCCCAGTAGTCCACCGAGGCGCCGCCCATCGGATCCGCGCCGATGTGCACGTTCGCGGAGCGGATGGCGTCGAGGTCCAGCACGGACGGGAGGTCGTCGACGTAGTTCTGGAGGAAGTCGTAGGAGCCGATCCCCTCTGCCGTGCGGGCCTGAGCGATCGGCATGCGCCGGACGTCGCGGAGTCCGCCCTCGAGCAGTTCGTTGGCGCGGTTCGCGATCCAGTTCGTGGCGTCCGAGTCGGCGGGGCCGCCGTGCGGCGGGTTGTACTTGAAGCCGCCGTCGCCCGGGGGGTTGTGCGAGGGTGTGATCACGATGCCGTCGGCCTGCTCGACCTTGACGGCGTTGTACGTGAGGATCGCGTGCGACACGGCGGGGGTGGGCGTATACGCGCCCCGGGCGTCGACGAGGACCGTCACCCTGTTGGCCGCCAGCACCTCGAGGGCCGTGTTCTGCGCCGGCTCGGAGAGGGCGTGCGTGTCCTTGCCCATGAACAGCGGGCCGGTGATGCCCTGCCCGGCGCGGTACTCGACGATGGCCTGCGTGATCGCCGCGATGTGCCCTTCGTTGAAGGAGGACTTGAGCGACGAACCGCGGTGCCCGGAGGTCCCGAAGGCCACGCGCTGCGCGGGGTCCCCCAGGTCGGGTTCGACGTCGAAGTACGCGTCGAGCAGTTTGGTCACGTCGACGAGGTCGCTGGGGAGGGCCACTGTGCCCGCTCGGTTAGCCATGGCCCCAGCATGCCAAAGAACGCCGGCGATTACACCAGTCGGTTGCCCGCCCTCCGATCATCAGTAAGCTGAGTATCAGCACCCAGCCAGGGGCAGACGGATCACGGGAAGGCACCACCATGAGCGAGAAGCCCAGCGACACCCCCACCGGCGACCCCGAGGAGCAGGGTTCGCAGGACGCCGGCAAGCTCGAGGAACAGGACGCCGGCGGCTACGGCGGACCCGGTACGGAGGACGAGATCGCTCCCGACTTCGAGGTGGACAACGACGGCGGCTCGGGGGCCTGACAGGACCTGGCAGGCCCCCCACCACGGTGGCGCCTGCCGGTTCACGGCCGGGGTGCGGGCATGAGCACGCCCGCACCCCGGCCCTCCCGGGAATGTCCTCGCCCCGGATGCGCAGGTCCGGGCGCCTCCGGTGCAGGCCGGATCAGCCCGGCGGAGGCTAGACCTTGATCTCGCGCTTGAGGATCTTGCCGGTGGGGCCCTTGGGCAGGGCGTCGACGAGCACCACGCGGCGCGGGTACTTGTAGGCGGCCACGCGGTTCCTGGCGAAGTCGACGATCTCGGCGCCGAGGGCCTCGCGGGCGGCGTCGTCGGCCGGTGCATGCTCGGCCTTGAGGCCGATGACCGCCACGATCTCCTCGCCGTGCAGGTCGTCCGGCACGCCGATCACGGCCGCCTCCGCGACCGCGGGGTGCTCGTACAGCACCTCTTCGACCTCGCGTGGGTAGACGTTGTAGCCGCCGCGGAGGATCACGTCCTTCTTGCGGTCCACGATGAAGATCAGGCCGTCCTCGTCGATCCTCGCGAGGTCTCCCGTGCGGAACCAGCCGTCCGGGATCGCGGCGCTCGTCGCGTCCTCGTTCTGCCAGTAGCCCTTCATGACGCAGTGCCCGCGGACGGCGAGCTCGCCCACCTCTCCCTGCGGCACCTCGGCGCCCTCCGGGTCCAGCATCCGCACCTCCACGCCGTCCACCGGGGTGCCGATCGAGCCGGGCTTGCGCAGGTGCCCCACCCGGTTGAAACTCACGATCGGGGAGGTCTCCGACAGCCCGTAGCCCTCCAGGAGGTCCGCGCCGAAGACCCGCTCGAACTCGTGCAGCACCTCCACCGGCAGGGCCGAACCGCCGGAGACGGCCACGCGCACGGAGGACAGATCCGTATCCGTGACGGATCCGTGGCGGAGCATCGCGATGTACATGGTGGGCACGCCCTCGAAGATCGTGACCCGGTCGCGGGCGATGATCTCCAGTGCCTTGCCGGGCTCGAAGCGCGGCAGCAGGGTCACGGTGGCACCGGTGAGGACGGCCGCGTTGAGCGCGCAGGTCTGCCCGAAGATGTGGAAGAACGGCAGGCCGCCGAAGAGCACCTCACCCTCCGCGGTGCCCATCAGGTCCCGGGAGATCTCCGTGTTGCGGGACAGGTTCGCATGGGAGAGCGTCGCGCCCTTGGGCCGGCCGGTGGTGCCGGAGGTGTACAGGACGACGGCGGTGTCCTCGCCGTCGAGCTCCACGACCCCGGGCGTCGGTTCGGCCGAGGAGACGCGCTGCATGAACGCGGTGCTGTCCACAGAGATGACCACCACGTCGCTGCCGGTCGTGGCGCCGGACTCCTCGGCCCCGGCCTGCGCCTCGGCGAGGACACCCTCCCAGGCGAAGACGAGCCGGGCACCGGAGTCGGTGAGGTGGTAGGCGACCTCGCGTCCCTTGAGCAGCGGGTTCAGGGGCACCACGACGGCGCCGGCCCGCAGGACGCCGTAGTAGACGAAGGCCATCTGGGGGATGTTCGGCATGATCAGGGCCACCCGGTCGCCCCGCTGCACGCCGTGCTCGGCGAGGAGCGTCGCGACCTTCCGGCTGAGCACCTCCAGGGCACCGAAGGTGACCTCGAAGTCGTCGAGCTTGATGGCGACCGCCGAGGGACTCCTCGTCGCGGTGGCCACGAGATTGTTGGCGAGGTTCGGCACGCGATCTCCTTCGATCTACGGTACGGCTGCAGCAGAGCCCGGTACGGATGTTACCGGTGGGTAGAAGTCTGTTGGATCAGGGGCGCACACGCAACAGGACCCGCCCGGTGGTACCGGGCGGGTCCTGCGGCCTGGCAGGCGACCGGCGCTACCGGACGCCGCTCATGCCCTTCCGGATGGCCGGGGCCCCCACGAGGAGCGCGCCGCCGAGGACGATCGCGGTGATGCCACTGAACGCGAAGTACGGCACCTCGTTCTGCTCGGAGTAGAAGCCCGCAAGGAGCCCCGACACCGTGGTACCGAGTGAGATGGACAGGAAGAACAGGGCCAGCATCTGGGTGCGGAAGGCCTCCGGTGCCAGCTTGGTGGTCACGGACAGGCCGATCGGCGAGATGAACAGCTCGGCCCAGGTGAACAGCAGCAGGATCGCGGCCAGGCCGATCAGCGGCGTGCTGTTGGGTCCGCCGCCGGCGAAGGGGATGAACGCGAGGAACGCCAGACCCATGACGATCAGCCCGAAGGAGAACTTCACGGGCGATGACGGCTGGCGGCTGCCGAGGCGTGTCCAGAGGGCCGCGAAGACCCCGGCGAAAAGGATGATGAAGATGGGGTTGATGGACTGCACCATGCCCGGCGGCATCTCCCAGCCGAGGATGTCCCGGTCCAGCCGGCTCTCGGAGTACAGCGCCACGACGGTGAACTGCTGCTGGAACAGGGACCAGAACGCGGCGCTGGCGACGAACAGGGGCATGAAGGAGAAGACGCGGCGCCGTTCGACGGCCGTGACCTTGCTGCTCGTGAGGATCACCGCGAAGTAGGCGATGGTCGCGGCGATCGCGGTGTAGGCCATGACGTCGGCCAGGTTCCCGGCGTTGAGCAGGCCGGTGGCCAGGGCCACCCCGATCACGACGACGGCGACGACGGCGACGACGATCCAGCGCGGGTAGGCGGCGCGGGGGAGGGGGTTCTCGATGTCGTGCGCGGCGGGGGGCAGGTTCTTGCGGGTGGCCGCGTACTGGATGAGCCCGGCAGCCATGCCGATCGCGGCCAGGCCGAAGCCCACGTGGAAGCCGTACGTGTCCCACGCGAGGTTGGTGAGCAGCGGACCCACGAGGGCGCCGATGTTGATCCCCATGTAGAAGATGGAGAAACCGGCGTCGCGGCGGTCGTCACCGGGAGCGTACAGGGTGCCGACGAGCGAGGACGCGTTGGCCTTCAGCCCGCCGGAGCCGACGCCCACGAGGACGAGGCCGATCGCGAGGCCCACCACTCCGGGGAGCAGGGCCAGCGCGATGTGCCCGCACATGATGATGATCGCCGAGTAGAACAGCACGCGCTCCGACCCGAGGACGCGGTCCGCGAGCCAGGCGCCGAGGATGGTCGAGAGGTACACGCCGCCGCCGTAGGCGCCGACGAGCCCTGCTGCCGTGATCTGGTCGAACGCGAGGCCGCCCTCGGCCAGGGAGTAGGTCATGTAGTACAGCAGCAGCGCCTGCATACCGTAGAACGAGAACCGCTCCCACAGTTCCACGCTGAAGAGGTTCGCCAGCATCCGCGGGTGACCGAAGAACGTTTTCCCGCCCGTGGCGGTGGTCTGCTTGGTTGTACTCACTCACTCCATGGTGCCACCGGGCACAGGGGGTGTAAATCCGACAGCACCCTGACGGACTGCCTCGATCTGTGCCGTCACGGCGAGGAGCTGGGCCTCCTCCCCGGGGCGTCCGATGAGCTGCACGCTCATCGAGAGGCCGTCGGGCAGGCGCAGCGTGGGGACGGTCACGGCCGGCAGCCCGCACACGTTGACCATCGACGTGTAGGGCGAGTACTGGCACTGCCGGCGGTAGTCGGTGTCGCCGTCGGCGTCGGTGGACCAGCCGATGGGGCGGGGCGTCATGGCCACCGCCGGGGTGAGGACCATGTCGTAGCGGGAATACTGCTCGATGCTGTCCTGCTCGAACCGGCGCAGCACCTCGACGGCGCCGACCAGGTCGGTCGCGGACCGGCCCAGGGCACGACGGCGCAGCACGCGTGTGATGTCCGTCAGCCGGTCCTCGCGGTCGTCCGGGATGGGCGCCGCGGCCAGTCCGGCGGTCCAGACGAGCTGGAAGGCGTCGTGGTAGCGGTGGTCGTAGGTCAGGTCCGCCTCGACGACGTCGTGCCCGGCCCGCTGCAGCAGCTGGATCCCGGCATGGAACGCGTCCGTCGCGGCGGCGTCCAGGGTGATGTCCATCGCGGCGGAGAAGGGCGAGGCGGTGCTCACGCCGATCCGGAAGCGGCCCTCGGCACGCAGCGCGGCCTCCATGAAGGACCCCGGGTAGCGGGACGCGGCGCTCGTGGGCCGGTAGTTCGGCTCCCGCACCAGGGCGTCGAGGAGCAGTCCCGCGTCCACGGCGGAGCGGGCCAGGGGCCCGGCGACGACGAACTGCCCGAGATCGGCCTGCCCCGAGCCCGAGGGCACGCGGCCGCGGTTCGGTTTGAGGCCCACCAGCCCGGTCGCGGCCGCGGGGATGCGGATGGACCCGCCGCCGTCGGTGCCGGGCGCGAAGGGGATCATGCCCGAGGCAACCGCCGCCGCGCTGCCGCCGGAGGACCCGGCCGGGCTGAGGCGGGGGTCCAGCGGGTTGCGGGCCGGTGGTGCCACGAGGTTCTCGCTGTAGCAGCTCAGCCCGAACTCGGGGACCTGCGTCTTGCCGAGGCTGATGGCTCCGGCGCGTCGGAGCACCGCTGCCAGGGGTGCGTCCTTCTCGGCGACGGCGTGCTCGAGCGCTGCGGTGCCGAGCGTCGTCCGCACGCCGGCCACATCGGTGAGGTCCTTGTGAGCCAGGGGTACGCCGTGCAGCGGCCCGAGCGCAGCGCCGGAGCTGCGCAGGCCGTCCGCGTGGTCGGCGGCCCGGAGGGCGTCGTCGTGGGTGACGGTGACGAAGGCTCCGAGGTCCGGGTCGAGGGCGTCGATCCGACGGAGGAAGTGCTCCGTGGCCTCGCGGGCGCTGACCGCCCCCCGTGCGAGGGCGTCCCGGAGGGTGAGGGCGGAGAGGTCGTGCAGTTCGCTCATGGGGCTCCAGTCGGCGGCGGGCCGTCGCGGGCCATCCCGCCCGAAGGCCCTGGCGGGACGAGGGGGACGGGAAAACGACGAGGCAACAAGGACAACTATAGGAGCGTGGGTCGCCCGGCCGGACGGGCGTGGTGATGGCGGTGCCGCGTCCTGCCGTGAAAGGGTAGGTGCATGAGCGAACCCCAGAACGTACCGGTGACCGCCGTACCCGGCGACGCCAGGATCCTCGATGTGCGCGAGGACTACGAGTGGGAGGCGGGCCACGTGGACGGCGCCCTGCACATCCCGCTCGAGCAGCTGCCCGCCCGGCTCGAGGAACTGGACCCCGACGAGGACCTGCACGTCATCTGCCGCAGCGGCGGGCGCTCCCGGCGCGCGGCGGACTGGCTCGAGGGCAACGGGTACACCGCCATCAACGTCAGCGGCGGGATGGGCGCGTGGCTCGAGGCCGGCAAGCCCATGGTGTCCGAGACGGGGAGCGAGCCCACGGTCCTGTGACCGGCCCGTCCAGTACCGACGCCACCTCCCACGCCTCGGACGTCGTCTCCGCCGACGTCTCTTCCGACGTCTCCGCCTCCTACGCGTACCTGGGCCCGGAGGGCACCTTCACGGAAGCCGCCCTGCTGCAGGTGCCGGGCGCCGGATCCGCCCGCCGTGTCCCGGCGTCGACCGTGGGCGCGGCCCTCGACGCCGTGCGGAAGGGATCGGTCGACGCCGCGATGGTGCCGATCGAGAACTCGGTGGAGGGCGGTGTGAGCGCCACGCTCGACGCCATCGCCGTGGGCGATCCGCTGCGGATCCTCCGCGAGGAACTCGTCCCCATCACGTTCGTGCTCGCGGCCCGGCCCGGGGCCGCCCTGGGTGCGGTCCGCCGCATCGCCACCCACGGCCACGCCTGGGCGCAGTGCCGCACCTGGGTGGACATTAACATACCGGATGCGGAATACTTCCCGGCGTCCTCGACCGCCGCCGCCGCGTACGGCCTCGTCGGGGGTCCCGGTGGTGCGGCCGAGGGCGATGCGCCGGCCGCCGGCGGATACGATGCGGCGATCTGCTCCCCGCTCGTGGCCGAACGCCTCGGCCTCGCGGTCCTCGCGGCGGACATCGGGGACGTCTCGGACGCCGTCACACGGTTCATCCTCGTCGGTCGGCCGGATGCGCTTCCGCCGCGCACCGGCTCGGACAAGACCACCCTCGTGATCCCCCTGCCCGAGGACCGCCCGGGCGCCCTGATGCAGATCCTGGACCAGTTCGCCGCGCGGGGCGTGAACCTCAGCCGGATCGAGTCGCGGCCCACGGGCCAGTTCCTCGGCGACTACTTCTTCAGCGTGGACGCCGACGGCCACGTGGAGGACGCCCGCATCGCCGACGCCCTCAAGGGGCTGCACCGCATCAGCCCCGGGATCCGGTTCCTCGGGTCGTACCCGCGCGCGGACCGCCGATCGCCCGCCGTCGAACGCCATACCTCCGACGGCGCCTTCGGTGCCGCGGACGCCTGGCTCGCCACCATCCTCCGCCCCGCGGCGGACGCGGCACCGCCGGGAGCCGAAGCACAGTAGGCTTACTATCGAAGGTCCTCCTCCGATCGAAGGCTGGTTCCACGATGGCTCGACTGCGCCGCAGCAACACGCGTCGGCCCGGCATCACCCGACGCCGCCACGGCAAGGGCTTCAGCTACCGTGCACCGAACGGTGACCTGCTGCAGGACCGCGACGAGCTCGCGCGCATCAGGGACCTCGTGATCCCGCCGGCCTGGAAGGACGTGTGGATCGCCCCGTACCCCAACGGGCACGTCCAGGCCATCGGCACGGACGACGCCGGACGGCGCCAGTACATGTACCACCCGGCCTGGCGTGAGCAGAAGGACCGCGAGAAGTTCGACCGTGCACTGGATTTCGGCGCCAAGCTCCCGAGTGCACGCCGCGTCATCACGCAGCACCTGCGCAGCGACGGACTCTCCCGGGAGCGGGCGTTCGCCGCGGCCCTGCGGATCGTCGACTCCGGCGCCCTCAGGATCGGGTCCGCGCAGTACGCGGAGGCCAACGGGTCCTTCGGCGTGACCACCCTCCTCGTGGAGCACTGCAGTATCGATGGGCACACGATCGCCTTCGACTTCCCCGGCAAGAGCGGGCAGCACTGGGACACCGTCCTCGAGGACGAGGACCTCGCCGACGCGCTGCGCCCCATGATGGAGCGTGAGGACGCCGACACCGTGCTCGCGTACCAGAGCGACGACGGCAAGTGGCACCATGTGGACGGGTCGCAGCTCAACGAGTTCCTCCGCCAGGTCACCGGCGGCCCGTTCACGGCCAAGGACTTCAGGACGTGGCAGGCGACCGTCGTGGCTGCGATGGCCCTCGCCAAGGAGGACATGAAGGCCACGAGCCGCACGGCGCGCCAGAAGGCCGTCACCGCCACCATGAAGGCCGTCGCCGACCACCTCGGCAACACCCCCACCGTGGCCCGCAGCTCGTACGTGGACCCCCGGCTCGTGGACCGTTTCATGAGCGGCGAGGTCATCCCGATCACCACCTATTCGGCCTCGGAGAAGGCCGTGCAGGAACTCCTGCGCGACTGAACCCCGCGCATTTCCAACCATCCCGTTCGTCAGTACGCTGGCAGCGGGCGCCCCACGAGGAGCGCATCCTTCGACGAAAGGCAGAATCATGACCGAGAAGGCTCATGGAGGACACATCGTCAACCCCGACGAGGGCGACGCCATCCGCAACGAGGGTGACGGCTCGACGTCGGATCCGAACTGGCGCGGCGACCTGGGCGACCAGGGCAACGATGTCCGTTTCGCGGAGGAGCAGTCCCTGATCGAGGAGCAGGCCGGGCGCGCCGACCGCGACACGACCGAGGACGTGGACGCCGCCGAGGAGGGCACCTACACGAGTGCCGAGCCCGCAGGCGATGCCGGCGGGTACACCTCCGCGGAGGACCCGGCGGAGGAGGGCGAGTACACGGACGTGGACAAGCCCCTCGTCGACGAGCCGGAGGGCCAGGGCGGGTACACCGACACGGACCGCTAGGACGGACCGCGCGCTAGGAACGGCGCGGGACGCCCGACCGGACGGCCGGTACCACCGATGGTCCGGGCGCCGACGCCGGCACCCGGACCATCAGTGCGTCCGGATCCACGCGGGCCGTCATCGACGTGATCGATCCGGACGGGTCGCCGTCGAGCTGGGTGGCGATCGGATCCCCCGACCACACGGAGATCTCGCGTGCCCGGTAGTAGGTGATGACGGGGATGCCGCCGCGGTGGCGCAGGAGGATCTTCGCGGCCATCCACGTCCAGCCGAGGAGGCTCCGCGGGCTGAGCACCACCACGTCCAGATAGGCGTCGTCGATCACCGCGTCCGGCACGAAGTCGACGCCTGCCGGCAGCTTCCCGCAGTTCGCCACGAGCAGGCTGCGGACCTTCCGGCTCTGCGGCGGCTGTCCGTCGAGGCTGATCGAGATCCGGCGCCGCCGGCCCGGCAGGTGGCGGACGCCGGCCTCGCTGTAGGCGAGCCACCCGAACCTGTCCTTCAGGTCCTGCTTCGCATCGGTCATCACGCTCGCGTCGAAGCCCACGCCGCCCATCACGAGGAACGGGTGCTCCGAGGAAGCCCCGGTCCGGTCGTTGCGCAGGCTGATCCGCGCCATGTCGATCCGCCGCTCATGATCGTGCAGGGCGATCCGCAGGCACCCGGCGATGTCGTTGTACGGCAGGCCGAGATTCCGTACGAGCAGGTTCCCGGTGCCGAGCGGGAGCAGGCCGAGGGCCGCCGGCCGGTGGGCGAGGGCCTGCGCCACGGCGCGTACCGTCCCGTCACCGCCGGCCGCGAGGACGACGTCGGCCCCGGCCCGGAGCGCCTCCTCGGCCTGGCCGGTCCCCGGGTCCGCGATGGTGGTCTCGAGCACCAGGGGAGCCTCCCACCCCGCCTCGGAGCAGGCCTGCTCCACGAGGGCGCGCGTCGGGCCGGCCTGCAGCTTCGACGGGTTGAGCACGAGTGCCACGCGCTGCGGCCCCGGCTGTACCGGCGCCGGCGGGTGCACGGAGGCGGTGGGCGTGCGGGTCTGCTGCAGCCGCCGGACCGACCAGTAGCTCTGGATGGATGCGACGGCGGCGGAGGCCGCCGCGGTCCCGGCAAGCAGTTTGCGGCGCATGGTCACCCACAATAGCGGCACGGCACCGCCGGGCCGGCGGGCCCGCGGGCTTGGGTAGTCTTGACCGTGTGATCGACGTCAACGACCTCCGCCTCAATCCCGAGCAGTTCCGAGCATCGCAGCGCGCCCGCAGGGCGGACGAGTCGCTCATCGACGCCGTCCTCGCCGCCGACACCCGGCGCCGTGAGGCCGTCACGTCCTACGAGACCCTGCGCGCGGAGCAGAACGCCTTCGGCAAGAAGGTGGCCCAGGCCAAGGGCGAGGAGAAGCAGGCCCTCCTGGCCGAGGTGAAGGAGCTCGCCGCCGCGGTCAAGACGGCCGCGGCCGGCTCGGAGGAGGCCAAGGCCGAGCAGGAGGCCCTGCTGCGCCGGCTGCCGAACCTCGTGCAGGAGGGGGTCCCCGAGGGCGGCGAGGACGACTACGAGGTCGTGAGGACGGTCGGCACCCCCCGGGATTTCGCCGCCGAGGGGTTCGAGCCCCGCGACCACCTCGAGATCGGCGAGCTGATCGGCGCGATCGACATGGAGCGCGGCGCCAAGGTCTCCGGCTCACGCTTCTACTTCCTGAAGGGCGTCGGTGCCCGTCTCGAGCTCGCGCTGCTGCAGATGGCCATGGACCAGGCCATCACGGCCGGGTTCACCCCGATGATCACGCCCACCCTCGTACGCCCCGAGACCATGCAAGGAACCGGCTTCGACATCGCGCACGACGCCGAGATCTACCGGCTCGAGGCGGACGACCTCTACCTCGTGGGCACCTCGGAGGTGGCGCTCGCCGGGTACCACTCGGACGAGATCATCGACCTCTCCGCGGGCCCCGTCCGCTACGCGGGCTGGTCCTCCTGCTACCGCCGCGAAGCCGGCTCGCACGGCAAGGACACCCGCGGCATCATCCGGGTCCACCAGTTCAACAAGGTGGAGATGTTCACGTACACGACCGTCGAGGACGCCGCTGCCGAGCACGAGCGCCTGCTCGCCTGGGAGGAGGAGATGCTCGCGAAGGTCGAGCTGCCCTACCGTGTCATCGACACCGCTGCGGGTGACCTCGGGATGTCCGCCGCGCGGAAGTTCGACTGCGAGGCCTGGGTCCCCACGCAGGGCGACTACCGCGAGCTGACGTCGACGTCGAACTGCACCACCTTCCAGGCCAGGCGCCTGAACATCCGCGAGCGTCCGGAGGGCGAGGGGCAGAAGGGCACCCGCGCCGTCGCGACCCTCAACGGGACGCTCGCGACGACGCGCTGGATCGTCGCGATCCTCGAGCACCACCAGAACCCGGACGGCTCGGTGACCGTCCCGGCCGCGCTGCGTCCGTATCTTAACGGACTGGAAACGTTCCCGGTATTGTGACCGTCACCCTACCGGGGCCTCCGCGGCGTCTGGTTCACTGAGGTATGAGTACCCTGAGCAACCTCGGCAGCGTGGACGACCGGCAGGAGAACCGCAAGCACCACCTGGTCGCCCTCGACGTCGACGGCACCCTCGTGGACCACGAGGGCTCCATGACCGAGGAGGTCCGCGACTCGGTGCGGGCCGTCGTCGAGGCCGGGCACGACGTCATCATCGCCACGGGCCGCTCCCTCGGCGCCACCCTCCCGGTCATCGGGCTCCTCGGCATCACCCGGGGCCACGCGGTGTGCTCCAACGGCGGAGTCACGCTGCGGATCGACACGACGCTGCCCGAGGGCTTCGAGATCCTCGAGCGCGTCACCTTCGACCCGAAGCCCGCCCTCATGGCCCTGCGCGAACGCCTCCCGTCCGCGAAGTACGCGCTCGAGGACGATCGCGGCCGCTTCCTGTCCACGGAGAGCTTCCAGGACGCGAGCTTCGGCTCCGAGGCGCAGAGCGTGGACTTCGAGGAGATGCTCGAGAGCCGCGCCGTGCGCGTCGTCGTCTTCAGCACCGACAGCTCGGCGGAGGAGTTCGGACACGCCGTGGCATCGATCGGGCTGCACGGCGTGACCTATTCGGTGGGCTGGACCGCCTGGCTGGACATCGCCGCCTCCGGCGTCACGAAGGCCACCGCGCTGGAAGCCCTCCGGCAACGCCTCGGGACGGACCGGGAGCTCACGGTCGCGGTCGGCGACGGCCGCAACGACATCGAGATGCTCCAGTGGGCCGGCCGCGGCGTCGCCATGGGGCAGGCTCCCGAGGAGGTCCGCGCCGTCGCGTCCGAGGTCACGGGCAGCGTGCTCGACGACGGCGCCGCGAAGGTCCTGCGCTCACTCGTCTGACGCTGCCGGCGGCACTAGTAGCCGGCACCGAGTTCGATGAGCAGGACGCCCGCCATGATCAGGCCCAGGCCGAGGACCATCACGCGCGTGAGCGGCTCGCCGAACAGCACGCGCCCGGCCACGGCGGTGAGGGCCACTCCTGCGGCCGCCCAGATGCCGTACGCCACCCCGAGGCCCATGCCCTCCCTGAGCGCGAGGGTCAGGAACGTGAAGGCCAGCAGGTAACCGGCCACCACGGGCGCGTACCAGGCCTTCCGCCCCTCGGAGGCGACCCGCAGGCTGAGGGTGGCGGCCACCTCGGTGAGGATGGCTCCGATCAGGAAGAGCCACATCATGCGCCATCACCTCCCGGGGCCGCGGGAGTCGACGGAGCTGCGGCAGCCGCCGGGGCCGCCGGGTGTGACCCGAGTTCCACGCACAGGACCCCGGCGATCACCAGGGCGATGCCCGCGAGCATGATCGGTGTGAGGGCCTCACCGAACAGCGCCGCGGAGAGCAGTGCCGTGGCCGCGACGCCCATGGCAGCCCAGACGCCGTAGGCCACGCCCAGCGCCATCCCGCGTCGGAGCACCGCCGCGAGCAGGGCGAAGGCCGCGACGTATCCGAGCACGACCACGACGAAGAACACGGGCTGCTCGAGGGCCGCCTTCAGGGACAGGGACGCCGTCACCTCGCTCACGATCGCCCCGGCCAGCAGGATCCATCCCATGGCGTCCGTCCTCCGTGTGGCCTTCGGGCCGGTCGGTGGTGTGGTTTTCATTCAGTACGCGAGGCTCGCGGTGGGGAGCGACGCCGGTCCGTGCGTGAGATCCAGCAGGCGGGCGGCGGCCGGCCGTGTGGCCCACTCCTCCAGCCAGTGCGACCGCACGACGGCGCGGCTCACGGCCTGCGTGGTGATGCCCAGTTCCTGCGCGACGTACCTCTGCTGTCCACGCGCGCCGGGGGTCATGAGATCGAGCACCGCCCATTCGGCGTCGGTGCGCGTGGAGACGATCTGCCCCAGCAGGCGGAGGACGGCCTCCGCCTCGGCGGCGATCTCGCCGTCCGGCCCCTCGACCGCCAGGGGGATCCGCTCGCCGGTCCTCCGTGCCCTGTCGACGGCCCGTCGGGCGTAGACCAGTCCGTAGCCCTCGGCGTCGACGATCCGCTCGGGGACCGGGGGAGTGAGGCCACCGACGCCGATGCCCACGTGCCAGCGCCGGTGCCGGACGGCCCGCAGGGCGGCGTCGACCGCCGTCGTGGCCGAGTCCACCACGCCCTGCACCTCGTCGCCCACCGAACGCTGGAACGGGACCACGGCGGGCAGGTAGCGCAGCGCCCGCAGCAGCTCACCCGTGAGATCGCCCACCTCGCGCGAGTCACGCTGGTTGATGGTCAGGACATAGTGCATGGGTCAAGTATCGTCGCGGATCCCGTGGATCGATCGATGCACGGTGGTTCAGCGTGCCCCGTCGGAGCCGGACGAGGCGGGACGCACAGGAGCCCCCGCAGGTGCCGGGACCTGCGGGGGCTCCTGTTCCGGTGCGCCCGATGTTCTCCGGGTCCGGTACTAGCGGCCCTCGGGTGTCTGGGTCGCGTTGTCGGCCTCGACCTCGACGGACCGGCCCTGCGGCTCGTCCTGCGCGCTGCCTTCACCGATGGCCTGGAAGCGCTTGAGGGACGCCTCGACCTCGGCCTCGGCCTCTTCCCGGCCGGCCCAGTCGGCGGCCTCCACCCACTTGCCCGGTTCCAGGTCCTTGTACTTGGTGAAGAAGTGCTTGATCTCGTCCAGCAGGAAGTCGGAGACGTCCGACAGCTCCCTGATGTGCTCGAATCGGGCATCCACCGGTACGCAGAGGACCTTCGCGTCGCCCCCGCCGTCGTCGGTCATGTTGAACACGCCGATGGGGCGGGACTCCACCAGGACGCCCGGGATCAGGTCGAAGTCCTGGAGCAGCACCAGCGCGTCCAGCGGGTCGCCGTCCTCGCCGAGGGTGTTCTCGAAGTAGCCGTAGTGGGTGGGGTACTGCATCGACGTGAACAGCACCCGGTCCAGGCGGAGCCGGTGGGTGTCGTGGTCGATCTCGTACTTGACGCGCGAGCCCTTCGGGATCTCGATGGTGACGTCGAGCTTCATGGCAACTCCTGGGGTAGGTCGGGGGTGACAGGGGCCGCGCCCTTTCGGAGAAGGGGCTCCGCGCCGGTCTACTGTTAATCGTCAGCCCTAACATATCGGTCGGCCACCGGTACCCGGACATTTTCCCGAGGTTTCGGTGCTGCCCGCGAACGCCCGAGAAAGGACACCTGTGCGCCCGCTCCGCCTGCTGACGGGTCTCCTCCTCGTCCTGGCCATGGTGGCGCTCGCGGTACCCCTGGCCACACACCTCGTACCGGGGGTGCTCGCCGTCGTCGATCCGCCCCCTCCGGTCGAGCCTCCCGTCACGCCCGCGCTGCAGATCCCGCCCACCGCGGTGGCCGTGCCCGATGTCGTCCCTCCCCTGCCGCCGACGGCGCCCGCACCGGATCCCTCGGTGCTCGGTGCGCAGCTCGACGCCGCCCTGCAGCTGGCGGGCCCGGGAAGCTTCGCCGGGACCGTCGTCGACTCCTCCACCGGCACCGTCCTCTACGCGCGCGACGCCGGGCGCGTGCAGCCTCCGGCCTCCAACATCAAACTGTTCACCGCCGTCGCCGCCCTGGCGTCCGGGCAGCCGGGAAGGACGCTGACGACGTCGGTGCTCGCCTCGGACACCAGGGCCGGCGCCCTCTACCTCCACGGCGGCGGGGACGTCCTCCTCGGTTCCGGTGCCTCCGATCCGGGGTCCGTCGTCGGCCGTGCCGGCCTCGGCACCCTCGCCGCGGATGCCGCCGCCGCCCTGCCCGAGGGCTCCGGACCGTACTCCGTCCAGCTCGACGATTCCCTGTTCGAGGGCGCCACCCTGAATCCCACCTGGGCAGCGGGCGACATCGAGGCCGGGGAGATCGCCCCGCTGCACGCGCTCGCCGTCAACTCGGCCTGGCTCGAGGAGGGACGCTCCGGCGGGCCGCGCTCGCAGGACGCCGCGCTCGACGCCGCCCGCAGCTTCACGGCGGCACTCGTCGGAGCGGCCGCGGAGCGTGGCATCGAGGTCCACCCCGAGGTACAGCGGTCCACGGCCCCGGAGGACGCCGAGACGATCGCGGCCGTCGAGTCGGCGCCGCTCGAGGACCAGGTGCGCCGCATGCTGGAGATCTCCGACAACTACCTGGCCGAGGCACTGGCGCGGATCGCAGCCCTCGACAGCGGACGCCCGGCGTCCTTCGGGGGAGCCACCGAAACCCTCACCGCCGCGGCCGCCAGGCTGGGCGTCCCCCAGGAGGGGCTCCTGGTCGGGGACGCGGCGGGGCTGTCCGTGCGCAACGCCGTCTCGCCGGAGCAGCTCGCGGTGCTGCTCCGCGGCACCACCACGTCCGACGAGCAGGGGTTCGCCGCCGTCGCGGAGTCCCTGCCCATCGCCGGTGCGACAGGCACCCTGGCGACGCGCTTCACCGCCGACGACGGTCCGGCCCGGCCCGGCGCGGGAGTGGTGCGTGCGAAGACCGGGACGCTGAACGCCGTCACCGGACTCTCCGGGCACGTGGTCACCGCCGACGGCCGCCTGCTCGTGTTCTCCTTCCTCGCCCTGGGCCTCGAGGGCAACACCGTCGAGGCACGCGGCGCGGCGGACGGCGCGGCCGCGGTCCTCGCAGGATGCGGCTGCCGCTAGCCGGTCCCCCCGTGCCGCGTGCGGGGTCCGCACCTGGGAGCCTCCGTCAGCGGGATGTGATCGAATAGGCGCATGTCCAGGAACGAGTCCGCAACACCCCGCCCGCAGCTGGTCAACTGGGACGTCGCGGCCTCGACCGCCGCGTCCCTGACTCCCGCCGGACCCACCATGAAACCGGCCGACATCGCCCGCGCCGTGCAGAACATGCGCGAGCTCGCCGACGCCTCCGTGGGCCACGTCCACGCCATCTCCCGGCTCGACGCCGCACGCGACCTCCGCGACTCCGAACTGCTGATCGTCGACCGCGCGTCCTGGTCGAAGGCCAACTCGCAGAGCTTCCGCACCCTCATGGAACCCGCGCTGGACCAGCTCGCGTCGTCGCGCCCCGAAGCCCTGAAGTCTGCGTCCCTGGTACTCGGCGGAGCCGTCACCGGCGCCCAGCTCGGTGCCATCCTCGCGTTCCTCTCCAGCAAGGTGCTGGGCCAGTACGATCCGTTCGTGCCCTCCCGCAACGGGCAGGGCGGCCGGCTGATGCTGGTGGCGCCTAACATCATCTCGGTCGAACGGGAACTCAACGTCGATCCGTCCGACTTCCGGCTGTGGGTCTGCCTCCACGAGCAGACGCACCGCGTGCAGTTCGCCGCCGCTCCCTGGCTGAAGGACCACATGACCGGCCACATCGGGGAGCTGACCTCGGGACTCATCGACAAGGCCGATTCGCTCTCCGACCGCCTCGGCGCGGCCGTGAAGAACATCGCCGCGGGCAGGGCACGCGCACGCGGCGAGGCTACGACGCCGGACGTCCCCCCGCAGGAGATGGGCGTGCTGTCGATCCTCCAGGACCCGGACGACAAGGCCCGCCTGTCCCACCTGACCGCTGTCATGAGCCTCCTCGAGGGACACGCGAACGTGGTGATGGACGGCGTGGACGGGAGCATCGTGCCGTCGGTCAAGACCATCCGCCGCCGCTTCAACGCCCGCGGCAAGTCCCGCGGCCCGCTCGAGAAGGTCATCCGGCAGCTCATGGGCCTCGACGCGAAGATGCGCCAGTACAGCGACGGCTCCAAGTTCGTACGGAGGGTTGTCAGCCAGACCGGCATGGAGGGCTTCAACGCCGTCTGGGAAGCGGCGTCGCACCTGCCCACCGAGCGCGAGATCCACGCACCCGACGAATGGATCGACAGGATGAGCCTGCGCCGTGGCTAGGCGCCCCCGCCTGCTCCCGGCCGTCGGCACGGCCCGCAACCTGGTGACGGCCGCCCTCGAAGGGATCCTCGCGGAGCCGGCACCCCGACGGGGCCCCGGAGCGCCGGGGGAGGAGGCAACGGGCCCCGCGCCCGTGCGGGACCTGCCCCTCGTCCTCGTCGCCTGCAGCGGAGGGCCCGACTCGCTGGCGCTCGCCGCCGTGGCCGCGCACCTCGCACACATCGGACGCTGCCGGGTCGGCGCCGTCGTCGTCGACCACGGACTCCAGCCGGACAGTGCCGCGACGGCGGAGCAGGCCGCCGCGGCCGCACGGTGCCTCGGCCTCGATCCCGTGGAGGTGCACCGGGTCACCGTGGACGGTGGACGCACGGGCCCGGAGGCCGCTGCGCGGAGCGTCCGCTACGCAGCACTCGACGCCGCGGCGGCGCGCCTCGGGGCCGCCGCCGTCCTGCTCGGGCACACGCTCGACGACCAGGCGGAGCAGGTGCTGCTGGGCCTCGCCCGCGGCTCCGGCACCCGGTCCCTCGCAGGGATGCCCGCCCGCCGCGGCCTCTATCTCCGCCCGCTCCTCGAACTCCGCCGCGCCGACACCGAGGCCATCTGCGCCTTCTACGGCCTCGATCCCTGGCACGACCCCACCAATCTCGACCCCGCCTTCGCCCGCTCCCGCGTGCGCGGCGAGGTGCTGCCGTTCCTCGAGGACCGGCTCGGGCCGGGGATCGCCCAGGCACTCGCGCGGACCGCCCGCATCCTCGGACAGGACGCCGACCACCTCGAGCAGCTGAGCGCCGAGGCGTACGCCGCGCTGCGGATCCCGGGCGACGACGGCGCCGTGCTCCTGCCCGAGGACGGCCTGCGGGGACTGCCCGCCGCCCTGCGGCAGCGTGTCCTCGCGCTCGCCGCCCTCGAGCTCGGCGCGTTCCAGCCGAGCTTCGAGCGCCTGCGCGCCGCGGAGGCGCTGCTGGAGCGCCAGGGGTCCGCCGGGCCGGTGCAGCTGGGCGGGAAGGTGAGCGTCCACCGCCAGGTGCGGGGGCGTGCTGTTCTCCGGGGGCAAGCAAGCTATGGCAATCTTGTCCTTACTAGCAATGGCAGCAACGACGGCCCCGGTGTGATGCACTCGCGCCGTGAACCCCAGGAGTAATCGGTGGATTCCAACGACGTCCGGTCAGATCTCAAGCACGTCCTCTACACCAAGGAGGAGATCCAGCAGCGGATCAACGAGCTGGCACAGCAGATCGATGCCGACTACCAGGGCCGGGACATCCTCCTCGTGGGTGTCCTGAAGGGCGCGGTGATGGTCATGGCGGACCTCGCCCGCGCGCTGCACTCCCACATCACGATGGACTGGATGGCCGTATCGTCCTACGGGTCGGGCACGCAGTCCTCCGGCGTGGTGAGGATCCTCAAGGACCTCGAGACGGACCTCATGGGCAAGCACGTCCTGATCGCCGAGGACATCATCGACTCCGGTCTCACGCTGTCCTGGCTCAAGGCGAACCTCCTGTCCAGGGGCCCGGCCTCCGTCGAGATCTGCACGCTCCTGCGCAAGCCGGACGCCGCGAAGGTGGACATCGACGTCAAGTACGTGGGCTACGACATCCCCAACGAGTTCGTCGTCGGCTACGGTCTCGACTTCGCGGAGAAGTACCGCAACCTCGATTTCATCGGCACCCTGGCGCCGCACGTCTACGAATAGGACGTCCCCGCTGCCTGCGGGCAGTACGCCAAGAGGGAACTATCGGCCCGATCCACGCGTGGTGAATCTGGGACGGTGTATATGTTGAGGTGCTCATCCAGCACCCGCACGGCAATGCGCCGGCACACTTTTACTTGCATCAGCAGGAGGGACAGGGCTTGCTGCCCTGAGACGAATGACATTCAAGAACATCTTCAAGGGGCCCATCTTCTGGATCGTCCTGGCGGTCGTGGCGCTCCTGCTGATCCTCCCGAGCCTCTTCGGGACCGGTAGCTCCCGCGTCGACACCAACGTCGGCCTCCAGCTCCTCGAAGATGACCAGGTCTCGCAGGCCAAGATCTACGACGGCGAGCAGCGCGTCGACCTCACCCTGCGCGAGGACTACGAGGACAAGGGCAGGAGCGTCCAGTTCTTCTACAGCTCCGCGCGCGCCGAGGGCGTCGTCGACGCCATCGACGCCTCGGACACGGACGGCTTCACCGACCAGCCGGCCGAGAGCAACTGGCTGCTGAGCCTCGCCGGGCTGATCTTCCCGATCCTGATCCTCGGCGTCATCTTCTGGTTCCTCCTCAGCCGCATGCAGGGCGGCGGCTCCAAGGTCATGCAGTTCGGCAAGTCCAAGGCCAAGCTCATCTCCAAGGACATGCCCCAGGTGACCTTCAACGACGTCGCCGGTGCCGACGAGGCCGTGGAGGAGCTCCTGGAGATCAAGGAGTTCCTGCAGGAACCCGCGAAGTTCCAGGCCCTCGGCGCCAAGATCCCCAAGGGCGTGCTCCTCTACGGACCTCCCGGGACCGGCAAGACCCTCCTCGCGCGCGCCGTCGCCGGCGAGGCCGGCGTCCCCTTCTACTCCATCTCGGGCTCCGACTTCGTCGAGATGTTCGTCGGCGTCGGCGCGTCCCGCGTCCGCGACCTCTTCGAGCAGGCCAAGAACAACTCGCCCGCCATCATCTTCGTGGACGAGATCGACGCCGTGGGACGCCACCGCGGCGCCGGCGTGGGCGGCGGCAACGATGAGCGCGAGCAGACCCTCAACCAGCTCCTCGTCGAGATGGACGGCTTCGACGCCACCACCAACGTGATCCTCATCGCGGCCACGAACCGTCCCGACGTCCTCGACCCGGCGCTCCTGCGCCCGGGCCGCTTCGACCGGCAGATCGGCGTCGAGGCACCGGACATGCGGGGCCGCGAACACATCCTCAGCGTGCACGCCAAGGGCAAGCCGATGGCGTCCGGCGTGGACCTCAAGGGTGTCGCGAAGAAGACGCCGGGCTTCACCGGCGCGGACCTCGCGAACGTCCTCAACGAGGCCGCGTTGCTCACCGCCCGCTCCAACGCCCAGCTGATCGACGACCGCGCCCTCGACGAGGCGATCGACCGCGTGATCGCCGGCCCGCAGAAGCGCAGCCGCGTGATGAAGGAACTCGAGCGGAAGATCACCGCCTACCACGAGGGCGGCCACGCCCTGGTGGCGGCGGCGCTGCGCAACACGGACCCGGTGACCAAGGTGACCATCCTGCCGCGCGGACGCGCCCTCGGCTACACCATGGTCATGCCGAGCGACGACAAGTACTCGGTGACGAGGAACGAGCTGCTCGACCAGCTCGCCTACGCCATGGGCGGCAGGGTGGCCGAGGAGATCGTCTTCCACGACCCGTCCACGGGTGCCTCGAACGACATCGAGAAGGCCACCGGGACAGCCCGCAAGATGGTCACCCAGTACGGCATGAGCGAGCGCATCGGCGCCGTGAAGCTCGGGCAGGGCGCCGGCGAGCCGTTCCTCGGCCGTGACATGGGCAGCGACCGCGACTACTCGGACCAGATCGCCCTCGTGGTGGACGAGGAGGTGCGCCGCCTCATCGACAACGCGCACGACGAGGCGTACCAGATCCTCACGGAGAACCGTGATGTGCTCGACCGCATCGCCCTCGAACTGCTCGAGCGCGAGACGCTCAACCAGGCCGAGATCGCCGAGGTCTTCTCCACCGTCCGCCAGCGGGAGCTGCGCGAGGTGTGGCTGTCCAAGCAGACCCGCCCCGTGCATTCCCTGCCGCCCGTCACCTCCGCCAAGGAGCGTGCGGAGGCCCTCGAGAGCGGTCGTCCCGCCCCCGAGTCCGTGGCACCGCAGGACCAGATCGCCGACGCGAACATGCCGGGCGACTTCGACGTCAAGGACTCCGAACTCCCCTCGCCCGCCTCGAACGAGGGCTCCCGGGAGACCCGGGACAGCTAGACAGCACGACGCCGCCGGCCAGAGGGCCGCGGAGGTGCCGACGAAGGGGGAGATGACCCGTGACAGATTTCGACGACGAGGTGGTGGATGCCGCCCTGGTCGCCACCGGATCACCCGTCGACCAGCTCCGCATCCAGCGGGCGGTCCGGGAGATCCTGGCGGCGATCGGCGAGGACCCCGACCGGGACGGCCTGCTCGAGACTCCGAAGCGGGTCGCGAAGGCGTACGCGGAGATGTTCGCCGGCCTCCACCAGGATGCCGCGGACGTCCTGTCGACCTCCTTCGACCTGGACCACCAGGAGCTCGTGCTCGTGAAGGACATCCCGTTCTACTCGACCTGCGAGCACCATCTCGTGCCCTTCCACGGGACGGCGCACATCGGCTACATCCCCTCGGTGGACGGCCGCGTCACGGGCCTGAGCAAGCTGGCGCGGCTCGTGGAGGTCTACGCCCGCCGGCCGCAGATCCAGGAACGGCTGACGACGCAGATCGTCGATGCGATGATGGAACACCTGAAGCCCAAGGGCGCGATCGTCGTCATCGAGTGCGAGCACATGTGCATGTCGATGCGCGGGGTGCGGAAGCCCGGCGCGAAGACCGTCACGTCCGCCGTCCGCGGCCAGATCCGCGAGACGGCGACGCGCGCCGAGGCCATGAGCCTCATACTCGGAAGGTAGGACCACCCTGATGGATTCTCTCGCAGCAGCGCCCGGGACGGGACCGGCCACCTCGCCGCTCCCGGTCATCCGGCCGGTCCGCAGGGCCAGGACGGTGAGCGACCTGCCCGCGGACCGCACCGTGGTCATGGGGATCCTCAACGTCACGCCCGACTCCTTCAGCGACGGCGGCAGGTACGCCGGCACGGACGACGCGATCAGCCACGGCCTGCGGATGCACTACGGCGGCGCGGACATCATCGACGTCGGCGGCGAGTCCACGCGCCCCAACGCCCGCAAGGTACCGGTCGAGGAGGAACTGGCCCGGGTGCTGCCCGTCGTCGCGGCGCTCGTCAAGGCAGGCGCCCTCGTCAGCATCGACACCATGCACGCCGAGACGGCACGGCAGGCCCTCGACGCCGGCGCCGCCATCATCAACGACATCTCCGGCGCCGAACTCGACCCGGCGATGCCCGCCCTCGTCGCCGAGCGCGGCGTCCCGTACGTCCTGACCCACCGCCGGGGTACCGCGGCCACGATGGACGGCCTGGCGCAGTACGACGACGTCGTCGCGGAGGTGGCCGCCGAGCTCACCGTGCTGCGCGACCGCCTCGTCGACGCCGGTGTCGCTCCGGAGCGCATCATCCTGGATCCGGGACTGGGCTTCGCCAAGACCGACGAGCACAACTGGGCCCTCCTCCGCCACCTGGACACCTTCACCGGCATGGGGCACCGCGTGCTGGTCGGCGCGTCCCGCAAGCGCTTCCTGGGGACCCTGCTCACCTCCGCCGGGAAGGCCGCCACCCCGGACGAGCGCGGGCACGCCTCGCTCGCCGTCGCCACCCTCGCGGCCGCCGCCGGCGCGTGGGGCGTGCGCGTCCACGAACCGGCCGCGACGCTCGACGCGGTCAAGGTCGCCGCCGCCGCCGGTCCGCGCCCGTGACGGTCCAGGCCGCCCCCGGCCGGCCCGGCTCGCCCTCCGGGGACCTCGACACCGTGGTGCTGAAGGGCATCACCGCCACAGGCCACCACGGCGTCTTCGACCACGAGCGCCGCGACGGCCAGCCCTTCGTCGTCGACGTCGTCCTCTACCTGGACCTCCAGCCCGCCGGGACGAGCGACGACCTCACCCGGACCGCCCACTACGGCGAGGTCGCCGGGCTCGTGCACGGGATCATCGAGGGCGAGCCGTTCGACCTCATCGAGGCCCTCGCGGAGACCATCGCGGCGTCCGTCCTCCGGTCCTTCCCGATCACGGCCCTCGACGTCACGGTCCACAAGCCGCAGGCGCCCATCGAGGTGCCGTTCGGCGACGTGGCCGTCACCCTGCGCAGGAGCCGGGCATGAGCGGCACCGTGCGGTCCGTGCTCGCCCTCGGCAGCAACCTGGGTGCCAGCAGCGACACGCTGGTCCGCGCGGTCGCGGACCTCGTGGAATCGGACCGCGTGCGCCTGCACGCCGTCTCGCCCGTGGTGCGCACCAGGCCCGTGGGCGGACCCGAGCAGCCCGACTACCTGAACATGGTGATCGAGGTGGAGACGGACCTCGGCCCGTACGAGCTCCTCGAGCACTGCCAGGCCGTGGAGGAGCAGCACCACCGCACGCGCACGGTGCGGTGGGGTCCGCGGACCCTCGACATCGACATCATCACCTACGGGTCCTGGACCTCGGACGACGAGACCCTGACCGTCCCGCACCCACGTGCGGCGTCGCGCGCGTTCGTCCTGCAGCCCTGGGCGTGGATGGACTCCGGGGCCGTGCTGGACGGCCGGCCGGTGGCGGAACTCGCTGCGGAAGCCGAGGACCTTGCGGGCCTGGTGCCCTTCGAGGGAGTCTAGGACGCTGTGAGCACCCTTCGGTTCCGCTGGCTGGCCCTGGTGGGGCTGGCGGCCGGATTCACCGGGTGGCTGGTCAACTGGCTGGCCACCCGCAACGGCTTCGGCACGCCCACCCTGCCCCTGACGTCGCTCGTCACGACGGCGGTCATCATCGGGATCACCCTCGTGTTCGGGCGGCGCGTGCTCCGCTGGCGCAACGGCGACCACGACCGCCCGCTCGACCCGATCCTCGCCACGCGCACGCTCGTCCTCGCGCAGGCGTGCGCCTATGCCGGGGCACTGAGTCTCGGCTGGCACGCGGGCATCCTCGTCGACCAGGTGGCGCTCCTCTCGGTACGCTCCACCACGGCGCCCCTCTGGGGGTCGGCCGCCCTGATGGCGGGCGGGATCATCATGATTATGGTGGGATTGGTTGTCGAGGACTTCTGCCGGCTGCCGCCCGACGACGACGGCTCGGGCACAGCGGGCTCCAGCGAGGGGGAGTATGCGTAGGGAACCGATCGATCCGTCCGGGCTCGAGTGGTCCAGGGTGTCGCCGAAGTACCTGCGCGTGAGGGTGATCGGGTGGCTCATCGGGTCACTGGTCTGGCTCGTCCTGGCGAGCGTCCCCCTGACCCTGCGCCTCACGGGGATCTGGGACTCCTTCCCGCCCCTCTGGCTCGCCTGGGGGCTTCCCGCCGCCGTGCTGGTGATGGCCGTCTGGCGCGGTGTCCTGCTGCCGCGGCAGGTCGCGTCGATCGGCTACGCGGAGCGCGACGACGACCTCCTGGTGCGCCAGGGTGTCTTCTTCCAGCGCACCCTGGTGGTCCCGTACGGCCGCATGCAGTACGTCGACGTCGCCGTCGGCCCCCTCGAGCGCGCCTACGGGATCTGCACGCTCAAGCTGCACACCGCGGCGCCCGCCACCAACGCCCTCATCCCCGGGCTGCCGGCCGAGGAGGGCTCGCGCCTGCGCGAGCAGCTCTCCGCGCGGGGAGAAGCCAGGCTGGCGGGGCTGTGACCCCCGAGGGCGGATCCCCCGCGGCGCTGCCGGCGCCCCCCGACGGTGCGGGCGGTATCGGCGGCGCGGGCGGCGCGAAGGGCACCGGCGACGACGCCTGGCAGCGCGTCCACGTCATCTCGCCGCTCGTGCGGGGCTGGATCGTACTCGTCGCCATCCTCTACTTCGTGGGGCGGGACTGGTTCGAGGGACTGTTCTCGGCGGAGACGCGCGGGCGCGGCCCCCTGCCCGAAGGCGTCGGTCTCCTGCTCGCCGGCGGGGTGCTGCTCGCCGTCGTCCTCCTCGTCGCCGGTGCGTTCCTCGTCTCCTGGTACTTCACGCGCTACCAGGTGACCGCCGAGCACGTGCGCGTGCACTCCGGCGTCGTGTTCCGCCAGCAGCGCCAGGCGCGGCTGGACCGGGTGCAGGCGATCGATATCGTGCAGCCGTTCCTCGCCCGGATCTTCGGCCTCGCGGAGCTCAAGTTCGAGGTGGCCGACGCCGGCGAGTCCGCCGTCCGGCTCGCCTTCCTGAAGCTCGACGACGCCCAGAAGCTCCGCGCCACGATCCTCGCGCGGGCCGCAGGCGTGGCCGCGGACCCCGATCACCCCGAGCAGGTCGCCGAGGCGCCCGAGCGCGAGGTGGTGGCGATCCCGCCCGGCCGTGTGATCGGCGCGGCCGTGCTGTCCGGGATGACCGTGGCGCTGGTGGTGGCGGCCGTCGTGATCGTCACCCTCGGCGTCGTGTTCGACACGCCGTTCATCGCGACGTCCTTCATCCCCCTCCTCATCGGCGTGATCGGCGGCTACTGGTCCGCCCTCAACACCGGCTACAACTTCCGTGCCGCCACCTCCCCGGACGGCATCCGGATACGCTACGGCCTGCTCGACACGAGGGCGCAGACCGTCCCCCCGGGCAGGGTGCAGGCGCTCGGCATCGTGCAGCCGCCGCTGTGGCGCTTCAAGGGCTGGTACCGGGTCACCGTGAACGTGGCAGGGTACGGCGCCTCGGCCTCCAGCGAGGGTCAGGCCCGCGCCACCCTCCTGCCCGTCGGCACCCGGGACGAGGTGCTGCAGATCCTCGCGCTGGTGCTGCCCGATCCCGGGACGGAGCGCCCCGTGGAGGTCTTCACCGCGGGCATGGTGGACAGGGACGGCGGGGAGGGGTTCGTGACCACGCCGCGCCGTGCCCGGTGGCTCGCACCGTTCGCATGGCGCCGCAACGGCTTCGCCGTCACGCGGACCGCGCTGCTCCTGCGCTCCGGCGTCCTGTGGCGCCAGCTCGTCGTCGTCCCGCACGAGCGCACCCAGTCGATCTCCCTCCACCAGGGGCCCGTGAGCCGACGCGTCGGCGTCTCCGACCTGCAGCTCCAGACCACGCCAGGCCCGGTCGGCGCCCGCGTGGTCCTCGCCGACTCCGCCACCGCCTGGCAGCTCTTCCACGGCCAGGCGGCGCGCGCCGGGGAGGCGCGGCGGCGCAGCGGCCCCGAGCAGTGGATGAAGCCCGTCCCCGCGGCAGCCCCTCGGGCCGACGGTCCCGGTAGCGCTCCGTTCAGTCCTCCGGACAGTGCCCCGGACAGTGCTCCTGGCGGCGCTCCGCACGGCGTTCCGGGCGGTCCTGACAGTGCCCCGGACGGCGTCCTGCAGGGCGCGCCGGTCCCTGCCGCGCTCACCGCGCCGCCGGCCGACGGCGAGGCCGGCACCGGCGGACCCGAGGACGTGCGCGAGGTCATGCCCGACGTCCCGCGGTACGTCCCGGCCCCCTCCGATCGTGAGGTGCCCGCCGATGGCCCGCGCTGACGCGTCGAGACGCCCCGGACGGCTCGGCGTCGGCGTGGTCGGTGCCGGTAAGGTCGGCGCCGTCCTGGGTGCTGCCCTGCGGTCGGCCGGCCACGCCGTCGTCGGCGTCTCCGCGGTCTCCGACGCGAGCCGGGAGCGCGCCGAGAACCTGCTGCCCGGCGTCCCGGTGCTGGAGGTCCCCGACGTCATCGAGCGCGCCGAACTGGTGCTGCTCACCGTGCCCGACGACGCCCTGCCCGACCTGGTGGAGGGACTCGCTCAGCTGGGCGCATGGCAGGCGGGGCAGCTCGTGGTGCACACCTCCGGGCGGTACGGCACCTCCGTGCTGGGCCCGGCCCGGGCGGCGGGCGCCATCCCGCTGGCCATCCATCCGGCCATGACCTTCACGGGGCTGAGCCTCGACCTCGGGCGCCTGCCGGACAGCATGTTCGGCATCACCGCCCCCGCCGCGGTCCTGCCGATCGCGCAGGCCCTCGTGGTGGAGATGGGTGCCGAGTCCGTGGTCATCGAGGAGGAGTCCCGGGCGCTGTACCACGCGGCCCTCGCCCACGCCTCGAACCACCTCGTCACGATCGCCGCCCAGTCCGCGCAGCTCCTGGGCGACGTCGGGGTGCAGCACCCGGACCGCCTCCTCGGGCCTCTCATGAAGGCGTCGCTCGAGAATGCACTGTCCTCCGGGGAGGGCGCCCTGACCGGCCCCGTGGCCCGCGGTGACGCCGGCACGGTGCGCGCACACCGGGCGGCGCTGGACTCCCACGACGCCCCCGACACCCGGCAGGCGTACCTCGCCATGGCGCGCGTCACGGCCCTGCGCGCGCTGGAGCGCGGCATCCTCTCGTCCGCGCAGGGACAGGCCATCCTCGCCGTGCTCGCCGACACCGTCGAGGACGAACCGCCCGGGGCGCCGGACGCCCCGCGTCCCTGACACGTCCCGGCCCCGCCCGGACCACCCGCTCGCCAGAACCCCGCCAGACCGCCTCCGTCCCGGAAGGACTCCCCGTGACCTCGACCGGCACCCCACGCCCGGCCACCCCGCTCCTCGTCTCCACGCCCGCCGACCTGCGGGCCGCGACCACGGCCCTGCTCGACGACGCCCGGAACCGGCGCGGCGCAGGGGCCGGCCGGCCGTCGCTCGGTCTCGTGCCCACCATGGGCGGCCTGCACGAGGGCCACGCGACGCTCGCCCGCACCGCCCGCGAGGCCGAGGACGTCGTCGTCGTGTCCGTCTTCGTGAACCCCCTGCAGTTCGGCGACCAGGCGGACCTCGACCGCTACCCGCGCACGCTCGACGCCGACCTGCGGCTGCTCGGCGGGTGCGGGACCGACATCGTCTTCGCACCGTCCGTGGAGGACATGTACCCCGGGGGCGAGCCGCTGGTCCGCGTGAGCGCCGGCCGAATGGGGGAGGTGCTCGAGGGGGCATCCCGGCCCGGCCACTTCGACGGCATGCTCACCGTCGTCGCCAAGCTCCTCAACCTCGGACTGCCCGGCACCGGGGCCGACTACCGCGCCTACTTCGGCGAGAAGGACGCCCAGCAGCTCGCGCTCATCCGGCGCATGGTGCTCGACCTGAACGTGCCCGTCCGCATCGAGGGCGTGCCCATCGTCCGGGACGCCGACGGGCTGGCCCTCTCCAGCCGCAACCGCTTCCTCTCCGCGGACGAGCGCCGCGCGGCACTGGTGCTCTCGCGCGTGCTCGGGACCCTCCGTGCCGGTGCGCGCGACGGCGTGCCCCCGGACCTCCCGGCGGCCCGCGCCGAGATCCTGGCCGAGCGGGGAGTGGACCTCGACTACCTCGAGATCGTCGACCCGTCGTCGTTCGCGCCGGCCGGGCACGACGCGCGGACCGCTCCTGCCCTCGCGGTCGTCGCAGCGCGGGTGGGCGCGGTGCGCCTCATCGACAACGCCTTCCTGCCCCCTGTGGCCTGACGCACACCGCGCACCCACCGCGGGCCCGGCGGGGAGCCGTAAACTTGTCTTCCGTGACCCCTGACGACACCCTCTCCCCGGACGACCTCAACGAGCAGATGCGCTTCCGCCTGCAGAAGCGCGCGGCCCTCCTCGACGCCGGGATGGAGCCCTACCCGGTCAAGCCGGAGCGGACCGACTCGCTCGCGGCGGTGCGGGAGCGGTTCGCGGACCTCCCCACGGGAGAGTCGAGCGGCCACCAGGTGGCCGTCGTCGGCCGTGTGGTGTTCATCCGCAACTCGGGCAAACTGTGCTTCGCCACCCTGCAGGAGGGCGACGGCACGCGCCTGCAGATCATGCTCAGCCTCGCCGAGATCGGCGAGGAGGGCCTGGCCGGGTGGAAGTCCCTCGTGGACCTCGGCGACCACGTCCAGGTGCGTGGCGAGGTCATCAGCTCCCGCCGCGGCGAGCTGTCCGTGATGGCGTCCTCATGGACCATGGCGTCCAAGGCCCTCCGCCCCCTGCCCACGCTGCACGCCGGCGTGAACGAGGAGACGCGTGTCCGCCAGCGCTACGTGGACCTCATGGTGCGCGAGGAGGCCCGCCAGATGGTCCGCACCCGCGCCGCCATCACCCGGACGCTCCGGGAGACGCTGAACCGCCGCGACTACATCGAGGTGGAGACCCCCATCCTGCAGCTCGTCCACGGCGGCGCGACGGCCCGCCCGTTCGAGACGCACCTGAACGCGTTCGACCAGAAGATGACCCTCCGGATCGCGCTCGAGCTGTACCTGAAGCGCGCCGTGGTCGGTGGGATCGACCGCGTCTACGAGATCGGCCGGATCTTCCGCAACGAGGGGGTCGACTCCACCCACAGCCCCGAGTTCACGATGCTCGAGTGCTACGAGGCCTATGCCGACCAGTTCGTGATGGCCGAGCGTATGAAGGAGATGATCCTCGCCTGCGCGGACCTCCTCGGCTCCCGCACCATCGAGACCGCCAAGGGCACCATCGACCTCGACGGTGACTGGGCCTGGCTCGCGGTGTACCCGGGGCTGTCCTCCGCCGTGGGCCGCGAGATCACGCCGGAGACGGGGGTGGAGGAGCTGCGGGCCGTCGCCGAGCAGCACGAGGTGCCGCTGAACCCGGCCTGGGGCGCGGAGAAGATGGTCCTGGAACTGTTCTCCGAGATCGTCGAGCCCACCCTCCTGCAGCCGACCTTCGTCTACGACTATCCGCCGTCCGCCCAGCCGCTGGCACGGCCCCACCGTGAGGATCCACGCCTCATCGAGGCATGGGACCTCATCATCGGCGGCATGGAACGCGGCACGGCGTTCTCCGAGCTCATCGATCCGGTCATCCAGCGCGAGCGTCTCACCGAGCAGTCGCGCCAGGCGGCCGCCGGTGACGACGAGGCGATGCAGCTTGACGAGGATTTCCTGCGGGCCCTCGAATACGGTGCTCCGCCCATGGGCGGGATCGGGCTCGGAATCGACCGCCTCGTGATGCTTTTCACGAACGTCGGAATTCGCGAGTCGATACTCTTCCCCATTCTCAAGCCCGAGGCAGGGCAGTAGCCGTGGAATATGTGGCAGTGCTCCTGCCGTCCTTCTGCCTGGCCGTCCTCTTCTACTTCGTGATCAAGGCCATATTCAACGCGGACAGGGCGGAACGCGAGGCCATGGCGCGGGCGGAGGAATTACAGGACGCCGAGGATGCACGCCGGCGCGAATCATCGGACGAGGAAAAAGGAAATCCGGAGATAAACCCGGGATGAAACTCCTTCTTTGACCTCGATACAATTGTGGCCCATAATCGTCGAGGGGGCACCGATATCGAGGAACAAATAGGAGATCATTGTGGCGCAGAAGGTAAAGATAATCCTCATCGACGACATCGACGGCGGCGAAGCCGATGAGACAGTGCGCTTCGGCCTGGACGGCGTCCAGTACGAGATCGACCTCTCCGAAGCGCACGCCGCGGAACTCCGCGCCGCCCTGGGCGACTACGTGGGCGCCGCGCGCCGCAGCAACTCCTCGAAGCAGCGCTCCAGCGGCTCGGCCGCCTCGGGTGCGCCGTCGCCCTCGCGCAACCAGGAGGCGGCTCAGATCCGTGAGTGGGCCAGGGAGAACGGCTACGACGTCTCCTCCCGCGGGCGGGTCAACAGCGAGATCGTCGAGGCGTACCGCGCCGCCCAGCGCTGACCATCCCCACCGGGCGCCGGAGCGGAAGACCCTCCGGCGTTATCTCGCCTGTGGCGAACACGGGCCCAAAGCACACCCCGGCCCCGTAGCATCGAATTACGCGTTAGCTAGGAGTGTGTTCCTCATGTTTGAGAGATTTACTGATCGTGCCCGTCGTGTTGTTGTGCTGGCCCAGGAAGAGGCCCGCATGCTCAACCACAATTACATCGGCACCGAGCACATCCTGCTTGGCCTCATCCACGAGGGCGAGGGTGTAGCCGCCAAGGCCCTTGAGTCGCTCAGCATCTCGCTGGGCGCCGTGCGGGAGCAGGTCCAGGAGATCATCGGGCAGGGCCAGCAGGCCCCGTCCGGTCACATCCCCTTCACCCCCCGGGCCAAGAAGGTACTGGAGCTCTCCCTCCGGGAGGCCCTGCAGCTCGGCCACAACTACATCGGCACCGAGCACATCCTGCTCGGTCTCATCCGCGAGGGTGAGGGCGTCGCCGCGCAGGTGCTCGTGAAGCTCGGAGCGGACCTCAACCGTGTCCGCCAGCAGGTCATCCAGCTGCTGTCCGGCTACCAGGGCAAGGAGCCGGCAGCCGCCGGCGGGCCGCAGCAGGAGGGAACCCCTGCCGGTTCCGTCGTGCTGGACCAGTTCGGCCGCAACCTCACGCAGGCTGCGCGCGAGTCCAAGCTCGATCCCGTCATCGGGCGCGAGCAGGAGATGGAACGCGTCATGCAGGTCCTCTCCCGCCGCACCAAGAACAACCCCGTCCTGATCGGTGAGCCGGGCGTCGGCAAGACCGCCGTCGTCGAGGGTCTCGCCCAGGCGATCGTGCGCGGCGACGTCCCGGAGACCATCAAGGACAAGCAGCTGTACACGCTGGACCTCGGATCCCTGGTGGCCGGTTCGCGCTACCGCGGTGACTTCGAGGAGCGGCTGAAGAAGGTCCTCAAGGAGATCCGCACCCGCGGGGACATCATCCTGTTCATCGACGAGATCCACACCCTCGTCGGTGCGGGTGCCGCCGAGGGTGCCATCGACGCCGCGTCGATCCTGAAGCCCATGCTCGCGCGTGGCGAGCTCCAGACCATCGGCGCCACCACGCTCGACGAGTACCGCAAGCACATCGAGAAGGACGCCGCCCTCGAGCGCCGCTTCCAGCCCATCCAGGTCGCAGAGCCCTCCGTGGCCCACGCGATCGAGATCCTCAAGGGGCTGCGCGACCGCTACGAGGCGCACCACCGCGTCTCCATCACCGACGGCGCCCTGTCCAGCGCTGCGACCCTGGCCGAGCGCTACATCTCGGACCGGTTCCTGCCGGACAAGGCGATCGACCTCATCGACGAGGCGGGAGCGCGCCTGCGCATCCGCCGGATGACCGCCCCGCCGGAGCTCAAGGAGATCGACGAGCGCATCGCCGACGTCAAGCGCGAGAAGGAGTCGGCCATCGACTCCCAGGACTTCGAGGGTGCCGCATCGCTGCGCGACAAGGAGCAGAAGCTCCACGACGAGCGTGCCGACAAGGAGCGCCGCTGGAAGTCCGGCGGACTCGACGACATCGCCGAGGTTGATGAGGAACTCATCGCCGAGGTGCTCGCCAACTCCACCGGCATCCCCGTGTTCAAGCTGACCGAGGCCGAGTCCTCGCGACTGCTCAACATGGAGGCCGAGCTGCACAAGCGGGTCATCGGGCAGAACGAGGCCATCAAGGCCATCTCCCAGGCCATCCGCCGTACGCGTGCCGGCCTCAAGGATCCGAAGCGCCCGGGTGGCTCGTTCATCTTCGCCGGCCCCACGGGCGTCGGCAAGACCGAGCTCGCCAAGGCCCTCGCGGAGTTCCTGTTCGGCGAGGAGGACGCCCTCATCACGCTGGACATGTCCGAGTACTCCGAGAAGCACACCGTCTCGCGGCTCTTCGGCGCCCCTCCGGGCTACGTGGGCTACGAGGAGGGCGGCCAGCTGACCGAGAAGGTCCGCCGCAAGCCGTTCTCCGTGGTCCTGTTCGACGAGGTGGAGAAGGCGCACGCCGATCTCTTCAACTCGCTCCTGCAGATCCTCGAGGACGGGCGCCTCACGGACAGCCAGGGCCGCATGGTGGACTTCAAGAACACGGTGATCATCATGACCACCAACCTCGGTACCCGCGACATCTCGAAGGGCGTCATGACGGGCTTCCAGTCCGGCTCCGACACCACGACGAGCTACAACCGGATGAAGGCGAAGGTCACGGAGGAGCTCAAGCAGCACTTCCGTCCCGAGTTCCTCAACCGCGTCGACGACACCGTCGTGTTCCCGCAGCTCACCCAGGACGAGATCGTCGAGATCGTGGACCTGTTCCTCGAGCGCCTGAGCCGCCGCATGGCGGACAAGGGCATGACGATCCAGCTCACCCCCGCAGCCAAGGTCCTCCTGGCCACCCGCGGCTACGACCCCGCGATGGGTGCCCGGCCGCTGCGCCGCACCATCCAGCGCGAGATCGAGGACCAGCTGTCGGAGAAGATCCTCTTCGGCGAGCTGAAGCCGGGCGAGCGCGTGGATGTGGACGTCGAGGGCGAGGGCGTGGATGCACGCTTCACCTTCGTCGGCCACGGAGCGCCCAAGGAGCTCGAGGACGCACCGGCCGCACTCGAGGCCGTCCTCCCCGAGTAGTACCGCGTGATCGACGGAAGAACCCGCCCTGCACAGCAGGGCGGGTTCTTTCGTCACCCGGCATCCCGGCAGGGATTGGGTGCCCGCAGCAACAAGATTCCTCCCGTAGTGAACCTCTGTGATCCGGCCCACAGGCGGTGATAGAGATGACGCATGACCACTCCCTTCTCCTCGCTCGAGGACTTCGTCGCCCTGCCACGCCTCAGCGGACTCGTCCTCGACCGGGAGGGCACACGCCTGGTGACCGCCGTGGCGACCCTCGACCCGAAGAAGACCGCATACCGGACGGCGCTCTGGGAGGTGGACCCGAGGGGTGAGCGGCCCGCCCGGCGCCTGACCCGCAGTGCGGCCGGCGAGTCGGGAGCCGCGTTCCTCGCCGGCGGAGACCTGCTCTTCACCTCGGCGCGGCCCGACCCGGACGATGCCGAGGGCGAGAAGCGCACGGCGCTGTGGCGGCTGCCGGCCGGCGGCGGTGAGGCGTCCCTGCTCCTCACGCGCGAAGGCGGCGTGGCGGGTGTCGCGACGGCGGACGCGGCCGACGTCGCCGTCGTCACGGGCAACGCGCTCACCGGCTCCACGGACGAGGAGGACGACGCCGAGCGGCGCAAGGCACGCACGGAGTCCGGGGTCGCGGCGATCCTGCATTCCGGGTACCCCGTCCGTTACTGGGACGCCGACCTCGGGCCGGACGAGCCCCGGTACTTCACGCTGCAGGACCCGGCCGGGGACGGCGACCACCCGCTCGAGGACCTCGTCCCGTCGCCCCGGGGCGGCCTCCGGGACGCCCACCCCGTGCTGACGCCCGACGGATCGGCCCTCTTCACCGCCCTCACCGTCCCCGAGGAGCACGGATCCCAGCGGACGGTCCTCGTCCGCGTGGACCTGGCGACGAAGGACCTCGCCGTCCTGCTCGACGACCGCGGGAACGACTACTCGCCGGGACCGGTGAGTCCCGACGGCCGCTTCCTCGCGGTGGTCAGGAACCGCCGCACCACCGCCGATCTCGCGCCGCGCACCAGCCTGCTCCTGCTCCCGCTCGACGGCGGCGACCCCACCCCCCTGGCCGAGGACTGGGACCGGTGGCCCGACCCCGCCGCGTGGCTCCCCGACGGTTCCGGGCTCGTGGTCACGGCGGACGACGACGGCGGCGCGCCGGTGTTCGTGATCGACGCCGGCTCGGGGTCCGTACGACGCGTCACGCAGGACGCCGCCGCGTACTCCGACGTCAGCGTGGCACCGGACGGGGCGACCGCCTACGCCGTCCGCAGCTCATACCTGTTCCCCGCCGAGGTGGTCCGCATCGATCTCTCCTCGGGTGCCACCGTGCGCCTCCAGAACCCCGCGGAGCGCCCCGAGCTGCCGGGCACGCTGGAACGCGTCGAATCGGTGGGCGAGGACGGACAGCCGGTGAGGTCGTGGCTCGTGCTGCCCGAGGGCGCATCCGCCGAGGCTCCCGCCCCGGCACTGCTGTGGATCCACGGCGGACCCATCGGCTCCTGGAACGCGTGGACGTGGCGCTGGTCGCCGTGGATCATGGCGGCCCGCGGCTACGCCGTGCTCCTGCCCGATCCCGCACTGTCAACGGGCTACGGCCAGCGCATGGTGGACCGCGGGTGGGGCCGCTGGGGCAGCGCCCCCTACACCGACCTCATGGCCGCGACCGACACCCTCGTGGCGCGCGACGACATCGACGCGACGCGTGTGGCGGCGATGGGCGGCAGCTTCGGCGGGTACATGGCGAACTGGATCGCCGGCCACACGGACCGCTTCTCCGCGATCGTGACCCATGCGAGCCTGTGGGCGCTGGACCAGTTCGCCCCCACCACGGACGCGGCCTACTACTGGCGGCGCGAGATGACGCCCGAGGCGATGCGCGAGAACTCGCCGCACCTGCACGTCGCGGAGATCGGCACGCCCATGCTCGTCATCCACGGCGACAAGGACTACCGGGTGCCGATCGGCGAGGGCCTGCGCCTGTGGTACGACCTGCTGTCCGCCTCCAGGCTCGCGGCGGACGACGAGGGGCGCACGCCGCACCGGTTCCTCTACTTCCCCGACGAGAACCACTGGATCCTCAAGCCCCAGCACGCGCGCGTCTGGTACGGCGTGGTCGAGGCGTTCCTCGCCTCGCACGTCCTCGGTGAGGAACGCGGGCTTCCCCCCGAGCTGGGCCTGTAGGCGGTCCGGCCGGGCGGGCTCGGTAGAGTGGCACGGGTGACCGCACCCTTCACCATCCGCCGCGCCCGCACCTCGGACGTCCCCGCCATCAAGGCGCTCGTCGAGCCGCTCGCCCAGGAGCGCATCCTGATGGCCAAGGAGACGGTGGCCTACTACGAGGGCCTGCCCGAGTTCCGCATCGCGGAGGCCGACGGCGGGGAGGTGCTCGGCTGCGGGGCGCTGCACATCATGTGGGAGGACCTTGCCGAGGTGCGCACCCTCGCGACGTCCCCCATGGCCCGCGGGCGCGGGGTGGGGCATGCGCTCGTCGAGGAGCTGCTCGAGGAGGCCCGCGGCTTCGGTGTCAGGCGCGTGTTCTGCCTGACCTTCGAGGTGGGCTTCTTCCGCCGCCACGGCTTCGAGGTCATGGCCGACCAGTCCGCCGTCGATCCGCGGATCTACTCGGAACTCCTGCGATCCCACGACGAGGGCGTCGCGGAGTTCCTCGACCTGGCCCGGGTGAAGCCCAACACCCTTGGAAACACGCGGATGATCAGGGAACTCTGAGCGGGGCGGCTGGCTTTCTCCCGTTCGCGGGGGATAAGGTAAGACTGCTTAGCATTCCTGTAGGGGTGCTGGCACGCCACCGGATCCGGTGGCCGTACACCGAGCTGAAGGAGGTCCGATTCATGGGACTGGATGACAAGATCGGGAACAAGGGCGAAGGCCTGGGCGGCAAGGTCAAGGAAGGCCTCGGCAAGGCGACCGGAGACGAGAACCTCGAGGCCGAGGGCCACAAGGACCAGGCGACCTCGAAACTGAAGGACGCCGGCGAGAACGTCAAGGACGCGTTCAAGGGCCACTGACCCGCCCCGGCCGCACCTTGGATCGAGCGGCCAGGCCACCTGAGGGAGGCGCCCGTGACGGGCCCCTCCCTCAGGCGTTTAACGGGCCAGGCAGGGGTGCGCCCGGGCGGTTCCCGGCTATAGGCAGGCGCAGGAACGGGCGGTAGTGTTCCGAGTGGCCGACGTGGTCCATGGAAGGCGGGCTGCAGTCTGTCACAACCGTCCGTTTGCAGTCTTCGCAGTCAAGGAGCAGCCGCCGTGAAGAAGCTCATCAACGACCCCAGAGCCGTGGTCAACGAGTCGGTCGAAGGATTCGGCATCGCGCATGCCGACCTCGTGGCCGTCCACCCCGATCCCCTCTTCATCACCCGCAGGGACGCCCCCGTCCGGGGCAAGGTGGGCCTGGTCTCCGGCGGCGGAAGCGGTCACGAACCGCTCCACGCCGGCTTCGTGGGACGCGGCATGCTCGACGCCGCCGTGCCCGGCGCCGTGTTCACCTCGCCCACGCCCGACCAGATCATCCCCGCCACCACGGCCGTCGACGGCGGTGCGGGCGTGCTGCACATCGTCAAGAACTACACGGGCGACGTCCTCAACTTCGAGACGGCCGCGGAGATGGCCGAGGCCGAGGGTGTCACCGTCCGCTCGGTCCTCGTCAACGACGACGTGGCCGTCGAGGACTCCCTCTACACGGCGGGCCGGCGCGGCGTCGGCGGGACCGTGCTCGTCGAGCGCATCGCCGGAGCCGCTGCCGAACGCGGCGACGATCTCGACGGCGTCACGGCCGTCGCCCAGCGCGTGGTGGACGGCGTCCGCTCCATGGGTGTGGCGCTCGCCGCCTGCACCGTGCCGCACGCCGGCGTGCCCAGCTTCGAGCTCTCGGACGACGAGATCGAGATCGGTATCGGCATCCACGGCGAGCCCGGCCGGCACAAGATCGCCATGGAGGACGCCGACGGCATCACGCAGCGGCTCCTCGACCCCATCGCCGCCGACCTCAGGCTCACCTCGGGCGACCGCACCATCGTGATGGTCAACGGGATGGGCGGCACGCCCGCCAGCGAGCTGTACATCGTGTTCCGCAAGGTCGCGCAGCTGCTGGAGGGCCTCGGCGTGAGCATCGAACGCTCCCTCGTCGGCAACTACATCACCGCGCTCGAGATGCAGGGCGCCTCGCTGACGATCCTGCGGGCGGACGACGAGATGCTCGAACTCTGGGACTCGCCCGTGCACACCGCCGCGCTGCGATGGGGGGCCTGAGCATGGCGGAGGTCCTCGACACCGACTGGGCCGTGCGGTGGATCCATGAGACCGCGCGCGTGGTCGCGGAGAACCGCGCCCTCCTGATCGACCTCGACAGGGTCATCGGCGACGCGGACCACGGGGAGAACCTGGACCGCGGGTTCAGTGCCGCCGTCGCGAAGCTCGATGCCGGGGAGGCGCCGCCCACGCCGGCGGCGGTCCTGAAGCAGGTCGCCATGACGCTCATGTCCACCGTCGGGGGTGCCGCCGGGCCCCTGTACGGCACGGCCTTCCTGCGCGCCGCAACCTCCCTCGGTGATGCGGCGGAGATCGACGCCGGGGCCGCCGCCGGGATGATCCGGGCCGCACGCGACGGCATCGTCACGCGCGGCAAGGCGGAGGTGGGCGACAAGACCATGGTCGACGCGTGGACGCCGGCCACGGAGTCCGCCGAGACCGCCGCCCACGCCGGTGCGACACCCCCGGAGGTGCTCGCCGCCGCGGCGAACGCGGCCCACGCCGGGGCGGTGGCCACCGAACCCCTCATCGCACGCAAGGGCCGGGCCAGCTACCTCGGTGAGCGCAGCGCCGGGCACCAGGACCCCGGCGCCGTCTCCACCGCCCTGATCCTGACGGCGGCCGCTGCGGCCGCCGGGGGAGAGGTCGCGTGAGCGTCGGCCTCGTGATCGTCTCGCACAGCGAGAAGATCGCCGAGGGCGTCGTCGAACTGGCCGCCCAGATGGCGCCCGACGTCCTGCTCGTCGCCGCCGGAGGAGCGGACGACGGCGCCGGTCCCGCCCGGATCGGCACGAGCTTCGAGCGGGTGCAGGCGGCCCTCGAGCGGGCATCGGCGGGGGACGGCGTGGTGATCCTGACCGATCTCGGCTCCGCGGTCATGACCGCCGAGATGGTGCTCGAGTTCCTCGAGCCCGACGCGCGGGAGTCCGTCCGGCTCGCCCAGGCTGCCCTGGTGGAGGGAGCGGTCGCCGCCGCCGTGCAGGCCCAGGGCGGCGCATCCCTCGACGAGGTGGTCCAGGCGGCGGAGCGGGCCGTGGTGTCCATCCGTCCCGAGGAGCTCGAGCCCTTCGTCAGCCATGCCGCGGCCGCCCCGGGACAGGCGGCACCGGCGGACACGGACAGGGCCGCCGCGGGGACGACGGCGAGCGGGTCGTGGACGCTGCCGAACCAGATGGGCCTGCACGCCCGGCCCGCTGCCACGCTCGCCACGGGGCTCACCGATCTCGACGCCGAGGTGACGGTGAACGGCGTGGACGGCAAGTCGGTGATGCTGCTGATGAGCCTCGGGCTCGGCCAGGGCAGGACGGTGACCGTCGAGGCGAGCGGCCCCGACGCCCAGGCCGCGGTCGACTTCGTCGGGCAGGCGGTCGAATCGGGATTCGGCGAGCCGTCCTGACCGCTTCCGGGGGACGGGGTCGCGGGAATGGGTCCGGCGACCCCGTCCTAGCCCGGCAGGCGGAGCCCGCCGTCGGCCTCCTCCGCGAGGCCGTCGGCGAGGAGGCCGGCGAGGGCGCGGTCGAGCTGCTCGGCGGGGGCCCGCAGGCGGTGCAGGGCGGACAGCGGATCCGGCGCCGCGGGGATCCGCACCCCGTCGGCGACCACGGCGAGGTCCACCGGAGCCTCCAGGAGCATGGACCGGGGCACCGGGGCGTGGGCCTCGCGCAGCACGGCGACGATGGCCCCGCGGACCTGCCGGTCCGTCCCCGCCCACGCCTGGCCCTTCGGTACGTAGTCGGGCGCCGGCCGTCCCGCGGCGACCCACGCGCAGGCGTCCAGCACGGGGCACGCATCGCACAGCGGACTCCTGGCCGTGCAGACGACTGCCCCGAGTTCCATCACTGCGGCGTTCCAGCGCACGGACAGCGCCTCGTCGTCGGGCAGCAGCTCCACGGCCCGCCGGGTCTCGGCGGCCGTGAGCGCCGGCGCGGGGAGGGCCGTCCCGCCGAAGAGCCGGGCGTGGACGCGGCGGATGTTCGTGTCCACGACGGTCTCGCGGCGGCCGAAGGCGAAGGCGGCCACGGCAGCGGCGGTGTAGGTGCCCACGCCGGGCAACGACAGCAGCTCCTCGTAGGTGCCCGGCACCTCACCGCGGTGCCCGGCCACCATCGCCGTTGCTGCGGCGTGCAGGCGGAGCGCGCGGCGAGGGTACCCGAGGCGGCCCCAGTGACGGACGGCCGCGCCCGCGGGTTCGGCGGCGAGGTGGGCCGGGGACGGCCAGCGTTCCAGCCAGTCGCGCCAGACCGGGAGGACCCGCGCCACGGGGGTCTGCTGCAGCATGACCTCGCTGACGAGGATGCCCCACGGGGAGCACGAGGGTTCCCGCCAGGGCAGCTCCCGTGCGGCCCCCGCGAACCAGTCGGTGATCCGCAGGTGGAGATCGCGCACAGGTGGTGCCGCGGAGGGTGCCGCGCCGGATAGGGCGGGGCGCGCCGGATCGCCGGGTGTCGCACGGCTGGGGGTTCGGGGATGTTCCTGGATCATCGTCGTGAATACTCTATCCACCGGCGTGGTGGCCGGAGGAATGCGCGGAGCCTTCCCTAACCTTGATGGATGGAACCAACGGGCGGGCAGGACGACGACCACGGCAGCAGCGGGCGCACCGGTAGCAGGCGGCGGCCCAGTCCTGCTGTCTACCGTCGACGCCGCCTGGCAGTGACCATCCTGGCGCTCGTCGTGGTCGTGGCCGTCGCGGTCGGCGCCGTGGCCATCGCCGGCGTCCTCGGGCGGGGGGCGGATGCGAACGCGGACGGTTCACCGACGCCGGGAACCACCGCGGCACCCGTGACGGAGGACCCGGCGACCCCGACGCCCCGTGCGTCAGCGACCCCCTCGCCCAGCCCGACGGCGACCCGGCCCCCCAGCCCGACGGCGACCCCTTCGCCCAGCCCCTCAGCGAGCCCCTCGGCGCGCCCGTCGGCATCCTCGAAGGCATGCGACCCCGACGACGTGGTGGTCGGGGCCGAGACCGACCGGCAGAGCTACGGACCGGACGACATCGTGATGCTCGCCCTCGTGGTCCGCAACGACGGCGACACGGCCTGCGCCGCGAACGTCGGCACGTCCCAGATGGAGTTCCTGGTGACCAGCGGGGACGAGCGCGTGTTCTCGTCCATCGACTGCCAGCAGGCCTCGCAGGACCTCGAGCTCACCATCGAGCCGGGCGCCGAGCAGCGGGCGGAGTTCGAGTGGTCCCGTAACCGCAGCATGCCGGGCTGCACGCCCGTCACGGAGGAGCCCGGGGCCGGACGCTACACGGTGACCACCAAGCTCGGTGTCCGGAGCAGCAGCCCGGTGGACTTCACGCTCGAGTAGGCACCACCGCGCTGGGCCTCATGCTCGCGGGAGGACCGCTGACCTCACATGAAGCGGTCGAGGAGGCTCGTCTCGGCGATCCTGGACAGGCCCTCGCGGACGGTCCGGGCACGCTGCTCGCCGATGCCGTCCACGGCCATGAGGTCCTCGATGTTCGCTGCCATGAGATTCTGCAGGCCGTCGAAGTGCTCCACGAGCCGGTTGGCGACGGCGGGCGGTACCGCCTTGATGCCGGACAGCAGGCGGAAACCCTTGGGCTGGATGACGGCTTCGAGCGAGTCCAGGGACGGGTTGAAGCCCAGCACGCTCGCGATGGTCCCGAGGTCGATGAGATCCGTGGAGCTGAACCCCTGCAGGGTCGCGACGCGCTCCTCCACCGGCGCCGTGCTGCTGCCGAGGTCCATGTAGTCGCGGAGCACCATCTCGCTGCCCGGGCCGAGGCCCGTGGTGAGCTCCTCGACCTGCAGGGACAGCAGACGGCCGTCCACGCCGAGTTCCAGCACGTACTGCGAGATCTCCTCGGAGATCCGTCGCACCATCTCCTGGCGCTGCAGGGTGACGGCGACATCGCGGACGGTCACCATCGCCTCGATCTCCAGGGCGGACAGCGAGTTGGTGACCTGGTCGAGGCGGGCCCGGTACCGTTCGAGCGTCGCGAGGGCCTGGTTCGCGCGGGCGAGCACGGGCTCGGACCCCTCGAGGACGAACCGGAGCCCGTCGATGTAGAGGGCGATGATCTGCATGGACTGGCTGACGCTGATCACGGGGAAGCTGGTCTGCTTGGCCACGCGCTCCGCCGTGCGGTGGCGTGTCCCGGACTCCTGCGTCTCGATGGTGTGGTCGGGTACGAGCTGGACGGCCGCGCGGAGGATGCGGCTCGCGTCCTTGTCGCAGACGATGGCGCCGTCCATCTTGGCCAGTTCCCGCAGGCGCGTGGGCGAGAACTCGATGCCGATGTCGAAGCCGCCCGAGCAGATCGAATCCACGGTGCGGTCGGAGCCGAGCACGATCAGCGCACCGGTGCGACCCCTCAGGATCCGCTCGAGCCCGTCGCGCAGCTGGGTCCCCGGGGCTACTCTGGCGAGGGTGGCTTTGAGCGAGTCCTCCGGACTACGAACCATGGCCTATCCTTTCGCCGCCCGCGCTGTCGATGGCCCGGCGCAGTCGGGCGGCCACCGTCGAGCTCGGACGGCGGGCAGGAGCTGCGGGAATACCCGCGCAGCCGAACATAATACTACTGGCGTGCAGGAATTCCTCCGTATCGGCGCCGTCGCAGATCGGTAACGCTCGGAATCGACGCCCCCGCCGACGCCCCCGCCGACGCCACTGCCGACGCCCCCGCCGACGCCACTGAACCGGCGGTCGCACTCACCCTGGCGTCGCGGCCGCATCCCGGCGACATCCGGACCGTCTCCTGGAGGCGGTCTCCTAGAACAGGAGGGCGAGCGCCTCGGCGAGGGTGGAGACCTCCCGCACGGAGAAGCCCTTGGGTACGGGACCGGTGCCCCCGGGTGAGGACGGGACGATCGCGTGCGTGAACCCGAGCCGCTCCGCTTCCTGGATACGCCGCCCGATGCCCGGGACGGGGCGCACCTCCCCGGCGAGCCCCACCTCCCCGAACGCGATCAGCCGCGCGGGCAGGGGATGGTCGGTCTTCGCGGACGCGATCGCCAGCGCGACGGCGAGGTCGGTGGCGGGCTCGGTCAGGCGCACGCCACCGACCGTCGCCACATAGCTGTCGTCCTTGTGGAGGCTCACCGAGGCACGGCTCTGCAGCACCGCGAGCAGCATGGCCACGCGCGAGCTGTCGAGGCCGCTGGTGGCCCGGCGTGGCTGCGAGTTGGGGGACTCGGCCAGCAGTGCCTGCACCTCCGCGAGGAGCGGACGCCGGCCCTCGAGCGTCACCGTGATGCAGGTCCCCGACACGGGGTCCTTGGTGCGCGAGACGAAGAGTCCGCTGGGATCGGCGAGTCCCTCGATGCCGCCGTCCGTCAGGTCGAAGCACCCCACCTCGTCCGTGGGCCCGTACCGGTTCTTCACGGCGCGCAGCAGGCGCAGGCGCGAGTGGCGCTCGCCCTCGAACTGGCAGACGACGTCGACGAGGTGCTCGAGGAGCCTCGGCCCGGCGATCGAGCCGTCCTTGGTAACATGGCCGACGAGGAGCGTGGTCATGCCGCGGGCCTTGGCCGCCCCGATGAGGGACGCCGCCACCTCGCGGACCTGCGTGACACCGCCGGCGCTGCCGTCCACGGCCGCGCTGCTGAGGGTCTGCACGGAGTCGACGATCAGCAGCGCGGGGTCGATCGACTCCACCTGGCCGAGTGCCTGGCCGAGGTCCGTCTCCGCGCTCAGGTACAGCGAGTCGGCGACGGCGTCGATCCGGTCAGCGCGCAGCTTCACCTGGGCCGCCGACTCCTCACCCGTGACGTAGAGGACGTCCTTGCCCAGCCGCGCCACCCGCGCAGCGACATCGAGCAGCAGCGTGGACTTGCCGACCCCGGGCTCACCGGCGAGCAGGATGACGGCTCCCGGGACCAGCCCGCCGCCGAGCACGCGGTCGAGCTCGTCGATCTTCGTCGGCTGGAACCCGGACAGGGTGGCGTCGACCTCGGCGATCCGCCGCGCCGGAGTCGTCACGGCGGCCGCGGCCGTGGTCCGCGCGACCACCTGGCCCGTCTCCTCGACCGTGCCCCACGCCTGGCATTCGCCGCACCGCCCCACCCATTTCGCGGTCGTCCAGCCGCACTCGGCGCAGCGGTAGTTCGGGGCGTTGCTGCGGCTCGCGCGTGCGGCGGCGGAGGTCTTCGTGGGCATGGTTTCAGGCTACCGGCGTGCACCGACAGCATGGCCCGCCCGGTCCTGCCGGGTCAGAGGCGGGGCAGGTAGTCCGCGGCGTCCTCGTGGGACAGGCCCGTGGCGCTGAGGAGGTCGACGACGAGCGGGCGCAGGAGCAGCACCAGCCCCTCACCCTCGAGACGGCTGATGTTGAGGGTCGCCGGGTGGAGATCGGTGGCGACGGCCGCGAGTTCGTTGCGCGCCTGCCGCAGGTTCAGGCGCCGCTCGGCCGAATCACCCGCCGAGAGCGCCCGGCTCAGCACGTCGACGGCGTCGGCCGTGTCGTCGAGCGACTGGCCGAGGGCCTCGATCGCCTCGTCGGTCAGCGCCGCATGGTTGATGGCCGAGGTCAGCCGGCGGGAGAACACGCGGCTGTTGCGGATGGCGAGGTCGATCGAGTCGATGGCGGTGCGCAGGTCGCCGAGCTCGTCGCGATGGCGCCGATACGCGGGCGAGATGCGTGCCACCTCCTGCGCGGCCTTCATGCCGCCCGTCAGGGTGTCGAGCTGGGACTGGCAGTTCCGGGCACGGACCAGTGCGTGCCACGCCAGGGTGGAATCGCTCTGCCGGAGGGCCGAGGCGCCGTCGCGGAGCACGCCGGAGAGCTCGCCCAGGAGCCCGCGCACGTTGGACTTCGGTTCGCGGCGCGGATCCCGGGGCAGGAGCACGGTGATCGCGAGCGCGAAGAGGCCGCCCACGATCGCGTCGACGCTCCGCGTGAACGGGCCGCCCTGCGGGGCGGGGAGCAGCACCACGAGCAGGGACTGCAGCCCGAGCTGCGTGGTGAAGATGGTGCCGCTGTCCAGGAACCGGGCCAGCAGGATCGAGATGAACAGCACGACCGCCGCCTGCCACAGGCCGGTACCGAACAGGGTGAGCAGGAGATCGCCGACGGAGATGCCGAGCGTGCAGCCGATCGCCACCTCGAGCACCCGCCGGATGCGCGGGTCCCGGGAGAAACCGAGCGAGATCATCGACGACGTCGCGGCGAACAGCGGCCCGCTGTGGCCGAGGACCTCCTCGGCGAAGGCGTACGCACCCACCGCACAGACCGTCATCTGCAGTGCCGCGACCACCGAGTTGGAACTGCGCCTGAGGCCCGTGCGAGAACGCCTGCGCAGGAAGGCGAGGGTTGCGGATATTCCCTGGCGCGGCGGCATGCACCCAGTCTAGGAGGTGCATCGAAGCGAGACGTTCGTCTCATTCACCGGCGCGAACCGGCCATGCAGGTCAATGGCCCTGCGCTGTTCACCTTCCGTTAATGTCGCTTGGTCAGTCTCGTTACCTGCACTGCCTAGCTTCGAGGATGTACAAGAACGCGTACATCTCTACCGAGTGCCTCTCGTGCACCGATGAATACTTCCCTGGAAGGGGCAAAATTTCGTGAAGGCTCTTCGCTTTGGCCGCGCTGCGGCAGTTATCTCCGTAGCCGCGCTGGCGCTGACCGCTTGTGGTTCCGACAACGCCACCGGCGAGCCCGCCGCAGAGGGACCCGCGTCCTCCGCCGCCGGCACCGCCGTGTCCGGAACCCTGACCGGCATCGGCGCCTCGTCGCAGAACTCTGCGATGGAGGCCTGGAAGGCCGGTTTCGAGTCCGCCAACCAGGGCGCCATGGTGCAGTACTCCCCGGACGGATCCGGTGCGGGCCGCAAGGCCTTCCTGAGCGGCGGCGCGCAGTTCGCCGGCTCGGACGCCTACCTCAAGGACGAAGAGATGACCCAGGCCATGGAGGTCTGCGGCCCCGACGGCGCCATCAACATCCCGGCCTACATCTCGCCGATCGCGATCGCCTTCAACCTCGAGGGCGTCACCGAGCTGAACCTCGACGCCCCCACCATCGCGCAGATCTTCGGCAAGAAGATCACCACCTGGAACGATCCCGCGATCGCTGCCCAGAACGAGGGCGTCGAGCTCCCCGACACCCCCATCACCGTCGTGCACCGCTCGGACGAGTCAGGCACCACCGAGAACTTCGTCGACTACCTCGCCGCCGCGGCCCCCGAGGACTGGACCTACGAGGTCAGCGGCGCCTGGCCCGCAGAACTGCAGTCCGAGAACGCCAAGGGCACCTCGGGTGTCGTCCAGACGGTCACCTCGACCGACGGCGCCATCACCTACGCCGACGCCTCCGCCGTGGGAGACCTCGGCAAGGCCAAGGTCAAGGTCGGCGAGGAGTACACGGAACTCAGCTCCGACGCAGCCGCCAAGGCCGTCGAGGTCGCCACCCCGGTCGAGGGCCGCCCCGAGACCGACATGTCCCTCGAGCTCGAGCGCGACACCACCGAGTCCGGTGCCTACCCCGTCGTCCTCGTCAGCTACCACGTGTACTGCACCTCCTACGACAGCCAGGAGACCGTCGACCTCGTGAAGGCGTTCGGCTCCTACGTCATCAGCGAGGAAGGCCAGGCAGAGGCCGAGGCCTCCGCCGGCAACGCCCCGCTGTCCGCGTCGCTCAGCGAGAAGGCCAAGGCCTCGATCGAATCGATCAAGGTCGCCTCCTAGCGAGGCCTCCCGGTCCCGTCTGGTCTAATAAAGACCGGGCGGGACCGTCCGCCGTTCACGGCTGGCATCAGCAGTGACCCCCCGTCGGTCCGTTACCGGGCCGTCACTGCAAACGAAATCGACCGCCCTGGAAGGCAGAGACGTGTCAACCAATACGCTGAAAGCGACGACAGATCGAGGCCGCGCAGGCGACAAGATCTTCTCGGGAATCTCCCTCACGGCCGGTGTCCTGATCCTGGCAGTGCTCTTCAGCGTCGCCGTGTTCCTGCTGGTGCAGGCAGCACCGACCTTCACGGCCGACCCCGCCGAGATCACCGGCGGCAACGGCTTCACCGCGTACATCCTGCCGATCGTCATCGGCACCGTCATCGCCGCGGTCATCGCGCTGATCATCGCGACACCCATCGGTATCGCGGTCGCCCTCTTCATCTCGCACTACGCGCCGCGGCGCCTCGCACGGGCCTTCGGGTACGTCATCGACCTGCTCGCGGCCATCCCCTCGGTGATCTACGGCGCCTGGGGCTACATCGTCCTCGCGCCGCAGCTCGCCAAGGGCTACACGTGGCTCGCCGAGAACCTCGGCTGGATCCCGATCTTCGCCGGACCGGCCAGCCAGACCGGCAAGACCATGCTCACCGCCGGCATCGTCCTCGCGGTCATGGTGATCCCCATCATCACGTCTCTCAGCAGGGAGATCTTCCTGCAGACACCGAACCTCCACGAGGAGGCGGCGCTCGCGATGGGCGCCACGCGCTGGGAGATGGTGCGCATGGCCGTCCTGCCGTTCGCCCGCCCCGGCATCATCAGCGCCACCATGCTCGGCCTCGGCCGTGCCCTCGGCGAGACCATGGCCGTGGCCCTGGTCCTCTCGCCGGGCACCCTCGTGGCGAGCCTCGTGAAGACGGGCAACCAGACGATCGCGGCCGAGATCGCCCTGAACTTCCCGGAGGCCTTCGGCCTGCGCCTCAACGAGCTGATCGCGGCGGGCCTCGTGCTCTTCGTCATCACGCTGATCGTCAACATGATCGCCCGCTTCATCATCACCCGGCACAAAGAATTCTCGGGAGCGAACTAATGGCAGCGAACCAGACCCTGCAGCGTCGCCAGTCGCAGCTCACGCGCGGGCACCTCCCCTCCTACGCCGTGTGGGTGGTCCTCGCGGCCGCCGTCATCCTCGGTGCGGCGCTCTCCTCCCTGATCGGGTTCAGCGTCATCGGCTGGGCGGTCATCTCCGCCGTCGTCTTCGTCATCGCGGCCACCATCGTCACCGCCGTCGGCGAGGGCGAACGCAAGGCCAAGGACCGGCTCGTCACGTTCCTCGTGTACGGGGCCTTCCTGATCGCGCTGCTGCCCCTCGTCTCGGTCCTCTGGACCGTCCTCGAACGGGGCGTCCCCGGCCTCAACTACAACTTCCTGTTCACGTCGATGAACGGCGTCACCGGAGCCGTGGACAACCAGGCCGTGGAGAACGGCACGCCCGTGCTGGGCGGCGCCTACCACGCCGTCCTCGGCACGCTGCAGATCACCCTCTGGGCGACGCTCATCTCCGTGCCCATCGGCCTGCTCACCGCCATCTACCTGGTCGAGTACGGTTCCGGCAAGAACCTCACCAAGGCGATCACGTTCTTCGTGGACGTCATGACCGGCATCCCCTCGATCGTGGCCGGCCTGTTCGCCGCCGCGCTGTTCGCGCTCCTGTTCGGACCGGGCACCCGTACGGGGTTCGTCGCCGCCGTCGCCCTGTCCGTCCTCATGATCCCCGTGGTGGTCCGGTCCACCGAGGAGATGCTGAAGATCGTCCCGAACGAGCTCCGCGAGGCCTCCTACGCGCTGGGCGTGCGCAAGTGGCGCACCATCACCAACGTGGTGATCCCGACGGCGATCTCCGGTATCGCCTCTGGCGTAACCCTCTCGATCGCCCGCGTGATCGGGGAGACCGCCCCTATCCTTGTAACGGCAGGATTCGCCAGCTCCATCAACTGGAACGTCTTCAGTGGCTGGATGAGCACGCTCCCCACCTTCATCTACTACCAGATCCTCACGCCGACCTCCCCGACGGCGCCCGATCCGAGTACACAGCGCGCCTGGGCCGCAGCGCTCCTGCTGATCCTCATGGTGATGCTCCTGAACCTGGTCGCCCGGTTCGTCGCCCGCATGTTCGCCCCCAAGACCAGCCGCTAAGCGCCCGCGGTACCTCACCCGAAGGAAGCAATGTCCAAGCGAATCGACGTCAAGGACCTCAACGTCTACTACAGCAAGTTCCTTGCGGTGGAGGACGTCAACATCAACATCGAAGCCCGTTCCGTGACGGCGTTCATCGGTCCCTCCGGCTGCGGCAAGTCCACCTTCCTCCGTACCCTGAACCGCATGCACGAGGTCATCCCCGGCGCGCGGGTCGAGGGCGAGGTGCTGCTCGACGGCGACAACCTGTACGACAGCGCCGTGGACCCGGTGACGGTGCGCGGGCAGATCGGCATGGTCTTCCAGCGGCCCAACCCGTTCCCGACGATGTCCATCCGCGACAACGTGCTGGCCGGCGTGAAGCTCAACAACAAGCGCATGAGCAAGTCGGATGCCGACGACCTCGTGGAGAAGTCGCTCAGCGGCGCCAACCTGTGGAACGAGGTCAAGGACCGCCTCGGCCGGCCGGGATCCGGCCTGTCCGGCGGCCAGCAGCAGCGTCTGTGCATCGCCCGCGCCATCGCGGTGTCCCCCCAGGTGATCCTGATGGACGAGCCCTGCTCCGCGCTGGACCCCATTTCCACGCTCGCCATCGAGGACCTCATCAACGAGCTCAAGTCCGAGTACACGGTCGTGATCGTGACGCACAACATGCAGCAGGCGGCCCGTGTGTCGGACAAGACGGCGTTCTTCAACATCGCCGGCACCGGCAAGCCGGGCAAGCTCATCGAGTACGACGACACCACCACGATCTTCAACAAGCCCTCGATCAAGGCGACGGAGGACTACGTCTCCGGTCGCTTCGGGTAGGCACGCACCCACGACGCGACACGGCACGGCACGACGGCGGCGGCTCCTGACGGGGCCGCCGTCGTCGTTCCGCCATCCGTACCCGGTGCGACCCGGCACTGCGGCCCTCCGCACGGGCCGTCCGCCCGGAGGCGGCGCCTCCACCGACGGCTGCCGCCGGCGGACGGGACGCCTACAGCAGCGGGCTCAGGGCCAGGAGGAAGACGGCGCCCAGCAGGGCCGTGGCCGGTGCCGTTCCGAGCCAGACGCCCAGGATGCGCGCCACCTGAGGCCGCTGGACCGAGGAGAAGCGCTGGTTCGCCCCGGCCCCGACGATCGCCGAGGTCATGGTGTGCGTGCTCGAGAGCGGGAAGTGCAGCGAGATGGCACCGATGAACAGCATCGCCGAGCTCACCCCCTGGGCCGTCATCCCGCGCAGCGGGTCGATGTGCACCAGCCGGTGACCGAGGGTGTGCGTGATGCGCCACCCGCCGAGGAGTGATCCCGCGCTCAGGAGGACGGCGGCGAAGACCTGCACCCACAGCGGCATGTCCGAGCCCGTGGCGTAGCCGGAGCCGACCAGTGCCAGCAGGATGATCGCCATGGTCCGCTGCCCGTCCTGGAGCCCGTGCCCGAGGGCGAAGGCCCCGGCCAGGACGGACTGCGCCATCCGGTTGCCCCGGTTCACGCCCCCGGGCGAGCGGTGCCGCAGCAGCCAGGTGGCCGGGAAAACCGCGGCGTACGCCAGGAGGTAGGCGACGATCGGGGAGAGCACGAGGGGCAGCACGATCTGCAGCAGGAGTGCCTCGCCCGCACCGCTCATCGCCGGACCGTCGGTCAGCTGCGACGCCCCGCCGGCGCCGAGGACCCCGCCGAGCAGGGCATGGGTGGAGGACGAGGGCTTGCCGCGGTACCAGGTGAACACGCCCCAGGCGCCGGCCGCCAGCAGCGCCGCGAGGAGGATGCCCAGACCGGTGGTGCCGGAGGGGAGCCCGAAGCCGGCGTCCGTGAAGAAGAGGGCCAGCGAGGTGCTGAGCAGTGCGCCGACGAGGTTGAACAGGGCAGCGAGCAGGACGGCGATGGTCGGGGTGAGGGCGCGGGTCCGGACCGCGGTGGCGACGGAGTTCGAGACGTCGTGGAAGCCGTTGAGGAACGCGAAACCGCCCGCGGCGATGATCACCGTGCCGAGGAGGAAGGGCTCCACCTACGATTCCTTGACGAGGATGCTGCCCACCTGGGTGGCTACCCGCCGGATGTCCTTGGTGACGTCGACCAGCTGGTTCGCCACGTCCCGGTGCCGCGCGTACACGAGCGGCTTGTGATCGTTCAGGAGCTCCGCGCACCAGCTGCGATGGGTACGTTCGGCACGCCGTGCCAGGCGCAGGATCTCGATCCAGTACTCCTCGAGATCCTCCATGGAGTTGAGCCGCTGCATGGCGGTCGCGGTCAGCTCGGCCTGCCGGTTGATGACCTCGAGCTGGTCGGCGGCCCGCCGGCTGAGCTTGTTCAGCTTGTACAGCGCGATGAGCTCTCCCGCGCCGTCGAGCTTCTCGATGGCCTCGTTGAGCAGGCGGGACAGCGCGTAGAGGTCCTCGCGGGGCAGGGGGTTGATGAAGGACGTCCGCATGGACGTCAGGAGCGCGAAGTGCAGGTCCGTCGAGGCCGATTCGTGCTGGTGCAGCTCCTCGGAGAGGCGGTCGTACTCCTGGGTGGAGGCGCCGAGGATGGCGGACATCGTCCCGACGCCGAGGACGAGTTGCTGCGCCATGCGGGAGAGCAGTTCCAGCCCAGCGTTCTCCTGCGGGAAGAGGCGTAGTTTCACGGAGTCTTCCTCGCAGCATATGGACGTATCAGCAAGCAGGCCGTGAAGGCGCTGGGTGCCGCAGGGCAAAGTAGTGGCGCCGAACCGGGAGCGCCTCTCGGCGGAAGGCCGCTCGAAGCGGCTGAGTGTTGAAGCCCGGGGGTTCCACGGTCCGACGCCGTGTTAAGTCTTGCCCTCCCCGGAGCCGCTGTCAACACAGGCCCGCTCCAGCTCGAGCGGATGCATCAGTCGAGTTCCCCGCGCCGCCAGGACGCCGCGGCGTGCTCGAGGTCCTCCGCGGTCTTGATGAGCTGGTGCGAATTGCGCGTCAGCTTCGAGGCGTGGGGGCCGTTCGCGAGTTCGGCGTCGTCGGCGTGGTTGGCCTGCCCGAGCGCGACCACGCGGCAGAAGGCGGCGAAGCGTTCGAGGGCCACGTCGAAGTCGCCCTCGAAGGCTCCGGAGAGGATGGTGTTGGCCATCGTGGTCATCTCGGTGGCACCGGGGGGCTCGGCGACGCCGGCCACGACCTTCGACACCTGGGCCACCTCCTTGCCGGAGGCGAAGTAGGCGGCGATCCGCTCGGGGTTCTGCTGCGTGGCGGCCCGCAGCGCGTACAGGCGCCACAGGGCCCCGGGCAGGGACCGCGCCGGGCTCTCCGCCCACATCTCCGCGATGGCCTCGAGCCCCTGCTGGTCCGCGAGTTCGACGAGGCGGCGCGTGACGTCCGGATCGTCGGTGTCGCGCCCGTGGTGCACGAGGGCGTGCGCGGCCATGTGGGCGGCCTCCGAGACCCGCGAGGGGTCCACCCCGCCGGCGAAGACCTCGAAGTCCGCCGGAGCGAAGGGCTTCGGCTTGTGGGGCCTCGGGCTCTTGTTGGTGTAGTCGCCGTCCATGGAACGAGGATACTCCTGCGGAAAATCGGGCCGGAAGGAGGGGTGCGGAGGCAGTCCTCGGAGTGTGGACGATTGCGATAAAGTAGGCGGGTCATCGCTCCGCGCCGGCGGATCGTCCTCGGATGCCCCGGACAGGGCGGTGTGGCGGGCCCTTAGCTCAGTTGGCTAGAGCAACGGACTTTTAATCCGTGGGTCGTGGGTTCGAGCCCCACAGGGCCCACCAGCTAGGACCCCGGGACTCCCCGGGGTCCTTTCCCGTTCCGGGCCTACCCGGACACCTCGTGGACCACGAAGGCCGTGAGGAAGCCGAGGGCGGCGATGAGCCCGGTCAGCAGGTGCTGCTTCTCGAAGGCCTCGGGGATCATGGTGTCGGCGACCATCGCGAGGATGGCGCCTGCGGCGATGGCCGTGATGAAGGCGACCGTGACGCCCGACGCCCCGTCCAGCAGCGCGTACCCCACGAGCGCCGCCAGCCCTGAGACCAGGGCGATCCCGCCCCAGAGCCCGAACACGTAGCGCGAGCTCCGCCCCGCGGTCTTCATGCCCGCTGTACTCGACAGCCCTTCGGGCACGTTGGAGATGAAGATCGCCACCAGCACGGCAGGGTTCACGGAGCCTCCCGCCACGAGTCCGAGTCCCAGGACGACGGACTCCGGGATGCCGTCGAGCAGCGCCCCGAGGGCGATCGCGTTGCCACTGCCGGCGGTGTCGGACTCCGAGGGCTGCTGCCCGCCGGAGCGCTTGCGGTGCTGGGCACCCTTCCGCGCGAGGGCGGCGTTGGCGCCCACGTAGGTCACCGCTCCGACGAGGAAGCCGAGGGCCGTGGGGACGAGCCCTCCGGTCTCCTGGGCCTCGGCGACGAGTTCGAAGGCGAGGGCCGAGATGAGCACGCCGGCACCGAACGCCATCACGAAGGACACGGTGCGCGGCGGCACCTTCCACTTCCAGGCGATGGCGCACCCGATGAGCAGCGCGCCGCCCGCGACGGCACCCCAGGCGAATGCTTGCAGCCACAGTGGCACAGGGCGCTCCTGTTCCCGCGCCCCATGGCGCGACGACGAAAAACCTGGCCCAGCCTGTCACAGGACACGCCCGGGTGACCGAGTGGATCGTGACCGGACCGGGGATTGACTCGCCGCCCCGGCTCGTCTGCACTGGTAGGAGGAACTGGGTGCCGCGCGCGCCGGAGGGCGTGCGGCGGCCGAGCAGAGAGGTGCCCATGGACGCCGTCGCCCTGGCCGGAAGCCTGGCCGCCTGTGCCGTGATGGTGGCGGCCGCAGCCCTGACCGGCTGGCGCCTCGACGCGGTCTCGCGCCGGGCCGGCGGGACCGACGACTACTTCTGGGTCGGCTTCGGCGGGATGGTGGTCCTCGTGGCGGCGGGCGTCGTCGGCGGGTCGCTCGGCGGCGGGGGAGCGGTCCTGGCGGTGGGCCTCGCCTCGGCGGGTGCGGCGGCCGCGTGGACGTGGCACCGCCATGGCCGGCGGAGCGTCGAGGCAGCCGAGGCCGCACGCGCGTCAGCCGGGGCGGAGCTGCGACGGCGCCACGCCGAGGTGGTCCGGCGGTGGGCGGAGTACGACCTCGACCCTGCCAGGGCGATCAGCTTCCCGGCCATGCACGATCCCCGCCATCCCGTGGGGAGGCCGGTGGTCCGTGCCCTGCGCGCGGCCGACGAAGCGCGTGACGGCGGCGCCGTCCCCGACCTCGACCGCTATGCAGCGGCCGTCCACCGGCTGGAGGAGGCGTTCCGCACCGCCGAACACGAGCTCGTCGCCGACGGCACGAGCCACCCGGCACGCCATCGCTCCTCCCCCGACCCTGAATCGTTACCTACGGTTCGGTTCCATGGAACCTTCCACGACTAGGCTTTAAGTTACCGAAACGAACAACTGGGGGAGGGTCATGATGCGCGTCCTGACGCACTGCTGTGCAGGCCTGCTGGCGGCTTCCCTGCTCGTCACCGCCGCGCCGGCCGCCCTGGCGGCGCCCACCGCCGACTCCCTGGGCGTGGCCCCCGACAGCAGGTCCGGGAACCGGCAGGAGGTGCGCTTCGCGACCTACAATGCGAGCCTCAACAGGCTCGCAGCGGGCGACCTGGTCCGCGATCTCGGCACCCCGAGCAACGCCCAGGCCCGGGCCGTCGCCGAGGTCCTCCAGATCAGTCGGCCCGACGTCGTGCTCCTCAACGAGTTCGACTACGTCCCGGGCAACCGGGCCGCCGACCTGTTCGACGAGAACTACCTCCGCGTCGGCCAGAACGGCAGGGCGCCCCTCGACTACCCGTACGTCTATACGGCGCCGTCCAACACGGGGGTCCCCAGCGGCTTCGACCTGAACAACGACGGCAGCGTCGGCGGGCCCGACGACGCCCTCGGCTTCGGCGCGTTCGAGGGCCAGTACGGGATGGTCATCTACTCCAGGTACCCGATCGAGACGGAGTCGGTGCGGACGTTCCGGGACTTCCTGTGGAGGGACATGCCAGGTGCACTCCTGCCCGACAATCCCGCCACGGACGCCCGGGACGACTGGTACTCCGCGGACGAACTCGCCGTCCTGCCGCTGTCCAGCAAATCCCACTGGGACGTCCCCGTGGACATCGGCGGCCGGACCGTCCACGTCCTTGCCAGCCATCCCACGCCTCCCGTCTTCGACGGACCCGAGGACCGCAACGGCCGGCGCAACAGCGACGAGATCCGCTTCTGGTCGGACTACGTCACGGGTGGGGACGGCGCCTCCTACATCCGCGACGACGACGGCGGGTCGGGCGGCCTCCGCCGCGGCGAACGCTTCGTGGTGATGGGTGATCAGAACAGCGACCCGCTCGACGGGGATTCCCTGCCCGGCTCGATCGGACGGCTGCTGGAGAACCGGCTCGTCCAGGACCCGCTGCCCGCGTCGCAGGGCGCCACCGAGGCAGCCGCGCTGCAAGGGGGCGCCAATGCCGGCCACGGCGGCGATCCGGCGTACGACACCGCCGATTTCGAGGACAGGAGCGGGGGTAACCTCCGCGTGGACTACGTGCTGCCGTCCCGCACCCTGAAGGTGGCCGGCTCCGGCGTGTTCTGGCCTCGCGCAGGCACGCCCGGTTCCGAGCTGACGGGGATCTTCCCCTTCCCCACCAGCGACCACCGGCTGGTCCACGTCGACGTCATCCTGAACGGCACCCGGCAACGCTGACCTTGTCGGGCCGCAGGCCCGGGTGTACGGTCGATCCCATGAGGACGATCCTGTTTCAGTAAGCGAGCCGGCTCACGCCGTGCTCAGCGCCACTTGTCGATGACATCTCTCCAAGGGCGCCTGCTGAAGCTGTCCGATTTCTCCCGGCACTCCCGTCGCGGCTCCTGCCGCGCGTCGTGATGACCGGTCGGGCACGTTCCGTGGGCGCAACCACCAGAAAGGAACACCATGACCGGCACGCCCCAGAAGAACCAGTCCCAGTCCGGCCCGCAGCCCGCAGGGAACCAGCCCGCTGAGAACGCGGTAGCGAACGGCACGCCGCCGGACCAGCCGCAGGGCCGCAGGCTCCAGGACGACCCGCGCGCGCAACTCGCGCTCGCGAAGAAGAATCACGCAGCCAATCCGACGGCCGCCTCGGGGGCCGCGCATATCAAGGCGGCGCACGAGAGCAGCAAGCAGGGAAAGAAGGAGAAGAAAGTGCGCTGGTAGGCGCTTTCCGATACCGGTCGACCGGCTGCCGGTGATAACCGGCTCAATTGGAGCTGGCTCCGAGTTCTGCGTATGGGGGAATCGCAGAAATCGGAGCCAGCGATCTCAGTATACTTCTACGCGAGCCCGGAAAGTCCAATCGAAAGGTGATGATGGCCGTCACAGCCAAAGCTTTTCAGCTGTGGCGTTCCCGAATCGCCCCGCAGGACACGCTGACCGATCTCTGCAGGATCGCCGGCATCAAACGCTCCACCCTCGCCCAGCAGCTGGTCCGCGGCAAGGTGTCGATCCCCACCGTCGTCGCCGTCGCCCGCGGGTACGGCCTGCCGCCCGTCGGCGCGCTCGCCCTGTTCGAGGGCTTCGAGGATCTCGAGCGCGGCACCACGCTGCCCACGGACGCCGAACTCGTCAGCCAGGTCTCGCACACCGACATCCTGCGCCTCCTGGTGGCCCGCAGCGAGGACAGGGAGTGCACCTGCACCGATGTCCAGCTGCGGCTCGCGCCGTTCCCGCACCGTAATTCGGTCCGCGCGTGGATCGAGGCGATCGATCCCGGGGACCTCCGTCAGCAGCTCGCGCTGAGCACCGGCGTGGCCCGGCAGAACCTCTCCGCGCAGCTCACGGCAGGCCGCCTCGCCCCCGAGATCGCGGTGCAGGCCGCACGCCTCGCGGGGGTGTCACTGACCAGCGGCCTCGTGGTGACGGGGCTGCTCACCCAGGCGGAGGGCGGGTGGCCCGAGGACGGCCGCGCCCGGGCACTGTGCGCCCTCAGCGACCTGGACCTCGTGTTCCTCGCACGGGACCGGCTGGACGTGCTCGGCAAGCAGCTCCGGCGGGCGGAACTCGACGACGGCAAGGATCGCGCGATGTGGGAGAACCTCGGATGACCACCACGACCATCCAGTGGGTCGCGCTCGGACTGTGTGCTGCCGGCGCGGCGGTGCGGGTCCCCGGCGCGCGGAGGGGGCGCGGGCGGACGGTCTTCATCGCCCTGGTGCTGCTGACCCTCGCCGTCGGCCTGTCGATCGCACCGATCTACGAGGCCGTCGACGGTGTCCTGGGCGCGGTCAACCTCGCGAACCTGCTCCTCCGTCTCACCCTGTATACCGTGTTCGTGCTGCTCGGCATCCGCATGGCGGCGGCCTTCGATTCGCCCCTCGCCCGCCGGCTCATCGTCGGGCCCTTCGGCGTCGCGGTCCTCGCGGTGACCGTCGCCTCGACGCTGTACTTCTTCGTGGCCAGCGAGCTGCCCGGCAGCTCCACCGCCCTGATCGCGTTCGGGGACCAGGACACGGTGCAGCAGTACGCCGCGGTGGGCCGCCTCTATCCCGGCTACGTGGCCGGCTGCCTGGTGATCCCCGCGATCGCCTCGGCCGTCGACCGCCGGGCACGGACCATCCACCGCGTGGCATGCGCACTCCTCGCCGGTGGCTTCTCGCTCGTGGTGGTGTTCGTGCTGCTGCGGCTGACCGCCCTCGACCTGATGGCCTGGGACTATCTCCTGCCGTTCTCGGCCATCGTGCTCACCGTGCTGGGACTGTGCCTGATCTGGCTGAGCCACATCCTCGGCAGGAGGCGCCGGACGGGCGCGAACCGGCTCGCCTAGGCCTCCGCATCTCCCTCGATACGGATGCTTGCCCCACGCAATAAAAGAGACACAATCGTGTCCTCGGTGCATTCACGGTTTCATGATCGTGTGTAAAAATAATGATTATGTAACTGCCGCTTTCCGTGGGGGGTCAGCGGATCGTTACCCGGCAGATAGGTGTGTCCATTAGAACGGGTGGACCCACCTATTTGTTCTTAAGCACTCCGATAGCACCCGGACGCCGAAAAGGGCGCCGCCCGCCGCGAAGTCGCGGGGGTGGCGCCCTTTTCGGTGTGGCCGGTGCTACTCGGCGTCGTGGTCCGTCTCGATGATGCGTGCGAGCGATTCGAGCGCGTCCTCGGCGCCGTCGCCCTCGGCGCGCAGCACGATCACGTCGCCGTGCGAGGCGCCGAGGCTCATGAGGGACAGGATGCTGGAGGCGTCCATCGCCTCCTCGGCGGGCTCGCCGTCCATGGCGATGGTGACCTCGAGGGGGAGTTCACCGGCGGCCTCCGCGAAGATGGAGGCCGGACGGGCGTGCAGTCCCACGCGACTCGCGACGGTTGCCTTGCGTTCTGCCATGATGTTCTCCTTGTTCGTGAATGGGTTCAGGTACAGCCAACCGGACCCGGGGTCAGGCTGCAACCGGCTCGGCGACGGCGGCGCTCTTCTTGCTCGTGGCGTACCGCTTCAGGGCGATGACGGCCAGTGCCGAGATGACCGTCCCGACCAGGATGGCGAGGATGAACATCAGCACGTTCCCGATGGCGAAGAAGACGAAGATACCGCCGTGGGGGGCCTGCGAGGTGACTCCGGTGCCCATCACGATCGCTCCGGTGACCGCGGAGCCCAGGAGGGACGCCGGGATGACGCGCAGCGGATCCGCTGCCGCGAACGGGATGGCACCCTCCGAGATGAACGCGGCGCCCAGCAGCCAGGCGGCCTTGCCGTTCTCGCGCTCCGCAAGGGTGAACCGGCGGCGGTCGAGGCTCGTGGCGAGTGCCATGGCGAGCGGCGGGACCATGCCGGCTGCCATCACCGCGGCCATGATCTGCCACGGTGCCTGGTTGTCGATGGAGCCGGCGCCCAGGCCGGCGACGGCGAACGAGTAGGCCACCTTGTTCACGGGGCCGCCGAGGTCCACGGCCATCATGAGTCCGAGGATGACCCCGAGGCCCACTGCCGCGGTGCCGGTGAGACCGGAGAGCCAGTTGTTCAGGCCCACCGTGATCGCGGCGATGGGTCCGCCGAGGACGAGGAACATCAGGCCGGACGCCACGATGGACGCCACGAGCGGGATGATGACCACGGGCATCAGGCTCCGCAGCCAGCGCGGCACCGAGAGTCGACCGATCATCATGGCGACGTACCCGGCGAGCAGGCCGCCGACGATGCCGCCGAGGAAGCCCGCGCCCATGAATCCCGCGACGGCGCCGGCGACGAAGCCGGGTGCGATGCCCGGCCGGTCGGCCAGCGCGTACGCGATGTAGCCGGCGAGGGCGGGGACCAGGAAGCCGAGCGACAACTGGCCGATCTTGAAGGCCACGGCCCCCAGGTACTCACCGAGCCCTCCGGCCGGCAGGTTCACGAGGCTGTTCTCGAGGACCACGACATCGGCGGTCTCGGTGATGAGGTACCCGCCGAGCAGGAAGCCGAGGGCGATCAGGAGGCCGCCTCCTGCGACGAACGGGATCATGTAGCTGACGCCGGTGAGGAGCGCGCGCTTGAGGGTGCTGCCGATACCGTCCCGGCCACCGTCGTCGTCCGTCTGCTCGCCGCCGGCGGTGCCGGCGACCCTGCGGGCGTTCGGGTTCGAGGCGGCCGCGACGGCCTCCTCGACCATCTCGCCCGGCTCGTCGATGCCACGCTTGACGGGAGCGGAGATCACGGGGAGGCCCGCGAAGCGCTGCTTGTCGCGCACGTCGACGTCGACGGCGAAGATCACGGCGTCGGCCGCGGCGATCACCGCGGGGTCCAGCGGCGTGGCGCCGGAGGAGCCCTGCGTCTCGACCTGGAGGTCGATCCCGCGCTCCTTCGCTGCGGCGACGAGGGAGTCGGCCGCCATGTACGTGTGGGCGATCCCGGTGGGGCAGGCGGTGACGGCGACGAGGCGCCGCACCTTGGTGTCCGTGGATGCGCCGTGCTCGAGGGCGGGTCCGGTGGTGTCGGTCCCTCCCGGTGCGGTGCCGAGCGTCGCGGCGGCCTCGCTGGTCCGTGACCCGGCGCCGGCGGTCGCAGCGACACCGGCGGCACCTGCGGCGTGGGCCCCGGCTGGTTCCGGTGTCGACGCCGGGGCGTCGCCGAGGCCCAGCGCGCCGTTGACGAGGGCGACGACGTCGGCCGGCGTCCGGGCGGCGCGCAGGGAGGCCGTGAAGTCCTTCTTGATCAGTGATCGCGCGAGCTTGGACAGCAGCTTCAGGTGCTCCTGGTCCGCGCCGTCGGGTGCGGCGATGAAGAAGACGAGGTCCGCCGGCCCGTCCTTCGCCCCGAAGTCGACGGGTGGTGCGAGGCGGGCCATGGCGAGGGTGGCTTCGGAGACCGCCGTGGAGCGGCAGTGCGGGATGGCGATGCCTCCGGGGACACCCGTGGAGGTCTTGTTCTCCCGGGCGAGGGCGTCGGCGTACAGGCCGTCGACCTCGGTGGAGCGGCCCTGCGCGGCGACCTGTTCCGCGAGGTAGCGGATCACCGAGGACCGTTCGGTCCCCAGGTCCTTGTCCAGAGTCACAAGCTCCGGAGTGATGAGATCGGACATCAGATTTCCTCCTGTGCGAGGGACCCTGCGGTGGGCCCCGTGGCGCTCGGTTCGATCACGGGCAGCGTGACCATGAGGGGGGTGACCACGACGACGCCGGGCGTCGTCTGGTCGAGGGAAGGAACGGTGGAGCCTGGTAGGGCGGCTGCTGCCGATCCGTGGGCGACGGCCTGGCGCAGGCAGTTCTCGGGGAGTTCGCCTGCACTGTGCGCCAGCAGGTAGCCGGCCAGCGCGGAGTCTCCCGCGCCGACCGTGGATCGTGCCGTGACGGGCGGGTGCACGGCGTGCCAGGCCCCCGCGTTCGTCACGAGCAGGGCGCCCTTGGAACCAAGGGTCGCCAGGACCGCTCCGACCCCCGCGGTGATGAGCACCGCGCAGGCCTTGGCGGCCAGTTCGAAGTCCTGCTCCAGTTCGTCGCCGGTACCGATGCCGGTGAGCTCGCTGAGTTCCTCGGCATTGGGTTTCAGCAGGTCCGGCGCGGGGAGGCCGGCGGCCGCCTCGATGAGGGGTTCGCCGGAGGAATCGATCGCCACGCGCGGCGCGGCTGATCCGTAGGTGGCACGGACGGCCGCGGTGACGCGGGTGTAGAACGTCGGGGGGATCCCCGGGGGCAGGGATCCGGCGAGGACCAGCCAGTCCGCGCCGTCGCTCTCGGCGACGACGACGGCGAGGAGGTCCTCGAGGTGCTCCGCGGAGAGTTCGGGGCCGGGTTCGTTGATCTTCGTCGTGGTGCCGTCGGGTTCGGTGATGGCCGTGTTGATACGGAGGGCCGCACCGATCGGCAGGTTCCGGAACGGGACGGAGACGGAGCGCAGGCCCGTGAGCACGGGGTCGTCGTCGTCGCCCGGCAGGACGGCGAGGGTGCGGGTGCCGGACATGGCGAGTGCGCGGCTGACGTTCACGCCCTTGCCGCCCGCCTCCTGCACCACGTGGGTGGCACGCTGCACGGCGCCGCGGGTGAGCGGCGCGCCGATGGCGACGGTGCGGTCGATGCTGGGGTTCGCGGTGAGGGTCAGGATCATGCCACGATCACCTCCACATCGGCGTCGGCGAGGGCGGCTGCGAGGGCGTTGCGCGGTGCGCGGTCGGTGATGAGTGCATCGATCTCCTCCAGGGTGGCGAAACTGATCAGGGTCTCCTCGTCGAACTTCGACGCGTCGGCGAGGAGCACCACGCGGCGGGCCGAACGGACGATGGCGGTCTTCACCGCTGCCTCGTCGACATCGGGGGTGCTGAGGCCGAAGCCCGCGCTGATGCCGTTGGCGCCGATGAAGGCGATGTCGGCGCGCAGGCGGGAGAAATGGGCGACGGTGCTGCTGCCCACGGCCGCGCTCGTGAGGGCCCGGACCCGGCCGCCCACGAGTTCGACGCTCAGGCCCGCACCGGAGACGAGTGCCGCGATGGGGACGGAGTGGGTCACCACGGCGAGCCCCGGGCGTGCCTCGTCGACGAGCAGGTCGGCCAGCCCACCCGTGGTGCTGCCGGCGTCGAGCACCACGGCCCCGGTCTCGGGGGCGAGGGCGAGGGCGGTCTCGGCGATGCGCCTCTTCTCGGGGGAGTGCTGCCCGGAGCGGCTGATGAGGCTCGGCTCGTGGGTGGTGGCGCCGCTGCCGGCGATCGCACCCCCGTGCACACGGCGCAGCACGCCGTCGTTCTCGAGCAGTGCGAGGTCCCGGCGGACGGTCTCCTTGGTGATGCCGAAGCGGGAGGAGAGGCCTGCCACCGTGACGCGTCCATCGGCGGAGACGAGGCTGCTGATCTGCCGGTACCGTTCTTCCGCGAACATGGCGACTCCGTTGTCTGCTGCTGCGAGGCCGCAACATGTGGTTTTATCTTTGTTTGAGTGACTCTAGCCCCGCTTTAGGTGTGACGTCAAGCACACAACGGGAACGATCAAAAACAACCACAGATGACGAAGGGCCGGAGCGTGGCTCCGGCCCTTCGGTCGACTCAGCTGGTGCTGTGCCTGGTGCTGTGTCCGGCGCTAGAGGCCCGTGTCGCGCGTCTCGCGGCGCGTGACGGTCTCCCCGGTGGCGGGGTCGACGAGGGATCGCGACTCCGACACCCGGTTCTGCCGGCGCGGTGCCGCCAGCAGCAGGGATGCGATGAGGCCGATCACGCCGACGGCCATCAGGATGTAGCCCACGAGCGTGATGTCCACGAAGCTGACCTGCGCCTGAATGGCGAAAGCAAGAATTGCACCCAGTGCAATAAGGAAAATCGAAGAACCGATTCGCATTACAAGAACTCCTTCGGGTTGCGGTGACGAGTGTTTCGGGAGAATTCCCCAGCGGTTAAGGTCCTGCACCGCTTCCTCCCGAGGCGGCACCGCTGCACGCCAGCATAGGGCGTCTTCCCTGTCACGGCGGGGATCTGCGCCTTCGCGGCCTGTGGGTGGCGTCCACGCAACGGTTCGGAAAAGATCGGTACGTAAGGCTTGATAAGCAGGATTAGCGTAGTGCTACCATTGCATCCTAAGCAGGCTGATGAAGTACAGTAGGGCGAAGTTGCACCGCGGTGCATCGGACTATCAGGTAGTGCGCCTCCTCGCGGGGGCCACTGAAAATCACTCAAGGAGCTCCTTATGATCGACATCATTGCCTTCCTCATCCTCGGCCTCCTCGCCGGCGCCCTCGCCAAGCTGATCCTGCCCGGCAAGCAGGGTGGCGGCATCCTCATCACGATGATCCTCGGCGTCATCGGCGCCTTCGTGGGCGGCTTCATCGGCCGGGCCATCTTCGGCACGAGCGGTGGCAGCACCTTCTCGTTCCAGTCGATCCTGTTCGCCGTCCTCGGTTCGCTGATCGTGCTCGTCATCTACGGCGCCATCACCAAGCGCCGCGGCTCGCGCGTCTAGTTCCGCAGAGCAGCTGCACCGGGGGGAGCAGCTGCGACAGGGCGTCACCGACCACGGTGGCGCCCTTTCCTGTTCGCCCTCCCTGGTCGACCTCCCTGCACGATGCGCCACCAGCAGAACCCCCACCCGACACGGCACGCCACGCCTAGACTCGTTGGCGGGGGTAATCCGATCCATCTGCGGAAGGACCACGATGTTTGGCCGGAACAAGGAGAACCCAGCCGTCAAGGCTGCCAACGGGACGCTGTTCGACAAGGACGGCAACCCGAAGCCCGCGATCCTCCGCGGCATCGAGCGGGCCCTCGACGTGCAGCGGCCGCTGATCCTCTCCAACCTCGACCGCCTGCGCCGCGGCCACCCGGACGCCTCCCCCGCCGAGCTCGCACGCCTGCTCGAGCGCGACTACCTGCGGGCGACGACGCTGGCGGGTGCCGCCGTCGGCGCCACCGCCGCCGTCCCCGCTGTCGGCACCATGGCATCCCTCGGACTCTCCGCTGCCGCGACGGTCGGGTTCCTCGAGGCCACGGCACTGTATGCCGAATCCATCGCCGAGCTGCACGGAGTCAACACCCAGGACCCGGAGCGGTCCCGCGCCATGGTGATGGCCATCCTCATGGGCGAGGAGGGCACCGCCCTGATCCGCTCCATCCTCGGCGCTTCCGCCGGGCAGGGTGCACCCCAGTACTGGGGGCAGCTCGTGAACAGATCCGCGCCGACCTCGCTCGTGAAGACCGTCACCGGATCCATCCAGCGGCGTTTCCTGAAGAAGTTCCTGGCCAAGCAGGGCGGATTCATGCTCGGGCGTGCCCTGCCGTTCGGTGCCGGCGCGGTGATCGGCGGCACCGGCAACCACCTCATGGGCAAGGGCGTCATCAAGACCACGCGTGAGGCGTTCGGGCCGTTGCCGCAGACCATCCCCGGCGAGCTCGCCGAGGTGCTGCAGCTTCCCGATCCCGGGTCGCGGCAGAAGCGGGCCTAACCGAAGATCGCGTTCGCGAGCGCGAAGATCACCAGGCCGGCCAGCGAGCCGACCACGGTGCCGTTGATCCTGATGAACTGCAGGTCCCTGCCGACCTGCAGTTCGATCTTGCGGGACGTCTCCTCGGCGTCCCAGCGGCCCACGGTCTCGGAGATGACGCCGGCGATCTCGCTGCGGTAGGTGCGCACCGCGTACGAGGCCCCGTCGGCGATCCAGCGGTTCACCTTCCCCGCCAGCTCGGCGTCGCTCGTCAGGCGGGAGCCGAAGTCCCGGACGGCGGCCTTGAACTTGGTCGTCAGTTCGCTCTCCGGGTCGTTGACGGCTTCGAGCAGGGCGTTCTTGATGGTGGCCCAGGTGCGGGCGGTGAGATCGCGGACGCGCGGGTCGTCGAGCAGCTGCCCCTTGATCTCCTCCGCCTTCGCGATCGTCTCGGGCTTGTGCTGGAGGTCCTGTGCGAGGTCCCGGAGGTACTTGTCGATGGCGAGGCGCACATCGTGCCGCGGATCGTCCTGCACGGCACGGATGAATTTCGACAGCTCGGCATGCACGCGGTCGCCGACCACGCCGTCGACGAGGCGCGGCACCCAGGTGGGGGAGCGCTGCGCCACCACGCGCGTGACCACCGCGTAGTTCGCGTCCACCCAGTCGCCGGCACGGTCCACGAGGAGGTCCACCAGCCGGTGGTGGTGCCCTTCGGCGAAGACGCGCTCTGCGATGCTGCCGATCGGCGGGCCCCACGGCGGCTCGAGCAGGTGCTTGCGGACCATGGACTCGATCACGCCCTGCACGGCGTCGTCGTTGAGCACGGTGAACATGCCGCGGATCAGGGCCGCACCCTCGACGGCCACGCGGTCGGCGCTCTCGGGCCTCTCGAGCCAGGCACCCGCCTTCTGGGCGATCCGCGCGGAGTCGAGCTTCGCGCGCACCACGTCCTCGGACAGGAAGTTCTCCTCCACGAACTGTCCGAGCGACTCCCCGATCTGGTCCTTCTTGCGCGGGATGATCGCGGTGTGCGGAATCCTCAGCCCCATCGGATGCTTGAAGAGGGCCGTGACCGCGAACCAGTCCGCGAGGGCGCCCACCATGCCGCCCTCGGCGGCGGCGCGCACGTACTCGAGCCACGGGTACGTGTCCTGCAGGGCGAAGGCCACCAGGAAGATGGCGGCCATCACCGCGAGCAGCCCCGTCGCCAGCAGTTTCATGCGGCGGAGGGCGTCGGCCCGCTCGGCGTCGGCACCGGTCATCTGAGCATTCACGCTCCGAGTCTAGCGAGGCCGCCGTCCGCGTCGGCGGAGCGCGGCGGCCCGATGGAACGCGGTCGGCGGGGTCACGTACCGTGATAGGCACACCACCTCCGACGGAAAGGCGGGTCAGTGCCCCCTGTGATCTTCGCCCACCGCGGCAGCAGCGGCACCTACGCCGAGCACACGCGCGCCGCCTACCTCCAGGCGCTCGCGGACGGCGTCGACGGTGTGGAGTGCGACGTGCACCTCAGCCGGGACGGGCAGCTGGTCTGCATCCACGACACCACGCTGGAACGCACCACGAACGGTTCCGGGGACGTCGCCGACCACACCGTGGCCGAGCTGCGGATGCTCGACGTGGCCGCCTGGAAGGGCGTGGGCATCCCGTCCGCCTTCGGCGGGGCGGACGAGCAGTTCCTCACCCTCGCCGATCTGCTGACCCTGCTGCACGACGCCGGCCGCCCCGTCCGCCTCGCCATCGAGCTGAAGCACCCGAGCCCGTTCGGACTGCGCCTGGAGGAGGCCCTGATCGCCTTCCTCATGGACGAGGGATGGAACCCGGAGTCCTCGATGCTCGGCGGCATCGAGATCAGCTTCATGAGCTTCAATCCCGACTCCATCCGGCAGCTCGCGGAATCGGCCCCGCACCACATGCTCTGCCAGCTGGTCGCGGACGTCGAGCCCCAGGAGGTCCGTGACGCCCTGCGCTTCGGCTCGATCGCCGAGGGCGCGCTGATCGCCGTGCTGCAGCGCGCTCTGAAGGAGGGCGAGGAACTGATCGACGCGCAGGAGGTCGGCATCGCGGGCCCCGGCATCGAGTACGTACGTGACCACCCCGAGCGGATCCGGCGGTGGATCCAGGAGGGCATGCGCGTACGGGCCTGGACGGTGAACACCGAGGAGGACGCCCTGTTCCTCGCGGACCTCGGCGTACAGGAGATGACCTCCGACTATCCGGCGCGCATCCGGCTCGCGCTCGAGGGCAACAGACAGTAGGCGCACGAAGTCCCCGGACCGCTGTGGTTGAGTGGGGAGATGCAATCGCCCATCGAGGACTACGCGCTCCTCTCCGATCTCCACACCGGTGCTCTGATCTCCCGGCGCGGCAGCGTGGACTGGCTCTGCTTCCCCCGCTTCGACTCCGACTCGGTGTTCGCGGCCCTACTGGGCACGCCGGGGCACGGCCGGTGGCTCGTCGCCCCCGCGGACCCGGCAGCCGAGGTGGTGGACCGCAGCTACATCGACTCGACCTTCGTCCTCCAGACCCACTGGAGGACCGCCGACGGCGAGGCGCTCGTCACGGACTTCATGCCGGTCACCGACCGCCGGGCGAACGTGGTGCGCCGCATCCAGGGCCTGCGGGGCACGGTCACCCTCCACCAGGAGCTGGAGATCCGGTTCGGCTACGGCGACGTGGTCCCGTGGGTCACCCAGGGCGCGCAGGACGGCGTGCCGACACTCCTCGCCATCGCGGGACCGGACGCGCTGGCGCTGCGCGGACCCCGGCTGCGGGCCACGGACCGCCGCCACGAAGGCACGTTCGACGTGACGGAGGGCTCCCTCGTCGACCTGGAGATGCTCTGGTACCCGTCCCACCGCGACACACCTGCCCCGCTCGACGTCGACGAGGCCCTGGACTCCACCATCAGCTACTGGCGGGCCTGGGGGGCCAACACGCTGGGGGACGGCGAGTACGCCGACGCCGTGCAGCGCTCGCTGCTCGTGCTCCGCGCGCTCACCCACGAGGACACGGGCGGGATCGTGGCGGCCCCCACCACGTCGCTGCCCGAGCAGTTCGGCGGGGCCCGCAACTGGGACTACCGGTTCTGCTGGCTGCGCGACGCGGCGCTGACCCTCGAGGCCATGATGACCCACGGCTTCGCCGAGGAGGCACTCGAGTGGCGGAACTGGCTGCTGCGGGCGGTCGCGGGCGACCCCGAGGACCTGCAGATCATGTACGGGCTCGCCGGGGAGCGCCACCTGCCGGAACGCGAGCTCGGCCACCTGCCGGGCTACGCCGACTCGGTGCCGGTGCGCATCGGCAACGGCGCGGTGGACCAGTACCAGGCGGACGTGGTCGGCGAGGTCATGGTGGCTCTGGAGAAGCTGCGCGGCCACGGTGTGACCGAGGACAGCTTCTCCTGGCCGCTGCAGCGATCGCTGCTGGGCTTCGCGGAGAAGCACCTGGACGACCGGGACCACGGCATCTGGGAGATGCGCGGCGACCTGCAGTACTTCACGCACTCCCGCGTGATGATGTGGGCGGCGTTCGACTGCGCCGTGCGCGCCGTCCGGGACCACGGACTCCCGGGCCCGCTGGACCACTGGATCGGCCTGCGCGACGGGCTGCGCACGGAGATCCTCGAGCACGGGTTCGATCGGGAACTCAACTCGTTCACGCAGGTCTACGACGGCACGGAGGTGGACGCCTCCCTGCTGCAGCTCCCGCAGGTGGGGTTCATCGACTACGACGACCCGATGATGCTGGGCACGGTCGAGCGGATCGAGCAGCATCTGCTGAATCCCCAGGGCCTGCTGCTGCGGTACCGGACGGGCGAGTCCGACGACGGCCTGGAACCCGGCGAGCACCCGTTCCTCGCGTGCTCCTTCTGGCTCGTGGAGCAGTACGCGCATGGCGGCCGGCTCGACGAGGCGGCACGCCTCATGGACCAGCTCGTCGGGTATTCCAACGAGCTGGGCCTGCTCTCGGAGGAGTACGACGCCGAGAACGGGCGCATGGCGGGCAACTTCCCGCAGGCCTTCTCCCACCTCGCCCTCGTGCGTGCTGCCGATGCGCTGCAGCTGGCCCGCGGCGAGGCGGATCCGCACGAGCTGATCGCGCGGGAGTAGCAGCCACCGGACGCACCGGGAGCCCGGCCGCATGACCGGGCTCCCGCCGTCGTTCCGGGCTGTTCCTGCCTGCTAGACGGTGACGCCCTGCGGCTTCAGGACCACCTTGATGGTGCCGTCCGTCTTCTTCTGGAAATTCCTGTAGGCGGCCGGCGCCTCGTCGATCGAGACCTCGTGCGTCATGAGGTCCGTGACGCCCAGCGGATCCGAGGGCTCCTCGACGATCGGGAGCAGCTGATCGGTCCAGCGGCGCACGTTGCACTGGCCCATGCGGAACTGGACCTGCTTGTCGAACATGCTCATCAGCGGCATGGGCGTCGCCGATCCCCCGTAGACGCCGCTGAGGGAGACCGTGCCGCCGCGACGGACGGCGTCCATCGCGGAGTGGAGGACCGCCACGCGGTCGCTGCCGCCGGTCTCCATGACCTTCTGGGCGACCCTGTCCGGCAGGATGCCGACGGCGTTCTGCGCGAAGGCGCCGACGGGGGAGCCGTGCGCCTCCATGCCGACGGCGTCGACGATCGCATCCGGCCCGCGGCCGTTGGTCATGCTGCGGAGCTCCTCGGCGGTGTTCTTCGTGAAGTCGATGGTCTCGATGCCGTGGCGCTTGGCCATGGCGCGGCGCTCGGGGACGGGTTCGACGGCGATCACGCGGTGGCCGAGGTACTTGCCGATGCGCGCGGCGAACTGGCCCACGGGGCCGAGGCCGTAGACCGCGAGGACGCCGCCTTCCGGGACGTCCGCGTACTGTACGCCCTGCCAGGCCGTGGGCAGGATGTCCGAGAGGTAGAGGTAGCGTTCGTCCGGCAGCTCGGAGCCGACCTTCACGGGACCGTAGTCGGCGAAGGGTACGCGCAGGTACTCGGCCTGCCCGCCCGGCACGGAGCCGTACAGTTCCGAGAAGCCGAAGAGTGCCGCGCCGGACCCCTTCTCGTGCACCTGGGTGGTCTCGCACTGGGACTGCAGCCCGCGGGTGCACATGAAGCAGTACCCGCAGGAGATGTTGAACGGCACCACCACGCGGTCACCGACCTTCAGATTCGTGACGCCCGCACCGACCTCCTCGACGATGCCCATCGGCTCGTGCCCGAGCACGTCGCCCTTGTGCATGTAGGGGCCGAGGACCTCGTAGAGGTGCAGGTCGGAGCCGCAGATCGCGGTCGAGGTGATGCGGATGATCGCATCGGTGGGTTCCTGGATCGTGGGATCGGGCACGTTCTCGACGCTGACGTTGCGCTTGCCCTGCCATGTCACTGCCTTCATGTGGTGCTCCCTGGGTAGTAAGTAGGCTTTCCTTTCCTACTATTCACCGGTTCGTCACAGATGGGAAGCCGAGGACGGCCTCGCCTAGCCTTGTCCGGTGGTGCTTCTCCAATCCCCGGCGGTCCGTGTGGCCCTCTCGGTCGCCGTGGCGACCGGTCTCTACGGTCTCTCGTTCGGCGCGCTGTCCGTCGCCGCCGGCCTCGATCTGCTGCAGACCATGGCCCTCAGCCTGCTCCTGTTCAGCGGTGGATCGCAGTTCGCGTTCATCGGCGTCGTCGCGGGCGGTGGGAGCGGGTTCTCGGCGATGTCCGCAGCCGCCCTGCTCGGCATCCGCAACGGCGTCTACGGGATGCAGATCAACGTGCTGCTGCGCCCCGCCCGGTGGCGGAGGCTGCCCGCCGCGCACCTGACCATCGACGAGTCCGTGGCCACGGCCACGGGCCAGACCGACCCGGACGAGCAGCGCCGCGGGTTCTGGGCTGCCGGCGTCGGCGTGTTCGTGCTGTGGAACCTCTTCACGCTCGTCGGGGCGCTCGCGGGCAACGCCATGGGTGACCCCGCCCGCTGGGGGCTCGACGGCGCCGCGGTGGCCGCGTTCCTCGGGCTGCTGTGGCCCCGGATCCGGACGAGGGAACCGGCCGCGATCGCCGTCGTCTGCGCCGTGGTGACGCTCGTCGCCGTCCCGCTCGTGCCCGCGGGAGTCCCGATCCTCATCGCGGCCGTCGTGGCCGCGGTCCTCGGGCTCGCGGGTCTCGGCCCCGCCACGGAAGGGCTCGAGCCCGACGTCGAGCCGTACCCTTCCGGCCCCGCCCGCCCTGCCCGCCCGCCGCGGGGGGACGCATGAACCTGTGGGGGTGGATCCTGCTGGCGTGCGCGGTATCGGTCGCCACGAAGTTCGCCGGCTACCTGGTGCCCGCGAAGCTGCTCGACAACCCGCGGATGCTGCGCGTCGCGGGGTCCCTGACCATCGGCCTGCTGGCCGCGCTGACGGCCGTCAACACGTTCGCGTCGGGTCAGCAGCTCGTGGTCGACGCCCGCGTGGTCGCCCTGCTGGCCGCCGCCGTGGCCCTCAGGCTGCGGGCGCCGTTCCTCGCCGTCGTCGCCGTCGGTGCTCTCGCCGCCGGCCTGGCGCGGCTGCTGGGTGCGGCGTAGGAGCGGGTCAGGCCGTCGGCCGCGGCACGAACACGATGAGCGCGACACCGACCAGGCAGACCGCCGAACCGATGAGGTCCCAGCGGTCGGGCCGGAAGCCGTCCACGAGGACGCCCCACGCCAGCGACCCCGCCACGAAGATGCCGCCGTAGGCGGCGAGGATCCGCCCGAAGTGCGCGTCGGGCTGCAGCGTCGCCACGAACCCGTACGCACCGAGCGCCATGATGCCCAGTCCCGCCCACCACCAGGGCCTCCCCTCGCGGACGGCCTGCCAGATGAGCCACGCCCCGCCGATCTCCGCGACGGCGGCCAGCACGAACAGGAGGGCGATGCGGATCGTCATGGCTCCAGTCTGCCGGAGCGGCGCGCTACGAGGCGTCGACGACGGCGGCCGTCGCCTCCGCGATCGCCGCCTCTTCGTCGGTGGGCACCACGAGGACGGGGAAGGCCGATGCCTGCGTGCTGATGGAGCGGGCCTCCTTGCTGCGCTCGCGGTTCTTCTCCTCGTCGAGTTCGAGGCCCAGGGCGCCGAGCTTCGAGACGACGGCGCTGCGGAAGGTGGCCGAGTTCTCGCCGATCCCCGCGGTGAAGACGAGCGCGCGTGCGCCGCCGACCGCCACGTGGTACCCGCCCACGTACTTCGCCAGCCGGTAGGAGGCCACCTCGAGCGCGAGTCCCGCCCGCTGGTCGCCGCCGTCCGCGGCCTCGGTCACCGAGCGCATGTCGTTCGTGCCGGTCAGGCCCTTGAGCCCGCTGTTGCGGTTGAGGAGTGTGTCCAGGTCCTGCTCCGAGTAGCCCTCGCGGAGCAGGAACAGGAGGATCGACGGGTCGATGTCGCCCGACCGCGTACCCATGACCAGTCCCTCGAGGGGCGTGAACCCCATGGACGTGTCGATGCTCTCGCCGTCGCGCACGGCGGTGACCGAGGCGCCGTTGCCGAGGTGCGCGATCACCCCGGTGAACCTCTCCTCGCCGAGCAGCGCCGCCGCGCCACGTGCCACGTAGGCGTGCGACGTGCCGTGGAAGCCGTACCGGCGGATACCGAACCTCCGGTAGAGCTCGTCGGGGACGGCGTACCGCCAGGCGTGCTCGGGCAGGGTCCGGTGGAACGCGGTGTCGAACACGGCCACCTGCGGCATGCCCGGCCACTTCTCGGTGATGGCCCGGATGCCGGTGACGGCAGCGGGGTTGTGCAGGGGTGCGAGCGGGTTGAGGCGCTCGATGGCCCGGGTGATCTCGTTGTCGATGAGCACGGGCTCGCTGAAGCGCTCCCCGCCGTGCACCACGCGGTGCCCGACGGCGTCGATCGTGCGGTCTCCGAGAGCCGCCGCGACCTCGCCGTCCACGCGGTCCAGGGCCGCTGCGTGATCGGGTACCTCGGCCTCGCCGATGCGCTCCACGAGCCCTTCCGCCAGGACGTCGTCGCCCTCGCGGACCTGGTACTTGAGCGAGGACGAGCCGGAGTTGATGACGAGGATGATCATGGGGTCCTGTCGGGGAGAGGGCGTGCGGTGGTCACGAGGTGGTCAGGAAGTGGGCTGCTGGGCCTGGACGGCGGTGATGGCCACCGTGTTGACGATGTCCTCCACGGTGCAGCCGCGTGAGAGGTCGTTGACCGGTTTGCGCAGGCCCTGGAGCACGGGCCCGACGGCGACCGCACCGGCCGACTGCTGCACGGCCTTGTAGGTGTTGTTGCCGGTGTTGAGGTCCGGGAAGATGAACACCGTCGCCTGCCCGGCCACCGTCGAGCCGGGGAGCTTGGACGCCGCGACGGAGGCGTCGACGGCGGCGTCGTACTGGATGGGGCCTTCCACGGCGAGGTCCGGCCGCTGCCGCCGGACGATCTCCGTGGCGCGGCGCACCTCGTCCACGGCACCGCCGGAGCCCGACTCGCCCGTGGAGTAGGAGAGCATGGCGATCCGGGGTTCCACGCCGAACTGCGCCGCGGTCTCCGCCGAAGCCACGGCGATGTCCGCCAACTGCTCGTCGTCGGGGTCCGGATTGACGGCGCAGTCCCCGTACACGAGTACGCGGTCCTGAAGGAGCATGAGGAACACGGAGGAGACGATCTTCGCGCCGTCCTTCGTCTTCACGAACTCGAGCGCGGGACGGATGGTGTTGGCCGTCGTGTGGGCGGCGCCCGAGACCATGCCGTCCACCCGCCCGAGCTGCACCATCATGGTGCCGAAATATGCGCCTTCGAGCATGCGTTCGCGGGCCTGGTCGAGGGAGACGTTCTTGTGCGCGCGGAGGCGGGCGTACTCGGCCGCGAACTCGTCGCGCAGCCCGGAGGTGGCCGGATCGATCAGTGTGATCCCGGAGAGGTCGATGCCCTGCCCGGTGGCCAGTTCCCGCACCTTCGCCTCGGGGCCGAGGATCGTGAGGTCGCAGACGTCCCGGCGGTGCAGGATCTCGGCGGCCTTCAGCACCCGGACGTCCTCGCCCTCCGGGAGCACGATGTGCCTGCGCTCGGCCCGGGCCCGCTGGATGAGCTCGTGGAGGAAGCGCAGCGGGGTCATGCTGACGGGGCGGGGCAGTTCGAGGCGCTCCAGCAGTTCGTTCTCGTCCACCTGCCGGGACCAGGCGCCGAGGGCGGCGGCGGCCTTGCGGCGCAGTCCGCTGGCGATCTCACCCCGCACCTCGCTGACGCGGCGTGCCGCGGTGTAGGTGTCGTCGTCGAGCGCGAAGACGGGGAACGGCGCCTGGGCGAGGAGGGCGAGGATGCTGGGTTCGGGGGCGAGCCCGCCTGTCAGCATCATGCCGGACGGCACGGGGAACTCGGGGGAGAACGACGAGGCGAGGGTCGCCACGTGCACGTCGGCGCGGTCGCCCGGCACGATCACGAGGGCGCCGTCCTTCAGCAGATGCAGGAAGTTGCCCACGTTCATGGCGGCCACGCGGATGCTGGTGACATCGCGTTCGAGGTTGGAGTTGCCGGCGATCTGCCGGGCGCCGAGTGCGACGGACACCTCGGCGACGGTGGGCTGCGAGATCTCGGCGAGCTCCGGGATCACGTAGACGGGACGCCCGGACCTCCCGGGCCGCACGTGCTCGCTGATGGCCGCGACGGCGTCGTCCGCCGCGCGGTTGACCATCATCGCGAGGAGGGACACCTTGGCGGCGTCGAGTTCGCGGCGGGCCACGTCGACGGCGTCGGCGGCCTCGTCCACGGACATGTCCTTGGCGCTGACGACCGCGAGCACCATGGCGCCGAGGTTGTTGGCGAGGCGTGCGTTGAGGTCGAACTCGACGGCGGCGTCATTGCCGGAGAGGTCCGTTCCCTCCACGATGACGACGTCGCACTCCGCGGCGATCTCGCTGTAGATCGCGACGCAGCGCGCGTCGATCTCGGCGCGGTCGCCGGCGACGAGCAGGGCGCGTGCCTCGGCCCGGGTCAGCCCGCCGCGGGCGCGGCTCGCGGGGAGGTCGAAGGCGCGCTGCATGAGGCCCACCATCGGGTCCTCGGCGGGGTCGCTGCCCTCGACGATGGGCCGGAAGAAGCCCACGCGGTCGGCGTGCCGGTGCAGCATGTCGGCGAGGCCCAGGGAGATCAGGGCCTTGCCGGAGCCGTTGGTCATGGCGCTCACATAGATTCCGCGGGTCATGGGCCCAGTCTTGCAGGCTCCCGGGAGGGCCGCCATAACGGGTGTCACGCCGACCTCCTGACCGGTCGCGGCGGCGCTCCCGGCGGCGGCGACCGCCGGCGGGCACTGCGCGACCGGTCCCGTGCCGCGACGCACGGGATGCCCGTGGGGTGTTGACGGGTCCCTGCAGCAGGCGTAACGTACAACCACATGGTTGTAGATCAGTTGCACGAGGACGAGGTGAGCCGCCTGTTCCAGGCACTCGCCGATGCGACACGGAGGGACATCGTGGCGCGCGTCCTGGTCGCCGATTCTTCGGTATCCCGACTCGCCGAGCAGTACGCCATGAGCTTCGCCGCCGTGCAGAAACACGTGGCCGTGCTCGAGCGGGCATCACTCGTCACCAAGGAGAAGCGCGGACGGGAGCAGATCGTGCGAGGAGAGGTCGACGGCGTGCAGAGGGCCCGCCGCCTGCTCGACGACTACGAGAGGATCTGGCGGCAGCGGGTCGACCGGATCGAGGACATCCTCGCCGAAGACGAGGATCGGAACTAGGGAGGCAGCATCATGGCGATCATCAGCGCAGACAAGGACACACAGGAGCTCAACTTCCGGATCGTCGCCGAGTTCGACGCCGACGTGAAGCGGGTCTGGCGGATCTGGGAGGATCCCCGTCAGCTCGAGCGGTGGTGGGGCCCGCCCACCTGGCCCGCGACGTTCGACACCTACGACTTCGCGGTCGGCGGGCGCGCGGAGTACTACATGACCGGGCCCGACGGCGAGAAGGCGCACGGGTGGTGGGTGATCACCGGCATCGACGCCCCCACGCGCCTCTCGTTCGACGACGGCTTCGCGAACGAGAACCGTGAGCCGATGGACGAGCTCGGCCGGACGCACGCCGTCGTCACGCTCGAGGACCTCGGCGGCCGCACCCGCATGACCCTGGTGACCGGGTTCGAGTCCCTCGAGCAGCTCGACCAGATGGTCGGGATGGGCATGGAGGAGGGCCTGAAGGGCGCCCTCGGGCAGGTGGACGCCATCCTCGCCGAGCAGGGCGCCGCCGCCTGACGCAGGAAGGCGCCGCCGTCCCCTTTCGGGACGACGGCGCCTTCGTGCGTGCGCGGTGTCTACGCCGTCGCGGTCTTCGCCTTGCGGGGCGGGAGGGCGAGCTTGAAGATCTTCGCCCAGGTGGAGCCGACCTGCTTGGGCAGGGGGCCCGTGGTGTAGGGGAGCTTGTAGCGGGTGCAGATCTCGCGGACCCTGACCGCCACCTCGGCGTACCGGTTGGACGGCAGGTCCGGGAAGCAGTGGTGCTCGATCTGGTGGGACAGGTTGCCCGTGAGGAAGTGCATGAGCTTCGAACCGGAGATGTTGGCCGAGCCGATCATCTGGCGGACGTACCAGTCGCCGCGCGTCTCGCCGTCGACCTCCTCCTCCGTGAACGTGTCCGTCCCGTCGGGGAAGTGGCCGCAGAAGATGACCGCGTGCGCCCAGAAGTTGCGGATGGCGTTGGCGGCGAGGGTGCCGTACAGGGCCTGCTTGCCGGAGCCGGTCAGCATCGCGACGGCGGGCGTGGCGGCGTAGTCCTTGGAGAACTGCTTGACCACCTTGACGCCCACGGCCTTGAGGTCGCGGTTCATGGCCTCCTTGGACTTCAGGCCCTCCTTGTACTCGGGGATCTCGAGGTCGTACAGGGCGATGCCCCACTCGAAGACCGGCGCCAGGACGGCGTTGTACAGGGGGTTGCCGAGGTTGAACGGGCGCCACGGCTGGTCGGGGTCCATGCGGAGCAGGTTGTATCCGATGTCCCTGTCCTTGCCGATGACGTTGGTCCAGCGGTGGTGCAGGTCGTTGTGCGTGTGCTGCCAGGAGCGCGCCGGCGTGACGAAGTCCCACTCCCAGGTGGTGGAGTGGATGTCCGGGTCGCGCATCCAGTCCCACTGGCCGTGCAGCACGTTGTGCCCGATCTCCATGTTCTCGAGGATCTTGGCGAGGCTCAGCATGGCCGTGCCGGCGAACCAGGCCGGCTTGTACTTGCTGAACAGGAGGGTGCCGCGCCCGGCGAACTCGAGCGAGCGCTGCAGCTTGATCACGCGGCGGATGTACGCGGCGTCGGTGGCGCCGCGCTTGGCCAGGATGTCGTCGCGGACGGCGTCGAGTTCGCGGCCCAGCTCCTCGACCTGCTCGTCCGTCAGGTGCTTCGCGGCGTCGGGGCGGACCAGGGGGTGGCCCGATGCCGCGAGGGCGCCGGGGCGGGTCAGGGTGTCGGTCATGGGGTGCTCCTTCGGTGGGGGGCTACAGGTCGAGGTTCACGGGCCCGGCAGCTGCCGAGACGCAGGTCTGGATGAGCTGTCCGGGGGTGTTGTGCAGCTCGCCGGTGCGCAGGTCGCGGACCTGGCCGGCGCGGAGCGGGATGAGGCAGCTGTGGCAGATGCCCATCCTGCAGCCGCTCGGCATGAGGACGCCGGCGTCCTCGCCGATGTCGAGCAGCGGGGTGTCGCCGTCGGCCTGCACCTCGCGGTCGGACTGTTCGAAGGTGACGAGGCCGCCGTCGTGCCCGGCGCCCGCCGTGAGGTCGGTGCTGAACCGCTCGATGGTCAGCGTGCCGGTGCGCGAGGCGTCGGCTTCCGCCACGGCGGTGACGTCCGGCACGGTGCGTGCCTGCTCGAGGGCCGCTTCACGCCCCCACAGCTCCTCGGCGTCGTTGAGGAACCCTTCGGGCCCGCAGGCGTAGGCGGCACGCGAACGCCAGTCCGGGCAGAGGTCCGCGATGGTCCTGGCCGTGAACTGCAGGCGGCCCCGGGCGCTGGTGAACCAGTGGCGGACCGTGAGGTTGGGGAACTGGTCCGCGAGCTCGTCCAGCTCCTCGCGGAACAGGCTCTTCTCCGGGGTGCTGTTGGAGTTGATCAGCACCACGTCGGCGTCCGGCCTGCGCGGGATCAGCGTGCGGATCATCGACATGACGGGCGTGATGCCGCTGCCGGCCGTGAGCATGAGCAGCGAGCGCGGGTGCTCGGGGAGCACGAAGTCGCCCTGGGGCGGGGCGAGGAACAGGACGTCGCCGGGCTTGGTGTCACGGACCAGGACGTGGGACACGGCACCGGCGTCCTTGACGGTGATCGCGGGGTCGTGCCCCGCGGCGTTGCTGAGGGAGTAGGAGCGCCACTGGCGGACGCCGTCGAGTTCGACGCCGATACGCGCCCACTGCCCGGCCTGGTGCGCATGCCAGCCGTTGCCGGGGCGGAAGTAGATGGTGGCCGAGTCCTCGGTCTCGTGCGCCACGCGCGTGACGATGCCGCGGAGCTGGCGGGACGAGTACACCGGGTTGAAGAGCGCGAGGAAGTCTTCCGCGGTGAGCGGCGTGGTGAGCGCGGCGGTGACGCGCGCCAGCTTCGAAAACCGGATCATTCAACCAATGGTATGGCCTATCCGGATAAAAAGCTGCACCCGGGCCGTACACTTGACCAATAACTATTATCTCTGCGAGATAGATTGGGGCTGGTTCTGTGGGGTCCGACGAGGTGATGGCGGCGCCGCCGGAACCGCCCTGGCTCGCTCTTCCTCCCGAGGTGAGCGACCGGCTGCGGCCGCTGACCCCGGACCTCGTGGAAGCGATCATCGAGGCCGTCCCGCAGCTCGTCCCGGCCTACGCGCGGCCCATCGAGGGCAACTTCGGGCGAGGCCTGCGCCGGGGCGTGGCTGCGGCGCTGGACCGGTTCCTCGAGCTGCCCGGCACCAGCCTGCCCGCCCTGTCCGAGCAGAGCCGGCCGCTGGTCGCGGGACTCGGCAGGGGCGAGTTCCGCCAGGGGCGCAGCATGGATGCGCTGCTCGGTGCCTATCGCATGGGGGCGCGTGTCACGTTCCGTGAGATGTCGCGCCGCTCGATGGAGGCGGGCCTCGGGTCGGCCGTCGTGGTGGACCTCGGCGAATCGATCATGGCCTACATCGACGAACTGTCGGCGGTGAGCGCCGAGGCCTATGCCTTCGAGCAGTCCGAACGCGCCGGGGCCGTGGACCGGCGTCGTGCCGAGCTGCTGGAGCTGCTGCTGCTCGGGCAGGCGGACGAAACGGCCCTGCGGCAGGCGGCGTCGCTCGCCGACTGGGTGGTGCCCGTGCAGGTGGTCGTGGTCACGCTGCCGCTCGAACACGCCGACGGTATCCGCCAGCGGCTCGGGCCGGGGGCGATCGTCGTCGAGCGTGAGACCGACGCCGTCGCCCTCGTGCCCGATCGGGGGCCGCGGCAGCGGGCGGAGCTCGACCGCGTGCTCATGGGACGCGGCGCGGCCATCGGCCCTGCGGGCGGCCTCGAGCAGGTGGCGCAGTCGCTGCGCCTGGCGGTGCTGGCAGCCTCCATGCTGCCGCCGCGCGAGGGCAGCGACGAGTCGCCGGTGTGGGCGGACGAGCACATGACCGAGGTGGTCCTCGCCGCGGAACCCTCGGCGATCCGGGAGCTGGCCCGTCGGAGACTCGCCCCGCTGGCCGGCCTGCCCGACGGCCAGCGCGCCAAGCTCGAGAAGACCCTGCTCGCCTGGCTCCGGCACTGGGGGCAGCGGGCGCCCATCGCGGAGGAGCTCGGCATCCACGGTCAGACGGTCGGCTACCGCGTCCAGCAGCTCCGGGAGCTGTTCGGCGACGAGCTGAAGGACCCGAAGGCACGCTTCGAACTGGAGATCGCCCTGCGCAGTGACGGGCGGGCTGCCGCCTAGGCCCCGCTGTACGTGGCCGCGGTCCAGAGGTGGAACAGCGCGTAGGCGCGGTAGGGGCGCCAGGCCTCCGACAGCCGCTCGGCGTCCCGGATGGTCGGGTCGCCCATGGCGCGGCGTGCCACGAGGTCGCCGGGTGTGAAGGCGTCGGGGTCCCGCAGGACACGCACGGCCAGGTAGTCGGCGGACCACGGGCCGATCCCCGGGATGGCGAGCAGGTCCTTCCGCAGCATCGCGTGGTCGCCGGCGGGGTCGAGCGCCAGGCCGCCGGCGACGGCGCGCGCTACGTTCTGCACCGTCGCGGCCCGCGCCCGGGTCACGCCGACGGCGGCCCGCAGCTCCTCGTGCGGAGCCGCGGCGATGGCCTGCGGCGTGGGGAACAGCGTGAGGCCGGCGTCGGTCGGCGTCCCGTAGGCGGCAGCGAGCCTTCCGCCGAACGTGCCGCCCGCGGCCACCGACACCTGCTGTCCGAGGACCGTCATGATCGCGGCCTCGAAGGCCTCCGGATAGCCGACGGCGCGGAGGGCCGGGCGGCGGCGGACAAGCGGGCCGAGGAGCGGGTCGCCGTCGAACGTGCGGGCGACGGCTGCGACGTCCGTGTCGAGGTCCAGCCACGTCCGCGTGGTGCGCACGAGCTCCGCGAACTCGTCGTCGTCGTCCGTGTCCGCGGTGAGCGTCACGTCGCCGGACCGGACGGTGACGGTGACGCGGCGCGGGCCCCCCGGCGTCGGAAGCAGGCGCGTGTGCGTGGCGCCGGACACGCCCGAGCCGGTGATCTCGCAGCCCGGGATGGCGTGGTTCGCGAGGATCGCCGCCAGCGGGCCGGGCTCGAGCGCGCCGTTCGGGGTGAGGACCGCGGTGCGGCTCACGGGAGGATGGCGTCCACGTACCCGCCGTCCACGCGGACCGCCGCGCCCGTGGTGGCCGAGGCGAGCGGGGAGGCGAGGTAGGTCACCATGTTCGCGATCTCGCGCGGCTCGATCAGGCGCTGCAGCAGCGACTGCGGTCGGTGGTCCCTCATGAACTGCCGCTGCGCGTCCTCCCACCCGAGGTCCTTGTCCACGAGCTGGTAGACGAAGTCCTCGACCCCGCCGGTGTGGGTGGGGCCCGCGATGATCGAGTTCACCGTCACACCCGTGCCGGCGGCCTCCTTCGCGAAGCCGCGCGAGACCCCCAGCAGTGCCGTCTTGGACACGCCGTAGTGGATCATCTCGGCGGGGATGGCGACGGCGGAGTCGCTCGCGATGTACTGGACGCGGCCCCAGCCGGCATCGATCATGCCGGGCAGGTAGGAGCGGGTGAGGCGGATGGCGGTGAGGACGTTGACCTCGAAGTAGCGGCGCCATTCGGCGTCGTCGATCTCCAGCGCCGGCTGTGCACCGAAGATCCCGAGGTTGTTGATGAGGATGTCCACGGCGGGCAGGACGCCCAGTGCCGTGGCGACGCCCTCCTCCGTCGTGACGTCGGCCGCGACGGCCACGAGGTCGGCGTCGGGCACGTCCTGGCGGATGGTCTCCATGGCGCGGACGACCCCGCGGTTGCTGCGGCCGTTCACCCCCACGCGGGCGCCCGCGGACGCGAGGCCCGCCGCGATCGCCATCCCGATGCCCTGCGTGGACCCCGTGACGAGCGCCGTCCTGCCGCTGAGATCGATTGCCACTGCCATGGGAACTCCTGGGACCGTCGGGGAATGGGATCGGAACCAACCCTACGACGGCGCTGCCCGGCCGGCTGCGTAGCACGCGCGGCCCCGGTCCGTCACATCGGGGCGCGGAGCGGCGGGCGATCGGGGCGTGGAGAAAAGATCCAGTTCCAGCCGGTATATTGCTCCCGGTATATGGAATACTTCCGCCTCCCCCGAGGTTGAGAGTGGCATCTGGGCGTATTCCCGCCCACAGAAGGAGATCTACCCCCATGGCAACCGACTACGACGAACCACGCGTCCGTCCGGAAGACCAGCCAGCCAACGAGTCCCTCGAGGCTATCCAGGCACAGCGCAGCGCGACCACGCAAACCGCGTTGATCGATGTCGAGGACGGCGAGACCGCCGAAGGGATCGACCTCCCCGGGGCCGACCTCTCCCACGAGGAACTCCTCATCCAGGTCATCCCGCAGCAGGAGGACGAGTTCACCTGCATGTCCTGCTTCCTGGTCCACCACCGCAGCCAGCTTGCGCGCGAGAAGAACGGCGACAAGTACTGCACCGAGTGCGAGGGCTGACACGACGTCCGGACCGCTCCACGAAAAGCCCCTGGCCCTTCGGCCAGGGGCTTTCTTCGTCAGGCGGTCCATGTGCGCAGCCCCGGCGGCCCGGCATCGACGGGGCGTGCGCGGCCGGCTGCCCGTGGTGGGCGTGGTTCCCCGCGTGCCGCCCAGTACGGTGGAGGGATGGAGTCGTCACACGTCATCGTCCTGCCCGGAGGCGGCTACGGCATGCTGTCCGACACCGAGAGCGAGGTCATCGCGGAGCGGCTGCGCTCGCTCGGCCTCTCGGCCGGTGTCTTCTACTACCCCGTGCAGACCCGGCACCCGGGCCCGCTCGACGCCGTCCGTGAGGAGATCCGCCGCGTCCGCGCCGCCGGCGTCGAGCGGCTGGCCCTCCTCGGGTTCTCCGCGGGCGGGCACCTCGCCGGGCACGCGGCGCTGACGGCGTCGGCGGACGCCGTGGAGGGGGTCGACGCCGCCGTCCTCTGCTACCCCGTGGTGTCGATGGAGCTCGCGACGCACCGCGGCTCACAGGACGAACTGCTCGGGCCCGACGCCGGCGGGGAGCTCCGCGCCGCCACCTCCCTGGACCGCCTCGTGACGGCGGACGCGCCGCCCTTCTTCATCTGGCACACCGCCGAGGACGAGGCCGTGCCCGTGGAGCACGCGTACCTGCTGGGGCAGGCGCTCGCCGCGCACTTCGTCCCGCACGCCCTGCACGTGTTCGCCGAGGGCGAGCACGGCCTCGGGCTGGCGGAAGACGCCGGTGCCGCCGAGCAGTGGCCCCGGCTCGCCGCCGACTGGCTCACGGCCCAGGGCTGGTGATCGGCCCGGTCCTCCCCGGGGGTGGGGCCGCATGATCCTGCAGACCCTCGTGGCGCTCGGCCCGGTCATCGGGCTGATCGCGCTCGGCTACGCCCTCCGGGCCCGCAGGTTCCTGGCGCCCGCCTTCTGGGCGCCCGCTGAGCGCCTCTGCTACTTCGTCCTGCTGCCCGCGCTGTTCATCAGCGGCACCGCGACGGCGGATCTCGCGGGCCTGCCGATCGCCCTGATGGCGCCGGTCCTCGCCGGGCCGGTCGTCGTGACGGCGCTCGGGCTCGTGGTCGCGCAGCGGTGGCTGGACCTCGACGGACCCGCGTTCACGTCCGTGCTGCAGGGCAGCATCCGGTTCAACAACTACCTCGGCCTGTCGATCGCCCTCGCCCTCTTCGGACCCGGCGGCGTCGCGCTCGCCGCCATCGCGAACACCGTCCTCGTGCCGCTCGTCAACGTCCTGTGCACGCTCGGGTTCGCGCGCTACGGGGCGGAGCGGCTGACGCTCGCCGGCACGGTCCGGAGCATCGCCACCAACCCGCTGATCCTGGGCTGCGTCGTGGGGATCCTGCTGAACGTGTCGGGTGCGGGGCTGCCGCCGGGCGTGGCCGAGTTCGTGCGGGCGCTCGGCAGTGCGTCGCTGCCGTTGGGACTTCTCTGCGTGGGCGCTGCCCTGGACCTCCGGAGCATCGGCCGGAACCCGGGCGCCGTCGCCCTGGCCACCGCGGTGAAGTTCGCGGTGCTGCCCGGTCTCGGGATCGCCGGATGCCTGCTGCTGGGCCTCACGGGTGACCCGGCGGCCACGGTGATCCTGTTCCTGTCCCTGCCCACGGCGTCCTCGGCGTACGTCATGGCGCGGGCCCTCGGCGGGGACGCGCGGCTCATGGCCTCGACCATCACGCTCCAGACCGTCGCCGGGGTGCTCTACCTCCCGGTGGTGTTCCTCGTCATCCGGGCGCTCACCGGCTGAGCGCGCGTCCGCCGAACTGCTCCTCGAGCTCGTGCAGGTCCAGGTCGCAGTCCCTGTCGGACCCCCGGAAGGTGCGGCGGTACGCGGCCGGGCTGACGCCGAGGCTCTTCTGGAAGTGGTGGCGCAGCAGCACCGCCTGCCCGAAGCCGGCCGCACGGGCGACGGCGTCGATGGTCAGCCGCGTCTCCTCCAGCAGCGACTGCGCCCGCAGCAGGCGCTGCCCGGTGAGCCAGGCCGCCGGCGTGGTACCCGTCTCCGAGCGGAACCGCCGGGCGAAGGTGCGCTCGCTCATGTGCAGGCGCCGGGCGAGGGTCGCCACGGTGATGTCCTGGTCCAGGTGGCCGGCGAGCCACACCAGCAGTTCCTCCATCGAGGCACCGCACTCGCTGGGGATGGGCCGCTCGATGAACTGTGCCTGCCCGCCGTCCCGGTGCGGGGGCACCACCATGCCGCGGGCGATCGCCGTCGCGGCCTTCGGTCCGAACGCCTGCCGGACGAGGTGCAGGCTCGCGTCGATCCCGGCGGCCGTGCCTGCACTCGTGAGGATGTTGCCGTCCTCCACGTAGAGCACGTTCTCGTCCACGCGGGTCCTCGGGTAGGCATCGGCGAGGGCGCTCGTGTACCGCCAGTGGGTCGTCGCGGAGCGGCCGTCCAGCAGTCCGGCCTCCGCGAGCGCGAAGGCGCCCGAGCACACCGAGAAGATCCGCGCGCCCCGGCGGTCCGCGGCCTGCAGGGCCCCAAGGACGGTGGCGGGGACATCCGTCCCGGCCGAGAAGGGCGCCATGATGACGAGGTCCGCGTCGTCGACCCCGGAGAGGTCGTCGTCGACCTGCAGGGACACGCCGGAGGACGTCCGGACCATGCCGGGGACGGGCGTGCAGATGCGGAGGTCGAAGGCGGGCAGGCCGACACCGAGCGCCGAGCGGTCGACGCCGAACACCTCGCAGACCACGCCGAACTCGAAGAGGGCGAGATCCGGCAGGACGATGACGGCGACCGTGGAGAACATGCCAGCAGTATGGCAGTTTTTGAGCGTTATGGGTCGTTCCTGCCACTCTTTTTCCTGGCTCCGGAGGATCAGGATCGAGGCATGACTCTTCTCCTGATCCTCCTGGCCATCGTCCTCACGACCCTCCTGGTGCGGTACCTCCTGCGGATCATCCGCACCGACGCGCCGGCGGACCAGCCGGCGTCGCACGCCGACTGGAACGTCGGTTCCCTGCCCAGCTCCGCCTATGCCCTGCGGCACGACGCCTAGGGCGGCCGTTCGGCCCCGGGCGGCACGCCGGGCCGCCCGGGGCCGACCGCTCGGGACGTGCGCTCAGTGCTGGCCCCGGGCGTGCTGCTCGCGGACGGATGCCCGTGTCTCGGCGTACAGGAGGCTCTCCACCGCCACGAGGACCGCGGCGATCACGGCCGCGAGCGCGAGGGCCGCCAGCGGTGCGAGGGGTGCGGCCACGGGGATGAGCAGCATCAGCACCGCCGCCCCGCCGAGCCGCCACTTCTTCCAGTACCCGCCGATGCGGCGCCAGAAGGCGGAACTGCCGAGCAGGAACAGGGCGGCACCGCCGAAGAGCGCGAAGGAACCGAGCACGCCGAAATCCTTCGTCTTGTCGATGTAGGCCAGGACGTCCTCCACGCCGAACGCCGACAGGATGATCCCGGCGACCATGGGCAGGTGCAGGTACGTGTAGCCGTCCACCGCGGCCGAGGTGCGCGCGCTGCCCTGCAGGGCGGCGAAGCGGTGTTCGGCGGCGATCGCGGTCACGTCGAAGTGGAGCCACCACAGGCACACGGACAGGGCGATCCCGAACACCGCGCCGAGGAGGATCGGGATGCTCACGGGCTCCTGCGAGGCGCCCACCCCGATGGCGACGATCGATTCCCCGAGCGCCAGGATGATCACGAGGCCGTGGCGCTCGGTCCAGTGCGCCGCGGAGAGCACGCGCCAGTCGCCGCCCGAGGAGGTCAGATAGGTCAGCGTGATGTCGAGGGCGAGTCCGGCGAGCCAGAACCAGGTCTGCGCCGGCCCGCCGATGACCGCACCGGTGATGATGAGCGCGGAGCCCGAGAACGTCGCCACGGAGGTCCTGATCACCTGCCGCTGGAGCGGTTTGTCCTCGACCGACGCATAGAGGTAGAGCAGGAGGTGCAGCAGGCGCACCACGAAGTATGCGAGGGCGAGGACGAGCGGCCCGCTGAGGCCGCCCTCGAGGTCGGTGAATGCCTCGGGGATGGCGAGGGACGTGATGAACATGGCCACCATGACGGCGGACAGGCCGAGGCGCATGATGCCCTCGTCCACGTGCGTCTGGTTGCCGAGCCAGGCGTAGGACACCCAGGACCACCAGAGCAGCCCCAGGATGATCATGCCCTGCAGCACGCCGGTGAAGGAGTGCTCGTGGGCCATGAAACCGGTGACCTGGGTGAACGCGAACACGAAGACGAGGTCGAAGAAGAGTTCGAAGGTGGTGACGCGGTGCGATTCGTCCGAGACGCGCGCCGCCCGAAGGGGTCTTCGCTGGAGATGCATGCAGCCAGAATAGGACCGGCGCGGCCGATCGCCGAGGGTTCCCGGTAGATGAAGTCTACACCCGAGTAGTAAGCATGCTTGCTATCGCCTCGGGTGGGACCTACGGTGAACGAAAGCAACATCGTCGAAAGGGACGTCATGATCACGATTGACCAGATGAAGGACGCCATGAACGCCGGCGCGAACGTGCTGAGCGAGGACGGTGCGGTCCTCGGCCCCATGGGCCAGCTCTACGTCGACGACGCCACGGGGGAGCCCAGCTGGGTCACCGTGGCCACGCACGCCATGGGCAATCCCGAGTCCTTCGCACCGTTGCGCGGGGCGACGCTCACGGGCCGCGACGTCCGCCTGCCCTACACGCACGCCAAGGTGTACGACTCCCCGAAGATGTCCCTGGACGGCCACCTGAGTCCCGAGGAGGAGCAGCACCTGCTGCGCTACTACGGCCTCATGGCGGAGAAGGACGAGGTCGCCGACCGGACGACCGCCGCGGGCGTGGCGGACAGGCGCGACACCGCCGACGTCTCCGACACGTCGCAGACTTCCGACGCCTCCGATCTCTCCCGCGGTGGGCGCGCCCGCACGCAGACCTCCCGCCCCGAGGGCGACTACTCCATGACGCGGTCCGAGGAGCAGCTGCGCGTCGGCACGGAGATCCGCGAGACCGAGCGCGTCCGCCTGGTGAAGCGCGTGGTCACCGAGGACGTCACCATGACGGTGCAGATCCGTCGCGAGGAGCTCGTCGTCGAGCGCGTGCCCGTTAAGGACGGCGCGCCGTTCTACGACGACGGCCAGAACTCCTACACGGAGGCCGAGCGCGAGCGCCTGTACTCCGCCGTGGAGACGGCCTTCAACGGCGATACCGTCGAGGTGGTCCTCTACGAGGAGAAGCCCCGCGTCGAGATGGACGTGGTGCCGATCGAGCGCGTGCGCGTGCGCCGCGAGGCCCGTACCCACGACGAGGTCGTCAGCGGCCAGGTGCGCAAGGAAGTCATCGACACGGAGCGCGTCGAGCTGTAGGCGTGCCGACCGGGCTCCGGTCCCGGGAACAGGAGCGGCCGTCCCACGGCAGGTGGGGCGGTCGCTCCCGTCCTTCCTCCGGAAGGCCCTAGTGCTCGCGGGCGGAGAGGATGCAGAACTCGTTGCCGTCCGGGTCCGCCAGCACCTCCCAGCTGACGTCGGGCCCCTGCCCGATGTCGACGCGGCGTGCGCCGAGGGCGACGAGGCGCTCGATCGTGGCGTCGCGGTCGTCCGTGGTGTGCGGCGCGAAGTCCAGGTGGAGACGGTTCTTCCCCTGCTTCTCGTGATCCACGGCGACGAACACGAGGCCCGGCGGAACCTGCTCGAAGGGGAGCTTCGGCTCCAGTTCGCGGGCCCACGGCGGCACGACGGCGGCCTCTTCGTCGTCCTCGAAGATCACCTCCCAGCCCAGGGCGTCGGACCACCAGTGCGCGAGCGCGCGATGGTCCGAGGATTCGATGACGGTGGAGTACCAGCGCAGAGTCATGCGTCGATTGTGCCGCGGTTCCGGTCCGCACGCACCGGGTCACAGGACAGTTCCGGTCCGCGTGGGCCCGTCGGGGCCCGTGAACACGAAGAAGGCCCCCGGTGCGAACCAGGGGCCTCCTCGGGTGTCCGCCGACGTGCGGCGGCTTCCTGCCGGAGTTCCGGCGGACGGGTCAGGCGTGTGTGGTGGTCCGCTTGTGGTTGCGGGTCAGCAGCAGCGCCAGGGCGATCATGCCGACGCCCAGGAGGAAGTGCAGCCAGTTGTCCGCGCCGTTGAGCGGCACGAAGTTGCCGGCGGAGTCCTCACCGATGACCAGGCCGTAGACCCAGAGGACGAGGTAGATGATGCCGCCGTACAGCAGGTAGGAGCGGGCGCCGCTGATGGTGCGGGCCATGGCGATGCCGGCTGCACCGAAGAGCAGGTGGACGATGTTGTGCAGGATCGAGACCTGGAACAGGCCGAGGAGCTTCGCTTCCGACTCGTGGCCGGCGAACATCATCGTGTCGTAGTCGGAGGTGATGCCGGGGATGAAGCCGAGGATCCCGACGAGCAGGAAGACCGCGCCGACGGCGAGGGCTGCTTTCTGGACATTGGTGCGGGTGCCCGTGTGGGGCGTGTTTGCGGTGGTCATGGTTGTTCCCCTTCAAGTGTGCGGTGCATCGGCGCGCCGAGAATCGTCGGCTGCCGACAGTGGTGCGGGTAGTCCGCTGAGTACGGTGAGACCTGCCGGGAGGACGGGGCGGCTTCTGGTGAAGCAGCGCCCGCGCATCGCGCCCGGCACCGTAAGCCTACTGGGTATCGGCCGTCGGTGGCCGGGTCCTGACGGGATTCCCGGTCGTGTCGCCAGGAGGCGCTCGGAGTGCTACCGGTGCGCTATCGGAGTGCCATCGATGCGCTGTCGGCGGCGGTACTCGTGGCCCGTTCGGGTACTACCGGCCCTATCCACGCCGCGCCGACGTCCCTAGGGTGGGAGCACCGCCGGGCATCGATCCGCGGACCACATCGAGGGAGGCAGATCATGGCACGTCAGACCGACACGACCGAGGGATTCACCGAGCAGGAGCGCGCGGCCATGAAGGAGCGGTCGGCGGAGATGCGCGCCGAGGCGAAGCGCGGCAAGAGCCGGGCCGCGGGGGAGAAGGCGATCCAGGACAAGATCGCCGAGATGCCGCAGCCCGACCGCGGGATCGCTGAGAACTACCACGCGCTGGTGTCCGCCGTCGCCCCGGACCTCGAGCCCAAGACCTGGTACGGCATGCCGGCCTACGCGCGGGACGGAAAGGTGGTGACGTTCTTCCAGGCCGCGGCGAAGTTCGACTCGCACTACTCGACGATCGGCTTCAACGACGCCGCGAACCTGGATGACGGCGTGTTCTGGCCCAATGCTTTCTCGATCACCGCGTGGAACGACAAGGTGGAGGAGGAGTTGCGCCGCCTGGTGGCGAAGGCGGTCAGCTGAGCATCACTGCGGTTGCCGATGTCCGAATTCCGGCTCGGCGCACGACCCGGAAGTTCTCCTCGCCTGCAGCAGACGGAGGCCGCGGTATACTAAGCAGGCTGATGAATTGCTTCAGTTGTTACTCGCATCGCCAGACGCAGTCCGTCCTAACCGAAGGAGACTCCATGAGCACGAAGGTCGAGAAGAGCATCCTGGTCAACGTCCCGATCAGCATTGCCTACAACCAGTGGACCCAGTTCGAAGAATTCCCGCACTTCATGGGTGGGGTCAAGTCCGTCACGCAGCTCGATGACGAGCGCCTGAACTGGATCGTGGAAATAGGCGGCGTCCGCCGCCAGTGGGACGCGACGATCCTCGAGCAGGTGCCCGACACGAAGGTGTCGTGGGCCGCGACCGAGGGCGCGACGAATGCCGGGTCGGTCTCCTTCGAGGACGTCGGAGGAGGACAGACGCAGGTCCACCTCGCCCTCGAGTACGAGCCCGAGGGCCTTGTCGAGAAGATCGGCGACAAGCTCAACGTCGTCGAGAACCAGGCCGAGGCGGACCTCGAGCGGTTCAAGGCCTTCATCGAGGACGAGGGGTACGCCACGGGCGCATGGCGCGGAACCGTGGGCACCGGTATCGACACGGGCGCGCCCGGCGTCGAGGCGGCTGCGGCTTCCCGTGGTGACGGTGGCAAGGCCGGGATCTCCGGCAAGGTCGCAGCCGGTGTCGGCCTGGCCGCTGCAGCGGCAGCCGTAGGGGTCGCCGCCGGCAAGAAGCGCGGCGACGCGGACACCGTGGACGCCGGGGAGAACGACGTCACGATCACCCCCATCGACGGTGCGGCACCCGAGGTGTACACGAGTGAAGAGAGCGAGCTGTCTCCGAGCACCAGGGACACCCTCCTGCCGGTGGACGACGTCGATCCTGTCGGCACCGGGCACCAGCCCGGGTCCGCCACGGACGCACTGGATGATCCGTTGGTGGACAAGAACCGCACCACGGGCGGAGCGCTCTGACCGGCGACTGACGGTCCCGCTCCGGAACGACCGACAGCCACCCCTCCATCAGGAGCGGGTGGCTGTCGTCGTTCTCCGGGGTGCTGCTAGCGGGTGAGGGTCACCCGGTACTCACGCGTGGCCGAACCGTCCTCGCTCGTCACGGTGATGACGGCGGTCCGATTGCTGCCGGCGGGCTGCGTCACGGACACCGAGGCATAGGGATCCGACGGCACGGCGGAGACCGCGGGTGTCCTGCCCTTGATCGGAGCGGAGTAGCCCGTGACCGACGGCGAGAAGTCCGCCACCGGGGTGCCGCCCACGCTGATGCCGGCGAGCGTGGCGTCCGACGAGGTGGCCGGGACGAAGCCGAGTACCTCGATCTCGCTGACCACCATGTGCGTGTTCGGGCGGGCCGTCATGACCACCCGCACGGACGACGCCGTCACCCCGCTGAGGGGCAGGGTCACCACGGGGGCCGGGGAGCCGGCCGGGACGCCGACCGGTGCGCCGGAGGACGTCCACCGGCCGTCGGGGCCCTGAACCTGCAGCTGCACGGTCTGCGCGTAGCTGTCCGTGCTGCCGTCGCGGAAGAAGTGCACCTTCACGCCGCCGAGGGGCTGCGCCTCGGCCAGGGTCACCGTCAGGGTGTCGGCCGGGTTCTTGGCGCTGGAGCGCCAGTTGGACCACGCCTTGTCGCGGGTGTCGCCGTTGAACAGGCCGGCCGTGCCGTAGCCCGGCTCGGTGAACGTCGCGTTCGCGGTGGTGCCGCCGTCGTCGGCCACGTTGTCCGCCGTGCCCTCGGTGACCTGGATGCGGACGGTCGCCGGGAGGGTGGTGCCGTCGCCGGCATCGGCGTTCCCGGTCAGCTCGTACACGCCCGGGGCGGGGTGGCTGACAGCGGTATCCCAGGTGACGGGACGCTCCACGGTCCCGCCCTCACTACCCACGGCGGTCACCGTGGGCGGCAGGGCCGGGAGCCCGCCGACCACGGCCTTGGCACGCGCGGGCTGCGTGGACACGAGGGTGTCCACCGTGACCGTCAGTTCCGCGGCGAACTGCATGCCGGTGACGTCCGTGGCGGTGCCCTTGACCTTCACGGTGCCGGGCTTCCTCCAGCGGTTGTCGTTGGGGATCTTCCACTCCACGGGGATGGCCCCGCGGGCGCCGTCGCGGAACACCGGCGTCACGGTCGCGGGCAGCACGGGCGCGGTACCGGGGACGGTGAACGCCGTGGCGGGCTCCACGGACAGGACGGTCTCGTCGATGAGCGTCCAGCGCTGGTTGGCGCCGGAGTTCGCGAGGTAGAGGGTCACCGGTGCGCCCTCGGCCGTCGATCCGCCGCCCACCTCGAGCAGCAGGTTCGTGGCGGCGTTGACGAAGGTGTAGGTGCCGTCGCCGGTGGTCGAGGCGATCCACTCCGCCCGCGGGTCCGCACCCGCGGGGGTGAGGACGGCGGCGCCACCCTCGTCGGCCAGCTGCGAGGCGCCGTCGAGCGTGGTGATGGAATAGCGCTCGCGGTTGGTGCCGTCCTCGCCGAGGCTGGTAAAGCGGAAGAGCTGGGCGGCGTCGACGGGGTCGGTCGTGCTGATGACGGCGGTGCCGCCCGTGGTCTCGATCGACCTGCCGCTCTGCACGCCCTGCAGCCGGTACACATGCCCGTCCTGGAGGGCGGCCGCGTCCGCGGCGACGCCGGAGACGCCCTCGACGACGAAGGTCGTGACGGACTGCGCGGGCGCGGTGACGACGGCGGAGCCGCCCTCGATCGCGACCGGAGCACCCTCGACGAGCGCACCGTCGGCGTCGCTGACCACGGGGGTCACGGTGGCACCCCGGGCGACGGAGCCGAACTTCGAGAAGTCCAGCACCACGGGCCTGGCGTCGGTGGACTCGTTGATGTGCACCACGGCAGCGCCGGTCCCGGTGATCGCGGCGGTGGTGTCGTCGTCGTTCACCTGCACCAGGCGGTCGCCGGGCTGGATGTAGTGCGTGTAGTTCCGCACCGTATCGAACTTGGTGTTCGTGTAGATGGGGCAGCTCTCGAGGGTGTCAGCATCGGTGCAGTCGAACGGCATCTGGATGCTGCCCCAGTTGGCGCCGGCCGCGCTCTCGCCGCCGGGGGCCATGTTGTCGTAGTCCTCGACGGGCTGCCAGAACACCCAGGCGCTGGGTTCGAGCTCCCGGAGATCGTCGGTGATGCGCTTGGCCATACCGAGGCCCGGCTCCATGCTGGTGAAGCTCTGGCCGTTGCCCCAGGAGCCCTCGACCTCGCTCATCCACAGCGGCTTGTCCTCGCCCTTGGCGATGTCCCGCACGGTGGTGCGCTGGCCGGTGCCGTACGTGTGGACGTTGAGCTGGTCCACGAGGGCGCGGACGTCCGCGGGGTAGCTGTTCCAGTTGGTGGCGAAGGTGCCGGGGTTGGTCTCGTCCATCGCGGAGATGGTGGCGTCCGTGTCGGCGTCCTGCAGCTGGGTGGCGAGGTCCCGGAGGACCTGCTGCTGCAGCTGCGGGCCCATGTGGGCGCCCTCCTGGCGGCCGCCGGTCGGTTCGCCGGCGGCGTCGAGCTGCGTGCTCCAGTAGTTGGTGTTCGGCTCGTTGAACGGATCGAGCGTGTCCACCTCGATGCCGTGCGCCTTCTCGAGCTCCTCGGTGACGCGCACCAGGTAGGCGTTGAAGTCGGAGATGCTCTCGGGCTTCAGCTGGTCGGCCGTCGCGTTGAACCCGCCGGACGTGTAGCCGCTGACGGTCTGGAACCAGGGCGGGGAGTTGCTGAACGTCTCCCAGTGCGTGATGTCCTGCTTGATGCGGTCGATCCACCAGCGCTGCGTGGCGTCCGCCTCGAGGTTCCAGTCGGCCGGGTCCTCGGGGTCGAACCAGTCGGTGTCCTCGCGCGTGGTCCCCTCGGGGGCGTTCCACCAGCCCTCGACGGCGCCGCCGGGACGCAGGTAGTCCTTCACGTCCGGGGCGTTGCCGCCGCCGATGTTGTAGCGGGCGATGTTCAGGTTCAGGCCCTCGGGCCCGAAGACCAGCTCCGCGAGGCGGTTCCGGATCTCGTCGGGGTAGTCCCCCGTGGCGTTCGCGAACCAGACGAGGCTCGTGCCCCAGCCCTCGAACTCCTCGCCCTGGTAGGAGGGGTCGGGCGTGAGGGTGAGGGCGCCGTCGGGCACGGCGGCAGGTACGGGCGGTGCCGGGGGCGCGGCCTGCGCCGCACCCCCGACCAGGGAGGCGGCGGCCAGGACGGCGGCCACCCCTGTGGCGGCGGCCTGAGTGGCACGCCTGGATCGATTCGTCATTGAACGGGTTCCTTCCAGCAAGGGGTTGAACTACGAGACGGTGGTGCCTGAGACCTTCCTCGTGAGCACGGCGACGGAGCGGGGTGCCAGCTTCGACTCCTCGCCGGTGAGCGTGTCGCCGTCGACGCCGGTGATGTCCACCGGCGCGTCGGTGCGGTTGATGAGGAAGACGTAGTCCGTGCCGTCGCCGGTGCGGATGACCTGCTCGACGGCGCCGCGGAGCTCGGCGGGCAGCTCGCCGGCGATCCCGGCGCGGGCGGCGAGGTCCGCGAGGACCGGTGCGATGCCTTCGGCGCCGAGGTGTGCGCCCACGTAGGCGGCACTGCCGGACCCTACGGCGCGGCGCGTGACGGCGGCATCGCCGGCGTGCTCGCCGCTCGTGTAGCGGGTGAGGACCTCGAGGTCGTCCGCGCGGGGGTGCACGCGGTCGGCCCACAGGGTCGCGGCGGTGCCGTTGTCCAGCTGCACGGTCTCGCCGTCGAGCAGGGGGCCGAACTCGTCGACGCGCACGCCGAGCAGGTCCGCGAGGGCTCCCGGGTAGCCGCCGAGCCAGATGTGGTCGTTCTCGTCCGTGATACCGCTGAAGTAGCTCGCGACGAGGTGCCCGCCGCTGCCCACGTACTCCTCGAGGCGCGTCTTCAGGGCGGCCGGGACCACGTGGAGGACGGGCGCGACGACGAGGCCGTAGCCGGTCAGGTCCGTCGCGGCGGGGACCACGTCGGCGCGGATGCCGAGGGCCAGGAACGCCGAGTACCAGTCCAGGGCCTCCTGCCTGTAGCGCAGGCGATCGGAAGGGTGGGAGTCCTGTTCGGACGCCCACCAGGAGTCCCAGTCGAAGAGGATGGCGGCGGGCGCGGCGCTGCGGCGCGATCCGACGACGGCGGAGAGCTCGCCGAGCTCGCGGCCGAGGTCCACGACGTCGCGGAAGATCGGGCTGTCCTCGCCGGCGTGGGGGACCATCGCGGAGTGGAACTTCTCGGCGCCGGCCTTGGACTGCCGCCACTGGAAGTAGCAGACGGCGTCCGCGCCGTGGGCCACGTGGGTGAGGGAGTCCCGGCGCAGCGCCCCGGACTTCTTCGGGGTGTTGACGGGCTGCCAGTTCACGGCGCTCGTGGAGTGCTCCATGAGGAACCAGGGCCTGCCGCCGGCGATGTTGCCGGTGAGGTTCGCGGAGAAGGAGAGCTCGTCGACGGCCTGCGGACCGGGCACGAAGTAGTGGTCGTTGGCGACGAAGTCCACCTCGGCGGCCCAGTCGGCGTAGTCCATGCCCTTCGTCTCGCCCATGACCATGAAGTTCGTGGTGACGGGGATGTCCGGGGTGATGCGGTTGAGGATGTCGCGTTCCTCGCGCAGGTACTGCTTCAGGGCGTCCGAGGAGAAACGCTTGAAGTCGAGCTGCTGCGTGGGGTTCGGGTGCGAGGCAGCCTGGCGCGGAGGCAGGATCTGCTCGAACCGCGTGTACCGCTGAGACCAGAAGTCGGTGCCCCAGGCGTCGTTCAGGGCGTCGATGCTGCCGTAGCGGTCGGTGAGCCACGTGCGGAAGGCGCGGGCGGCGTCGTCGGAGTAGTCGTAGATGTTGTGGCAGCCGAGCTCGTTGGACACGTGCCAGGCGCAGACGGCCGGGTGGTTCCCGTACCGCTCGGCCATGGCTGTGACGAGCTTCAGGGCGTGCTCGCGGAAGACGGGGCTGGTGGGACGCCAGTGCTGGCGCGCACCGGGCCAGAGGGTGCCGCCGTCGGCGGTGACCGGCAGGATCTCCGGGTGTTCGGTGGCGAGCCACGGGGGCGGGGAGGCGGTGGCGGTGGCGAGGTCCACGGCGATGCCGTGGGCGTGCAGGAGCTCGATGACCTCGTCCAGCCACGCGAAGTTCCAGGTGTCGCGCTCGGGCTGCAGGCGCGCCCAGGAGAAGATCGCGAGCGACACCACGTTGACGCCGGCCTCCCGCATGAGCCGTACGTCCTCGTCCCACGTCTCACGCGGCCACTGCTCCGGGTTGTAGTCGGCGCCGTAAGCCATGCGCCTGCGGTTCGGCTCGGACGGCCAGCGCAGCCAGCGGTGGGTGGTGGGTGTTGACACGGTACAGCTCCTTGGGGTGTTGCCTGAGGCTCTTGTGACGCACGCGGGGCGCTCCCCGCCGTGCCTCCCGGAGGGCGACGACGGCGGGGACCGGCGGGATGTGGAACGGGCCGGGCGGGTGCGCGCGAGCTCCCGCCCGGCCCGGGTCTGGTGGTGCAGGTGCGGCCAGGACTACTCCGAGACGGTGAAGCCCTGCTCGGTGCCGTACTTGATGCTGGCGTCCTGCCAGGCCTTCAGGCCGTCCTCGAGCGGGGTGTCCGAGACGTAGGCCTGGCCCACGGTGTCGTTGAAGACGCTGTTCGCGTAGACCTGGAAGGGAAGGTAGGACCAGCCGTCGGAGACGTTCTGCGCTGACTCGGCGAAGATCTCGTTGGCCTTCTGGCCGCCGAAGTACTCGAACTCGGCGTTGAGGAACTCCTCGGACTCGAGCGCGGCCGACGTCGCGGGGAACGCACCGCCGTCGATCCTGGTCTGGACGCCGTCACCCACGTTGGCGTAGTCGAGGAAGGCGTACGCGAGAGCGCCCTGCTCGCTCGCTGCGGGGATGGTCAGCGAGGAGCCGCCGTTCTCGGCGCTCGCGGTGCCGCCCTCTTCCCACTGGGGGAGCGGTGCCGCGCGCCACTTGCCGGCGGCCGCGGGGACGCCGGAGGTGAAGTTGCCGGGCATCCAGGCACCGGTGGCGAGGGTGGCGATGGTGCCGGTGCCCAGGCCCTGGTACCACTCGTCGCTCCAGGAGCTGATGGGGGCCAGGAGGTCCTCGTCGAGGAGCTGCTGCCAGGTCGCGGCGAACTTCGTGGAGCCCTCGTCGGAGAAGTCGACCTTCACGTCGGTGCCGTCCACGGTGTAGGGCTTGCCGCCGGCCTGCCAGATGAGGCTGGTGGCGAAGCCGGCGTCGCCCGTGTCATTGGCGATGTACACGTTGGGGTCGGCCGCGTGGAGTGCTCGGGCCGCCTCGAGGTATTCGTCCCACGTGGTGGGCACCTCCACGCCGTACTTCTCGAAGACCTCGGTGTTGTAGAACAGGGCCATGGGCCCGGAGTCCATCGGGAGGCCGTAGATGCCCTCGTTCGCCTGGACGGAGCTCCACGGGCCGGGGCTGAAGGTGTCGGCGAGGTCGCCGGCGCCGTAGCCGCTGAGGTTCTGGACGGATTCGGCGAGGGCGAACTGGGGGAGGGCGTAGTACTCGATCTGCGCGACGTCGGGCACACCCGACCCGGCGGCGATGGCGTTCTGCAGCGCCGTGTACTGGTCGTTGCCCGTACCGGCGTTCACGAGGTCGATGTTCACGTTCGGGTGCTCGGCCTCGAAGTCCTCGACGACCTTCTCCAGGGTGGGCTCCCAGGCCCAGACGGTGAGATCGCCGCCGGCCTCGAGGGCCGCCTGGACGTCGTCGGCGCTGACCTCTTCGGGGGCCGCGCCGCCGGCGTCGTTCCCACCTCCGCCACCGCAGGCGGTGAGGGCGAGGGCCGCGGCGAGGGCGAGTGCCGAACCGCGCAGCACTGCCGGGGAGATTCTGCTCTTCATGGGGTTCCTTTTCACATCATCGTTGTCGGAAGGGGCTTTTACTCTTTGACGGCGCCGGCACTGAGGCCGGACTGCCAGTAGCGCTGCAGCAGGAGGAACGCTGCGATCAGCGGGAGGATGGTGAGGAGCGAGCCGGTGATGACGAGGTTGAAGATCGCCTCGCCGCCGGCCGTCGAGGCCTGCGCGTTCCACGCGTTCAGGCCCAGGGTCAGCGGGTACCAGGCCGGGTCCTTCAGCATGATCAGCGGCAGGAAGTAGTTGTTCCAGGTGGCCACCATGGTGAACAGCAGCACCGTGACGATGCCCGGGCCCAGCAGCGGCAGGCAGATCTGGAAGAAGGTGCGGAACTCGCCGGCGCCGTCCATGCGGGCCGATTCCAGCAGCTCGGTGGGGATGGCCTCGGAGGCGAACGTCCACATCAGGTACAGGCCGAACGGGGAGATGAGGGACGGGATGATCACCGACCACGGGGTGTTGGTGAGGCCCATCTCGCTGAACATGAGGAACGTGGGTACCGCCAGGGCGGTGCCGGGGACGGCCACCGCGCCGATGACGACGGCGAACACGGCCTTCTTGCCGGGGAAGGCGAACTTGGCCAGCGCGTACCCGCCGAGGACGGCCAGGAACGTCGCCCCGCCGGCACCGAGCACCACGTACAGCACGGTGTTGAGGAACCAGCGGCCGAAGATGCCGTCGTCGTAGGCGAGGGTGTCGCCGATGTTCGTGAACAGGGCGAAGTCGCCGCTGAACCAGAGGCCGAACGAGGTGAAGAGATCGGCCTGGGTCTTCGACGAGTTGATGACCAGCCAGACCAGTGGGATGAGGCTGTAGACCAGGACGACGCCCGTGAGGACGGTCAGCAGGACGCTGCGCTTCGGGTTGTCCACGCCGCGGCGTGTGCTCCTCATGCGCACGTACGCGGGCTTCTGCTTGGTCCTGTGCTTGTCCGTGCGGGTGGGTTCGACGGCGACGCTCATGGTCAGCCCTCCTTCCGCATGCCGCGCAGCTGCACGGCGTAGGCGATGACCATGGTGATGACGCCCATGATGATGGCCACGGTGGCGGAGTAGTTGTACTGCTGGCCGGAGAAGCTCAGCGAGTAGGCGTACAGGTTCGGGGTGAAGTACGTGGAGATGGAGTTCGGCGCGAGGCTCTGCAGGATGGCGGGCTCGTTGAAGAGCTGGAAGCTGCCGATCACCGAGAAGATGCCGGCCACCACCATGGCCCCGCGGATGGCGGGCAGCTTGATGGCGGTGACGAGGCGGAACTGGCTGGCGCCGTCGATCTCCGCGGCCTCGTAGAGGGACTTCGGGATCACGCTGAGGGCGGAGTAGAAGATCAGCATGTTGTAGCCGATGAACTCCCAGGTGACGATATTGCCGATCGAGGCGAGGATCAGCTCGGGAGAGAGCGGGTTCGGCAGACTGATGCCGAGGGCGCTGTTGATGTTGCCCACCAGACCGAAGCGTGTGCCGTACATGAAGCCCCACATGAGGCTGGCGACGACGGCGGGTACCGCGTACGGCAGGAAGATCGAGATGCGGAAGAAGGACTTCCCGTAGAGCCTGCCGCTGTCCAGGGCCAGTGCCACCAGCAGGGCGATCAACAGCATGACCGGCACCTGCACCGCGAGGAAGAGGACCACGCGGAGGAGGGAGGACCAGAACTGGGGATCCTGCAGGGCCTGGCTGTAGTTGGCGAGGCCTACGAAGCCGTTGCCGCCCACGAGCTGGTTGCGGAAGAAGCTGAGCCAGATGGAGTAGGCGATGGGGGCCAGGAAGACGACCGCGAAGACCGCCATGAAGGGGCCGATGAACAGCCAGCCGGACCAGGAGGACTTCCGGAGGCGCTTCTGCGCTCGCTGCGCGGGACGGGGCTGCGTGCCGAGCGTGGCCGGTGGGGGTGACGCCGTCGTCATGGGTGGATCCTTCTGACTCTCGGTGATGTTTGCGCAAACATAACAGACCTGGCTGATAGATGTTTACGTAAACATTGTTGTTACGATGGTCACATGTCCACTCCGCCGCGTCAACACCTCCTCCGCGAGGACCGGCGGGTCTCCATGTCCGATGTCGCCCGGCTGGCCGGCGTCTCGGCGCAGACGGTGTCGCGGGTATCCAACGGCAGCCCGGGTGTCATCGAGGCGACGCGCCAGCAGGTCATCCGTGCCATGGACGAGCTGGGCTACCGGCCCAACAGTGCGGCGCGGGCCCTGAAGCGGGGGAGCTTCCGGACCCTTGGCGTCATCCTCTTCACGCTCTCCACCACCGGCAACGTCCGCACGCTCGAGGCCATCGCCGCGCGCGCCGCCGAGGAGGATTACGCCATCACGCTGATCCCCGTCTCGGCGCCCACGCAGGCGGGCGTGCGGGGCGCCTTCTCACGGCTGAACGAGCTGGCGGTCGACGCGATCATCGTGATCATGGAGGTCCACCTGCTCGACGCCGCGACGGTATCCCTGCCGCCGGGCGTGCACGCCGTGGTCGTCGACTCCGATGCGAGCGACGGGTACAGCGTCATCGACACGGACCAGGCCGACGGCGCGCAGCAGGCCGTGGAGCACCTGCTGGACCTGGGGCATGCGACGGTGTGGCATGTAGCCGGGCCGTCGGCGTCCTTCGCGTCGGAGCGGCGTGTCAACGCCTGGCGTTCCACCCTCGCTGCCCGGGGTCGGGAGGAGCCGCCGCTGCTGCGCGGGGACTGGTCGGCGGACTCGGGCTACCTCGCCGGCCTCACTCTGGCGTCCTCCGACTGCACCGCGGTGTTCGTGGGGAACGACCAGATGGCACTGGGGGTGCTGCGGGCGTTCCACGAGAAGGGCATCCGGGTGCCGCAGGACGTCTCGATCGTCGGCTTCGACGACATCCCGGACAGCACCTCCTTCAGCCCGCCGCTGACCACCGTGCACCAGGACTTCGCGGAGGTGGGCCGGCGCTGCGTGGACAAGGTGCTGAAGCAGATGCGGGAGAACTCGACGGAGCCGGGACGGGAGCTGGTCCCGACGCGCCTGGTGGTGCGGGAGAGCACCGCGGCCCTGGAGCGTTGAGCGCGTCTGCGGGTGGTCGGGTCCGTATGCATCGCCTCCCGCTCAGGCTGTCCAGCCCAGGAAGGTGCCGCCGACCCACATCGCGCCGAACCATGTGACCACCGCCGTGACAGGTACCAGAAGCACCCGGTAGGACTGGCGTGACGCCAGCTTCACGCCGATCCAGGTGAGGATCAGCCACCAGACGAGGAACAGGCCCACGGCCCACAGAGGGGCGGCGAGGCCGCTGACCACATAGAAGTATCCCGCCACCAGGTGCGCGGCCCCGGCAAGCGCGGCAGCCACGAGATAGAGCACGAGTCTGGCGCCGTGCCTGGCCGGGCGCAGGGGAGGGCGCATGCCTTCAGGGTATTGCGGTCGTGGAGCGGTGTCGCTGATCATGCCGGCTCAGTGCCCGGGACCGGGGTCCAGGTCGGGGCACCCGGGGTGGTCCGCCAGGAATGAGAAGGCCATCGGGCACTGCGGAACGAGGCTCAGGCGTCGTCGGTGGGCGTCGAGCACGATGTGGCGCATCAGGGTCACATCCATGCCCTGGTCGCGGAATCCGGGGTGTTCCACTCCGTCGGTCAGGACTACCTGCTCTCCCTTCACCGTGTACGTGAGGTGAGCGGCGAGGGCGCCGTCGATGAGCAGTTCGAAGCGTCCGTCGAGGGGATTGTCGCGGAAGGTCTCCTCGAGCTGGTGTCTGGAACCGCGATCCGTCGACTGCTGCGCCCGGACCTCGGGGTCGCCGGGCATCATGTGGAGTTCCTCGACCGGACTGTCAGCCGGGTGGATGGGTTCTGATCGCACCGGAGGCGCGGGCTGGCGGGGCAGACGGAATCTGTCCGGGCCGGAGTCGCAAGTTCGGGCATGGCCGTTTCTCTGTTGGTCCGAAACCTGGCCCGTGGCTAAACCCCGGTCTCATGACCAGCCTAGCGGGGAGCGCGCCCGGGGGCGAACGGGGCTGTTTCTTGCCTTTCCCGGCACTGACGCCGAAGTCCGCGCAGCTCTTCCGGGACCGGCGCGCGCATCAGGAGTGCATCAGTGGTCTTCGGGTCAGAGTGCGTCGAAGAGCTCCCGCAGCGCCTGATCGCCGGACTGGGGCTCATCCTGGGTGAGCAGGCCCGCCCGGTCGATGATCTCCTGGGAGATGACGACGACCTTGCGGTTGATGCGCTGGCTGTGGGAGCTGATCCGGTCGAAGGCCTCGGTGGCGTTGAGGCCGGCACGTCCCATCAGGATGCCCTTGGCCTGCTCGATGACGGCCCGGCTGGCCGCGGATGCAGCGACGGCTTCGTTGGCGAGGCGGTGGGTGTCCGCGTGGATGGACCGGGTGAGGTCGACGACCAGCGCCCACACCCCGACCGGTTCCTTCTCATCATTGAGGATCAGGTCCGCGGAGATGAGGAGTTTGTGGGTGTGCCCGTTGAGGTCCCGCAGGGAGGTGTAGACCGATGAGGGTCCTCCGACCGTGGTGACCTTGGTCCAGAACGCCAGCACGGAGTCCCGGTCCGCCGGATCGACGTGGGACAGACCGAGTTCGAGGGTGGGGACGACGTCGCCGCGTTCGTAGCCGTGGATCCGGTACAGCTCGTCCGACCAGTGGTAGACGTTGTCGGCGAAGTAGTGCTCGACGGTGCCGGTCGGACAGTCGATGAAGTACTCGACACTGGACACGGCCCCGGACACGGGCACAGCGGGCTCGTTGGTGGTGGTCATGGGGGAAAGCCGTTCGACGTGCTCGACACGGGCTGGTGTCTTAACCCGTCTCCAAACGGACAGATTAGCAAAAACCCGCGCCCGGTCCTATGTGGAGTCCGAGGGGCGGTGCCCTCCGCCGTCCTCGTCCAGCTCATCGAGGATGTTCAGGACACCTGTTGCATCCTGGGCGATGGGGTCGTCACTGGACTCGTCCGTGTAGGGGGCGGTGGGGGCAGGCGTCTCGCTGGTGAGTTCGTTGACCGCGTGGGAGACGAGGTTGCGGTCCTGTGGGGTCAGGATGGTCAGCCCGTTGAGGTAGGCATCGATCTCGAACTCGTCGGCGTTCCCGGTGAGGGAGAAATAGCGGAGCCAGACGTTCTCCAGATCGAGCCCGCCGGCGTGGATGGCGTGCAACGTGCGCTGTCGTTGCTCCTCGGCAGAGTACCGGGTCATCAAGCACCGGGGGCGGGGTTCGAGCCGTCCCGACGCTCGCTGATCCTGGCGGCCATAGTGCCGATCGTGGTGTCCGCGTCCGTGGCCAGGTCGATCAGGTGATTCATGGCCGCCTGCCGATCCAGGTCGAGGCGTTCCATCAGGATGCCGCGGGCCACGCCGATGGTGTCCCGTTCGGCCAGGGACGCCTTGACGTCGTTGCTGATCCGCTGCGGGGTGTCGCTGGCCTGAATATGGCCGAGGAGGGCTGCGGCGGAGCGGGCGAGGTTGGTCAGCAGCCGCCGGTCCTCGTCGGTGAAGGCGTCGACGGTGTCGGCGTAGACCTTCATCGCCCCGAGTCCTGCCGGCGTATTCAGCAGGGGTACGCTCAGGCACGAGCGGATACCGCGTGGTTCCACGGCCGAGGCCCACCGCGGGAAGCGGTCATCGGTGCGGGTATCGGCGATGTAGACGGACTCACCCAGCGACCAGGCCGTGATGCACGGCCCTTCCCCGAACTCGTATTGCAGGTCGTCGGCTTCGAGCACGCGCGGGTCCGTCGCGCCGACACTCATCCGGGTGCCGTCCGTGTCGATGATGCTCACCCCTGCGCCCTCAGCGGCGCCGATGATGTCACGGGCGATCTCGGCGAGCCCGTCGACGGCGTCGTGGGCGGTCTGCTCGGTGAGGAGGTAACCGTTGGTGCGCCCGAAGACCGCCAGGAGCTCGGGAGGAAGAGAGGAATCGGGGGACGGATGAGAGGGTGAGGTGTTCACGGCAGGCCTTCGACTGTCCTGCAGGGGTGCCACCCCTGCCGGTTGAGGGCTGTCTGCTCAACCCCGGGAGATCCCGCTCGCGCGGTATCCGCCCCAGAATATTACCGACACGGTCGCGGTGCAGGGAAATCTTCCTGCACCGTCTGCCGGGAGGTCGCCGGCAGGGTCGGGCTCAGGACTCGAAGTGCGCGGTGGGTGGGTGCTGCCCGGGTGCCTTCCTCATCGAACTCCCCGGGGCGGGTGGAGTACAGGTCTAGGGCCGCCAGCCCGCACCCGCGGCCGCACCAGCAGGACGGCGCAGTGGACCTCGGCATCGGGACGCGACAGTGTGGCGGCGGCCTGCCGCGAAAGACCCTCGAGGAAGGCGCCGATGTCGGGACAGGCTCCAGGACGAGGTCCTGGAGCCTGTCCAAGAACGGTTCCGGCTCTACCTGCTCCGGGCTCATCGGGCGCTCAGTAGGGCGATCGGCATGCTCACCGGCAGGGTGGCCGGCAGGGACGGACGACGGTAGGTTGCCGGGTGCGGACATCGGGTGACCAGCTTTCGCACCGGGCGGCCCCATCAGCCGGGGCCGGTAGGAGGCACCTGGGAACGGGTGCTAGTCCAGGGCCGGACCGTGCACGAATTCGGCTTTGGGGCGTGGGGGGAGATCGTCGATCAGCTCGTTCAGGGCCAGCGCGACGAGGTTCCGTTCGCCCTGCGGCAGCGCGTACATGCCATGCAGGTAGGCGTCCAGCTCGAAGAGCGTGAGGTTGCCGCAGACGCTGTAGTAGTGGAGCCACAGGTCCTCGGCGGTCACTTCTGCCTTGTGGGCTGCGAGCCAGGTGCTGTGTTGCTGGGTATGAGCAGTCATTCGGGGCCTGCTTGGGCTTCGACCGGGAAGCGGTATGTGTCCGTGCTCTTGAAAACACCACCGGGGAACCGGAATAGCCCCGGGCAGACACTCGTTGTACCCATTTTAGCCTCTGCTCACCGAGGATCGTGAATCATTTTCTTCTCGGGTAGGGGTGGACGGGCTGGGCGGGCGGGACGTAGTGCCCTACTGCCCCGCGGGGGCACCGGGTTGTATGAAGTGGAACCCGGGGCACGCGGTACCGGGGCGCTCCTGTCACACCCCTGACCCGAAGGACACGCATCATGACCAGCATCAGTGCTCTGTGGACCACGCTCGACACCGATATCCAGCAGTGGCTACTGCGCAATCCCGCGACGATGGTCCTGCCGCGGGCCTTCGTCCACCAGGTGCAGAGCGGCACGGGTGAGACCCTCGACCTCGACGAACGTGGGGAGCACTGGCTGTCTCCCGAGGAGATGCTCTTCCTCGAGGCCAAGAGGGACGGAACCGTGGCGGCTGCGGGTGGGACCGATCCGCGCAGGCAGCGGGCCTAGAACAGCAGCGAGCCTAGGACAGCAGCGAGCCTAGAACAGGGGCCAGGGGACCGCCGGCATCCCGCCGCGCGGGCCCGGGAACCGTCCCGTCGCGCGCAGGGCGGCACAGCGTGCGGCGAGCGAGGAGATCTCCTGGGCCGTGAGCAGCTCCGCCAGGTCCCGGCCCAGGTCGCCCTGCAGCGCGTGGCTGACGCGGTTGACGCCCTCGGACTCCTCGGCGGTCAGCGCCTCGCCGACCCACCCCCACAGGACCGTCCGCAGCTTGTGGTCGCTGTGGAAGGTGAGCCCGTGGTCGACGCCGTACCGGTGTCCGTCCACCATCTCGAGGATGTGGTCGCCCTTGCGGTCGGCGTTGTTGACCACGACGTCGAACACCGCCATGCGCCTCAGCGCCGGCGTGTCCTCATGGACGAGGGCGACGATGCGTCCCTCCTCGTCCTGGCCGTCGAGGACATGCCTCCAGCCGGTCTCCGGCACGTCGTCCATCGCGACGAGGTCCACGGCGTCCTGCTCGGGGTCCGTCTCCTGCCAGGACTGCACCATGCCCTCGCCGAACGGGCCCTCGCGCAGCCAGGTGCGCGGCACGATGTTCCAGCCGAGGATCTCCGAGATCAGGTACGCGGCGACCTCCCGATGGGCCAGGTGCCCGTCGGGGAAGTCCCACAGCGGCTTCTCGCCCCGGATCGGCTTGTACACGACCGCCGCGTCGCCGATGCTGCCCAGGAAGGTGGCGTTCGACGCCGTCGTGATGCGGCCCGTGAGCGTCAGCTCGGCGGCCACGGGGTCCGGCGCCGGCATCAGACCTCGGGGAGGGTGCAGGTGTGCCCGTCTGCGTCGATGGGGTACCCGCAGATCGGGCACGTGGGACGGCCTGCACCCACGACCTCGAGGGTCCGCTTGGCGAAGGCGCGGGCGGTGCCGACCGGCATGCGCACGCGCAGCACCTCGGATGCGTCGTCGTCGTCGTCGAGGAATACCTCGACGGGATCGGATTCGTCCTCGACCTCGACGATCGGGTAGGCCTCGACGACGATCTGCGCCGTCGTCGGATCCCACCCCAGGCTCATGACGCCCGTACGGAACTGCTCCTCGACGGGCTCGAGCTGGTCGTTGTCGACGAGTTCGATCGGCGTGCTCGTGGGAACGCTGAAGGGGTTGCCCTCGAGGGTGATCAGCTGGTCGAGGATCTCGTCGATCTTCTCCGCCAGCTGGGCCGACTGCTGCTTCTCCAGGGCGATGCTCACGATCTGCTTCCCGGTGCGCACCTGCAGGTAGAACGTGCGCTCCCCCGGGACACCGATGGTGCCGACGACGACGCGGTCAGGCCAGGCGAACTCGTGAACAGTTGTAGGCATGGCTCTATTTTAGGCTCATGGGGCCGGCGGGGCCGTGTGTCCCGCACCACCGCCCACGGGCGCGTCGCCTGCGGGCGCGGTGTTCGCCAGCCAGGACAGGTCCCCGCCGTCGGTATTGGTCGCGTGGACGGTCGGCCGGCCGGCGCCGTAGCGCACGATCGAGACCGAGGCCGGGCCGACGTCGATGCGCTGGAACAGGTCGAGGTGCATGCCGAGTGCGTCGGCGAGGATCGACTTGATGATGTCTCCATGACTCACCGCCACCCAGACGGCTCCCGGTCCGTGCTCGGCCTCGAAGGCTGCGTCGTGGCGACGGACCGCTGCCACCGACCGGGCCTGCATCGCGGCCATGGATTCGCCGCCGGGAAAGATGACGGCGGACGGCTGGGACTGCACCACCGACCACAACCCCTCGGTCGCGAGCTCCTTGAGTGCGCGGCCCTGCCACTGCCCGTAGTCGCACTCGGTGAGATCGGGATCGAGCGGCGCGTGCGGCGTCCCGGTCTGGCGGTCCAGGATGGACCGGGCCGTCTGCCGGCACCGCTCGAGAGGGCTCGACACCACGCCGACCACGGGCACGGCGGCGAGCCGCTCACCGGTCCGGGCCGCCTGGTCGAGCCCCACCTGGTCGAGGCTGACGCCGGGGGTCCGCCCGGCCAGGGTTCCGGTGGCATTGGCTGTGGTGCGTCCGTGCCGCACGAGGATGACTGTGGCCATCCGCCCAGCCTAGTCACCCGCACCGCCCACGGATGCGACCAGGGACTGTCAGGGCAGCGCAGGGAGCGACGGACGTTTTCCCATGCGTTAGCATGGACGTATCAAGGGGAGTACTCCCGACTGCGATCGGCTCGTCACTACGGATGCTGCACAGCATCCCGGGCCATCGGTTCCGGTTCCAGCCGGAGCGGAGGAGACCTTGGCGCCTCTGTCCGACGCCTACCCCTTGGGAGCACCCCTCATGCAGGTCACACCCCTGATCTGGTTCATCACCATTGCCGTGACGATCCTCTTCTTCGTCTACGAGTTCTTCGCGCACGTGCGCAAACCCCACGAACCGTCCATCGGTGAATCCGCCCGCTGGTCGGCGTTCTACATCGGACTCGCCCTGCTGTTCGGCGTCGGCATCGGCGTCGTCTCGGGCTGGACGTTCGGCGGCGAGTACTTCGCCGGCTACCTCACCGAGAAGGCCCTGTCGATCGACAACCTCTTCGTGTTCCTCATCGTGATGACGGGCTTCGCCGTCCCGAAGAAGTACCAGCAGAAGGTGCTGATGATCGGCATCATCATCGCCCTGATCCTGCGCGGCGGGTTCATCGCCATCGGTGCCGGCCTCATCGAGAACTTCTCCTGGATCTTCTACATCTTCGGCGCCCTGCTCCTCGTCCTGGCCTACAGGCAGGCGTTCGGCAGCCACGAGTCCAACCCGGCGAACGGCAGGTTCATGCAGCTCGTCCGCCGCGTGCTGCCCGTCACGGACGAGTACCACGGGGACAAGCTCACCGTGAAGCGGGACGGCACGCGCTTCGTCACGCCGATGCTGCTGACCATCATCGCGATCGGCTTCGTGGACCTCATCTTCGCCGTGGACTCCATCCCCGCCATCTACGGCCTGACCAACGAGGCGTACATCGTCTTCACGGCCAACGCGTTCGCCCTGATGGGCCTGCGGCAGCTGTTCTTCCTCATCGGCGGGCTGCTCGAGCGCCTCGTCTACCTGGCCCAGGGCCTCGCCGTCATCCTCGCGTTCATCGGCGTGAAGCTCGTGTTCCACGCCCTGCACGTCAACGAGCTGCCCTTCATCAACGGCGGCGAGCCGCTGCTCTGGGTGCCCGAGATCCCCATCTGGTTCTCACTGCTGTTCATCGCTGCCACCATCGCCGTCGCCACCGTGGCGAGCCTGCTCAAGACCCGGGGCGACGGGGGCAGGAACGACGGCGACCGGGACGCCGGCGGGCAGCCGGCCGGCGACGTCACCGACGGGTCGGTCGCGGATCCCCGGGCCGACGACGCCAGCACCGGCGCGGGAGTGCCGAAGTAGCACCGACGGGCGTTCCCGGCCACCGATGTGCGGTGGCCGGGAACGCCCGCTCTGCTCCGGGGTCCGGTGACCGCCGCCCCGGGTGGATCAGGTCCAGTAGAGGAGCTTGGCGGCCGGGAGGCGCCGCTCCAGTTCCTCCGTGAACCACGTGCGCATCTCCGTCATGGTCTGCTTCGGGTACACGTACTTCACGCCGCCGAACTTGGACCGCTTCTGGGTGCGCAGGTCCTCGTCCATCTCGAGCTTGGTCCTCGGGTACCAGCCGAGCAGCACCTCCTTGCTCGCGGGCGTGAAGCGGTGGGTGATGATCTCGGCCGTGAGATCGAGGCTGTCGACCCCCGAGACGGCCGCGGCGACGTCGTCGAGCAGTGCGCCGTACTGCTCCCGCCAGCCGGGAATGGGCATGATCGGGGCGATGGTCAGACCTACCCGGTAGCCGGCGGTCGCGACGGCGCGGAGGGCGGCGAGGCGCGCGGGCATGCGTGCGGTCCCGCCCTCGAAGCGGTTGGCCACTTCGGTGGCGTTCACTGAGAAGCGGATGCGGGTCCGGCGGCCGTGGTCGAGGGTCACGAGCTCGCCGACGTCGTCGAACTTGGTGGTGAAGCGCAGCTGGACGTCGCTCCCGAATTCACCCGAGCCGACGCGGGAGATCGCGGCGGCGAGCGAACCGGTCACGCTCTCGATGCCGAGGGGGTCGGTGTAGCAGGACAGCTCGAACGTGGTGCCCTCGTCGCCGCGCTCGATCGTCCCGCGGGTCACCGACCCCCTGCCGGCATGGGTGCGGATCCCGTCCAGGACGTCGTCGAGGTTGGCGTAGGCGCGGGTGACGGGCGGTCCCTGGAGGGACCCGGCGAGGTAGCAGTACTGGCAGTGCGCGGGGCAGCCCCTAGCCAGGTCGATCCGCCAGTCGGCGCTGGGTGGGATGGGCTGCGGCTTGAGGGCGCTGGGAGGGGCCACGACCACCGCGAGCGTGTTCTTGGCGGACGCGTACGTCTCGCGCTCGGTCGCGCCGCGCAGGCCGGTCAGCGCGTTCCCGGACAGGAACCGGATGTCGTCGACGCCGGCGAGCTCGCACCGCCGGACGATCTCGGCCGTGTGCGGGAGTTCGGCTGCAGCCCGCGTGATCAGCACATGTCGGGGGACCCACAGGCGGGTAGGGGAGAGCGTGGTCAGGTCCAGTTCCTGGGCTGTCATCATCACCTCGTACAACAACCGGGAGAGCGGGTCTGTTCCGTCGCGACGGCCCCGCGCAGGGTGCCGGACCCTTCGCCGTGCTGCCCGCCGCCGTATACTCCGAGCATGCCGATCACCCGCCTTTCCTGTGGCATCCCCGCCCCGAATCCTTCTCCCGAGTACCGCGGGAGCGAGCTGTGAGCGGCGGTCTCGTCGCGCTCCTCGACGACGTCGCAGCCCTGGCCCGCATCGCGGCCGCCTCGGTGGACGACGTCGCCGCCGGGGCCGCGAAGGCAGGGGCCAAGGCCGCCGGCGTCGTCATCGACGACGCCGCCGTCACCCCGCAGTACGTCTCCGGTGCCGATCCGTCCCGCGAACTGCCGATGATCAAGCGGATCTTCTGGGGCTCGCTGCGGAACAAGCTGCTGATCATCCTGCCGGCCCTGCTGCTCGTCAGCGCGTTCATCCCGGGCATCATCCCGTTCATCCTCATGCTCGGCGGCACCTACCTCTGCTACGAGGGCGCCGAGAAGGTCTGGCACAAGCTCCGCGGCCACCACGAGTCCAAGAAGGCGCCGGCCGTGGAGCGGGGGCCGGAGGCGGAAGCCAGGGTCACCAAGGGCGCCATCACCACCGACTTCATCCTCTCCTGCGAGATCATGGTCATCTCGATGAACGAGGTGGCCGACGAGTCCCTGGTGGCCCGGGCGCTCATCCTGATCGTCGTCGCGCTCGCCATCACCGTGCTGGTGTACGGCGCGGTCGCGCTGATCGTCAAGATGGACGACATCGGCCTGCACCTGACCACCAAGGACTCGGAGGGCTCGCAGCGCCTCGGCCGGCTGCTCGTCAGGGGCATGCCCGGCGTCCTGGCGGCGATCACCCTCGTCGGGACGATCGCCATGCTGTGGGTGGGCGGCCACATCATGCTGCAGGGCGCCTACGACCTCGGGTGGCACGCGCCGTACGACCTGGTCCACGTGCTCGAGCACCCGTTCGTCGGCATTCCCGTGGTGGGCGGCCTCCTGGCCTGGCTCGTGAACACCCTCTGCTCGGCCGTCCTCGGACTGGCGTGGGGCCTCGTGGTCATGGCGATCGTGCATCCCCTGCTGAAGATGCTGCCGTTCGGCAAGAAGGGCGAGCACGAGGAGGGCGAGATCCGCGCCGCCGTCGCAGGCCATCGGCCGGCGGGACGGAACACCGGACACAGCGCCTAGCCGCGCCCGCCGTCGTCCTCGATGGGGACGACGGCGGGGCTAGCGGCTGAAGACGTCGTCCAGGGTGACGGCGGTCAGCCCGCGGTCGGCGACGAGTTGCCGGAGCTGCGGGAAGACCCGCGTGACCGGGAGGTGGTTCAGATGCCCGATGACGATGTGCGCGGGCAGGAACCACTGGTGGGCGAGGTCGAGGATCTCCTGGTCTGTCCGCAGGCCCGAATCGGCCAGCGAGCCGTACCACATGACCGGGGAGGTGTACCCGATCGATGCCGCCGCCGCGTCCGTCCGCGCGTTGCGGTAGCCGTACGGGGGACGGTAGTAGGGGCGTGGGTCGACGCCGAAGGTGGACACGATGAAGTCGTGGTTCCGCTGGAGTTCCGCGACGATGTCGGCGTCGCCGAGGCGGGTGAGGTCGGCGTGGGACCACGTGTGGTTGCCCAGCTGCACCTGGCCGGATGCCACCAGCGGCTTGAGCAGCTCCGCATGGTCGGTCCACCCCGGGTAGCAGCCGTTGAGGAAGAACGTCAGGCGGGTGCCGCTCGTGCGCGCGAAGTCGGCGTAGAGCCGGACCACCTCGCTGTCGGAGCCGTCGTCGACCGTCCACGCGAGCACCGGCTCGGTGGTGGGCAGGCCGGTGAGCACGCCCGGCGGGAGCCGTACCTTCGTGACCGTGGGGGGTGCCGGCGCCGGAGGAGGTGACGGCGTCACCGGCGGCGGCGAAGGCGACGGTGACGGTGCGGCCGACGGCGGGACCGACGGGCTCGGCGCCGCCATGCCCGCCGCCTTCGCCGCACCGCGGACGGGATCCGCGCAGGCGGCCAGGCCGAGACTCGCACCGGCCACGACGACGGCGCTCATGAATGTTCGACGCTCCACATCAAGGCCTTCCCCCATGACGACGTCCGCGCAGCGTGGGCCGACCCCGCGGCAGCACCCAAGGGGTCACGCAGCACGGGGCGGCCTGCACGCAGGGCCGGGAGAGGCCCGGCCGTGGAAGTCGGCTCTCGGAGCCTACAGCGCGGCACGGGGCGGGTGGCGGAACGCGCGGGCGCGCCGCGTCCCGGCCCGATGCAGTCGTGGGTGACGACCGACCACGGCGTGGGGGAACCGGGGCCCGTAGCGGGCGCGCATCTGCGGTGCCGGCGAGGGGGCGGTGCTACCGCTTCTGCGGGGACCCCGCCGGTGGGAGTTCCAGGAAGGACCGCTCGCCGTGCACCGCGAGCTCCGCGAGGACGGCCTGCGGGTCACCGGCCTCGATGAGCTCGAGGAGGTGCCGGTGCCGGCCCACATGGTCCACGAGGTTCTCGTGGTAGTGCTCCCGGACGTAGAGGTTGCGCGCCATGCAGAGCAGGAGCTGCTGCTGGACCGAGGCGTAGCTCGCCTCCAGGCGGCGATGCCCGGCCAGGGCCACGATGGAGGCGTGGAAGGCGTAGCCGCTCTCCACGAGCATGGCCCTGTCCTCGCGCTGCGCGCAGTCCTCCATCCGCTCGAGGGCGGTCCGGCAGCGCTCGAGCCTCCTGGGATCCGATACCGGGACCCCGAGCTCGACGGCGAGCTTCTCGAACGCCGAACGGAGCGTCAGGATCTCGAAGACATCCTGGTCAGTGAGGGTCGCCACGACGGATCCCTGCCGTGGTCGGGTCTCGATGAGCCCTTCCTGCGACAGGATCCGCAGCGCCTCCCGGAGCGGGGGCCGGCTGATGCCGAGTTCCTCGGTCAGTCGTTCCTCGATGAGCCGGTCACCAGGACCCATCGCACCCGAGAGGATCTGCTGGCGGATGGCTTCCGCGGCGAGATCCACGAGGCTGGAGGACTTGATGCGTCCGGGCGGGGCCGGGGCGGAGGTACGGGTGGAAATGACCACGGATGATCCTCCATCTGGGTGGCGGGCGTGCTCTGTCTCCAGCCATTATGCGGCGCACCCTTGTCTTCTGTCGACTGGATGCTGTAGACAATAAACAAGTGCGAAGCGTGATAGGGGTCACTCGCCCTCACCGGCATCACCCCGACCGAGCTGCACCACGACTGTTCCCGAAGAAGTGAAAGGTGTCCCATGACGCTCACCAACAGCACGGCGCCCGTCCACGAGAAGGCTGACCCGGATGATCTCAACAGCCTCTACAAGCACCTGCGGGTCGCGGACGTGGCCGACGCACTCGACGGCATCGGCTACTTCGACATCAACCTCATGGATCCGGCCATCCACCCCCTGTGGTACGGCATGAAGTTCTGGGGGCACGCGGCCACGATCCGCGCCGTGCCCTCGAACAAGCCCATGTGGAAGCTCGACTCGACGCAGGACATCGTGGAGGCCCACCGCATCTGGTTCGAGAAGATGGGCCACAAGAAGCTGCCGGCGGACCTCCGTCCGGGGCACGTCATCGTCATGGACTCGGGTGGAGGCCGGGAGGTCGGCTTCTGGGGGTCGGAGAACGTCATGGCAGCGGTCGGCGCCGGGGCTGCGGGCATCATCACCGACGGCTACTGCCGTGACACGGGCGAGGTGACCCTGCAGCGCAACCCCATCTGCGTGAGGGAGCGCGGACGCACCATCATCCCGGGTCGCATCGAGGTCGTGGAGGTGCAGACCACCATCGCCTGCGGCGGTGTGCAGGTGCAGCCCGAGGACATCGTCGGGTGCGACGACGACGGCATCATCGTGGTTCCCGCCGCGGTGGCCCACGAGGTGGCGGTCCACGCCCGCGCCATCCTCCTGGCCGACATGCACGCGCGCACGAAGCTGTACGAGGCGCAGGGCCGGCCGAAGGACAGTTCCGTGGACATCGAGGCCGTCGTGGCCTACTACGAGGGCCTCTAGCCGCCCGTTCCCGTCAGCCAGTGATGCCGGGTCCTCACCCGGCATCACTGCAACGCTCCGGAGGGAGTATGGCAATGAAGCCAGGCACCACAGCTGTAGGGCTCGCCGGACTCGGCAACCTGGGCCTGCCGATGGCGCACGCACTGCTGGATGACGGGTGGTCCCTCACGGTCTTCGACCCCGTGGAGGACAGGGTGCGGTCCTGCGTCGACGCCGGCGCGAAGAGCGCCTCGTCGGTCGACGAGCTCGCCTCGGCGGATGTCCTCATCCTCGTGGTGCCGGACGACGCCGCCGTGGAGTCCATCCTGCTCGGGGACCAGGGCTACTTCGCCGCCAGCTCCGAGGGGGCGGTGATCGTCCACAGCACCATCCTCCCGGCGTCGGCCCAGGCCCTCGCCGAGACGGCGAAGACACAGGGGACGCGCTTCATCGACGCCCCCGTCAGCGGCGGGGCCGCCAGGGCGCGGAAGGGCGATCTCACGGTGTTCGTCGGAGCCGAGCGTGACGACTTCGACGCGGTAGGGGATCTGCTGCACGCCGTGGGCAGCGAGGTGCTGCTCGCCGGCGGCCCGGGGACGGGCGCCGCCACGAAGCTCGCGAACCAGATGATGATGTTCTCAGCCCTCGCGGGAGCCTACGAGGCCCTGGACGTCGCCGGGAAGTACGGCGTCGATCCCGGAATGGTGCTCAGGAGTGTCGCCAGCTCCACGGGCGGCTCCTGGGTGGCCGCCAACTGGGGCTTCTTCGACGAGACGGCGGCCGCGTACACGGCGAGCGGAACCGCTGTCAGCGACCGCCCCTGGAGCAAGGATCTGTTCGAGTTCATCACGGCCGCGAGGACGGCGGAAGCATCCGTCCCCTTCGCCGGTCTCCTGAGTCAGCTGCTGCCGGGCTACGTCGAGTCCCACGCGCGTGACGCAGCAGCCGGCGACGGTGCCGGGCACAACGGGAAGGACGACGATGACTGACACCACCAAAGCGGCGCAGACCGCGCTCCTGAGCGGCTCCCTCCCGCCCGACACCCCATCCGGGGGCCGCGCCATGGCGCCGGTCGACCGGACGGCCTCGCGGCGCAGGCGGTCCCGCCGGGAGGCCTGGGCGGCGTTCGGGTTCCTCTCACCGTGGATCGTCGGCCTGCTGCTGCTCACCATCGGGCCGATGCTGTACTCCCTGTACCTCTCCTTCACGAAGTACGACCTCCTGTCCCCGCCGGTCTGGGTGGGGCTCGAGAACTACGGACGGATGGCGGCGGCCGACCCCCGGTTCATCGACTCCGTCCAGGTGACCTTCCTGTACGTGGTGGTCTCCGTCCCGGCGGTGCTGATCGCATCCCTCGGTGTGGCCCTGGTCCTGAACCAGGGCATGAAGGCGCTGTCCGTGTACCGTGCCGCGTTCTACCTGCCGTCCCTGATCGGCGGCAGTGTCGCCATCGCCCTCCTGTGGCGTCAGGTCTTCGGCCAGGAGGGCATCTTCAACCAGGTGCTGGCCGTCTTCGGCATCGAGGGCCAGAGCTGGATCGGCAATCCCAACAGTGCGCTGTACACGCTCGTGGTCCTGAACGTCTGGACGTTCGGTTCCACCATGATCATCTTCCTGGCAGGGCTGCGGCAGGTGCCGCGGGAGCTGCACGAGGCCGCGTCGGTCGACGGCGCCGGTGTCTTCCGGCGCTTCCGCCACGTGACCCTGCCGCTGCTGACACCGCTGATCTTCTTCAACATCCTCATGACGACCATCAACGCCTTCCAGGCCTTCACCCCCGCCTACGTGGTCAGCAACGGCAGCGGCGGCCCGTTGAACTCGACGCTCTTCTACACCCTGTACCTCTACCAGCGCGGCTTCGCCAACCTCGAGATGGGGTACGCATCCGCCATGGCCTGGGCGCTGGTCGTGGTGCTCGGGATCTTCACCGCGCTCCTGTTCGCGTCGGCCCGGTTCTGGGTCCACTACGGAGATGAACGATGACCACCTACGCACCCGTCCGCAGGAAGCCCCTGTTCGGGCGATCCATGTCCCGCAACAAGGCCGTGCTCGCCATCACCCGGCATTTCCTGATGATCGTGGTGCTGCTCGTCATCCTCTACCCCCTGCTGTGGATGGTGGGCGCCTCGTTCAGGCCGGCCAACGAGACGTTCACCACCCTCAGCCTCTGGCCGGGCACCTTCACCCTCGACAACTACAGGGATGGCTGGACCCTCGGCTCCTTCACGTTCACGCGGTACTTCCTGAACTCCCTGCTGATCACGCTGCTGTGCGTCGTCGGGAACGTGATCGCCTGCGCCCTCGCCGGATACGCCTTCGCACGGCTCGAGTTCCCGTTCAAACGGACCCTGTTCGCCGTCATGCTCGGCACCATGCTGCTGCCGTACCACGTCACGCTCGTACCCCAGTACGTGCTGTTCAACGAGCTGGCCTGGATCAACACCATCCTGCCGCTGACGGTGCCCAAGTTCCTCGCGACGGACGCCTTCTTCATCTTCCTGATGGTCCAGTTCATGCGGACCCTCCCCCGGGAACTCGACGACGCGGCACGGCTCGACGGCTGCGGCCACGTGGGGATCTTCCGGCGGGTCATCCTGCCGCTGTCCATCCCTGCGCTGGGCACCACCGCGCTGTTCACCTTCATCAACACGTGGAACGACTTCCTCGGCCCGCTCCTCTACCTCAACCGCCCCGAACTGTGGACGGTCACCCAGGGGCTCAACAGCTTCCTGGACGCGACCGGACAGTCCTCCTTCGGGCCCCTGTTCGCTATGGCGACACTCTCCCTGGCACCGGTGGTCGGCTTCTTCTTCGCCGCCCAGCGCCTGCTCATCGAGGGGATAGCCACCAGCGGCCTGAAATAGCACCGCAGCACTGCCCACCACGCCGGACGCACGGCACAACCAATGGAGGAAACGATGACGATTCAATCTTCGATCACGCGACGCTGGCCGCGCAGAGCAGTGGCAGCAGGCGCGCTGGGTGCCCTGCTCGCCGTCTCGGCCTGCGCGGGCGGCACCAGCATCGGCGAGACGCCGGCCGGCGAGGAGGTCCAGGACGGGCAGGGCGAGGTCACCGGGAGCGCACGGCTCGCCTGGTGGGGTTCCGGCCAGCGCAACGAGGTGACCAACGCCGTCGCGGACAACTTCGAGGCGGCCAACGAGGGCGTCACGCTCGAGCGGGAGTTCGCCGACTTCGGTGCGTACTTCCAGCGGCTCAACGTCCAGGGGACGAGCGGCAACCTGCCCTGCATCACGCAGATGCAGGGCCGGCAGCTGAACGACTACACCTCACGCGACCTGTTCCTCCCCCTCGATCCCATGATCGAGTCGGGTGCCATCACTGTGGACGACATCCCGGAGGAGGTCCTCGACACCGGGCGCGGGACCGACGGCAACCTGTACGTGGTGCCCTACGGTGCCGCCTACGACGCCCTGGTGGTCAACGAGACCCTCGTGGAGCAGGCCGGGAGCGAGATGCTCCCCGAGGACTACACCTGGGACGACCTGGTGAGCTGGGCCACCGAGATCCAGGCGAACCTGCCGGAGGGCGTCAATGCGCTCTCGCTGAGCGGTGGGCGCCCGAACTTCCTCATCAGCTACATGGCGGCCAACGGGGAGACCCTCTTCGAGAACGACCAGCTGGGCTTCTCCGAGGAGGCGCTCGTCGAGTACTGGACCATGTGGGAGGAACTGCGCAAAGCCGGCGTGACCGCCACGCCCGCGCAGATGAGCGAGCAGCCGGAACAGCCCGAGCAGAGCTACGTCTCCCGCGGCGTGACCGTCGCCGACACGGCCCCGGGCAACTCGCTCATCAACTCGCAGAAGACGCTGGACGGACTCGGCAACGGCCAGAAGCTGGTCTCCCTGCGTCTCCCGTCGGGCGAGGCCGGACCGGGGAACGTGCTGTTCACCTCCGGATTCGCCATCCCGAAGAGCTGCGACAACATCCCGACGGCGGCGGCGTTCATCGACTTCTGGGCGAACGACGACGAGTCCGCTGCCGTCTTCGCGTCCTCCAACGGTGCCGTCACCAACTCCCGCCATCTCGAGGCACAGCTTGCGAACCCGGAGCTCCCCGAGCTCCGGAAGAAGGACCTCGAGCTGTACCAGGAGATCGCCGCCTCGGAACCGCCCACGGTCGTCTACCCTCCCGGTTACCAGGCGACCTTCGAGGAGTCCTTCACCCGCGCCTACGAACGCGTGAGCTTCGAGGAGGTCTCGATCGAGCAGGCCGTGTCCGACTTCTTCACCGAGGTGAACGCGGGTCTCGGCAGCTAGGGCTGCGCTCCCGGGCGCGGCGGAGGACGGCGTCCGCCGTCGTCCTCTGCCCGCCCCCGCCCCGCTTCCCGTCCGAGACCTTCCTAGCTAGGAGACTGCTGTGCCCCCTTCATCGCCGCCCCCCACCGAGCCGCCCCCGGCCGACGCGCTGACCGGAATGACCGTCCTCGACCTGACCCAGGTGATGGCAGGACCGTTCTGCACCATGGTCCTCGCCGATCTCGGTGCCGACGTCATCAAGGTCGAGAACCCCACGGACGGCGACCAGACCCGGCGCTCCTGGGGGATCTCCGGCAAAGGGGAGGACAGCCGCGCGTTCCTCAGCCTGAACCGGAACAAGCGCAGCGTCACGCTGGACCTCAAGACCACCGAGGGCCTGGACACCTTCTACAGACTGGTCGAGACCGCCGACGTCGTGATCGAGAACTGGAGACCCGGCGTCGCGGAACGGCTGGGCCTCGGATTCGACACCCTGATCGGCATCAATCCGCGGCTGGTGGTCGCGAGCATCTCCGGGTTCGGAACCACGGGCCCGTACGCCACGCGCCCCGGGTACGATCTCATCGCCCAGGCCATGGCGGGGGTCATGAGCATCACGGGGGAGCCCGACGGGCGCCCGGTCAAGAGCGGACTCCCGGTCGCGGATCTCGGCGCGGGCCTCTTCTGCGCCGTCGGGGTGCTCGCCGCCTGGAACTCGAGCAAGGAGACCGGTCGGGGACAGTACCTCGAGACGTCCCTCTTCGAGGCGACCCTCGCCCTCTCGGTCTGGGAGTCCACCGAGTTCTGGACCACGGGGTCCGCGCCCCTCGCCCTCGGTTCCGCCAACCGCATGTCGGCGCCGTACCAGGCACTGGCCACCAAGGACGGCTACGTCACGATCGGGGCGAACAACGAGCGCCTGTGGCGTCGTCTCTGCACGGCCATCGGACGCGAGAACCTGCTGGACGATCCACGGTTCGTCGACAACCCGAGCCGGATGACCCATCGGGCCCTGCTCGTGTCAGAACTCGAGGCGACGTTCGCCGACCGGACGACGGCCGACTGGGTGGAGGTCCTGCTCGGGGCGGGGGTGCCCGCCGGGCCCATCCAGGACTACCGGCAGGTCCTCGAGGACGACCCCCACGTCAAGGAGAGGGACATGATCAAGTTCATGGACCATCCCGTCGAGGGACGGGTGGAGGTCATCGGTTCGCCCCTGCGACTGAGCAGGACCCCGGCCAGCATCCGGCGCCCCCCACCCTTGCTCGGCGAGCACAACGACGAGGTGCTCGGGCCATGAGCGTCGACGCCGACACCGGGGGCCGGATCCTGCTCGAACGGACCGGGCCCGTCCTGCGGATCCTCCTCTCCAACCCCGGGCGCCACAACGCGCTCACATGGCGCATGTACGACGAGTTCGATACGGCGCTCGAGCAGGCGTCCGCGGACCCCTCTATCCGCGTGGTCGTCATCCGCGGCCAGGGTACGGCGTTCGCCGCGGGGACCGACATCACGCAGTTCGCGTCCTTCACGACCGGCGAGCAGGGGCTCCGGTACGAGCAGCGGGTCGGCGCGATCCTCGGACGGCTGCTGGGCCTGGACATCCCGGTCATCGCGGCCGTCGACGGCCCCGCCGTCGGAGCCGGGTTGGCCATCGCCGCCTGCTCCGACGTCGTCGTCGCCACCGACGCGTCGACCTTCGGCGTGCCGATCGCCCGCACGGTCGGCAACTGCATCCCGCCGGCCGTGCTGCGGCGGCTGCAGGCCCGGATGGGGCCGGGCCGCACCATGGCCATGCTCCTCACCGCGTCCCTCGTCCCGGCGCACGAGGCGCAGAAGGCGGGCTTCGTCCACACGGTGGTCCCCCGGGACGAGTTCGACGACACCCTGGAGCGGCTCAGCACCAGGATGAGCCGGACCGCCCCCATCACGGTCGCCGCGCTCAAGGAGATGGACCGGCGGCTGCAGGAGGACCCCACCGCGGAGGCCGACGACCTCCTCCTGCGCTGCTACGGCAGTGAGGACTTCCGGGAGGGCGTCGCCGCCTTCACGGAGCACCGAACACCCCGATGGAAGGGACTCTGATGCAGCAACCGGACGCCACCCGCCGCGTCATCGACGCGCACCACCACTACTGGAAGCTCGAGGCGCAGGAGCAGGCCTGGCGGACCTCCGACCACGGCGCGATCGCGCGGGACTACGAACCGGCGGACCTCGCCGGTGACCTCGCAGGGTCCGGGGTGGATGCCACGGTACTCGTGCAGTCCGTCGACAGCAGCGACGAGAACGACCGGCTCGCAGCGTACGCCTCCTCCTGCACCACGGTGGCGGGCGTGGTCGGCTGGCTCCCGCTCGACCGGCCCGAGGCCGCACGTGCCGAGCTGGCGCGCGCCGACACGGCATCGTGGAAGGGGGTGCGCTGCCTCGTCGGCCGGCGTCCGCTGTCGTGGCTCGAGGAGCCGCGGGTGATCGCACTCTTCGAGGACCTCGCCGAGCAGGGGCTGGCCTGGGACATCGTGCCCGTCACCCACGACCAGGTGTCCGCGGTCGGCACACTGACCCGGGCCGTCCCCGACCTGCGGGTGGTCCTCGACCACCTCGCCCGTCCGCCCGTGGACTCCCGGGGCTGGGAGCCATGGGCCGGACAGATCGCCGAACTGGCCGCGTCTCCCTCCGTCTCCATCAAGATCTCCGTCGGCATCGACGTCCTGACGAACTGGAGTGACTGGCGCCCGGACGAGCTGGCCCGCTACGTCGACTGGGCCCTCGCCAACTTCGGGCCGCAGCGCTCGATGCTGGCCAGCAACTGGCCCGTCATCCTCCTGCGGCGCAGCTACCAGGAGGCATGGCAGGACCTCTCCGCGCTGGTGGCAGCCACCGGACTGTCGGGCGGGGAGCTGGACGCGGTCCGCGGGGGAGCCGCGACCAGGGCGTACCGCCTCGGGCCCGACGGCGGAGAACCCGACCACCACGAACCCGACCACCACGAACCCACGAAGGAAACCCATGCGACTGCTCGATGACCCCGCCGACGTGCTGCCGGCCGATGCGGACGCGGCAACGCTCGTCGGCCGGGTGTTCGACCCCGCCGTCGGCGGGCCGTGCGTCGTCGTCGTCCGTGACGGGCGGCTCCTCGACATCACCGGGACCTTCCCCACCATGACGGACCTGCTCGAGTCGCCCGATCCGGCGCAGCGCGTCGCAGCGGTCGCCGGATCGCGGAACTGGGATCTCACCGAGGTGCTCCGGAACTCGCTCGACGAACCCGGATCCGGGCCCCGCCTCCTCGCTCCCGTCGACCTGTCCGTGCTGAAGGCGGCGGGCGTGACGTTCGCGCATTCCCTCATGGAACGGCTGATCGAGGAACGGGCGGGCGGGGACCCGCGTGCCGCCAGTTCGTTCCGTGCCCAGCTCGAGCAGCTGGTGGGCGCCGACCTGGCGGCCGTGCGCCCGGGCAGCGCCGACGCGGCAACCCTCAAGGAGGAGCTGTCGGCCAAGGGCCTGTGGTCGCAGTACCTGGAGGTGGGGCTGGGACCCGACCCGGAGGTCTTCACGAAGGGGCCGGTGCTGTCCGCGGTCGGGTGCGGCCAAGAGATCGGGGTCTCCTCCCTGTCCGCCTGGAACAACCCGGAACCGGAGATGGCCATCCTCGTCACGTCCGAGGGTGAGGTGGTCGGCGCCACCCTGGGCAACGACGTCAACCTCCGCGACGTCGAGGGCCGGTCGGCGCTGCTGCTCCCGCGGGCGAAGGACAACAACGCCTCCGCCGCCGTGGGCCCGTTCATCCGCCTGTTCGACCGCCACTTCGGCCTCGACGACGTCCGGCGTGCCGACGTCAGGCTCCAGGTGCTCGGCGAGGACGACGGCTTCGTCCTCGACGGCGTCAGTTCCATGCCGCTCATCTCCAGGGACCCCGAGGCCCTGGCCCGCTACACGGTGGGGGACTCGCACCAGTACCCCGACGGGGTCCTGCTCTACCTCGGGACGCTCTTCGCGCCGAGCGTGGACAGGGACGGCACGGACATGGGCTTCACCCACCATCTCCGTGACGTCGTCCGGATCTCGAGCCCGCAGCTCGGCACGCTGGTCAACCGCGTGAACACCTCCGAGGCCGCGCCGCCCTGGGACTTCGGGATCCGGGACCTCATCAGGAGCCTCGCCGAACGCGGGCTGACCGACTCCGTAGGAGTGCGGTGATGCGCATCGTCGTCACGGACCACAACTTCACCGGGCTCGACGACGAGCGCGCCGCCGCGGACGCGCTCGGGGCCTCCTTCGAGGTGCACCAGGCCGCGACCGAGGAAGCCGCGGCGGACGCGGTCCGCGGCGCCGACGTCGTGCTGGTGAACTTCGCCCCCATCACCGCGCATGTCCTCGACGCACTGCCGGCGGGAGCCGTGGTGATCCGGTACGGCATCGGCTACGACAACGTGGACCTGGACGCGGCGGACGAGCGTGGGATCTCGGTGTGCAACGTGCCGGACTACGGTGCCGACACGGTCGCCGACCACACGCTCACCCTCATCCTGGTCCTCGTGCGCAAGGTGGTGCAGTTCGATCGTGTCCTCGCCGCCGGCACCTGGATCGCGCCGCCGGCCCTGGCGCCGATCCGGGCAGCGGCCGACACCACGGTCGGTCTCATCGGGCTCGGCCGCATCGGCCTCGGCGTCGTCGCCCGGCTCCGCGCCTTCGGGTTCCCGGTGCTGGCCTTCGACCCGTTCATCGACCCGTCCGTCGCCGGCGGGCACGGTATCGAGCTCGTCGACCTCGACGCACTCTTCCGGCGCGCCGACGTCGTCTCGCTCCACGCGCCGGCGACGGCCGAGACGCACAAGGTGATCAACGCCGCGAACCTCCGGCGGATGAAGCCGGGTTCCTTCGTGGTGAACACGGCGCGGGGAGCCCTGGTGGACCAGGACGCCGTCCTCGAGGCCCTCGAGTCCGGGCAGCTCGCCGGCGCGGCCCTCGACGTCTTCGACCCCGAACCCCTGCCCTCCGACCACGGGCTGCGGGGGCACCCCCACGCGATCCTGACCCCCCACGCCGCCTTCTACTCCGAGGCATCACTGGCGGCACTCCAGCGACTCGCCGCCGAAGAGGCGTCCCGGGCGGGCCGGGGCGAACCGCTGCGTTGCCAGGTCAACCGGCCGAGGGCAGCGACACCACTTCCCACGGCATCCGCCGCCGCGCCTTCCGCACCCGACAGGAACTGAGCCGCCATGTACAGCACACAGGACGACACATCGATCGAGGCCCTGGAGCGGATCCTGACCGGCGCCGCCGCTGCTGCGGACCCCTGGGCGGCGGAACCGGCCACCACGCGGGCCACCGTGCTCCGCACCGTCGCGAAGCATCTGGACGCCCAGGCGGACGTCCTCGTGGCTCTGGGCATGAAGGAGACAGCCCTGCCGGAGGCGAGGCTGCGGGGCGAGCTCGTCCGCACGACCTTCCAGCTCAGGCTGTTCGCCGAGGTGCTGGACGACGGCTCCTACCAGGACGTCCGGATCGACACCGCGGACGCGCGGTGGCCGATGGGCGCACCGCGACCGGACCTGCGGCGTGTGCTGGAGCCCGTGGGCCCGGTGCTGGTGTTCGCCGCGAGCAACTTCCCGTTCGCGTTCAGCGGGGCCGGCGGCGACACGGCGGCCGCCCTTGCCGCGGGGTGCCCAGTCATCCTCAAGGCGCACCCCGGGCATCCCGAACTCTCGGCCGCGACCGCCGGTATCATCCAGGACGCCCTGTCCGACCTGGGGGCTCCGGCAGGACTGTACTCGGTCGTCTTCGGCGTCGAGGCGGGGAGGGCCGCCCTCACCGATCCCCGGGTCTGCGCCGGGTCCTTCACCGGGTCCATCGCTGCCGGCCGCGCGCTGTTCGATCTCGCCAACGCCCGGGCCACACCCATCCCCTTCTTCGCGGAGATGGGCAGCGTGAACCCGTCCTTCGTCACCCGGGCGGCGGCGAGGGCACGGGGAGCGGACATCGCGGCCGCCTTCTTCGCGTCACTGACCGCCAGCGCGGGGCAGTTGTGCACCAAGCCGGGCGTACTCGTGGTCCCGGAGGAGATGCTGGACCACCTGCGCACCCAGACACCCCCCGCCCCGTCCCCGCTCCTCAACGCCGGGATCCAGAAGGGGTACACCGATTCGCTGCGGGCGCTGGCATCCCACGACGGCGTCACCTTCCTCCTGGACGGCGGGAGCGCGTTCGCCGACCCGCCGGAAGCGACACTCCTGACCACCACCGTGGACGCCGTGCTGCGCGATCCCTCACTCCTCGCCGAACGCTTCGGGCCGGCCGGGCTGGTGGTCACCTACCGCGACGAGGACGATCTGGTGCGCCTCGCGCGGAGCCTGGACGGTCAGCTGACCGCAAGCCTCCACGGCGAGGACGACGACGACCTGCGCGACCTGACCCGCGAGCTCGCCAAGCGTGCGGGCCGCGTGCTGTGGAACCAGTGGCCCACCGGAGTGTCCGTCACCTATGCGCAGCAGCACGGAGGACCCTACCCTGCGACCACCCACGCCGGCAGTACCTCCGTGGGGACTGCCGCGATCCTCCGCTTCCTCCGCCCCGTCGCCTACCAGGGCTTCCCGCAGTCACGCCTCCCGGAGGTCCTGCGCGACGACGCGCCCCACCCGGGGTACCGGATGATCAACGGGAAGCCGGTGTCGGCATGACGCTCGTCCCGTTCCGCGGAGCCTCCCCTGCGGTCCACGGGACCGCGTTCGTCGCCCCGACGGCGTCGCTCATCGGCGACGTCGTCCTCGGCCCCGCGTCGAGCGCCTTCTACGGCGTCACCGTCCGTGCGGACACCACGCCCATCCGGGTCGGGGTGGGCAGCAACCTGCAGGACAACGTCGTGGTGCACGCCGATCCCGGCTTTCCCGCGGTCATCGGCGACCGGGTCAGCGTGGGCCACGGTGCCGTGGTGCACGGGTGCACCATCGAGGACGACTGCCTCGTCGGCATGGGCGCCACCGTCCTGAACGGGGCCGTCATCGGCACGGGATCGCTGATCGCCGCGGGCGCCGTCGTGCTCGAGGGCACCGTGGTGCCGCCGCGCTCGCTCGTCGCCGGCGTCCCGGCCAAGGTCCGCCGCGAACTGACCGACGACGAGATCGCAGGCGTCAGGAGGAACGCCGAGCAGTACACGGCCCTGGCGGAGGAGCACCGGCGCGCGACGACGACCTGACGGGCGATGAAGGCCCTGTGACGCCGCCGACCCGGTGCTGGTGCGGTCAGGTGCCGCAGTACGTCGTGTACCGCCCGAAGTCGTCCGGGGCGCCGGCGGCGTACCGCTCCAGCCCGGGCCGTTCCTCGAACGGGCGGCCGATGACGTCCACGAGCCGGTTCATCGGTTCCAGGTCGCCGGCGGTCGCGGCCTCCAGTGCCTCCTCGACGAGGTGGTTCCGCGGGATGTACACGGGGTTCACGCGGTCCATCGCGTCGGCGTCGGGGCCGAGGGCCAGCCACCGCTCGGTCCAGGCGTCGAAGGCGGCGACGTCGAGCACCCGGTCCCGTGCGGGCCGTGCGTCGCCGCGCACGACCGACCCGAGGCCCCGGAAGAACGACGTGTAGTCGACGTGGTTCTCCTGCAGCAGGGTGAGGACGTCGTTGGCGAGGGCCGAGGCGATGTCGTCCTCGATGTCGTCGGGCAGGCCCAGCTTGCCCTTCATGCCGGCGAGCCACGCGCCGCTGTACCGGGGGCGGAAGGATTCGAGCACGCCGACGGCGAGGGCCACGGCCCGCTCCTGGTCGGGGTCGATGAGTGGCAGCAGGGTCTCGGCGAGGCGGGCGAGGTTCCACTCGGCGATGAGCGGCTGGTTCGCGTAGGCGTAGCGGCCGCCGCGGTCGATGGAGCTGTAGACGGTGGCGTAGTCGAAGACGTCCATGAACGCGCAGGGCCCGTAGTCGATCGTCTCACCCGAGATGGTCACGTTGTCCGTGTTCATCACGCCGTGGATGAAGCCCACGAGCATCCACCGGGCCACGAGCGATGCCTGCGCGGACAGGACCGACTCGAACAGTGCCAGGTAGGGTCGTTCAGCGGCTGCGGCCTCCGGGTGGTGGCGGTCGATCGCGTGGTCGGCCAGGCGCGTGAGGAGGTCCGCGTTGCCGGTGGCGGCCGCGTACTGGAAGCTCCCGACGCGCAGGTGGCTGCTCGCGACGCGCGTGAGGACGGCGCCGGGCAGCAGGGTCTCGCGGCGTACGTTCCGCCCGGTGGCGACGACGGCGAGGGAGCGGGTGGTCGGTATGCCGAGTGCATGCATGGCCTCGCTGACGATGCACTCGCGGAGCATGGGCCCGACGGCGGCGAGTCCGTCGCCGCCGCGCGCGAATGGGGTGCGGCCGGAGCCCTTGAGGTGGATATCGCGGAGGCGGCCCGCGGCGTCGGTGACCTCGCCGAGCAGCAGCGCCCGGCCGTCGCCGAGGCCCGGGTTGAAGCTGCCGAACTGGTGGCCGGAGTAGGCCTGGGCCACCGGGGTCGCGCCGTCGGGCACCGAGGTGCCGAGCAGGAGGGCGAGGCCATCGGGGGAGCGGAGGAACCCGGGATCGAACCCCAGCTCCGCCGCCACCGGTTCATTGAGGGCCAGCAGGCGCGGCGCCGGGGCGTCTTCGGCCTGCCAGGCGACCGCCATCTCGGGCAGTTCCCGCGCGAAGCGACCGTCGAAGGTGACCCTGGACTCTGTAGGCACGCTCATCCTCCCACCGTACGCCGGGCGGTCCGGTGCCGCGTTTCGGGCGGAGGGCTGGCCGCCCGCGCGGTCGCCCCCTAAACTGATAAGCCACCTGATGTTTCCGGGGTGACGAGGCGATGATCGAAGGAGATCAGCATGGGCATCAGCAACAGGATCAGGACGGCCGCGAACCGCTACCTCAGCAGGTCGGGTACCGGGACGACAGGGAAGCCCGTGGGAGGCACGGCCGGCCGGCGCGGCACTCCCGTACCCTCGGGCAAGACCGGCGGGTTCATCCGTAACCTGCTCAACCGCAGGTAGCGAGGACGCCCAGGCCCTCCTTCAGGAATAGGGCCTGGGCGCTCCGCGGTTGTGCTGGATGTGCACATAGAGATCTGGTCCGACGTCAAATGCCCGTGGTGCTTCGTCGGTAAGCGCCGTTTCGAGAAAGCCCTCGCGGAATTCCCCCACCGGGACGCCGTGCAGGTGACCTGGAAGAGCTACCAGCTCGACCCCTCCCTCCCCGACCATTACGAGGGCACCGAGCAGCAGTACCTCGCCGAGCGCAAGGGCATTGCCCCGGAGCAGGTCCGGGAGATGTGGCAGCACCTGTCCCGCCAGGCTGAGGGTGAAGGGCTCTCCTTCGACTTCGACAGGGTGGTGGTGGGCAACAGCTTCACCGCGCACCGCTTCCTCCACCTCGCGAAATCCCACGGCCGGGGTGACGCCGCGAAGGAGGCCATCATGTCCGCGCACTTCGAGCAGGGACTGGACACCTCCGACGTCGAGGTGCTCGTCGCCCTCGGCGCGGGGATCGGTCTCGGCGAGGCCGAGATCCGTGAGACCGCAGCAGGCGACCGGTTCGCCGCCGACGTCCGCCACGACATCGAGGAGGCCCGTACGCTCGGCGTGCAGGGCGTCCCCTTCTTCGTCATCGATCGCAGGTACGGGATCTCCGGCGCGCAGCCCGTAGAGCTGTTCCGGGAGGCACTCGATCAGGCCTGGCGTGAGTCCCACCCCCTGGTGTCACTCACGCCGTCGCCCGACGGCCCCGCCTGCGGCCCCGACGGCTGCTGAGCCTGCCTGACTCATGCGCTGCAGCCGCTCTGCCGGGTCAGCCGCGGGGTGACCCCGAAGCCATCCTCCGTAGCTCGTCCTGCACGCGTGCCAGTTCGCGCCGGCGCTGGGCATCGAGATCCTCGGGATCCGGCCGCCTGCGCCGCGTGGGCTCGGGCGCGCGCACGGGCGCCTCCTCCTCCGCCTCGAGGGGATCGAAGAACAATCCGTCGCGGTGCATTGACCTTCCCTTCGTCCGGTGTCAGAGCTGACCCTAGCCCTGCCGTGTTTCCGGCACTTTACGGAGCCGTCTCAGCCGGCTCCCGCCACGCGCGCCACCACCATCGCGCCGTCGTCGAAGTGCGCGATGGCCCAGCCCATGCCGCAGACGGCATACAGGGAGATCGGCACGAGGAGGCACCATTCACGCAGGGAACCGGCGTTGCCGAGCACGGGCACGGCGATGTTGCCGTTGGGCCGCCAGACCTGGGCGACCACCGGCACCTTCGCCAGGCTGCGGGGCCTGCGGAGCCGGAACGGGTACACGGGATTGCAGCCGCCGGTGGTCAGCATGTCGCCGAGGATGTGCGCGACGACGCCGATACCCACGGCGAGCGGGAACCAGAACTGCTCCTCGGGCGCGAACGCCGTGACGAACGCGCCCGCGGTCAGGCCGACAGCCCAGGGTGAGCGCCGCATGCTGTCCGGGATGATCTTCAGGGCCTTGGCCGCGAAGGAGACGAGCAGCACCGTGAGCAGGCCGGCGCCCGGGTAGATGGTGCCGAAGTCCGCCGTCTCGACGGTCCACAGGCCGGCGACGAACGCGACGGCGACGAATGCGGCGACACCGAGCAGCGAATGCGTGCCGCGCCGGTGCCCTCCCGAGACGGCCCCGATCCCGGCGCACAGCAGGTTGGACAGCGGCGGCAGGGAGTGCGCGATCGTGGCGCTGTGGTGGTCGGCGTCGGGCAGCAGCGCGGAACCCGCGGTGACGAGGGCGCCGGTGACGACGCCGACGGGGCTGACGTCCAGCAGCCCGAGGCCGAGGGTGACGGTGTCGGGCAGGACGGGCAGCAGCCGGCCCGGGTGCACGTCGATCCGGGTGGTGGCGGCTACCCAGGCGGCGGCGCCGCAGGCAGCATGGTGGGCGCCCATCATCGCGGGAGTCCTTTCGGTGAGACCGCGCCGGCTGCAGGATCGCGGCCGACGACGAGATCCCATCCTGACGCGCGCCACCGTCATTATCGCGAGAGGGGGTGCACCGCCGGCGTCAGTGGGGGCGGAGCTGCCGGGCGTCGGCGCCGGACGGGGCGGTGCGGGTGCGCAGCCACTCCTCGGCGTCGTCGCCAAGGCCGGCTGGTACCGCGGCCTTCTCCAGGCTCCGCCGGAAGCTCTCCGTGATCGCACACTGGATGTGCAGCCGGGCCTCGTCGCCGGGCTCCGCGCGTCCTGCGGCGATGCGGTCGGCGATCAGCAGGAGCCGTGCCTGCGAGTGGGCGATGCTGTCCGCGAGGTGGAGGCTGCGGTTCCCGTCCTGCGCCGGGGGCGCTGCCGGCGCGGGCTGCTGTGGACGACGGTCCCTCGTGAAGATGCCCATGACGCTGACTCCGCTGGTGGTCGGCCGGCCGGACCCCGTTGTTCGACTGGCTCGGGCGATGTTGCCGACGCCCGTGGCGCAACACTACCGGAATGGCCCGGCCGCGTCGCTGGTTCCACGGATATGACCTCCCTCTTCGCCGGCGTGTCCCTCCTCGACCGCGCCCAGTCACGTCTCGGCTCTCCCGAGGAACGGACGCTGCAGGACGTCATCGTGCGGGCCCGCCGCGCCGAGCGGCTCGGTTTCCGGCGGTTCTGGGTCGCGGAGCACCACGGCGTGCCCGGCATCGCGGGATCGGCGCCCGCCGTGCTCGCGGCCGCCGTCCTCTCGGCCACGACGACGATCCGCGTGGGCACGGGCGGCATCATGCTGCCGAACCATCAGCCGCTGGTCGTGGCCGAGCAGGCCGCGACGCTGGCCGCCCTGTCCGGCGGGCGCTTCGACCTCGGGATCGGCCGGTCGCTCGGGTTCACGCAGGCGGTCCGGGCTGCGCTGCGGACCGGGAAGGAGGAGGCGGACCGCTTCGGGGAGGACATCGCCGAGCTGCTCGCCTTCCTCGGCGGCACCGCGCCCATCACGGCCCGCCCGCAGGACGGCGGCCGCACGCCCGTCTTCGTCCTCGCCACGGGGCGGGGCGTGGACCTCGCCGCGGAGGCCGGACTCGCCGTCGTGCTCGGCGGGCCCGCGCTGTTCCGTGACAGCCAGCCCGCCCTCGACCGCTACCGCGCCTCCTTCCGCCCGTCGGCGTGGTGGGACGCCCCGCACGTCACGGCGTCGCTGAACGTGGCCGTCGCGGGCACGACGGCGGCGGCGCGGCGGCTGCTCCTGCCCGAGGCCCGCGCGCTCGCCGTCTCCCGGACACGGGGGTACTTCCCGCCGCTCGAGGCCGCCGACGGACCGCTGTCCGCGCGGGAGGAGGGTCTCGTCGGGGAATCGCTCGCCACGGCCGTGTACGGTACCGCCCCTGAGGTCGAGCGACAGCTCGCCGAGCTGAAGGACCGCACGGGGGTCGATGAGTTGCTCGTCAGCGGCGGGGCGTTCGACCTCGAGGCGCAGGCCGCCTCCGACGAGATGCTGGCCGCGCTGACCCTCCGCTGACCCTCCGCCGACCCTCCGCCGACCCTCCGCCGACCCTCCGCCGACGCCGTGCGTCCGGGCATGGGCCGGTCGGCGACACGGACCGGAGCGCAGCCGCCGCCCGCAGACCAGACCCCGGCACAGATAGTAAGCATGCTTGTTATGTGGGGCTGAACCGCTCTAGTCTGTCGAGATGCGCCGCTTCCGGCGGGCGGCACCGACGAGAGGAACCCCACATGCTCACCCTGCACGATCTCGAACCCCTTCTCGGCCATCGCAGCGCCGTCGTCACGGACCAGGGGGACAGGGTGGGCACAGTGGGCGAGGTGTTCCTGGACCACGCCACCGATACGCCGGCCTGGATCACCGTGCACACCGGCCTCTTCGGCACCAGGGAGTCCTTCGTGCCGCTGGATGGCGCCGCCGTGGACGACGGCCGGCTCGTCGTCGCCTACCCGCGGGACCTCATCCGGCACGCCCCGTCGACCGAGCGCGACGGCGGGCTGAGCCCGGAGGACGAGAGCGCGCTGTTCCGCCACTACGGGCTGGAGACGAGGACGACGGCGACGACGGCGACGACGCCGGCGGGTGACGACCCTGCGCTGCACGAGGGGCGCGACGACGACGGCGAACCGTGGATGGTCCGCTCGGAGGAACGGCTCCGCGTCGGGACGGAGACGTACGAGGCGGCCCGTGTCCGGCTGCGGAAGCACGTCGTCACCGAGGAGGCCGCGGTGCGGGTGCCGGTCCAGCGGGAGGAGCTGCGGATCGAGCGCGAGCCCGTGACGAGGGCCGATGCAGCCTCCGGTGACTCGCTGTTCCAGGAGGAGATCGTCGAGTTCGTGGGTCACGAGGAGCATGCCGTGCTGGTGGGCAAGGAGACCGTGCCCGTGGAACGCGTCCGGCTGGGCAAGGCCACCGTCACCGGCAGGACGACCGTGCGGGAGCAGGTGCGGAAGGAGCGCATCGCCGGCAGCGTGGACGGCGAGGCGATACCCGATCTCGACGCCGGCACCCGCGGCTCCGGGGGCCGCGGTCGGCGCGCGGCCGGCAGCGCAGGCGGCGGACCGGCAGCGGAGGACTCCACAAGGATCACCACCAACAGCCCCAACCCGCTCCTCAAGGGCAGGAACAGGCGGCGCTGAGACCGTCCGGCACGGCTGCCGCCCGGGGCCGCCCGGGCCGGCTGCCGCCCGGGGCCGCCCGGGCCGGTGAGCCCCCGGACGGCCGTGGATCCGCTAGCGTCTGGGGAGACGCCGACGAGCACGTGGAGGAAGACATGACGGATCCGATCGTCCGGCCTGCGGGCACCCCTGTCCGGGCGGGCCTGGGGTCCTGGCCCACGCCGCTGGAACCCGCGCCCCGCCTCTCGTCCGCGCTCGGCCTCGATTCCGGGGACCTCTGGATCAAGCGTGACGATCTCATCGGCCTCGGCGGTGGCGGCAACAAGGTGCGCAAGCTCGAGTGGACCGCCGGGACCGCGCTGGCGGAGGGCGCCGACGTGCTGGTCACGAGTGGGGCGGCCCAGAGCAACCACGCCCGCCTGACGGCTGCTGCGGGCGCCCGGCTCGGGATCGACGTCGTCCTCGTGCTGACGGGGGAGCCTGCGCCCGCCGGCAACATCGCCCTCGACGCCCTGCTCGGCGCCACCGTGCACTGGTGCGGCGACGTCGGGGACGAGGAGCTCGCCGCCCGGGTGCAGGACGTCGCGGACGGGCTGTCCGCGCAGGGCCGACGTCCCACGGTCATCCCCTTCGGCGGGTCGAACGCCCTCGGTGCCACCGGCTACCGGACGGCGGGCGAGGAGCTCCTGGACCAGGATCCCGCCGTGCAGGAGGTCGTGGTGGCGGTCGGTTCGGGCGGGACCATGGCAGGCCTCGTTGCGTCGCTCGGCGCCGGACGCGTCCTCGGGGTGGACACCGGGGCGATGTCCGAGCCGGCCCCGGCCGTCGCCCGGATGGTCGCGGAGCTGACCGGACAGCCCGCGGACGCCGCGGGCCTGCGGATCGACGGGAGCCTGCTCGGGACCGGCTACGGCTCCGTGACGGACGCCGTCCTCGAGGCCATGCATCTCGCCGCCCGCACCGAGGCCCTCGTCCTCGATCCCACCTACACGGCGCGTGCCATGGCCGGGCTCCTGCGCGCGGTCCGGCAGGGCGAGCTGGTCCGCGGCCGGCGCGTCGTGTTCTGGCACACCGGAGGGCTGCCCGGCCTGCTGGGACACACGACGGCGCTCGAGAGGATCATGGCCGGATGAGCACCACCGAGCGCGACGCCGCGGCCTTCGCGTCCTATCAGGCATCCTTCACCGAGGCGCCCGGGTACCTGAACTTCGCGAGCTTCGGCCCGCCGTCGCGTGCCGTCCGCGAGCGGGTCACGCACCTCCTGGAGATCGCCGGCGAAGGGGGCGACGCGGGCGAGACCCTGCACGGGGAGGACCTCCGCGCCCGGGAGGCCTTCGCGCGGCTCAGCGGATTCCCCCTCGAGGACGTCGGCCTGACCGCCAGCACCTCGCTCGGGCTGTTCCAGGTGGCGTTCGGCCTGACCGGCGGATCGGTGCTCGTCAGCGCCGGGGAGTTCCCGGCCAACACCTATCCCTGGCTGCGCACCAGCGCCGCGGGACGGGCGCGCGTGGAGCTGGTCGGCGGACCCGGCACCCTGATGACGCCCGACGTCGTCGCCCGCGGACTCACGGACGACACCGTCGCGGTGAGTGTCAGCGCCGTCGACTTCCGCACCGGCTACCGCGCCGACCTCGCGGGGATCCGTGGAGCGATCGGACCCGACCGGCTGCTGGTGGTCGACGGCATCCAGGGCTTCGGCGTCGCGGACGTGGAGTGGACGCTCGCCGACGTGCTCGTCGCCGGGGCGCAGAAGTGGATCCGCGCCGGCTGGGGCGTCGCGGCGTTCGCCGCCTCCCCGCGGGCCCTCGAGCGGATCGACCCGCTGCTCACCGGATGGACGGGCGTCACGGCGTCCCGCCGGTACGACGGCGAGGAGCACCCACCGCTGCCCGGAGCGCAGCGCTTCTCCATCTCGAACCTCTCGCCGTATGCGACCGGGGGCCTCGCGGAGGCCCTCGCCCTGATCGAGTCGGTGGGCGTGCCGGCGATCGAGGGCATCATCGCCACCCACGCCCAGGCGCTCGTCGAGCAGCTCGATACCGCGGGGGTGGAGGTCCTCTCGCCGCGGGAGCGCGCGGACAGTGCGGGGATCGTGGTGGCAGGCATCCCCGGGCGGGCGGCCGAGGCGCACGCGGCGCTGGCCGATGCCGGCATCACCGCGACGCTGCACGGGGAGGACCGCATCCGCTTCTCCGTCCATGCGACCACGCGCTCCGAGGTGCTCGGCGAGGCCGCGAAGGTCCTGGCGCCGTTCGCCTGACGCGCGGCCCGGGTCACTGCGCCCGGGTTACTCCTGCGCCCAGGTTACTCCTGCGTCCGATCACACCTGCGCCAGGCCGTCGTTCCCGGGTTCTGGGCGACGGGCCGTCGAACCGCGGCGTGTCCCGGCCCGCCACGCGGTTCCGCCGCAGAAGGTGGGAACGACGGCGGCCGGCAGTGGCCCGCGCGGCACTATAGGACGCCGACCGCCGTCGCGCCAGACCGCACCACACCGATGGTTCACAGAACGCAACCAATCCTGAAAGTGTCCGGGGCCGGTGCTAGCGTCCCAGTCAGAACATGTGACCTAGGCAACATGTTCGTCTGCCCGGGCGACCGACCCGGGCGTGCTCCACATCAGCTGGGATATTTCATGAAGGAGAACCCTTGAATCTCACCACTCGTCCCCGGGGGCTGCGGTGCGCGATGGCGCTCGCCGTGACCACCGCCGTCGTGCTCGCTCCCGTGAGCGCGCAGGCCACTACCGGCATCGCGGCGGACTCGCCGACCGCGGCGTCGTCGTCCACGTCCTCGCCCAGCGCCGACGGCGCGGCGCAGAAGCTCGATGACCGCTCCGATCCTGCGGCCGAGGAGCGCCGCGACCTCAACCAGCAGGGCGTGGAGAAGGTCATCTCCGGCGAGGCGAAGGTCGAGGACCGCAACGGTTCCAAGGCCGTCAAGGTCGCTCCCGGCCAGTGGGCGCAGTACGGCCTGCAGGACAGCGACCAGATCCTGTCCTTCCTCGTCGACTTCGGCGACAAGGTGGACCCCCGCTTCCCCGGCTCCGCCCCGGGCCCCACGCACGGCGCGATCAAGGAGCCGAACCGCGCGGTGGACAACTCCACCTACTGGTCCGACACCTTCGACCGCGAGCACTACCTCGACATGTTCTTCGGCACGGAGGGCGAGTCGCTGAAGGGCGTCTACGAGGAGATGTCGAGCGGCCGGTACACGGTCGACGGCGACGTCAGCGACTGGGTGACCGTCCCCTACACCTCGGCCAGCTACGGCGAGACCGAGAGCCAGGCGGACATGACCCGCTTCGTGCAGGACACCGCCAACGCCTGGTACGACGCCCAGATCGCGGGCGGCAAGACCGCAGCCGAGATCGACGCATACCTCGCGGGCTTCGACCAGTGGGACCGCTACGACTTCGACAAGGACGGCGACTTCGACGAGGCCGACGGCTACATCGACCACTTCCAGGCCATCCACGCCGGTGAGGGCGAGGAGGCCGGCGCGGCGTCATCGGCCATCTGGTCGCACCGCTGGGCGGTCGGCCAGGCGGGACGCGGCACTGCCGGTCCCGCTGCCAACCCCTTCGGCGGCATCAAGATCGGCAAGTCGGACGTGTGGATCCGCGACTACACCACGGAGCCCGAGAACGGCGGTCTCGGTGTCTTCGCGCACGAGTACGGCCACGACCTCGGCCTGCCCGACCTGTACGACACGAGCGGCGGCGAGAACGGCACCGGCTTCTGGACGCTCATGAGCTCCGGTTCATGGCTCGGCCACGGTGACGGATCGATCGGCACCACGCCCAACCACATGGGCGCCTGGGAGAAGCTGCAGCTCGGCTGGCTGGATTACGACGTCGCCACGACCGGCGTGAAGTCGACCCACAAGATCGGCCCCTCGTTCCACGCGACCAAGGCCCCGCAGGCCGTCGTCGTGAACCTGCCGAAGGACGCCGCCGGCAACAACCGCTTCTACATCGCCGAGAACCGGGTGTACGCGGGCTACGACGCCACGCTCGCCACCGGTCCGTACAACTTCGGCTGGGGCGTCACCAGCCCCGACACCGTGGAGCACTACAAGTACCAGGACGGCCTGAGCATCACGTACTGGAACACCGCGCAGGCCAACAACAACACGCGCCAGCACCCCGGCGCCGGCCTGGCCCTGCCCGTGGACGCCCACCCCAAGGCCCTCACCTGGTCCGACGGCACCGCGCTCCGCAACCGCATCCAGAGCTTCGACGCCACCTTCGGCAAGGAGGCCACCGATCCGCTGAGCCTGCACCGTGAGACGGCTGCGGGCATGACGACGGCCACCGTGCCGTCGCAGCCCGGCGTCGCCGTCTTCGACGACACCAACCCCAACGCCTACTACGACGCCACGAACCCGCAGGGTTCCGTCGTCGTCGCCGGGACCGGGACGAAGATCGAAGTGGTGCAGTCCAACTCGACGGGAATGCTCACCCTGCAGGTCCGCTAGTCCTTCAGCGACCACGGAACGCACGTAACGCACGTACCGCACAGAAGGAGCCGGGAGGTCACTCCCGGCTCCTTCTGCGTTCCCGTCCGTCCCGCCGTCCCGGCGTCCTTCCCGGGTTCTGCGGGTCCGAGGCCCGGAACGCGCCGTGTCCTCCTGTGACGCGCGGCTCCGTCGTCGGAAGGGACGGACGACGGCGGGCCCGCGGGCGCCCTAGTGTGTGTGGTTCCGGCGCCTCGGCCTGGCGACGACGGCGATCGCGACGGCCAGCGCGAGCGCCACGAGGCTGAGCACGCCGGCGGCGACGTAGCGTGCCGACGCGCCGAGACCTGCCTGCTCCACGTCCTCCCCCGCTTCCTCCCGGGGCGATGATCCCGGAGCGGCCGACGTGGCGGACGTGCGCGGGAGCGGGTTCGACGGCTGCACCGGGGCCCGGGACACCTCCCCGCCGGACGTGCGGTCCGCGGTTCCCGCGGGAGCGGGCGCTGGTGACGGTGCCGCCGGTCCCGGCGGCGCGGGCTCCGGGGGTACAGGCCGCTCGGGGTCGACGGGCGGAGCAGGAGCAGGAGCAGGTCTGGGCGGTACGGCGGGCGGATCCGTCGGGTCCGTGACCCCGCCGGTCGGCGGGACCGCGGGGGCGGTCGGCGGGGCGGACGGCGGGTCGGTCGGCGGGGCGGGTCGGACCGGTTGGACCGGGGGGACCGTCGGGATGACTGGGTCCGTCGGAGCGGGGTCCGTCGTCGGAGGAGCGGGTTCCGCGGTGGGCGGCCCGGGGACGACGGGCGGCGCGATGACCTCCTCCGGGGGAGGCAGGGCGGGCTCGGACGACGGGACACCGGGACCGACGGTCGCGGGACCCATCGCCGGACTTACCGCAGGACCCATCGCCGGGGCCGCTGCAGGCGCCGCGAGCAGGATTCCGCTGCTCAGGGCCAGTGTGCTGACGGTGGCGGGAAGGCGCATGGCGGAATCTCTTCCAAGAGGCGGCGAACGGCTGCGGGAGTGGCGGGACGGCGCCGGCAGCACGCTGACGGGTGCGCTCCATCGTACGGGCCGCGCGTGGTCACCGCCGGGGCTCACGCCCCGGTCCGGACGCTTGCACGGGGTGCCGGATCCGGGTAGCGGGAGCACTGGGCCGCCGCACGAAAGGGCAGCACCCGCCGTCGTTCCCTGGTTCTGACCGACCGGTTGTCGAACCGCGGCGTGTCCCGGCCCACCACGCGGTCGAAGCACCGATAGGTGGGAACGACGGCGAGGGGAGCCGCGGCGTTCAGGCGGGTTCGACGGCCGACGGGCGGAAGACGAAGAAGCGGTAGGCGAGGTAGCGGAACACGTTGCCGAGCAGGACACCCACGACGTTCCCGGAGATGTTGTTCGCCAGCGGGCTCGTGAGTCCGAGGGCGTAGTGCGAGACGAAGAGGCACGCGGCCGCGATGCCGAGGCCCACGAGGTTCGTCAGGCCGAACAGGACGGCCTCCTCGCGTTTCGGGCGACCGGCGAACTGGCGGAAGGTGACGTAGTGGCTGCCCAGCCAGGAGACCCCGGTGGCCAGGGTCACGGAGGCCACCTTCGACGTGATCGGCCCGATGCCGAAGCCCGAGGCGAGGATGTTGTAGACCGAGATGTCGACGATGAACGCGATCGTCCCCACGATCGTGAAGGAGCCGAGGCGCTGCAGCGCTCCACTCATGGCTTTCCTCCTTCGACGACATTCCATTCTACTCCTTAGGTTGCCTAAGCAACTAATTGCACGCACTGCCCGCGGGGCTTCGTCAAGGCACGGCCTCGGACGGCGCCGGGTGCCGCCCGCTGGCTAGCATGAGGGCCTACCCGAGGAGGACCCATGAACGAGACCATGCTCGCCGGACGGCTCGACGTCAGCACAGGATCCTTCGAGGTGAAGGAGGTGCCGGTTCCGACGCCGGGCCCCGGCTTCGTCCGCGTGAAGGTCCAGGCGGCTGGTGTCTGCCTCTCCGACGTCCACCTCATCGAGGGGCTGCTGAGGCCGATGCACCTCCGCGGCGACGAGGTCACCCTCGGCCACGAGGTCTCCGGCAGCGTGGATCTCCCGGGCGACGGCGTCGACGGCTGGGTGCCGGGCGACCGCGTCGTCCTGCAGGCGGGTTACGAGCACGGGGGCGTCACCCTCACCATGGGCGTCGACTACGACGGCGGCTGGGCCGAGTACGTCGTGGTCCCCGCCGGCGTGCTGGTGCCGCTGGGGGAGCACTTCCCCTATGATCAGGCCGCCATCATCCCCGACGCCGTCTCGACCCCCTGGGCCTCCATCGTGTCCACGGGGCGCGTGCGGCCGGCCGAGGCGGTCGGCGTCTGGGGCGTCGGCGGGCTCGGCGCGCACGGCGTGCAGCTGCTGCGCCTGGTGGGCGCCGCCCCGATCATCGCCGTCGACCCGCTGCCCGAGGCCCGCGAGCGGGCGCTCGCCTTCGGCGCCGACCTGGCGCTCGATCCGCGGGCCGACGACTTCGCCGCCTCCCTGGCCGCGGCGACCTCCGGGCGCGGGCTCGACGTCGCCTTCGACTTCGCGGGCGTCGACGCCGTCCGGTCGCAGGCCCTCGCCGGTCTCGGGCTGCAGGGCCGGCTGGTGCTCGTGGGCCTGAGCGGCAACCCGATCACCATCTCGGACAGCACGGCGTTCTCCTACACGCGCAAGCAGGTCCGCGGACACTACGGATCCGAGGCCCACCATGTGCCGGAGCTCGTGGTCCTGGCGGAGCTCGGCCGACTGGACTTCGCCCGCTCCATCAGCGACACGCTGCCGCTGCGCGACGCCGCGACCGCCGTCGAGCGCCTCGAGCGCAAGGAGGGCAATCCGATCCGGCTGGTCCTGGTGCCCTGAGGGCTCAGTCCATCATGGACCGGTCGTCCAGCCGATGGTAGGAGCGGTTGTGGTAGACCAGCGGCGTGGTGCCGTCGGGCCCGCTCTGCTCGATGGACAGGACCTCCGCGGCGACGATCATTGATCCGCCGATGGGCAGCCGGTGCAGGATGCGGCAGCGCAGGGCCCACGGCGCATCGGCCAGCAGCGGCTCGCCCGTGGGCAGCGGCCGCCAGGCGACGGCCCCGCCGAAACGGTCGGCACCACGGGTCGCGAACAGCCGGGCGATCTCGAGCTGGTCGGCGCCCAGCAGGTGCACCACGAGGGTGTCCGCCCGGACGAGGGCCGCGGCCGACGACGACGCCGTCGACACGGAGAAGGCGAGGACGGGCGGCTCGGCCGATACCGAGGACACCGACGACGCCGTCAGGCCCACCGGCCCCTCCGGTCCCTGTGCCGTGATGACCGCGATGCCCGCCGGGTGGGTACGGAAGGCGTTCTTGAACAGGTCGGCGGTGGGGAGCGCGTGGTCCGCGGGGGCAGTCATGCCGTCAACGCTAGAACCTCAACAAAGGTCGAGGTCAAATCGGCGGATCAGGGGTCGAGGAGTGTGGACGGGATGCCGCGCCGGCCGGCGTCGTCGTCGGGGTTGACGAAGCCGCAGGTCGCCAGGGACAGGCAGCCGCAGCCGATGCAGCCGCCCAGCCGGTCCCGCAGGTGTTCGAGCTGCGCGATGCGTTGCTCGATCTCCTGCTGCCACGCGGCGGACAGCCGCTGCCAGTCCGCCTGGTCCGGGACGCCGTCCTTCGGCAGCTCGGCGAAGGCCTTCGCGACCGTGGCCAGCGGGATGCCCGCGCGCTGCGCGGCCCGGATCACGGCGACACGGCGGAGGATCGCGCGGTCGTAGCGGCGCTGGTTGCCCGAGGTACGGCGGCTCTGGATCAGGCCCTGGCGCTCGTAGAAGTGCAGGGCGGAGACGCTCATGCCGCTGCGCGCGGCCAGCTGTCCTACGGAGAGGGCCTGCTCAGGGGGCACGCTGCGTCCTTCCGGTTGCGCCGTCGTCCTGCCAGCGTAGTGCCGCGTCCGTCAGGCCCGCAGCCGCTGCCCCCGCCGTCGTCCCCGGTTCCTGCAGCCGCAGCGGGTCGCAGCGCGGCGTGTCGCGCTCCGACCCGCACCAGCGGCCCGAAAGCCGGGAACGACGGCGGCCGGCAGGGACCTACCGGCCCAGCAGCCCGGCGACGTACTCCCTCAGCGGGGTGGTCGGGCGGCCGATGATGCGCGCCAGGGTGCCGTCGCTGTCGGCCAGGGCCCCGTCGGCGATGTTCGCGTCGAGCGCGGCCGTGAAGCCTGCCGCGCCCTCGTCGAGCCCCGCGGCCGTGAGCGCCGCGACGTACTCGTCCCCGGAGAGCTTCTCCACGGTGACGGGTGTGCCGCTGACCTCGGCGACCGTCGCGGCGAGCTCGTCGAACGTCCAGGGCTCGTCGCCGCCGAGTTCGAGGATCTCGCCCGCGTAGTCGTCGGACAGCAGGACGACGGCGGCCGCCTCGGCGAAGTCGCGCCGCGGCGCGCTGGCGACCCTCCCGTCGCCCGCACCCGTCAGGAGGCTGCCCGTGGACGCGGCCTGGCGGATGGTGCCGTCGTAGTTCTCGGTGTACCAGTTGTTGCGCAGCACGGTGTACGTGAGGCCGGACCCCTCGAGCAGCCCCTCGGTGGCCTTGTGCTCGGGGGCGAGGACGAGCGCCGTCGTCGTGGCCCTGGGGGCGCTCGTGTAGACCAGCGACGCGTCCACCCGGCGCGCGGCGTCGATCACGGCCTTGTGCTGCACGGACCGCTTGCCCGGCTCATTGCCCGAGATGAGGAGGACCTTCTCCACGCCCGCGAAGGCGGCGTCGAGCGTGGACGCGTCGGCGTAGTCCATGCGTGCCGTACGGACGCCCTGCGCGGCCAGGCGGGCGAGCACCTCCTCGTTGCGTCCGCCGGCCACGATGGTCGACGGGTCGACGCCGCGCGCCAGCAGTTGCTCGACGACGAGGCGGCCGAGGTGGCCGGTGGCTCCGGTGATGGCGATGGTCATGGCTGTCCTCCGATTCGGGCACCCGGACGGTGCGTCTACCAGCGGTAACGGGGCGCGGCCGAAAAGACTTCCCGGGGCGCCGCGTGGACAGCACCGGCGACCAGGCGGTAGGACTGCAGGGAGAAGACTCCCACCCACGAAGGACCGCCGTGCACCAGACCCCGCCCGATCCGCAGCGCCCGAGCCAAGGCCGCCTGAAGGTGGGGGTGGTGGGCATCGGCTGGGCCGGCCGACAGCACCTCGAGGCCTATGCGAACAGCGCCGACGTCGAGATCCTCGGGCTGGCGGGCATGGAGCCGGACCTCCTCGCCGAGCTCCGTGACACGTACGGCATCCCGCATGCCGTCGAGCGCTGGGAGGACCTGATCGCCCTCGAGGGGCTCGACGCCGTCAGCGTGGCCGTGCCCACGTTCCTGCACGCGCCGATCACCGTCGCAGCCCTCGAACGAGGCCTCCATGTGCTCAGCGAGAAGCCGATCGCCCGGAACGGCGACGAGGGTCAGCTCATGGTCGACGCCGCCCGCAGGGCCGGGCGCGTCCTCGAGGTCGCCTTCAACCACCGGCGCCGCGGCGACATCACGGCCCTCAAGCGCGTGATCGACGACGGCGGACTCGGCCGCCCCTACTACGCCAAGGCCTCCTGGCTGCGCCGCTCCGGCATCCCCTCCCTGGGCAGCTGGTTCACCAACCGGGAGATGGCCGGCGGTGGTCCGCTCGCGGACATCGGCGTGCACGTGATCGACTACGCGCTGCACCTGCTCGGCGAGCCGAAGGTCCTGTCCGTCTCGGCGTCGGCCTACTCCGAGCTGGGGCCGCAGGGCCGCGGAGGCGGCGGCGGATACAGTGCCCAGGCCATGGGCTCGGCGTTCGAGGTGGAGGACTTCGCCTCGGCGTTCATCCGCCTCGAGGGAGGCGCCACGCTGCTGGTCGAGGCGGGCTGGGCCGCCTACCGCGATGCCGACGACCTGCTGGACTTCCGCGTCTACGGCACCGACGGCGGGGCCGAGCTGACCCGGCTGGGCGGACCGGACGACGCCCGGGAATCCCTGCGTGTCTTCAGCGAGAAGGGCGACTACGACCCGGAGGTCGGCCCCTCGCTCGGCCATCAGGGCGTCGTCGACGAGTTCCTCGCCGCCATCCGCGCGGGTGCATCCGAGTGGGGCCGCCACGACGGCTCGCTCGCGCTGGGCCGCGCCCGCATCATCGACGCCTGCTACGCATCCGCAGCCCAGCACCGGGAGATCCAGCTCTGATGACGACCGACACGACAGCGAGCACCACCTTCGACGGCAAACCGACCGTCGTCGTCTGGAACGAGGGCGTCCACGAGGCCCGCAACGAGCCCGCCACCATCGGCCGGATGTACCCGGGAGGTATCCACGGGGCCATCGCGGACGCCCTCGCCGGCTACTTCCCGGGCTCCGACATCAGCACGGCGACCCTCGCCGACCCCGAGCACGGCCTCACCGAGGAGCGCCTCGCGGGTACCGACGTGCTGCTGTGGTGGGGGCACATCGCCCACGGCGAGGTGTCCGACGCCGTGGTGGAGCGCGTGCACCGCCACGTCCTCGGCGGCATGGGCCTCGTGGTGCTGCACTCTGGGCACTTCTCGAAGATCCTCACGCGGCTCCTCGGGACCACGTGCTCGCTGAAGTGGAGGAACGACGGCGAACGCGAGCTCGTGTGGACCGTCAAGCCGTCGCACCCGATCGCGGCGGGCGTCGAGAGCCCGATCGTGATCCCCGAGCAGGAGATGTACGGGGAACTGTTCGACATCCCCGAACCCGACGACCTGATCTTCATCAGTTCCTTCGAGGGCGGTGAGGTGTTCCGCTCCGGCGTCACGTTCTCCCGCGGGAAGGGCCGGATCTTCTACTTCAGCCCCGGCGACCAGGAGTACCCGGTCTACCACCACCCGCAGGTGCAGCGCGTGCTCGCCAACGCTGTCGACTGGGTGGCGCAGCCCGGAGCGGAACGGGCACGGCGCGAGGCGCCCGGCGTCGAGAACCCGGCCCGGGACTGGTTCCTGACCTGACCGGGCAGGCCGCGCTGAGGGCTAGTCGGCCAGCGCGGCCACGAGCGCCGCGGCGCCGCGGGTGTGGAGCGTGTCCAGCGCCTCGAGGTAGGACTCCACGAACACGGGCTGCTCCGCGAGGTCGAGGAACAGGTCCTGCTGCCGGAGGAACGCGAGCGGGTCCGTCCGGGTACGCGCGGCCGCTGCCGTGACCTGGTCACGCAGCCGGTCGACGACCTCGATGGGCTCTCCCGCCTCGTCCGTCCCCTCGGCGTAGCGGGCCCAGGCGGCGATGATCGCGGCGCCGTAGCGGATGCTCCTGCCGGCCTCGAGGTTCTCCCGGACGATGGGGACGAGCCACTTCGGGATGCGGTCCGAGCTCTCGGCGCACAGCCGGGGGACGGTGTCGCGGACGGCCGCGTTCGAGAACCGGGAGATGAGCTGGCGCCGGTAGGCGTCGAGGTCCACGCCGGGCACGGGCCGGAGCGTGGGGGTGGCCTCCTGCTCCATGTAGCCCAGGAGGTACCGGGCGAAGTCCGGATGCCGGCAGACCTCGTGCACCAGGCCGTACCCGGCCAGGTAGCCGGGGTAGCAGAGCGCCTGGTGGCTGACGTTGAGCAGCCGGAGCTTCATGAGCTCGTATGGTTCGACGTCGTCCACGAGCTGCACGCCCGCGTCTTCCCAGGCAGGGCGTCCCTGTGCGAAGGAGTCCTCCAGGACCCACTGCTCGAAGTCCTCGCAGACCACGGGCCAGGCGTCGGTGAGCCCGTAGTCGGACGCCAGCTCGTCGCGGTCCTCGTCCCGCGTGGCCGGGGTGATCCGGTCCACCATGGAGTTCGGGAAGGTGACCTCCCGCTCGATCCACGCGGCGAGGTCCGGGTCGCGCAGCCGGGCGAAGGCCGCGAAGACGGACCGGGCGGTGTCGCCGTTGCCCTGGATGTTGTCGCAGGACATCACGGTCAGCCCCGGCAGGCCGCGTTCGCGGCGTCGTGCCAGCGCCTCGGTGACGAGGCCGAAGACGGTGCCCGGCACCGCACCCGGCGCCAGGTCGGCGCGCAGGGTCGGGTGGTCGGGGTCCACGACGCCGGTCACGGGGTCGATGCAGTAGCCGCCCTCCGTGATGGTCATGGACACGATGCGGACCGACGGCGCAGCGATCGCCTCGATGACGGCCTCCGGGTCCTCGGGGGCGAGGAGGAAGCCGATGATCGACCCGACGATCCGGGCCTCCCGCGAGCCGTCGGGGGCCTTCGACACGAGGGTGTAGAGGCCGTCCTGCCTGTCCATCACGGCTTTCATCCGGGCGTCCGAGGGCAGCACCCCGACGCCGAGGATCGCCCAGTCGCGCGCCTGACCGGTCTCGAGCAGGCGGTCCAGGTACATGGCCTGGTGTGCGCGGTGGAACCCGCCGACGCCGAAGTGGACGATGCCCGCGGTCAGACCCGACCGGTCGTAGGTGGGGACGGACAGCGAGGAGGGGAGGGAGGACAGCGTGGAGGCCGAGAGTCGGGTCATGGCGCGCCTTTGCGGAGTGGTCGGTGGGCCGGCTGAATCAGGTGAGCCGCCACTCGGAGGCGTCGAGGACGCGGTCCGCGCGGTCCCGGGTGGCTGCGACGAGCGCACCGTTGGGCTCGTCCACACAGCGCACCCATTCCTCGGCGGCGGCCGGTGTCTTCCCGAACAGGATATGCCGGGCCACGAGCCGGCGGCGGCGCACCTCGGGGTCCACGTCGATGAACCAGACCTCGTCGAGGAGGTCCCGCGCGTCCTGCCAGCCGGGCCTCTCGAGTAGCAGGTAGTTGCCCTCGGTGACGAGCAGGGTCGACGACGGCGGTACCGGCAGGGCGTTGGCGAGCGGTTGTTCGAGGTCCCGTTCGAAGGCCGGCGCGTAGACGGTGTGATCGGGCCGGCCGCGGAGCCGTGCCAGCAGGGCCGCGTAACCGTGCGCGTCGAAGGTCTCCGGCGCGCCCTTCCGATCGAGCAGCCCGAGCCCCGTGAGGGCCTGGTCGGCCAGGTGGAACCCGTCCATGGGCACCAGGGCATGGGTGGCCGGATCGAGGGCGGCGACCGCGGCGGCGACGGTGGACTTCCCGGCGCCCGGGGCACCGACGATCCCGAGCAGCGCCCGCTCGCCGTCCTCCGGGCGGGGGAGGATCCCGCGCAGGTCGGCGGCGCTGCGGACGGACATGCTGGTCACGGCACTTCCTTCAGGGGTCGGGGCGCGGCGGTGTGCCGTCCCGTCCATCATGCCGTCCCGGACGGGCTTCGCCGGCGGGGACGGGTGATTGCCCCGGGAGGGCGGGTCGCGTAGCGGACCGAGCGGACGGGGTCCAAGCGACGGGGCTTGTACCCCGATTCCCGTGCCGCGGTGCATGCGGTGCGCGCTGGCGGCAGGACCGCCGGCCGGGCCACGATGGGGGGATGAGCGCACCGGGAGGCCGCACGGGACACGTGGTACTGCTCGGGGACTCCATCCTCGACAACGGTCGGTACGTGTCCGGGGGGCCCGACGTCGTCGCGCAGGTCCGCCATGCCCTGCCCCCGGGGTGGCGGGCCACGCTGCTGGCGGTCGACGGCGACGTCACCTCCGGCGTCGCGCGTCAGTTGCGCGCCCTGCCGGCCGACGCCACGCACCTCGTGGTCAGCGCCGGCGGCAATGACGCGCTCGGGTACCGCCACCTGCTCCAGCGCCCGGTGGGAGGTGTCGTCGAGGCACTGCTGGCCTTCGACGGTCCCCGGCGGGCGTTCGCGCAGGACTACGGGGCCATGCTCGACGGCGTCCTCGCGGCGGGGCTGCCCACCGGCGTGTGCACCATCTACGACACGCCCTCCTCCGAGCCGGGCTCCGCGGTGATCCGAACCGCGCTGACCTTCTTCAACGACGCGATCACGCGGGAGGCCTTCGCCCGCGGGGTCTCCGTCGTCGACCTCCGGCTGGTGTGCGACGACGACGGCGACTACGCGAACCCGATCGAGCCGTCCGTCCAGGGCGGGGCCAAGATCGCCGCCGCCATCGCGGCGTTCCTGCTGCCCGACCCGGACCACCGGCGACCGGCGGTGATCGTCCGGTGATGCGGCGGGACGGTCAGCCGGCGGGACGCAGCGAGGTGATCATCGCCCTGATCCCCTGGTACTCCTCCGTCTCCATGTAGGCGTGCGGGGTGTCGATGTGCGGCGGTTTCCCGGGGTACACGAGGAAGGGGTCGTAGACACCGCCGAAGGCGGCGCCGGACGGCGGCCACGGGAAGAAATGGGCGAGGGGACAGGCCGTCGCCCCCGTGGGCTCGGGGGCGGCCGTGATGCCGTACGCCAGCGTGGAGGCGGCCACCGGATCCGCGACGGCGGGGTCGGTGCGCCCCTCGAACACGAACCGCGGGGTGACCGTGCCCTGGGCGAGGGCCGGGAGCGGTTCCGCGTCGAGCAGGGAGTAGGGGAGTTCCGCGGGGCACACGGCCCCGGTGACCAGGTCCGTCTGCAGTGTGGCCAGCTGCCGGCCCGTGGAGTCCCCGACGACGACGGACACCCCCGCGGGCGGTGCCTCCGGGGCGTCCGCGACGGTCCACCCGGCCGGGTGGTCGAAGGCGAGGCTCCCGTCCGCCGTCGTGTAGGTCACCCACCCCTCCGGCGGACCGGCCGCGCCCGGCTCCGACGGCGCACCCGCCGGCGCCGAGGGTGTCGCCGGGTCCTGGGTCGGAGCCGGAGTCGGGGTCGGAGTCGGAGTCGGAGCCGGAGCCGGCGTGGGTGTCGGGGCCGGGGTGTCGGCCGCGGGACGGGCCTGCTGCGACTCGGCGCCCTCGGGCGCGGCGCCCGGACCGGCGCCGCAGCCGGTCACGAGGATCGCGAGGCCCACGGCCCCGGATGACAACAGTACTGGTGCGGTCGGACGACCCATGGCTACTCCTTCGTATCGCGGGTGGACCGTTCCATGGTGCTGTCTGTCCGGGCGCCAGGACAGGGCGGTGACCGAATCGTGGCACCGGGCGCGGGATCGTTGCCGTTCCGTGTGCACCCCGTAAGTGATCCGTGACCTTCCCGGGGAGCCCGGAATCACTGGACCGGCCCGGTGGCCGGTGCGATGGTTGGTCCATGGTCAGCGAAGACGACGTCCGGTCCGTGTGCCTCGCCCTGCCCGGCACCTCGGAGCGTCTGAGCTGGAACCGTCCGGCGTGGTTCGCCCGGACCCTCTTCGCACGCATGTGGGACGACACCGTCCTGACGGTCAAGACGGACGAGCGTGCTGCGCTGCTCGCGACGCAGCCGGGGGTCTTCCTGCTCCACCCCCACCACGAACGCTACGGTTCCCTGGTCCTCGTACGCCTCGGCCGTCTCGACCGGGACCAGCTGGGGGAGCTCATCGAGGATTCCTACAGGATCGCCGGCGAGGTGTCCGCCCGGCGGTGACTCCGGACGAGGCGTCCTGTGGCGTTGGTCACAGCGTGAGGGCGCGGGGCCCGACGGGGCGGTCCCGCCGGGGCAGGGATGCAGGTAGTGCGTGGGCCGGTACGCGAGTAGGGCGGTACGCGCCGTCAGGTAGGGATGGGGCGGAAGGGGTGCAGGTGGCTTCCTGAGGTCGCGGGATGCGTACTCGTGAAGCTGCCCCCGCGTGCTCGATACCTTGAACCAGGTGCTCGCTGGCAGAGCCGGCGACGATGCACCCCCCTCCCTGCGGAGCGGGTGGACGGACCGGCCCTGACGAGGACACACAGCTACCGGGACGGCTGACGCCATACCGCCGGCTGGAAGAACTCCCGTCCCACTTCCGTCTCACACGAGGCCGTCGATGCCGCCCTGCGCGGCGGAGAGCGGCCCAGGGGAAACCATGACCTCTCTGCAGTCCGTCCTCCAGGACTCCTTCGCCCGACGCCGCACGGTGGCCATCATCGTCGCGCTCCTGCTGACGGCCCTCGTGCCGCTCGCCGACACCGTCCTGCCCGCCGGCTGGTCCACCGCGCTGCTGGCCGCGGGCGTCCTCCTGCTGATGGTCACCCTCCTGATGCTCGCCCGCCCCGGCGCCTCGGCCGGCATCGGGGCGGCGGAGTCCGACGGCGGCAACCGCCGCGGCGCGGGACTCCTGCTGTACCTGTCGCCCGTGATCCTGCTGAACCTCGTCTACCCGCTGGTGAGCCCTGCCATGGCGGCGGTCAACGTCGGCGGGGTGCAGCTCACCCTCGTGGTGCTCGCGTCATCGATCACCGTCCCGTGGCTCGCACAGGCCGCCTGCCTCCCCGCCTATCGGGCCATCGGCGACCTCATGGCCGAGCGCGACATGGCTGCCATCACCCGCCGCTTCTGCACCACGTGGCCCGCGATGTTCGTCCAGTCGCTGCCGCTCGTCGTCGTCTTCGCCGTGCCGCTGTGGCTGGCCACGCGGTGGTCCTTCCCGGCCCTCGCCACCTACGCCGCCCTCTGCGCCCTCCACCTGCTCTTCGTGCAGTCCCTCATCCTCACCAACGTGGGGGAGCGCCGCGGTCTCTGGGCCCTCGCCTGGGCGGCCTACGCCGTGGCACTCTTCGCGGCACCCACCCTGTGGTGGCTCCCTCCGGTGCTCGGTACGCTCACGCAGGTCGCCACGATGGGCCGCGGCCTGGCCGCGGTCCGGCTCGCCCGGCGCCTCGACGCCCGCCACTTCTCGGCAGATCTCCTCCGCGGCCTGCTGCTCGGCGCCGTGCTCTGGGCCGACAAGTTCGTCCTCTTCCTCGTCACGGACGGCGACTTCCAGGTGGTGATCGTGTTCCTCGCGATGCTGCCCGCTGTCGTCGCGTACAACTACTACTTCGTGAACCTCGCTCCGCGGGTGGACCGGGCCGTCACCGACCTGCACCGCACGATCGCCGAGGAGCCGCTCACGCGCCTGGCGACGATGTCCCGGGAACTCAGCCGCACGGTGGACCGCGCCATCCTCAGCACCGGCGCCGTCGGCATGGTCCTCACCCTCGTGATCGTCCTGCTCCTCCAGGGCCTCCAGCCCGTGAACGTGCTGCTGGCCGTCTCCGTGGGCGTCGCCTCATGGGCCTTCATGATCCTTACGCTCCTCAGCTACGAACTGGACTACATCGGCGAGAAGGTCCTGCCGCAGATCCTGGGTGGCATCCACCTGGCGCTCTGCGCGGCGGCCTTCCTGCTGGTCGGGGCGGTGCAGGGCTCCACAGGAGCCGTGCTCGCGTACGGCGCCCTCGTGGTGGCGGACCTCGTGCTCGTCGCCGTCGCCTGGGTGCTCTACAAGCGGCACTGGACCCAGCCCGAGTACACCCTGTTCTGGCGCCACGCCACGTCCTGGTAGCCCCACCCCGCCCTACCGACCCGCACTCAGCGACAAGGAAGCCCCATGTACGTGTTCAAGACCCCGAAAGCCCGCCGCGCCGCACTCGCGCAGTCCCCGGCCGTCGTCCATCCGGCCCAGGCCGCCGCGCAGGCCTCCTACGCGGACGTCGACGTCGCCATCGTCATGGAGTCCACCTACCCGTACCTCAAGGGCGGCGTCTCGGCCGTGGTGCACGACATCGTGACGCACAACCCGGACCTCACCTACGGCATCATCCACATCACCTGGGACTCCTCCTCGCCGCAGGAGGACCTGTACGGCATGCCGGAGAACGTGGTGTGGGTGCGCCCCGTGTACCTGAGCATGCAGGAGCACCGCCACGACTTCATGGCGGTCTCCTCTAAGGACCTCGGCATGAGCCCGGCCGAGAGGTCGGCGCTCGCGAACCGCCTGTTCGACGCGCTGTACGCGCTGTCCGAGCGGCGCGAGGTGGAGCCGCTGTGGCAGCTGATCGACGAGGGCTTCAACGAGCGCACCCGCGCGTACCCCCTGTGGGCCCTGCTGGGCTCGAAGGAGTTCATGGAGGCGCTCTCCGTGCGGATGCCCCAGCTCGACCTGTCCCTGGCCGACTCCTTCTGGACCCTGCGGAACTTCCTCTCGCTCGCCTTCGCCATCCTCGGTGAGACCATGCCGAAGGCGCGTGTCTACCACGCCCACACCACCGGCTACGCCTCGCTCCTGGGCGCCGCGGCGGCCCGGGACCACGACACGTCCTTCCTGCTGACCGAGCACAACCTGTACGTGCGTGACACCGTCAACACCCTGCTGGACCGCAACATGGCGCTGTCCATCACCTCCGAGGACTACCGGACGTTCGACGTCACGCCGGACCAGCGGGCGTGGATGGCGTGGTGGACCGAGATGGGCCACTTCTGCTACCCGAGCGCCACCCTCATCACCTACCTGTACCCGACGGCGATCACGGAGGCCGCGCGCCTCGGCACCGACATCGATAAGGCCGTGGTGGTGCCCAACGCCATGGTGATCGAGGAGTTCGACGACAAGTACCGCTCACGGCGGGCCGCCCAGGAGATGCTGGAACGGCACGGCGACAACCACACCTGGAGGCTGGTCTACATCGCCCGTGTGGTCCCCATCAAGGGGCTGCTCGATCTCCTCTCGAGCATCGACACCCTGCGCCGGCACGGCTTCCCGAACCTCCACCTCGACGTCCTCGGTCCCACCGAGCACGTGCCGGAGTACTACGAGGCGTGCCTCGCGAAGATCGAGAGCCTCGGACTGCACGACCACGTCACCGTCCACGGCACCGTCAACGTCCGGGACATGCTCGACCAGTTCGACCTCCTCGTGCTCCCGAGCTACAACGAGGGACAGCCCATCGTGGTGCTCGAGGCGATGGCGGCCGGCATCCCCACCGTGGGCACCGACGTCGGCGGCATGCGCCAGCTGATCGGTGACGAGCTCAACACGCGGGACGGCCGCACGGTGGGACCGTGCGGTGAGCTGGTCCTCGCGGGCGACGTGGACGCGATGGCGGACAGGATCCGTGCGGTCATCGGCGACCTGGACCTGTACAGGACCTACGCGGAGAACGCCCGGGTCCGCGTCCAGGAGTTCTTCCAGATGCACGAGATCATGTCCTCCTACAACGAGATCTACCGGACGGTCGGTGACATCACCGACCTCGGCGCCCTCACCACCACCGGGCTCGGCGATTTCGTGCGGACGGGTTCATGACGGGGGTCGGTGCCTGGATCCGCTACGGCGACCCCCTGCTCCCGGGACAGCTCGCGTTCGCGGCGGAGCACTACCGGGTGGCCATCCTCCAGCCGTGGGAGCTGCAGGCCGCCGGGGAGCTGAAGCGCCTCCGGCCGGACATGACGGTGCTCTGCTACAAGTGCCTGTCCTCGACACGGAGCTACGAGCCCGGGCCGGTCTACACCTCCGGCGTCTCATACCGGGAGGCGGACACCGACGGCGCCTGGTTCGCCACGCGCCTGGACGGCACCCGGATCGAGTGGGAGCGCTACCCGGGGCACTGGCAGATGCGGGTGTGGGACCCCGCCTACCAGCGCCGCTGGGTGGACAACGTCGTCGAGGAACTGCGGGACTCTCCGTTCGACGGCATCATGGCGGACAACGACGTGTTCGACGACTACTACGGTCTGCGGCTGCCCATCGAGGGGGCCACGGAGATGGCGGAGCTGCGGGCGGCCCTCGGTGACCTCGTGCATGCGGCAGGGACGGCGCTCAACGCCGTCGGCAAGATCGTCGTACCGAACATCGCCGAGTCGCGCCGCGAACCGGGCCGGTGGGAGGCGCACGCCGCCTTCGGCGGAGGCTTCGAGGAGGTCTGGCTGGGATTCAGCCCTGTGGACCTGTTCGACCCGGTCACGGCTGAGGCGCAGCTCGCGCAGGCCGCGGGGCCGGGGCTGTCCATCCTGCGCGTCCCCACCGACGGCGACGACCGGCACCCCAACTTCACCTACGGGCTCTCGGCGTTCTGGATCTTCGGGGAGGGCCGCGGTGCCTACAGCGCCACGGCGCACGACGACTACAGCCGGCTCCAGCACGCCCCCGAACTCGACTGGCAGCTCGGCGCCCCGCGGACCGCACCCCAGGGCGGCAGGCACGCCTGGTGGCGGGAGTTCGACGGCGGGTTCGCCGCCGTGAACTTCAACCGGGACGGCAGGCGGCGCCGCAGGGTGCGGGTACCGGCCGGCATGGTGGACGCGGAGGGCCGGCCCGCGCCGTCGTCGGTGGTCCTGCAGCCGCAGCGCGGCATCCTGTTCCGCCGCCCGGCCTCCTGACGGGCGCCTCCTGGCGGGCGCCTGCCGACGCGCGTTCTCCGCGCCCCGTTGCTCAGGTTCTGCTCAGGATTGGCGACGGTCGCACCCCTGACCCGTCCCGACCCTCCCGGCGCAGCCATGATGTGCGTATGAAACCGAGTGCCGCTGGGGCAAGAATCGTTTCGACCGCGCTGGCCGCCGCCTTCGCCATCTGTTCCCTCACCGCACCCGCGAGTGCCGGCACCGTGCCCGCGGGCACCGGCCAGCAACTGCCGGCCTACCTGCAGGGGTACCGGCAGGGCCAGCTGCTCTGCCCGGGGCAGGCACTGACGGGCAAGGTCTCGGTCGCGATCGTCGATCCGATGATGGCCACCACGGATGCACCGGGCGACTGCACGCTCTCCGACATGAAGGCCGCCAACCCCGGCACCACCTTCCTCGCATACCTGAACATCGGCGCCATGCGGGACGCCGAGCCCTGGAACGGGGTGTTCAGGAACTCCTGCGCGGACACAGCGACGGCGGAGGGGAAGCGGTTCGCCGTCACCACGCCCAATCCGAGGGTGGCCGTGAACGAGGACGGCTTCGCCTCCTACCCGGGCTTCCCGTACCTCACCGTGGCGGACCTCTCCCCGGAATACGCCGACGCCTGCGCGGCGACGGCGCGGACCCTCCTCACCACGGATGCGCAGCAGGGCACCACGAACGCGCCTCCCGCGCGGTTCGACGGCATCTTCCTCGACGACGCCTCGATGTCGCCGTCGCACGGCCAGGACATGGTCGACGTCGGGCAGTGGGGGCCCTGGGGCAGCGACGACGCCTACGGCGAAGCCCTGATCTCCGCGGTGCAGCGCTTCGACGCGACGCTCACCCGCACCCTCGGCCGCGACGTCCCCGTCGCCGTCAACCTCGGCGTCTACCCGGCATGGCGCAACCAGGTGGACCTCGCCACCCGGCTCGCCGCCACGGGCAGTGTGGACTTCGCCCTCCGCGAGCACGTCGTGGCGAGCGGCACGGGTCTCCCGGCGCCGCTCGTGGACCTCGAGCAGGCCACCCTCGCGTACCGGACCATCACGGCCGCCGGGATGCCGGTGGTGGAGCACGACTACTCCGTGCCGCTGCGGGAACTCCCGGCCTCGGCCTACCGCCAGGGCGCAGACATCGGCTCGTCGGCCCCGTGCCTGCGCGACACGTTCGGGTCGAGGGCGTCGGTGGTGACCGCGGGCAAGAACCGCCGCACCCTCGACCACCGGATGACGCTCGGGCACCTGCTGCAGACCCGGACGGCCGTGACCCGGCAAATGACGGCCACGCTTTCCCAGGCGGAGACCGCCTGCCAGGACAACGCGTGGGACGACGACGCGAACTTCGAGACCGTGACTACGGCCTCGGTCGGCGCCGCCGACGCGCAGGTCGCAGCCCTCACGAAGGCCGTGACCGGCGGGGCCTATGCCACGGTCAGCCCGACGAGGTTCAGCGGGGTGAACGTGGTGAAGCTCTCGAACGGGAGCGTGGTCGCGGTCAACACCACCACTGCCTCACGCACCGTCACCGCCCACGGCAGGACGCTCAGCGTGCCCGCACGGTCGGCGACCATCGGCTGACACGACCGCCGGCACGACCGCCGGCACGACCGCTTACACGACGGCCGGCACGACCGCTGACACGACGGCCGGCACGACCGCTGACATGACCCCTGGCACGACCGCTGGCACGACAAGTGGACACGACGGCGGACCGGCCCTGGTGCTCGGCCGGCGCGCGGCGGTCCGTGCCTACGCGGGGTCGGCCGCCGCCCGCAGGTGGGTCGGGAGCACGCTGCCCGGCGCACGGCTGCGGATGAGGGCCAGGTTCCGGGCATGCTCGTGCAGGCGCCGGTCCTCCTCCGAGCGGGGCACCCACGGCGGCACCGGGACGGCGGAGCCCTCGTCGTCGCGCGCCACCATGACCGTGAGGCACGTGGTGGTGAGGTCCATCTCCCGCGCCCGGGGGCTGCCGGAGCGGACGTGGACCGCCACGTGCATGCCCTTGGAGCCCGTGTACACGAGGCGCGCCTCCACCTCGACGACGTCCCCGATGTGCAGCGGCTTCAGGAACCGCACGCCGCCGGAGAACACGGCCACGGTGTCCAGCCCGCAGTAGCGCGTGGAGCAGACGTACGCGGCCTCGTCGATCCAGTCCATCACCGTGCCGCCATGCACCTTCCCGCCCCAGTTCACGTCGGTGGGAGCCGCGAGGAACCGCAGTACCGTGCGCTCGGCGGTGCCGGCGTCCGTGTAGGCCTGGCGGTCCATCTCCTCCACGATCTGCTTCCGGACGTCGATGCGCGCCACGGCGTGCTCGCTGTCGAGACGCTCGGCGTCGGTCCGCGGCTCGAACGGAGGCACGGGGACGGGCCTGCCGTCGGGGCCGACCGCCACGAAGATCACGAGGCACTCCGTGCGCTTCCCGCCGTCGTCCCCCGACACCGAGCCGGAGGAGACGACGGTCCGGATGTGCATGGACGAGGTGCCGGTGTGCACGATCGTGGCCTCGACCTCCACGAGATCGCCGACCCTCACCGGGTCCGCGAAGTGGATGTTCCCCACGTAGACGGTCACGCAGTAGGTCTTCGCCCAGCCGACGGCGGCCGCGTAGGCGGCCTTGTCCACCCACTCGAGGACCGTGCCGGCGTCCACCGACCCGCTGTGGCCGAGGTCGTTGGGGGAGGCGAGGAAGCGCAGGGTGACCGTGTTCGAGGGCTGCATCACCCAGTATCACCACGTCCGGCCGGCATCCGGAAGCGTTCCGGGAGCCCGGCGGGCGGGCAGCCCGGATACCCGGCGGCCGGGCGAGGGTGCGTCAGGGCGTGATCAGGCGCTGCACGGCGAGGCGGATCAGCCGGCGCCGCTCCTCGTGCTGTGCCTCGTCGTCGTCGGGGGAGGCGGCGATGGTGGTGCTGACGGGGGACCACGTCATCGACAGGGCGATCACCAGCGAGAACAGGTGGGCCGGGGGGATGGCCGGGTCCACGAGCCCCCGGGCCTGGGCCGCCGCGATCGCCTCGAACTTCGGTCCGTCGAGAGTGCCGATCTCGGGGCCGAGCCCGCCGGAGGGCGCGCGCTCCAGCCGCGTCCACACCGCCAGCTTCACGATGAGCGGATGCGCGAGGTAGTCGTCGTACAGGCGCACGGCGTACCCGGGGAGGTCCTCCCCGTCGATCGGTACGGCGTCGACGATGGCGCGCAGCTGGTCGCGGAGCACGGCGCTGAAGAGCTGCTCCTTGTTGCCGAAGTAGGCGTAGAGCTGGGCCTTATTGGCGCGGGCGGCCGTGGCGATGCGGTCGATCCGCGCGCCGGCGATCCCGCGTCCGGCGAACTCCGCGGTGGCCGCCTCGAGGATCCGCTTCCTGGTCGCGTCGCTGTTGCCCATCCCCCCACCCTATTCCAACCGGTTGGTTTCTTTCTCCACCGATGTCGCGTACGGTGAAGAAAACCAAACGGTTAGTTCTGAAGGAGTCCCATGAGATCCATCGACGGCTACGCATCCGTGCACGGCGGCAGCGGCGTGGCGCCGTGGACCTTCCAGCGGCGGGACCTCCGCCCCGACGACATCGCGGTCGGTATCGACTACTGCGGCGTCTGCCACAGCGACCTCGACGCGCTCGCCTCGGCCGCGCAGGGACCGGCGCGCCTCGTGCCCGGCCACGAGTTCACCGGGACGGTCACCGGGGTCGGCACCACCGTCACGCGCTTCGCCGTCGGCCAGCGCGTCGCGGTCGGCAACATCGTCGACTCCTGCGGGACGTGCGCGGCATGCCTGGCCGACCAGCAGAACTACTGCCATGCCTTCCCCACCCTCACCTACGGCGGCGTGGACCGGCACGACGGCCTGCCCACGCAGGGCGGCTTCTCCGAGGAGTACGTGGTCCGGGAGGACTTCGCCTACACCGTCCCGGCGCAGCTGGACCCCGCCGCGGTGGCGCCCCTGATGTGCGCGGGGGTCACGGTCTGGGAGCCGCTGAGGCGCTGGCAGGTGGGCCCGGGCAGCACGGTCGGTGTCGTCGGGATCGGCGGGCTGGGGCACCTCGCGGTCAAGCTCGCCACGGCGCTCGGCGCGCGTGTCACGGTCTTCACCACGTCACCCGCGAAGGCGGACGCGGCCTACCTGCTGGGGGCCGACGACGTCGTGCTCTCCACCGACGACGCCGCCATGGCCGCGCAGTCCGATACGCAGGACCTGATCCTCGACACAGCGTCCACACCCCACGACATGACGCCCTACCTGCGGGCCCTGTCCATGGACGGCACGCTGTGCAGCCTCGGCATCACCGGACGCCTCGAGTTCGACCCCATGGCGCTGCTGATCGGACGCAAGAGCCTCGCCGCGGCAGGCAGCGGCGGCACCCGTGCCACGCAGGAGCTGCTGGACTTCTGCGGCGAGCACGGCATCACGGCCGACGTCGAGGTGCTGCCCATGGCCGCGGTCGACGAGGCACTCGACCGGCTGCGGCGCAACGACGTGTGCTACCGGTTCGTCCTCGACCTGAACGCGTAGGTCAGACGTCGATGACGGTCACGCCGGCGGAGCGGTCGCCCGCCATCGCGACGAGGGCGTCCGGGACCTCGCCGAGGGTGATCCTGCGCTCGATTAGGTCCTGCGGACGCAGCCGGTCCGCGGCCACGAGATCGAGCAGTCCCGCGTAGTCCTGCGCAGGCATGCCGTGGCTGCCGAGGATCGAGAGTTCCCGGCCGATCACCGCGCCCATCGGGATCACGGGATCGGACGGGAACAGGCCGATCTGCACGTGCCGGCCGCGGGGCCGTAGGGAGAGGATCCCCGCGGCGGCGGTCTCCTCCCGGCCGAGGGCGTCCACCGAGACGTCGAACCCCGAGGGGGCGGCCTCGGCCAGGGCGGCGAGCACCGCGGCGCGGGAGAGGCCGGACGAGTCGACGGTGCGGACGGCGCCGAAGCGGGCGGCGCGTGCGAGGGCGGCGTCGTCGATGTCCACCGCCACCACGCGGGCGCCGAGCGCCGCGCCGATCATGACGGCGCTCAGTCCCACCCCGCCGCACCCGACCACCACGAGGGACTCCCCGCCCTCGAGGCGGGCCTGATGGACCAGGCCGCGGTACGACGTCGCGAAGCGGCACCCGAGCAGTGCTGCGGCCCCGGCATCGAGGGAGGCGGGGACGGGGATCAGGTTGGTGTCGGCGTCGTGGAGCGCCACGAGGTCCGCGAACGAGCCCCAGTGCGTGAAGCCCGGCTGGGTCTGGTTGCGGCACACCTGGCCGTTGCCGGACCGGCACTCGGGACAGCGGCCGCACGCGCAGACGAACGGCGTGGTGACGCGGTCACCGACGGAGAAGCGCCGCACGCCGCCGCCCACCGCCGCGATGGTGCCCACCAGTTCGTGGCCGGGGACGTGCGGGAGGGTGATGCCGTCGTCGTGTCCGAGCCAGCCGTGCACATCGCTGCGGCAGAGGCCCGTCGCCTCGACGCGGACGACGACGCCGCCGGGCGGGGGGACGGGGGCGGGGACGTCCCGGAGGACAGGGCGGGCGGAGAACCCGTCGAAGCAGACAGCGCGCATCGCACCATTCTGCCTCGCGGGTCCCCCACCCGATGCATCGCTCCCGACGCCGGGTCAGCCCTGCGGCGGGGCGCCCCTGCGTGCGATCCGCGACCCGGTGCGCCGTGCGCCGGTGATGAGCGGGTCCTTCGCGAGGTCCATCATGAGTGCCACGCACAGGCCGATCATGACGAGCAGGAACGGGGCCGCGGCGATGATGGTGAGCGTCTGCAGGGCCTCCAGGCTTCCCACACTGAGCAGGACGGCGGCCACGCCACCGGTCAGGGTGCCCCACAGGATGGTCAGCCACTTGCGCGGGACGGCCGCGCCGAAGGAGGACAGCGAGCCGAGCACGATCGAGGAGGCGTCGGCACCCGAGATGAAGAAGATCGCCACGAGGACGACCACGAGGATGGAGGTCACGGAGGCCAGCGGGTACTGGGCGAGGAGCGCGAACATCGCCGACTCCTGGCTCTCCGCGTTGGCCGCGGCGATGTCCACTTCGTTGTTCTGCAGGTGCAGGGCCGAGCCGCCCCACACGCCGAACCAGATGATGCTGATGACGCTGGGGACGGCGACGACGCCGATCACGAACTCGCGGATGGTGCGCCCGCGCGAGATCTTCGCGAGGAACGAGCCGACGAAGGGCGTCCACGAGACCCACCAGGCCCAGTAGAAGATGGTCCACGCCGCCAGCCACTCGTGGCCGCCGAATGCGCCCGTGCGGGACGACATCTGGGGGAGGCCGATGAGGTAGTTGCCGGCCGACGCCGGGATGAGTTCGAGGATGAAGACCGTGGGGCCGACCACGAATAGGAAGAACAGCAGGGCCAGGGCCAGGACCATGTTGCCGTTGGAGAGCCACTTGATGCCCCGGCTCACGCCGCTGACGGCGGAGATGACGAAGCAGACGGTCAGGATCGCGATCAAAGTGACCTGCAGGGCCAGGCTGCTGCCCATGCCGAACACCTCGGTGAGTCCGCCGTTGATCTGCAGGACGCCGAGGCCGAGGGACGTGGCCGAGCCGAAGAGGGTCGCGAAGATCGCGAACACGTCGATGGCGCGCATCCCTGCCGGCGTGGGGCGGCCTCGGAACAGGGCCGTGAAAGCCCCGCTGAAGCCGGCGCCGCGGCCCTTGCGGAACGCCGAGTAGGCCAGGGCCAGGCCGACGACGGCGTAGATGGCCCAGGGGTGGATGGCCCAGTGGAAGAGCGTGTAGTTCATGGCCTGCCGCGCGGCCTCCGAGCTGCCGGGCTCGATGCCCTCGACGGGCGGCGCGAGGTAGTGGGAGATGGGCTCGGTGACGCCGTAGAACATGAGCCCGATGCCCATGCCCGCGCTGAACATCATGGCGATCCAGGACGCCCGCGAGTACTCGGGCTTCTCCCCGTCCTTGCCGAGGGGGATGCGCCCGTACTTGCTGAACGCCAGGAACAGGGCGAACACCACGAAACCGGTGGCGGTGAGCACGAACGCCCAGCCGAAGTTCGCGACGAGGCCGTTGAGCACGGAGGAGGTGATCTCGGAGAACGGGGTGGGGAAGACCACGGCCGCGAGCATCAGCAGGATGACGATTGAGAGCGAGACGAACAGAACCGGCTTGTCCAGCGCAGCCTTGGCGGAAGCCTCGCGCGGGGGGACCTCGAAGGGTGTCTCCTCGCTGGGCGGTGATCCGTGGATGGGCTCGGTGGAATTAGACATAGGGCTTAGGGTACGTGGGCGGCGGGACCCGGGTCCGGGTGGATCGCAGCCGGAATCCGCTTGCCGGAGCGCTCCGGCGGTGGTTCCGGCCGTGCCGCGCGGCGCCCCGCGCGGTCACGCGGGAACGCTCCGCCGGAGGGCACTGCTTCCCTGTCAGGGCGGCGATCCGGGGGGTGTCCGTCGGACGCCCGCGGTGCCGGGGGAGCCGCCTCCCGGGGGCCGCGGAAGCACTCCGGAGGAGCGCCGGGCGGGGCCTCCTGGGCGGCCCGCCGACTGTGACGAACACCCCATCGCAAAAGCTCCTGTGGTGCCGACCGGTCCCGCCCGGGTCCAGCAGACCCTGTCAGCCGATCCCGTCAGCCGATCCCGTCAGCCGGCCCGGAGCCGCCGGCGCTCCCGGCGGCCCGTGGCGGTGTCGGTGGTCAGGCTCAGCCCGAGACCCACGGCCACGAGGAGGATCATGACGAAGGGCAGCGCCTCGAGGCCGATCCCGTCGAGCAGGAGGCCGCCGAGCAGCGCTCCGCCGCCGATGCCCACGTTGAACGCCGTGGTCTGCAGGGCCGCCGAGAGGTCGCGGGTGCGGAAGGACGCGGTGCGCAGCATCCTGGTCTGCAGCATGGCGGGGATACCGCCGAACGCCGCACCCCAGACGATCACCGCGATGAGCACCACGACGGCGTTCGTGGTGGCGAGCGCGAGCGTCAGGACGGCGGCCATGACCACCAGGACGACGCCGGCGAACGCCTTGCGGGGGAAACGGTCGGCGGCGTACCCGGCCCCGACGAGCCCGATGATGCCCGCGCCGCCGTAGAGGAACAGGACGAGGGCCACGGAGCCCGGCTCGAAGGAGGAGACGTCCGTCAGCCAGGGGGCGATGTACGTGTAGAACGTGTTCTGGCCCGTCAGCAGGATCAGGATGACGGTGCACAGCAGGAGGACGCCGCGGAAGCTCGGGTCACGGCGCAGCGGGACGTGGGCCTCGCCGGCCGCGCGTTCCACGTGGTGGTTCACCGGCGGCAGGAACTTCACGATCACGAGGGCGAGGACGGCCACGACCACGCCGATGATGGTGAAGGCGGCGCGCCAGCCGAGGGCGTTGCCGATCGCCGTACCCACGGGGACGCCGAGCACGAAGGCGGCCGTCCCGCCGCCGGCCGTGATGGCCACGGCCTTGCCGAGCTGCTGGGCGGGCACGAGGTGCGCGGAGTAGGCGGCGACGACGGCCCAGAAGAGGCCGTGCGCCAGTCCGCCGAGGATGCGGGCGGCGACGAGGACCCCGTACGTGGGGGCCACGGCCGCGAGGATGTTCGCCGCCGCGATCACCAGCAGCACGACGACGATCAGGGACTTGCGTGAGAACCGCTGCGTGACGGCGGCGAGCGGCGTGGTGGCGACGACCACCGTGCCCGCGAAGATGGTCACGAGGTAGCCGGCCGTGGAGATGCCGACGTCGAGGTCGCGGGCCATCGCGGGCAGGAGGCCGGTGGGCAGGAACTCGCTGGTCACGGAGACGAAGATCGCTCCCGCGAGCGACAGCAGCCCGACGTAGGGGAACGGCGCGGAGGCCTTCGCGGTGGGCTTCGGCGGGAGGGAGACAGACAAAGGGGTACCAATCATGGGGGTGCGGCGGTCGTCGCCCCGGTTGCGCCGTCGAGAACCGGGAGGCGTCGGGGTCGAGGTCGATCGGAGCTCGACTCCACCGGTGGTAACACGGCGGGGCGGCGAAGCATTCCTGCTCCGGTGTCCGGCAGTGGTGCCGCCCCGCCCGCGGGTGCCCGGTCCGGCAGGTCAGGCGGGTCAGGCGAGGAGGGCAGCGACGACGACGAGCGCCGGGATGGCCAGCGCCGAGGACAGCAGGACGGTGTCGCGTGCCAGCGGGATGCCCCGCCCGTAGCGGCCGGCGAACATGAAGACGTTCTGCGCCGTGGGCAGGGCGGACACGACGACGGCGCCCAGCAGGCGCTCGCCGTCCAGCCCGAAGAGGTGATGGGCGGTCAGATATGCAGCGACGGGCATAAGTGCGGTCTTGAGGGCCGTCGCGGTGAGGACCTGCAGGCGGTCCGGCCCGGCCCTGAGGGGGCGGCTCCCGGGGAGGGACATGCCGAAGGAGAGGAGCACCATCGGGACGGCGGCGCCGCCGATCAGGGCGAGCGAGTCCCAGACCGGCGGCGGTGGCCGGAATCCCGTGGCGGACACGGCGACGCCCAGCAGCGACGCGATGATCATCGGGTTCCGGAACGGCTGGGTCAGCACCGCGCGGACGGAGGGTTTCCGGCTGGAGGTGAGGTCGAGGATCGTCAGGTAGAGCGGGGCCAGCAGGAGCAGCTGGACGAGCAGGACGGGGGCGATCAGGGTGGCGTCGCCGAGGGCGTAGACCGTGATCGGGATGCCGATGTTGTTGGCGTTCACGTACGAGCTCGCCATCGCGCCGATCGCGGTCTCCGCCGCGGGCCGGCGGAACAGCAGCCGGCTCAGCGCCACGTAGAGGGACGCGATGGCCAGCGATGAGATGAGCGCGATCGGCAGGTACTCGGAGAAGACGGACCCGAGGTGGGCGTCGGCCAGCACGGTGAAGAGCAGCGCGGGGTTGGTCACGAAGAACGCCACCTGGTTCAGTGCGAAGCCGGCCTGGGGTCCGCCGATCACGAGGCGCCCGGCGACGTAGCCCACGAGGATCACCGCGCCGACGACGACGAAGCCGCCCAGCACTCCCAGCATGCGTGCTCCCTCCCGTCCGGGCGGCCCTCGCCCACGAGTAGACCGTAGTGCACCGCAGATGCTCAGCCCGCTTGCTAAGCTCGGCGGGACCATCACGACTTCAAGGGGGCAGGGTGAGCGCTGAGCGCGTGGATTCCGACGTCGACGGACTCGAGAGACCGAAGTGGAGATTCGTCGGACCCGGGCTGCTCGCCGCGGCCACCGGCGTCGGCGCCGGTGACCTCGTCGCCACCCTGATCGCCGGCAGCCAGTACGGGTACGCGCTGCTGTGGGCGGCGGTGATCGGGTGTGTGCTGAAGATCATCCTCGTCGAGGGTGTGGGCCGCTGGTACCTCGCGACCGGGAAGACGATCTTCCAGGGCTGGCGGACCCTCGGCGCCTGGACCAGCTGGTACTTCGGCCCGTACATCATCATCTGGGGCTTCGTCTACGGGGCGACGGCGATGAGCTCGACGGCCCTCCCGCTCCAGGCGCTGTTCCCCGCCGTCCCGCTGAACGCCTTCGCCATCGCCTCCGGGCTGATCGGCCTCGCCCTCGTCTGGTTCGGCCGGTACGGCCTCTTCGAGAAGATCATGACGGTGATGGTCGGCATCATGTTCGTCTCCGTGGTGGGCTCCGCCATCCTCGCCACCCCGAACCTCCCCTCGATGCTCACCGGACTCGTGCCGACCCTCCCGGAGGGGTCGGTGTTCTACGTCCTCGGACTCGCCGGGGGTGTCGGTGGCACCATCACCCTCGCCGCCTACGGCTACTGGCTGCGGGAGAAGGGCTGGAACAGGCCCAAGTGGATGAAGGTCATGCGGGTCGACAACTCCGTGGCCTACACGATGACCGGCATCTTCGTGGTGTGCATGCTCATCCTCGGCGCCGAACTGCTCTACACCGCGAACATCTCGCTCCAGAGCGGCGACCGCGGCCTGCTGGACATGGGCGTGGTGCTCGAGGAGCGCTACGGGGTGGTCTGGGCGAAGGTCTTCCTCGTCGGGTTCTGGGCGTCGTCCTTCTCCTCGCTCCTCGGGGTCTGGCACGGCGTCAGCCTCATGTTCGCCGACTTCTGGGCGAACTTCCGCAAGCGGGCGGACGACCTCTCGGACGACGACGCCCCCGGTTCGCACAGCAGGCCCGCCCGCGCCTACATGCTGTGGCTCACGATCCCGCCGATGCTCCTGCTGCTGCTGGGCCGTCCGTTCTTCCTGATCCTGCTCTACGGTGTCCTGGGCTCGCTGTTCATGCCGTTCCTCGCCATCACCCTGCTGGTGCTGCTCAACAGCACCCGCCTGGCCCGCCAGTGGCGGAACCGGTGGCTGTCGAACGTGTTCCTCGCGATCACCACGATCGTGTTCCTCGTCCTCGGCGTCAACGAACTGGTGCAGGCGGTCACCGGGGCGTGACCTCCCGGCACCGGCGCCCGCGTGCCAGACTGGGACCATGCTCGTAGCCTTCAGCGTCGCCCCGTCCGGCTCCTCCGACCTCTCCCGCGAGAACCCCGACGGGTCGGTGCACGACGCCGTCGCCGCAGCGGTCGCCGTCGTGCGCGAATCCGGTCTGCCGAACTCCACGGACTCCATGTTCACCACCATCGAGGGCGAGTGGGACGAGGTGATGGCGGTCGTGAAGAACGCCACCGACGCCGTCGCCCGCTACGGCAGCCGGGTGTCGCTGGTGCTGAAGGCGGACATCCGCCCCGGGCGCACCGGCGAGCTGACCGGCAAGGTGGAGCGGCTGGAGGCCGCGCTCGCCGAGCAGGAACAGTTCGAGGGCCACTCGTGACCGCCGTCCGCCGTCCGCCGCATTCGGTGTCTTCAGGCCACTAAACTGGCACGGTGACACAGCCCCTGCTGACCCTGCCCTATGTCATCCGGCCGGCCACGGTCGACGACGCCGAGGCGTACGCCCGCACGCACGTCGCAGGGCTGCACGAGACGTACGAGCAGATCATGCCGCGCGAGTACCACGAGTACTACGACGCGGAGCTGCCGGCCCTGATCGAGCGGCGGAGGAAGGCCTTCGAGGATGCCTCGCGCACGCCCGGCAGCGCCCGGAGCTGGCTGGCGTTCGACGACGACGGCGAGCCGGTGGCGATCGCGACGTCCGGGCCCGGGCGCGACGAGGACAGGCCCGACTTCGAGCTGCACCACATCTACACGCTGCGCTCCACCCACGGCACCGGCCTGGGGCAGCGCCTGCTGGACACCGCGATCGGCACGAGGGCCGCCTACCTGTGGATCCTCAACGGCAACCCGCGGGCCGAACGCTTCTACGTGCGCAACGGTTTCACGCCGGACGGCACGTCCATGCTGTGCGGACCGACATGGCACCACCGGCCCATGTTCCGGATGCACCGCCCCGACCAGGAATGACGAGGCCCTCGAAGATGGCGAAGCCCACGGGGCCCCGGCCCGAGATCGGCGAATTCCCCATCGACACCGGGACGTGCGAACTCGAACCCGACCCGTACAACCCGCACGGCTGGGTGCTGCGCATCAACGGCGTGCCCAGCTCGCACATCGACCTCGAGGACCCGCTGCAGCTCGACTTCGAGTACATGCGGTGGATCGCCTCGCTCGTCGACTCCCGCTGGGCGCCCTCCGACCGCCTCCGCGTGCTGCACCTCGGCGGGGGCGCCTGCTCGCTGGCGCGGCGGTTCGCCGCCAGCCACCCCCAGGCCCGCCAGGTCGTCGTCGAGCTCGACGGACGCCTGGCCGAGCTGGTGCGCGCGTGGTTCGACCTCCCGCGGGCACCCCTCGTCCGGATCCGGGTGGGGGAGGCGCGCGCCGTGACCGAAGCCCTGAGCGAGAACAGCCGCGACCTGGTGATCCGCGACGTGTTCGCCGGAGCCCTGACCCCCGCGCCCCTGACCACGCGCGAGTTCACACGGGCCGCCAGGCGGGTGCTCGCGCCCGACGGCGTGTACGTGGTCAACTGCGGGGACGGTCCCGACCTCGCGATGGCCCGGCGGGAGGCCGCGACCATCGCCGCCGCGTTCACCTCGACCGTGATCATCGCGGACCCCGCGATGCTGAAGGGCAGGCGCTACGGCAACGTGATCATCGCCGGGAGCGACGCACCCCTCGGGGAGAGCCCGGGCCTCGCCCGCGAACTGCTCGGCGGGGGAGTGCCGGCACACCTCTGGCAGGACGCCCGCGTGCGCACCTTCGCCGCCGGAGCGCAGGTCCTCACGGACTGAGCCGCCGCTGCGTCGGGCCCCGGACACGGGATCGTCAAGCGTGCCACCCGCCCCGGGCGGCACGCTTGCCGCCCATTAGGCTGGCCGGGTGGAACTGGGCTTGCTGGGTATCATCGGGATCGCCGTCCTGGTCGGCGTCGCGGTGCTCTCGAAGCGCGTGGGCGTGGCCGCACCGCTGATCCTCGTCGTCGTCGGGATCGGGCTGTCCTTCGTGCCGGGCGTGCCCAACTTCAGCATCCCCGACGAATGGATCCTCACGGGCATCCTGCCGCCCCTGCTCTACGCCGCGGCGATCAAGACGCCCGTGACGGACTTCCGCCGGAACATCACCCCGATCGCCAGCCTCTCGGTGGCGCTCGTCGTCGTCTCGGCCTTCGCCACGGGACTGCTCCTCCACGCCCTGCTGCCCGGCCTCGGTCTCGCGGCCGCGGTCGCCGTCGGCGCCGTCATCAGCCCGCCCGACGCCGTGGCCGCCACCTCGATCGGCCGCCGCCTCGGCCTGCCCCCGCGGCTGCTCACCGTGCTCGAGGGCGAGGGCCTCGTCAACGACGCGACCGCCCTCGTACTCCTGCGCAGCGCCATCGCCGCCTCCGCCGGTGCCCTCAGCGGCTTCGGTGCCGCCGTGGCCGACTTCGCCTTCGCCGTCGTGGTCGCGGTGGTGGTGGGGTACGCCGTCGGGGCCGTGACCGTCTTCATCCGGTCACGGCTCGACGACCCCGTGCTGGACACCGCGCTGTCCCTGGCCGTGCCCTTCATCGCGTTCCTGCCCGCCGAGGAGCTGGGCGCCTCGGGGGTGCTCGCCGTCGTGGTCGCCGGTATCTACACGGGCCACCGCAGCGCGAGTCACCTGGACGCCCGCGCACGCATCACCGACAACGTGAACTGGCGGACGGTGCAGTTCCTGCTGGAGAACGGCGTGTTCCTGCTGATCGGCCTCGAGATCCGCGCACTGCTCCAGAGCGTCGACCAGTCGCTGCTGACCGTCGGGCAGACCATCCTCATCGGCCTCACCGCCACGCTCGCCCTGATCCTGTTGCGCTTCCTCTGGGTGTTCCCCCTCGTGCTGCTCATGCGGCGCCTGCCGAGCCGGGCCGAGCGCCGCACGCTGCAACTGCGCCGCGGACTCGGCAGGCTGAGGAAGCTGCGCACGCTCGACGCCCGGCAGGAACGACGACGGCGCGCGCTGACACGCCTGTACCACCGGCGCAAGGCGGACCTCGATCTCGAACGGCGCGAGGGGTTCGGCTGGAAGGGCGCCACGGTGCTCGGCTGGTCCGGGATGCGCGGCGTGGTGACGCTCGCGGCAGCGCAGTCCCTGCCGGAGACCTTCGCGTACCGGGAGCAACTCGTCCTGATCGCGTTCACCGTCGCCGTGACCACCCTGCTGGTGCAGGGCAGCACCCTGCCGGCGCTCATCCGCGTGCTGAAGATCCAAGGGATCGACATCGAGGCCGACCGCGAGGAGTCCGCCACCCTGTTCGACGAACTGCGCACCGAGGGCCTGCGCGTGCTGGACGATCCGCAGGCCATCATGGGCGAGGACGTCGAGGTGGACGACGACGTGCTTGACCGCGTCCGGGCCGACACCGGGATGCGATCGGAGTTCGAGTGGGAGAAGGCGCGGCTGCCGGAGCAGCGGCTCGTGCGCTCCCCGCACCGCCAGTACAGGGACCTCCGGCTCGCCGTCCTCGAGGCGGAGCGGCAGGCGCTGCTCGCCGCCAGGGCCCGCGGCACCTACTCCTCGCGCGTCCTCGAGAGGGCGCAGCGCGTCCTCGACGTCGAGGAAACCCGCCTCCGGCCGAGGGGCGGGGCCTCGTAGCGGGTCCGCCGTCGCCTCCGACCGGCCGCGCCCTGTGGCATCCCGTCCGAGGAGGGCAGGCGAGGGCAGACGAGGCAGCGGCCGTCAGCGGCCCAGGAGTTGCGGCTCCATCGCCGCGGTCGCGTGCCGCAGCGCGTCGACCACGGCGGCCACCGCGGGCTGCCGCAGGGCGTCCGCCCGGACCACGAGCCAGTAGTCGAGTTCCTCCGCGACGTCGGCGGGAAGGAGGCGCACGAGGTCGGCGTGCCGGTCGGCCATGAAGCACGGCAGCAAGCCGAGCCCCGCACCCGCCCGGGTGGCCTCGACGTGCACGAAGACGTTGGTCGAGCTCAGGGCGTCGCGCATGGAGGGCAGGAGCCGCCGGGGCGCGTCCAGGCTGTCGACCTGCAGCATCGAGTCGATGAAGTACACGAGCGGGTGGCGCATGGCCTCCTCCAGCGTGCCCGGCGCGCCGTGCGCCGCGAGGTACTCCTCGGACGCGTAGAGCCCGAGGACGTACGTGCCCAGCCGCTCCGCCTCCGCCCGATGTACCTGCGGCTCGCCGACCACCACCTCGAAGTCGAGGCCGGTCCGCGTCTGCGAGGCCCGCCGTGTCGCGGTGATGATCTCGATGCTGAGCCGGGGGTGGGCGGCCCGGAGCCGGGCGAAGGCCGGTGCGGCGATGAGGGCGCTGAAGCCGTCCGTGGCGCTCATCCGCACCACGCCCGAGAGCGCGCCGTCGTCGTCGCCCAGCCGGGCGACCGCCTCCGCGACGACGGCCGCAGCGTCCGCCGCCCGGCGGCCCAGGTCCGTCAGCTCCCAGCCGCCGCTGCCGCGGGCGAGCACCCGCCCGCCGAGCGCCTTCTCGAGGGCCGCGATGCGCCGCGACACCGTGGTGTGGTTCAGCCCCAGCGCCTCACCGGCCGTGGTGAACCGCCCGCTCTGCGCGACGGCGAGCAGCACCACGAGATCCTGGGCATTGGGTGGGAGCACATCTGCAGTATTGCAGAGTCAGGGTGCCGATCTGGCCATTGGCGGACCGAAAGGGTGCAGGGATACTCGAAGAAACCCATCGGGGCCTTGACGTACGGGCCCATGTCAGCGTCGACAGAGGAGATCTCCATGAGCGTCAATCAGCGCTCGAACACCCCCGGGAACCGGCAGGACGACGGATCGGGCACGGAGGCGTCGGGCCTCAAGCGGATCGTCGCGGCCGCCATGGTCGGGACGGTCGTCGAGTGGTACGAGTTCTTCCTCTATGCCACGGCGGCGAGCCTGGTCTTCGGGACCTTCTTCTTCCCCAACGCCGGCTCCGAACTCGACGGCATCATCGCGGCCTTCCTCACGTACGCCGTCGGTTTCGTGGCCCGGCCGCTCGGCGGGATCGTCTTCGGGCAGATCGGCGACAAGCTCGGCCGCAAGCACACGCTGCAGCTCACCATCATCCTCGTCGGCGTCGCCACGTTCCTCATGGGCTGCCTGCCCGGGTTCGACTCGATCGGCTACTGGGCCCCTGCACTGCTGGTGATCCTGCGCTTCATCCAGGGCTTCGCCGTCGGCGGGGAGTGGGGCGGCGCCGTGCTCCTCGTCGCCGAGCACAGCCCCGACCGGTCCCGCGGGTTCTGGTCCAGCTGGCCGCAGGCGGCCGTCCCGGTGGGCAACCTCCTCGCCACGCTCGTGCTGCTGGGCATGAGCTGGATCCTGCCGCAGGACGAGTTCCTCAGCTGGGGCTGGCGCGTGGCGTTCTGGGTCTCCGCGATCATCGTGGTGATCGGCTACTACATCCGGACGCACGTCAGCGAGGCCCCGATCTTCCTCGAGGCTCGCGAGAAGATCGAATCCGAGAAGGCGGTCAGCTACGGCGTCCTCGAAGTGGTCAAGCGGTACCCCAGGGGTGTCCTCGGAGCGATGGGACTGCGATTCGCCGAGAACATCCTCTACTACATCATCGTCAGCTTCACGATCGTCTACCTGAAGACGGTGCACCAGTACGACACCTCCCAGCTCCTGCTGGCCCTCCTGATCGCGCACGTGGTCCACTTCGCCGTCATCCCGCAGGTGGGCAGGCTGTCCGACGCGTTCGGCCGCAAGCCGGTCTACCTCGTCGGGGTGGTCCTCGGTGCCACGTGGGCGTTCTTCGCCTTCCCGCTGTTCGACACCCTGAACCCCTTCCTGATCATCCTCGCCGTCACGATCGGCCTCGTCTTCCACGCCTTCATGTACGCGGGGCAGCCGGCCATCATGTCGGAGATGTTCCCGACGCGCATGCGGTACTCCGGCGTCTCCCTGGGGTACCAGGTGACCTCGATCCTCGCGGGCTCGCTCGCGCCGATCATCGCGACCGCCCTCCTGCAGGAATACGACAGCTGGGTGCCCGTGGCCCTCTACCTCGTGGCGGCCTGCGGCATCACCCTGGTCGCGGTGCTGACCCTCAAGGAGACCCGCGGGGCATCACTCCGCGAGGTCGACGCGGAGGACGCCCGCCGCCACGGACTGGACGAGCCGCTCGTGGGACAGGCCAGGCCATGAGCACGACGGCGTCCCGACCCGCGACGGCCCTGACCGCCGGACCCCTGTCCGGGCGCCGCGCCGTCATCACGGGCGGCGCGAGCGGGATCGGCGCGGCCTGCGCCCGCGCACTCGCCGGACGGGGAGCGCACGTCGTCGTCGCCGACCGCGACGAGGCCGGCGCGGCGGAGCTGGCCGCCGACCTCGGCGGCGAGGCGTGGGCGGTCGACCTGCTCGACACGGGGGCGCTCGAGACCCTGACCCTCGAGGCCGACATCCTCGTGAACAACGCGGGCATCCAGACCGTCAGCCCGCTCGAGGACTTCGATCCCGAGGACTTCCGGCGCATCCAGCGGCTCATGGTCGAGGTGCCGTTCCTCCTGATCCGCGCCGCCCTGCCGGGGATGTACGCCCGGGGCTCCGGCCGGATCATCAACATCTCCTCGGTCCACGGGCTGCGGGCCTCGCCGTTCAAGGCCGCCTACGTCACGGCCAAGCACGGCCTCGAGGGGCTCTCCAAGGTCACCGCCCTCGAGGGCGGGGCGCACGGCGTCACGAGCAACTGCGTCAACCCCGGCTACGTCCGCACCCCTCTCGTGGAGAACCAGCTGGCGGACCAGGCACGCGTGCACGGCATCAGCGAGGAGGAGGTGCTCGAGCGGATCATGCTCACCGAGTCGGCGATCAAGCGGCTCGTGGAACCGGAGGAGGTCGCCTCGCTCGTCGCCTGGCTGGCGGGCGACGACGCCGGGATGGTGACGGGGTCCTCCTACGTCATGGACGGCGGCTGGTCCGCGCGCTGAGCCGGGCCCGGCCCTCCCGGGAACCAGCGACGACGGCGGCCCCACCCGCCGTCGTCGCTCTCCCGGGGCGGCACGCGGTGATCAGATGCCGAGCAGCTGCTCGATGGGCCCGATGCCGAAGAACACGACGAACGCCGCCGCGACGGCCCACATCAGCGGGTGCACCTCGCGCCCGCGGCCCTGGATCGCGCGGATCAGCACGAAGGCGATGAAGCCCGCGCCGAGGCCGTTGGCGATCGAGTAGGTGAACGGCATGAGGGTGAACGTGAGGAAGGCCGGGATCGCGACACCCCAGTCCTCGAAGTCGATCCGCCCCACCTGGGCCACCATCATGAAGCCCACCACCACCAGGGCGGGGGCCACGGCCTCGAACGGGACGAGGCTGATGAGCGGCGTGAAGAACATCGCGAGCAGGAACAGCAGGCCCGTGACGACGTTCGCGAGCCCCGTGCGGGCGCCCTCGCCGATCCCGGCGCCGGATTCGACGTAGATCTGGTTGGAGGACACCGAGCCCGCACCGCCGGCGACCGCACCGAGCGCGTCGACCACCAGGACCCGGTTCACGCCGGGGATGTTGCCCTTGGCGTCGACGAGCTTCGCCTCGTTCGCGAGGCCCACCATCGTGCCCATGGCGTCGAAGAAGATGCTGAGCAGGATGGTGAAGGTCAACAGGACGGCGGCGGTGCCACCGAGGTGGCCGAACGCGCCGAACAAGCTCACGTTGCCCACGAGGCTGAGATCGGGCACGCCCACCCACGACCCGGCGGGCAGTTCGGGCACCACGAGCGACCAGCCCGCGGGGTTCAGTTCCTGGCCCGGCGCGACGCTGGGGCCGACGTCGAACACGGCCTCGAGCACCACGGCGAGGGCGGTCGCGGCGAGCACGCCGATGAGGATGGCGCCGCGCACCCGGCGGACCACGAGGGCGATGGTCAGGATGAGGCCGAAGACGAAGACCAGGGTGGGCCAGCCGATGAGCACGCCGCCGAAGCCGAGGCCCACGGGCACGGTGGTGTTCGCGACGTCGGGTACGCGGCGCACGAAGCCCGCGTTGACGAGGCCGATCAGGGCGATGAACAGGCCGATGCCCACCACGATCGCGGTCTTGAGGCTCTCGGGCACCGCGTTGAAGACCGCCGTCCGGAAGCCCGTGAGGACCAGCACGAGCATGGTGAGCCCGGCGAGCATCACGAGACCCATGATGTCCGCCCACGTGAGGCCCGGGTTGGTCGCCACGGTGATGGCGACGAAGGCGTTGACGCCGAGCCCCGTGGCCAGCGCGAACGGGTACCTGGCCCAGGCACCCATGACGATCGTCAGGATGCCCGCCACGAGCGCCGTCACGGCGGCGACGCGTTCGAAGCCGAGCTCAGCTCCGGAGGAGTCGGCACCGGCGAGGATGAGCGGGTTGAGCACCACGATGTAGCTCATGGCGAAGAAGGTGGCGAGACCGCCGCGGATCTCCCGCGAGAACGTGGACCCCCGCTGCGTGATGTCGAAGTAGCGATCCAGCACGGAACCAGTTCTGAGCATGGGGGATCCTCGGGCGAAGGGGAGGGGGTGGTCGGGAGAAGTCTATCCCGGGCCCCTCGACGGACGCGGTTCATGACGGCCGCCGTCCCAGCACCCGGTCAGGGACTCCGCGTAGGGTTGGACCATGTCCGCCCTCCTGCATGCCCGACGCCCCCGGTCGGCGCGTCGTCGCCCCTTCCGCCCCCTCGCCGCGATCGTGCCCGCCGTCCTGCTCGTCCTCGCCGTGCTCCTCGGCACGGGGGGTGCGGCGAACGCGCACGATGAACTGACCGGCAGCAACCCTGCCGAGGGCGCCACGGTGGAGGTGCTGCCGCCCACCCTCGAGCTCGACTTCTCGAACGTCCCGTCCGGGATCGGCGCGCAGGTCCAGGTCCTCGACGAGGCGGGGACCGACTGGGCCGACGGCCCCGTGTCGATCGTGGACCGGTCCGCCAGCCAGCCGCTGCGGTCCGGCGCGCCGGCCGGCTCGTACACCGTCAACTGGCGCGTGGTGAGTTCGGACTCGCACCCGATCGAGGGCACCTTCGCCTTCCGGACCCAGCAGGGCTCGACGACGGTGCCGGATGCGGTGAGCACCGCCGGGCCCGTCGACGCACAGGACGCGCCTGACAACGAGACGCAGGCGGCCGGGGTGAGCGATTTCCCGTGGAGCATCGTGCTGATGATCGGGGTCCTGGTGGTCATCGCCGTCGCGCTCGCCGTCACCGCCCGCCGCCGGCTCGGCGCCGGCCGGCAGTAGCGCCGGCGGGCCCCGTCCGGCGGGACCGGGAACCTACGCCCTCAGCGGTGAGATCGCCGCGCGGGGCGGAACGATCCGGTTGAGCGCCGCCGGCCCCTGGGCCACGATCGCGTCGCTCACGAGTTTCGCCTGCCGCACGATCTCGCGCGTGGTGGGTGTCAGCACTTCCCCGACGCCGACGAGGTGCAGGCCGATCGCGCGCAGGGCGGCCTTGAGGTCCCTGCCGATCGCGATGCCCATGGAGCGCAGGAACCTCCGCAACTCGTTCTGCGGGTATTTCGTCAGGACCACGTGGTCGGCGAGGAGGACGCCGTCGGCGGTCTGCACGGCCCATTTCTTGCGCCCTACGGGGCCCTGGATGAGCTTCGGGTGACCGATGATGCTGAGGTGTTCCGCGACGGTGGTCTGCCGGACGTCCAGCCGGTGGGAGGCGGCATAGGCGCGGAGGAGCCGCATCAGTTCGGTCCGCTCGGACAGGGAGACGGAGTCCGTCATGACGGTGCGCATGGCGCCGGAGTCGGAGCATTCGAGGCTCTCGACCACGATCGAGCTGATACCGCGGCGGCTGAGTTCGCTGGCGACGGCGAGGCCGGAGAGTCCCGAGCCGATGACCACGGTGCTCGTGTGCTCCGCGGACGCTGGGGGCGTGGACGCAGAGCGGACCGGGTCAAGGGGCAGGGAATCCACCGGGTCACCTCTCCACTGAGCAATGGTCCCGTACGGTCCGGCGCCTCTTCCGGACCGTACGGACTCTTGGCTGCGAACGGGTCATCCAAGAGCACTACGCACAGAGGCAACCGGCTCATGGCCCGGCCCCCGCAACGGGTCTTCGCAGCCTATATAACTTTTCAGACCGTGAACAGACCGTGAACGGACCGGTGGATGGACCGCGGCCGAGCCGGTGCGCTACAAATGAGGGACCGACCGCTACAGGCGGTGGGACACGCAACCGAGGGAGGCTTGCCGTGGACAGCGAGCATGCAGAAGGCCTGTCGCACGGGCTGGCGCAGCACGGGATCGTCGTCGGCGTGGACGGGTCGGACCGGAGCACGTGCGCCCTTCTCTGGGCCGCGCGCGAGGCGGAACGGCGCGCGTCGCCGCTGTACGTGGTGACCGCGTACACGGTCCCGGTCTTCGCGGCGTCGAGCATGGACGCCGGCTACGCCACCGTGGACGACGACGTCATCCGGGAGAGCGCGCGGGCCGTCCTCGACGAGGCGCTGACGCACCTCGAGGGGATGGGCGTGGACGTGCACCCCAGGATCGAGACGGGCGACGCCGCGGGCGTGCTCCTCGACCTCTCCGAGGAAGCAGAGCTCATGGTGGTGGGCTCGCGGGGCCGCGGCGGTTTCGTGGGCCGCCTCCTCGGCTCCGTCAGCAGCGCCCTGCCCGCGCACGCCAAGTGTCCGACGGCGGTCATCCCCGTGTGCACCGGGGCGCGCCTCGGCCATCCGGAGCTGGACCGGAAGCCGCGCAGGGACAGGGACCAGGCGGCCGCGCCGGTGGAGCCCGTCGTGGTCGTCGGCGTCGACGGCTCGGAGCAGGCACGCACGGCCTCCCTGGCCGCAGCCGAGGAAGCCCGGTCGCGAGGGCTGGCGCTCCGCGTCGTCTGCTCGGTGGCGCCGTTCAACGGCTCCCTCGCCTGGGTGCCGGCGCCCGTGGACCGGGAGGCGCTGCACGCGGACCTCGCCGTCCAGCTCGCCGCAGGCCGCGACTGGCTCAAGAGCCATTTTCCCGACGTCGACATCCGGGTGGACCTCGTGGACGGACCTCCGGCGGAAGTGCTCATCGAGGCCTCCGCCACGTCGGAACTGCTCGTGGTCGGTACGCGGGGTCGCGGAGGGTTCGCGGGGATGCTCATGGGCTCCACGAGCCAGGGAGTCCTGCACCACGCCCGCGGGCCGGTGCTGATCGTGCCGGACAAGGCCGACCCCCGCCTCGACGACCGCAGCTCCTTCGGGCCGATGATCGCTCCGGCCCGGTAGGAGCAGCGCTCAGACGCGTCCCGCGGAGGGGTTCAGCGGTCCCATGCCGCCCATCGAGGCGAGGTCCGTGACGAGGATGCCCTGCTCGGGATTCAGCGCGTTGACCACCCTGTTGCCGCCGAGGTAGATCGCGACGTGCCAGATGTCGGCGCCGCTGCCCCAGAACACCAGGTCGCCGGGCCGCATCTGCGACAGCGGCACATGCTGCACGGCCGAGTACTGCTGCGCCGCGGTCCGCGGCAGGGCCACGCCGGCGGACGCGAAAGCCTGCTGGGTGAGTCCGGAGCAGTCGTAGCCGCGCGGACCGTTATCGCCCCAGGCGTAGTGGTAGGGGTCCCCCGTCTTCGACAGCGCGTAGCTCATGGCGGCGGCCCCGGCGCCAGTCCCTGACGGCGGTGCCGGGGCGGGACGGACCGGGGTGGGCGCGGGGGCCGGCTGAATCGGAGCCGGCGGAGCCGGGGCCGGCTGAATCGGAGCCGGCCGAACCGGGGCCGGCGGGGCCGGCGGAGCGGGGGCCGGCCGAACCGGAGCCGGCGGGGCGGGCGGAGCAGGGACGGGCTGTGCCGGGGCCGGCCGGACGGGTGCGGGTGCGACCTGGACGGGCCCGGGTGCCGGGGGCGCCGGTGTGACGGCAGCCGGCTGCGGCGTCCGGACAGGGGACACCATCGGAGCGGGCTCACGCAGCGGGGGAGTGCCTGCGGGCGGGCCGGGGTCGGGTGCCGGCGCAGCCGCGGCGGTGGACTCCGCGATGGTCCTTGCGAGGTCGCGCTCGCGCCGGTCCTGCTCGAGGCCCGCGACGCGCCTGTCCTCGAGCGCGGCGGTGGTGTTCCGCAGGGTGGCGAGCTGGCCCACGAGGGTGGAGCGCTCGGCTTCCTTCCGGGCCACGAGCTCCTCCGCGTCCTCGGCCGCGTCCCGGGCGTCGTCGCCGGCCGCTGCGGCGAGGTCCGCCGCCTCCTGGGCGGCCTGCCGTGCAGCCACCGCGTCCTCGGTCAGCGACACCCAGGCCTCACTGGCGGACTCGGCATCCTGCAGGGTGCGCGTGCTGCTGCTGGACAGCCCGTACAGGGTCGAGGCCCGGTACATGACCTCCTCGGGGCCGCTGCCGTCGAGCACGCTCTCGATCCCGGGGTTCATCCCGCCGGAGCGGTAGAGGTCACCGGCGAGCCGGCCGACCTGCTGCTCGGCGGCGTCGTGCTTCCGCGCCGCGTCCGCCGCACGCCGGTCCGCCAGGTCGGCGGCGGTGCGGCGCTCCTGGAGGACGGCGAGGGCGACGTTGTAGGTGTTCTGGGAGCGGAACGCGGTCAGCTGCGCCTCCTGGAGCTGCTCGCCTGCCGCCGTGATGATGCCCTCGATCTCCGTGACGAGCCCCGCGGCAGCATCGGCGTCGTCCTGTGCGCGCCGGATGTCGTCGGCGGAGGGGAGCGCTGTGGCGGGGGGCGGCTCGAGCGCGGGAGCCGCCAGGGCCGTACCGGCGGTGCAGCCGATCAGGACGGCGGCGGCCAGGACCGGGGTGATCCTGCGGAGGAGGGAAGTTCTCGATGACTGCACGCTGCAACGCTCTTTCGCCGGGATCCGTCGCTGGCGGACGGCCAACACAGAGCTGACCCTAGGGCGCATCAGTCACAATGGCAACAGGTGCCACACCAGTATCCTAAACAACACTCGTGTCATTTGCCGCCGCATGCGACCGCGTGTCGCGTCAGTTCCAGCCGAGTTCGTGGAGCCGCTCGTCGTCGATGCCGAAGTGGTGAGCCACCTCATGGACCACGGTCACCAGGATCTCCTCCACCAGTTCCTCGCGGGATGCGCACAGGCGCATGAGGGGTCCCCTGAAGATGCTGATGCGGTCCGGCAGCGACCCGGCATCCCACCACGAGTCGCGCTCGGTGAGCGGTGTCCCCTCGTAGAGGCCCAGCAGTTCGGTGTCGGCCGGCTCGCCCGGTGCGGGCTCGTACTCCTCCACCACGAAGATCGCCACGTTGTCCATGGCGCGGGCGAGATCGTCGGGAATCAGGTCGATGGCGTCGTCGACGGCTTCCTCGAACTCTTCACGCGATACATTGAACGGCACGCCCTGATCGTACCGAGCGTCCCGTGTGGTCCCGCCGGACGCCGTGCACCCCTCGGCCCGCCCGCCCGTCGGCGATTTTGTGTAATCGCGGAAGTGCCCCTATAGTTTTATAGGTCCACGACAGGGAAAGATCCGCCGGAAATGTTTGCACTCCGGAAGGTCGCAGGAACCCGAACTGTGGTCCGGGCCCCCATCGTCTAGCGGCCTAGGACACCGCCCTTTCACGGCGGCGGCACGGGTTCGAATCCCGTTGGGGGTACGCAGGAGACGCCCTCGCGGGCGGTCGAACGGCACGAAAAGTGCTGGTAGGCTGGAACTCTTGCAAACGAGCAAGTGAAGTTAGCAAGGCCCTGTAGCGCAGTTGGTTAGCGCGCCGCCCTGTCACGGCGGAGGTCGCGGGTTCAAGTCCCGTCAGGGTCGCTCAGGCGGCTGGATCCCTTCGGGGAGCCGGCCGGGCTGGATACGGTGATCATCATCGCGATGGTCGCAAGGCTCTGTAGCTCAGTTGGTAGAGCGTTCGACTGAAAATCGAAAGGTCACCGGATCGACGCCGGTCGGAGCCACCGCAAAACCCCGTAGTTCCCCTTTCGGAACGCGGGGTTTTTTCGTGCCCGGTTCCGATGCGGCCTCCGCTCTCCCAGCCAATGCGGTGGTTCGCGCCGTAGCATCACGCGGGACACCTCCCGACGGACTCGCCGTCCTTCCAGTTGCCCAGGAGAACCACCTGGGAGAGTAGTGGAGGCTTCACGCGTTGAACCTCCGGGATCGCGCCGAGACGAAAGGGCACCTGTGAGACTCCTGCACTCCGCGGCCGGGCTGTGTGCGCTCGCCGTGGCCCTCACCGGATGCAGTCCGGGTTCGCCCTCGCCCGAGGAGACCATGCTCACCATGCCGGCCAGCCCGTCGGCCGGTGCCGTCACCGGGACACCCCCGTCCACCGCATCCGGCAGCGGCGCCGGCACGGCGACCGCGACGGCGTCCGATCCGCACTGCGTGATGGTGGCCGGCGGGGTCACTACCGCCATGCTCGCGCCGCTGAGTCTGCGCTCCACCACGGATCCGGAGGAACTGCTCGCCCTGGAGCAGCAGATCCTCGATCTGAGGGACAAGGTCCCGGCCGAGCTGCACGACGACTTCACCACCCTCGCGTACTCCGTGGAGGCGCCCCCCAAGGGCTCCGGCACCTTCGACGAGAAACGCTTCCGCCGCGCCATGGTGCCCGTGCAGGAGTGGCTCGGGAAGCACTGCACGAGTTCCTGAGGCCCGCGGCCCCGCGCCGCTCCGGCCCCGGGCGGCGCGGGGCCGCGGGCCCTCCTGCCCGGCGCCGGGTGCGGTGGCTTAGGCTGGGCACAAGCGAAAGGGGTCCACGTCGATGACCGAGCAACCCATGGGGCGGCCACTGCCCGTCCTCCCCGGCGCACCGGCCGGCCGGACCGTCATCGGTGATCCCGCCGCCATGAAGATCGCGACCATCGCCGCCCGCTCGGTGCCGGGCGTCCACGCCCTGGGGCCCGGTGCCGGGCGCGCGCTCGGGGCGATCCGCGACGCCGTCGGAGCGAGCGACCCGTCCCACGGCGTCAAGGTGGAGGTCGGGCAGACCCAGCTCGCGGTGGACATCAGCCTCGTCGCCGAGTACGGCTACGCCCTCCACGCGCTCGCGGACGCCGTGCGGGTCGCTGTCTACGACGCCCTCACCGACCTGATCGGGCTCGAGGTCATCGAGGTCAACGTCGAGGTCCTGGACGTACACCTGCCGCAGCCGGGCGAGACCAAGGCGGAGCGCGTCCGCACCACAGCACCCGCGGTGTCCGGGGCACCCACGGGGGCCACCCAGATCAAGCCGCCCGTCGAGTGAGGAAGCCATGACACCCACCACCATCGGCATGGCTGTCGGAGCGGTCCTCGCCTTCGCCGCCCTGATCTTCGGCTTCTGGGGCTTCCTCCTCACCCTGGTGCTGGTGCTCTGCGGCGCCGTCATCGGCAGGATCGCCGAGGGCAGACTCGATCTCCGTGGTGTCCTCGACGCCCTGTCCGGCCGACGCTCCTCCTCGTGACCACTGCGTCGGTCCCGGCAGCGTCCCCGATGACCCCGGCCCCACCCCTCCGGGAGCCGGCGCCCCTCACCGGCCACAACCGCATCACCACGCAGGCGCTCACGAGCCTCGCCCAGGCCGCCGCCGCCGACGTCCTCGGGGTGCCGCCCGGGCAGGTCCGCGCGTCGTTCTCCGACGACCGCGGGCTCCTCGCGCTCCTGCTCGCCCTGTCCCTGCCCGTTCCGCCCCTCGCCCGCGTCCTCGACGACCCGGGGGTCGTCGAGTCCTTCGGCGGCCCGCTCCTGGGCCGTGCCGAGGCCGCCCGCACCCCGATCCTCGAACGGATCCAGGAACTCAGCGGAGCGCGGCTGAGCCGCGTGGACATCCGCATCATCGGCAGTACCGTGACCAGGGGGGCGAGGGTGCTGTGAGTGCCGACCCGCTCCAGCGCACACCCCCTGCGCCGCCGTCGACGGCCCGGCTGGTGCGCCGGGAGCTGCATTCGTCACGCGCCCTTCCCTCGGTCGTCGTCGCCGTCCTCCTGATCGCCGGGTGCCTGGTCCTCCTGTTCGAGGCCGTGCTCAAGGCCGTGGGGGACGAGCCGTTCCTGCTCGACGTCGAGGCGGCGGCCGCTCGGCTCGGCACGCTTCCCTCGGGGGTCCCGGCGTCGCTGCTCGGGGCGGCCTCGGTCCTGCTCCTGGTGGTCGGCGGTCTGCTGCTCCTCCTCGCCGTCCTGCCCGGGCGCCGCGCGCGCTACACCATCCCGAACGAGCGCACCGCCGTCGTCGTCGACGCCGAGGTGGTGGCCTCGTCCCTCGCCCGGCGGGCACGCGTGGCGGCGGGCGTCGCACCCGAGCAGATCCTCGTGACGGTGGGGCGCAGTACCGTCACGGTGCAGGTCAGGCCCACCTCCGGGGTGCCCGTCGACGCCGAGGCCGTCCGTGCGGCCGTCGCGGACGACCTCCGGCGCTCCAGCGTGGAACCCGAGCCGAGAATCGGTGTCGTCGTCGCCGAGTCGGGGGTGATCGGGCAGTGAACACCACGCCGCGGCTCCTGAACCGCCTCGTGCTCGCCGTCGTCGGGCTCGTCCTCCTGGTGCTGGGGGCTGCCGGACTCGGTCTCCTCGTGCTGCCCGCCGTCGCCGCGTGGTGGCGGTCCGCGGCTCCGCGTGCGGGTGAGGCCATCGAAGGGCTGCGGACACGGACCACGCTCGAGGGCCAGGCGGACACGTGGCTGTGGATCGCGCTCGCCGTGGTCCTGGTGGCCCTGATCGTGATGCTCGGCGCCTGGATCGCCGCGCAGGGGAGGGGCCGGACGGGCCTGTTCGCGACCGGCACCGGGTCCGGGCCGGAGTCCTCCCACGGACCGGATGCGGGCTCGACGGCGGGATCCGTGACGATCACGGCGGCCGCGGCGGAGCAGGCGCTGAAGGCCGCGCTGCTCGAACGCTCGGACCTCGCGGGCGCGTCGGTGAGCACGTGGCAGATCCGGGGGGTGCCGGGGCTCCGGGTCCGCGTGTATCCCCGCAAGGGCGTTCCGCCCTACGCCGTGGCCGAGGAGGTCTCCCGCCTCGTCGAAGCCCTGGACGCCGTGACCGGTTCCCGGCCGCCGGTCCTCGTGAGCATCGGCTCCGGCGCCCGTGTTCGCTTCACGCGGCCCGAGCGGGTCAGCTAGCTCCGACGTGTGGAGCATCACGATTGCGCATCGAAGCAGCGCCACGTGTCCATTTCGGTCGGACGACCGGTTGTAAGCGCTTACGCTGTCCCCATCATTCAGGATGCGTGACACCGCCGGTGACAGGGCCCCGCCCTCCCTGCGGTTCCCGACGCACCCAGGACAAAGGAGTCTGTTTCAATGGCGACCATTCGCTCACGGAAGTTCCTGCTGCCTGCCGCAGCACTCAGTGTTTCCCTCTTCGCGCTCGCCGGGTGCGGCGCCGGAGGATCCGACAGCGCCGGGGATTCGAGCGACGCGGACTGCGCCGACTACGAGTCCTACGGCACGTTCGACGGCGCAGAGGTCAGCGTCTATGCCTCCATCGTCGATCTCGAAGCGGAATACCTCGAGAACTCATGGGCCGACTTCTCGGAGTGCACCGGCATCGAGGTGGCCTTCGAGGGCTCCAAGGAGTTCGAGACCCAGGTCGGCGTCCGCGCCCAGGGTGGCACTGCTCCCGACCTCGCGATCTTCCCCCAGCCGGGCCTCCTCGCTGCCCAGGCGGGCAACCTGAAGCCGGCACCGCAGGCGGTCTCGGACCTCGTCGATGAGGGCTGGAGCCCGGACTGGAAGAAGTACGGCACCGTCGACGGCACCTTCTACGGAGCGCCGATGCTCGCAAACATCAAGGGCTACGTCTGGTACGTCCCTGCGACCTTCGAGGAGAAGGGCTGGGAAGTCCCCACCACCTGGGACGAGATGACCGAGCTCACCGAGAAGATCGCCAGTGAGGAAGAGGAGATCAAGCCCTGGTGCGCAGGCTTCGAATCCGGCGAGGCCACAGGCTGGCCGGGGACGGACTGGGTCGAGGACGCCGTACTCCGCGAGCACGGCCCGGAGGTCTACGACCAGTGGGTCGCCCACGAGATCCCCTTCGACGATCCGCGGATCGTCGAGTCCTTCGACCGCGTCGGTGAGATCCTGAAGAATGACGACTTCGTCAACGGAGGGTTCGGCGACTCGCGCTCCATCCTCTCGACCGCCTTCGCCGAAGCCGGCCAGCCGGTCCTCGACGGACAGTGCGCCATGCACCACCAGGCATCCTTCCAGGCCGCCAACTGGCCCGAGGGAACCAACGTCGCCGAGGACGGCGATGTCTGGGCCTTCATGACTCCTCCCGTCGATCCTGCCGCCGGCACTGCGATCACCGGCGGCGGCGAGATGGTCGGCGCGTACGCGGACCGTCCCGAGGTCGTCGCACTGCAGACCTACATGGCCACGGCTGAATTCGCCAACGCCCGCGTCGCCCAGGGTGGCGCTATCAGCGCCAACAAGGGACTGGACCCGGCACTCGCCGGATCCGACCTCGATCGCCAGTCGATCGAACTGCTGCAGGATCCCACCACGGTCTTCCGGTTCGACGCTTCGGACCTGATGCCTGGTGCCGTCGGTTCCAACTCCTTCTGGAGCGGCATCGTGAACTGGATCAACGGCTCGTCCACCGAGGAGATCACGCAGTCCGTCGAGGACAGCTGGCCCAGCTCCTGATGCACTGACCGACCGGTGCCGGCCCGCGTGGGCCGGCACCGGTCGTCGTCGGCGGCACCGGGCACACCACCCGAGCGTGGTGCGCCCGGTGCCGCCGGCGCTCACCGTCATCACGTCATGCGCACCAAGGAGGCTGTGCTGTGGAAGATATTGCAGAAAAAGGGCTACAGGTGGTGGTCGGACTCGCCGTCTTCGCCGCCATCATCGGTCTGATCATGCTGGTTGTCGACCGCGCCCCGAAGTCGGGCCGGGAAAAGGTCCAGATCGCCGGCTTCCTCGCTCCGGCCCTCGTGCTGCTGGCGTTCGGACTCGTGTACCCCGCGCTCCAGACCTCGTACCTGTCATTCACTGATCGCAACGGCGAGTTCGTGGGGCTGGACAACTTCGTCTGGATGTTCACGCAGCCGGAGGCCCTCGTCACCCTGAGGAACACCGTCATCTGGGTGGTCCTCGTGCCGCTGCTGGCCTCGTCGATCGGTCTCGCCTACGCGGTGTTCATCGACCGGGCCCGTGGCGAGAAGGCCCTCAAGGCCCTGGTGTTCATGCCCATGGCCATCTCCTTCGTCGGTGCCGGCGTCATCTGGCGGTTCGTCTACGCCTACAAGGGCGCCGAGCAGGATCAGATCGGGCTCCTCAACCAGATCCTCGTGTGGTTCGGGCAGGAACCCAAGCAGTTCCTGCTCGATGCCCCCGAGAACACACTCTTCCTCATCGCCGTCATGATCTGGATCCAGACGGGCTTCGCCATGGTGGTCCTGTCCGCGGCCATCAAGGGCATCCCCACGGAGATCGTCGAGGCGGCGCGGCTCGACGGCGCCAGCGCCTGGCAGCAGTTCACCAACGTCACGATCCCCACCATCCGCGGCTCCCTCATCGTGGTGGTCACCACCATCACCATCGGCACGCTAAAGGTCTTCGACATCGTCAGGACGATGACCGCGGGGCAGTACGAGACCTCGGTCGTCGCCAACGAGATGTACACCCAGGCGTTCAGGGCGGGTGAACCCGGACGGGGTGCCGCGCTGGCCCTGATCCTGTTCCTGATGGTGCTGCCCGTGGTCGTCTACAACGCCCGGCTGCTCCGCAAGCAGAAGGAGATCCGATGAGCACCGTTCCCCTGGAGAACACGAAGAGCCTCGCGTCGGACGTCGCCGACGACGCCACGCAGGGCCACCCCACGATGCAGCGGCGGGTCCGGCAGCGACTGACCTCCCGCACCGCGACGGCGGCCGCGGTCATCATCGCCGTGATCTGGACCATCCCGACGTTCGGCCTGCTCGTCTCGTCCTTCCGGCCTGAGGACAACATCAAGGGCAACGGCTGGTGGAACGTCATCACGGACCGCCAGTTCACCCTCGAGAACTACGCCGATGTCCTCAGCCCGGGCGGCAGCCAGTCCCCGAACCTGCTGTCCTACTTCGTGAACTCGCTCGCGATCGTCATCCCCGGCACCATCTTCACGCTGGTCCTCGGTGCCATGGCGGCCTACATGTTCGCGTGGGGCCGGTTCAGGGGCAAGGACAGCCTGTTCATCTTCGTGTTCGCCCTGCAGATCGTGCCCCTCCAGATGGCGCTGATCCCCTTGCTGCAGCTCTTCACGCAGGTGCTGAAGTTCGGGGACGTCCAGCTGCTGCCGAGCGGCACGTACGCCCAGCTCTGGGTGGCCCACACGATCTTCGGGTTGCCGCTGGCGATCTTCCTGCTCCACAACTTCATCGCGGAGATCCCCGGTGAGGTCATCGAGGCCGCCCGCGTGGACGGCGCCGGTCACAGCACCATCTTCTGGCGGATCATCGTCCCGCTCGCCACGCCCGCCCTGGCGTCGTTCGGCATCTTCCAGTTCCTCTGGCTCTGGAACGACCTGCTGGTCGCCCTCGTGTTCTCGGGAGGCGGCGCCGACGTCGCCCCGATCACGCAGCGCCTCGCGGAGATCCAGGGCTCCAGGGGCGGCGAGTGGCAGCGGCTGACCGCCGGGGCCTTCGTCTCGATCATCGTGCCCCTCGCCGTGTTCTTCGGGCTGCAGCGCTACTTCGTGAGAGGACTTCTGGCGGGTGGTCTGAAAGGCTGAGGCATGACAAGCATCGATGACGTCGCTGCAGCCCTCGGAGTCTCGACCGCCACGGTGTCCCGCGCACTGCGCGGGCTGCCGGGCGTCGCCGAGGAGACGCGTGCCCGGGTCACCTCGACCGCCAAGAGCCTCGGGTACGTGCCGTCGTCGGCGGCGTCCGGTCTGGCGTCCGGCCGCACCATGGCGATGGGCGTCCTCGTCCCGGCGATCGACCGCTGGTACTTCTCCGCGGTGCTCGAGGGCATCGACCGGCAGCTCCGCGCCGCGGGATACGACCTGATCGTGTTCAGCCTCGGCGGCGACGGCGTGAACCGCGACCGCGTGTTCCACCGCTCCATCCTGCGCAAGCGCATCGACGCCCTCGTGGTCATGTGCATGCACCTGACGGCCGAGGAACGCGAGGCCGTCCAGCAGCTCGAGTACCCCCATATCGTGGTGGGCGGCGCGGTGGAGGGTGTGCGGCACGTGGGGATCGACGACGCGCGGGCGGCACGCGACGCCGTCGAGCACCTCATCGGGCATGGCCACACGAGGATCGCCCATATGCGCGGCGGCGGGTCGTTCGACATCGACTTCGAGGTGCCCCGCCTCCGCGGGGAGGCGTTCCGGCAGACCATGGCGGACCACGGCCTTCCCGTCCGCGAGGACTGGTCCGCGTTCGGCGACTTCACGTTCGCCACCTCACGCGTCTCCGCCCTGGCCCTGCTCGCCGACCCGGCGGACCGGCCGACGGCGGTGTTCTGCTCCTCCGACGAGATGGCGTTCGGGGTACTGAGGGCCGCGGCGGAGCTCGGCATCGACGTGCCGGGCGAGCTGTCCGTCATCGGGATCGACGACCACGAGTTCGCGGAGCCCATGGGCCTGACGACCGTCCGTCAGGACCCGGGAGATCAGGGCGCGTACGCGGCGGACCTGCTGCTGGGGGAGCTGCTGCGGCACGAACCCGCCGAGTACCCACCGTCGCGCCCCCATCTGCTCATCGAGCGGGCGTCCACGGGGCCCGTCCGGCGCTGACCGCCGGTCCTCGTCCCTGGTTCTTGCCCGCATCCCGGCGGGTCGGCGGGCGACGCGCCGGGGCCTGCAGGTAGGGGCCCCAGGAGGTGGGAACGACGGCGGCGGCCGGGCACCGACCTTCGGTGGGAGGTCAGGAGGCGCGGGCGAGCTGGCGGATCGGGATCCACCGGGAGGCGAGGCGCCGGTACGAGGCGGCCGCGCCCATCATGTCGGCCTCGGCCAGGCTCTCGATGCCCAGGCGCACGTCCATCGGCGAGTCGTCGGGGAACACGCGGTCCGCCACCGGACCGTAGTCGACCTCGACCACGGCGTCGCGGCGGAACACCTCGAGCCACTCGACGATCTCCGTGAGCTCGTCGAGGAGGTCCATCTCCGGGGCGCCGATGGCGAGCTGTGCCACGGAGCGCCTGCCCCGGTCGATGCAGTCGCCGATCCTCGCGGAGATCCGGACCGTCGACACCCGGCCGTCGTCCTCGACCACCTCCGTCAGGTCGTCCTCGTGGATCAGGACGAACCACGCGAACGGCACACCCCACGTGGCCGAGCGGGTGTGCAGCTTCGCGACGGTGTCGGCGAACGTGTCCGGGTCCAGTCTCGCCTGGTGCGCCTCGCGGGCGGCCTCGGGGACGAGGACGTCGATCAGGGGGCCGCGCAGGCTCTGGTCGAGCGACTCCGCGGCCAGCGTGGTGCGGACGGCCAGCTGGTTGGGGCAGTAGTAGGGCGCCGTGGTGCCGCTGAGGGCGGGGAAGTGCGTGACGCGGACGAGGTCCGGCTCATGGTGCGGGAAGGGATCCGACACGCTGCGCAGGATGCGCCGGAGCGACTGCTCGTGCTCGAGCGTCTCGGTGAGCGCCCGCTCCCGTGCACGCTGCTCGAGGATCATGAGCTGCTGCGCGTCGGAGAAGGCGTCCAGCGGCTCGTACACGCGGAGGTAGGAGACGTACGGGAACGGCCGGGCGGCACCGCCCATCGGGCTCACGGCCCGCTGAGTTCCACGACGACGGGAGCATGGTCGGAGGCGCCCTTGCCCTTGCGCTCCTCACGGTCCACGAACGCATTCGTGGCGCGCGCTGCCAGGGCGGGAGAGCCGAGGACGAAGTCGATGCGCATGCCCTCCTTCTTCGGGAACCGCAGCTGCGTGTAGTCCCAGTACGTGTAGAGGCCGGGGCCCGGGGTGTAGGGGCGGGCGACGTCGGCGAACCCGGCGTCGAGGAACGCCTGGAACGCGGCGCGCTCGGGCGGGCTGACATGCGTGTACCCGCCGTTGACGAAGAGGTCGATGTCCCACACGTCCTCGTCCTGCGGCGCGATGTTCCAGTCACCCATGAGGGCGATCTGCGCCTCGGGGTCCTCGCCGATCCAGCGCTGCGCATGGCCGCGGAGGACGTCGAGCCATTCGATCTTGTACGGCATGTGCGGGTCGTCGAGTGCCCGGCCGTTCGGTACGTACAGGCTCCAGACGCGCACGCCGCCACAGGTCGCGGCGATGGCGCGGGCTTCCTGCACCGCCTCCGTCCCGGGTTTGCCGAAGGCTGGCTGGCCGGGGAAGGTGCGTTCGACGTCGTCGAGCCCCACGCGGGAGGCGATGGCGACGCCGTTCCACTGGCTCAGGCCGAAGTGCGCCACCTCGAAGCCGCTGTTCTCGAACAGTTCCCAGGGGAAGTTGTCGTCCTTGCACTTCGTCTCCTGGATGGCCAGGACGTCGACGTCGGACCTGTCGAGCCACGCCTCGACGCGGTCGGCACGGGCTCGGAGGGAATTGACGTTCCAGGTGGCGATCTTCACGGACCCTACGTTACCAACGAGGGTGTTTACTCCCGCCACCAGGAATCGAAGACGGTCACCGGCACGGTGCGCTTGTGCCGCGTGATCCAATAGCGGTGCTCGATGGCCTTCGCCGCGTCGGGGTCCACCTCGCGTCCCTCGAGGTAGTCGTCGATCTGCTCGTAGGTCAGCCCCAGCTCGTGCTCGTCGGCGCGGCCGGGCAGGTCGTCGAGCAGGTCCGCCGTCGGGATCTTCTCGTAGAGGGACGCGGGCGCTCCGAGTTCCTTCAGCAGGGCGCGGTTCTGGCGCTTGTTGAGGCCGAAGAGCGGGAGGATGTCCGCTCCGCCGTCGCCGAACTTCGTGAAGAAGCCCGTCACGGACTCGGCGCCGTGATCGGTGCCGATCACGAGCAGGTTGTGCTGCCCGGCCATCGCGTACTGCGCCACCATGCGGGCGCGGGCCTTCGTGTTGCCCTTGGTGAAGTCGGAGATCCGCTCGCCGGTGGTCTCCGCGTACTCCTGCTGGAAGCCGTCGACGGCGGGCGCCACGTTGAACACCCTCGACGTGCGCGGCTGGATGAAGGCGAGGGCGGCCTGGGCGTCCTCCTCGTCCTTCTGGACGTTGTAGGGAAGGCGCATCGCGACGAAGTCGGCGTCGGCCCCCTCGGACCGCAGCTCGTCGACGGCGAGCTGGGCGAGCTTGCCGGCGAGGGTCGAATCGAGCCCTCCGCTGATGCCGAGGACGAACCCGCGGGTACCTGTGGACCGTACGTAGTCCTTCAGGAAGGCGACCCGGCGGCGAACCTCCGCCGCGGGGTCGATGGTGGGCTTGACGCCCATTTCCTCGATGATCTGAGCCTGGAGTTCACGCATGGCCCAAGGCTACTCCGCTTCGATTTCTACGAGGTTACGAACGGGGGATTTCCTGCGGGGGGACGCCGCGCCGGCTGGGCCCGGCGCGGCGTCCCGTGCCGGAGGCTACTGGCTGAAGGCCGCGTCGAAGGAGGTCTCCGACGGCGCGAAGTCGAACGTCTTCAGGAAGGCCAGCGCCTCGGGTGCGCCCTGCAGGCGGTCCATGCCGGCGTCCTCCCACTCCACCGAGATGGGCCCGGTGTAGCCGATGGCCGTCAGGGCGCGGAAGCTGTCCTCCCAGGGCACGTCACCGCGGCCCGTGGACACGAAGTCCCAGCCGCGCCGCGGATCCCCCCAGGGCAGGTGCGAGGACATGATGCCGTTGCGGCCGCCGCCCATGCGCATCTTCGTGTCCTTGCAGTCCACGTGGTATATGCGGTCCTTGAAGTCGGAGATGAACGCCACCGGGTCGATCTGCTGCCACATGAAGTGGCTCGGGTCCCAGTTCAGGCCGAACGCCGGGCGGTGGCCGATGGCCTCGAGGGTGCGCTGCGTGGACCAGTAGTCGTAGGCGATCTCGGAGGGGTGCACCTCGTGGGCGAAACGGACACCGCACTCGTCGAAGACGTCCAGGATGGGGTTCCAGCGGTCGGCGAAGTCCTGGTAGCCGGCATCGATCTTGGCGGCGGGTACGGGCGGGAACATGGCCACGTACTGCCAGATCGAGGAGCCGGTGAAGCCGACGACGGTGTCCACGCCGAGCTTCTTCGCGAGCCGGGCGGTGTGCTTCATCTCCTCGGCGGCGCGCTGCCGTACCCCCTCGGGGTCGCCGTCGCCCCAGACCGTCGGGCCCACGATGGCCTGGTGGCGGAAGTCGATCGGGTCGTCGCAGACCGCCTGGCCCTTGAGGTGGTTCGAGATGGCCCAGACCTTCAGGCCGTTGCGCTCGAGGATGTCGAGCCGGTCCTGGATGTAGGCGTCGTCGTCCCAGCGCCAGGCGTCGAGGTGGTCTCCCGAGACGGCGATCTCGAGGCCGTCGTAGCCCCACTGGCCGGCGAGCTCGGCGACCTTCTCGAAGGGGAGATCGGCCCACTGGCCGGTGAACAGGGTGAAGTTGCGGGTCATGCAGTCTCCTTGGATGGGATGGACTAGTGGGCGGGGGTGGCGGAGCCGACCTGGACGACGGCGCTCTTGGCCGCCGCGCTCTCCTCGACGGCGGCGAGCACGCGCTGGATCTGCAGGCCGGCCTCGAAGGACGGCTGGACCGGCCGGCCCGTGCGGATGGAGGTGAGGAAGTCGCGCAGCTGGTGCGTGAAGGTGTGCTCCCAGCCGATGATGTGTCCCTGCGGCCACCATGCCTCCAGGTAGGGATGGCCCGGCTCGGTCACGAGGATGCGGCGGAAGCCCTGCTCGGTCACGGGGCCGGTCGCCTCCATGAACCAGAGCTCGTTGAGGTTCTCCAGGTCGAAGCGGAGGGCGCCGCGCTCGCCGAAGACCTCGATGCGGAGTCCGTTCTTCACCCCGGTGGCCACGCGCGAGACCTCGACCGTGGCGATGGCACCGCCGGCGAGTTCGGCGGTGATCCACGCGGCGTCGTCGACCGTCACGGGTTCCCGGCCGTCCGGGCCGGGCCGCTCCTCCACGAAGGTGCGCAGACGGCCCGATACCTCCGTGACGTTCTCGCCGGTGAGGAACTGCACCTGGTCCAGGGCGTGGGAGGCGATGTCGCCGAGCGCGCCGGATCCGGCGGTCTCCCGGCGCAGGCGCCACGTCATCGGGGACTCGGCGTCGACCAGCCAGTCCTGCAGGTAGGCGACGCGCAGCTGACGGACGGCGCCCAGCCGGCCGTCGGCGATGAGGTCGCGGGCGTGGGCGAGGGCCGGCACGCGCCGGTAGTTGAACCCGACCATGGACTGGACGCCGTGCTCCCGCGCCCCGGCCGCCGCGGCCACCATCTCGGTGCTCTCGGCGATGGTGTTGGCGAGCGGCTTCTCCACCAGCACGTGCTTGCCCGCCTTCAGTGCCTCGATGGCGATCTCGGCGTGGAGGTAGCCGGGGGTGCAGATGTCCACGATGTCGATGTCGTCCCGGTGGATCGCCTCCCGCCAGTCCGTGGAGGATTCCTCCCAGCCGTAGAGCGCGGCGGCCTCGGCGGTCCGCCCGGCATCCCTGCCGACGATGACGCGTCGTGCGGTGGCCGGCACGTCGAAGTGGCTGCCGACCGTCCGCCAGGCCGCGGAGTGCGCCTTGCCCATGAAGGCGTAGCCGATCATTGCGACGCCGAGCGGGCGCGACGCGGGACGATCCGGTACCTGACCGGAAAGGGGGGATGTCATGGTGTTTCTCCAGGGGTGCGAGGGGTGCCGGCTACTTGACCGAGCCTGCGGACAGTCCTGCAACGAGGTGCCGCTGGACCATCATGAAGCCGATGAGGACCGGAAGCGAAACGACGACGGATGCCGCCATGAGCTGGTTCCAGTAGACGTCGGTCTGGTTGGCGTAGGCCTGCAGGCCGATGGCGAGGGTCCGGGTGTCGTTGTTGGTGAGCACCGACGCGAAGAGGACCTCGCCCCACGCGGTGATGAAGGAGTACACGGCGACGGCGATGATCCCCGGCTTGGCCACCGGGATGACCACCCGGATGAAGGCTCCCGCGCGACTCGTCCCGTCGATCATCGCCGCTTCCTCGAGCTCGCGCGGGATCGACGCGAAGTAGCCGGCGAGCATCCAGATGGCGAAGGGCAGCGTGAACGTCAGGTACGTGATGACGAGTCCCGTGTACGACCCGTTGAGCTGCAGCCCCACGGTCCGCTGGATCTGCGTGAAGATCAGGAACAGCGGCAGGAGGAACAGGATGCCGGGGAACATCTGCGTGGACAGGACCACGAGGCTGAAGGACCGCTGGCCCCGGAAGTTCAGCCGCGCCACCGCGTAGGCGGCCATGATCGCGATGATCACGGAGAAGATCGTGGCGAGGGTGGTCACGATCAGGCTGTTCTTGAAGTAGTGCCCCAGCGGGACGGTCTGCCAGATCTCGAGATAGGGCTCGAAGGTGACCGTCGACGGCACCCAGGTGAAGAGGCCCCGGACGTCGGAGAGGGGCTTGAAGCTCGTCACCACCACCACGTACAGGGGGAGCGCGACGAGGAGGAAGAGGAAGGTCAGGCCGATGCGGCGGAACCAGCGGAAGCCCGGTGTCTCAATCAATGTCTTTTCCCTTCGGGAGGACCATGCGGACGTAGATCACGGAGGCGATGAACAGGAGGATGAGCAGCAGCACGCTCATGGCACCGCCGAGCCCGAAGTTCCAGTTGGAGAACGAGTGCTGGTAGATCAGCGGCGAGATGAGCTTCGCCGACTCCGGAGGGGCCGCGCCGAAGAGCACGAACGGCACGTTGAACTGGTTGAAGATCCACAGGCTCATGACGAGCAGCAGGACGCCGTTGGCGGGGCGGATCATCGGCAGCGTGATGAGGAGGAACTGCTTCCACAGCGAGGCGCCGTCGATCGCGGCGGCCTCGTACACGTCCTTCGGGATGTTCTGCAGCGCCGCCAGGAGCATCAGGAAGGCGAAGGGCCACATCTGCCAGGCGGTCACGATCACCGTCACCCAGAAGGCGTTCCCGCCGAGCAGCCAGAACGGACGCTCGTCGAGGATCCCGAGGTCGTCCACGAGGATCTTGTTGATGGCGCCGTCGCGCTGGCTGAACATGAACGCCCAGGCGATCGTCGCGACATAGCTGGGCAGCGCGTAGGGGATGAGGAAGAACGTGCGCAGGAAGCCGTTGCCCCGGAAGGAGCTGTGGAGCAGGACGGCGGCCATGATGCCGAGGACCCAGACGATGGCCAGCACGACGACGGTGAACACGAGGGTGCGGCCGAAGCTGGCGAGGAACTCGCCGCCGATGGGCCCGTTCGGGTCGAGGCCCGCGACGAAGTTGTCGAAGCCGACGAACGGCGCACGGAGCCAGTTGCGGATGTTGAGCTGGCTGAGACCGAGGAAGGCGATCCAGACGCCCAGGACCATCGGGATGATATGGATCAGGAGCTCCATGATCACCGCCGGGGCGATCAGGATGTAGGCGAACGGGGACCTGCGCCTGCGCCGGACCGCGGGGGCCGGGCGCTGCGGCGCTCCGGGCTCACCGCCTGAGGCGGGCGGCTTCTCGATGAGCTGGGACATCGGTGCTCCTTGGGCTGAGCGGGGTCAGGAGCAGGTGCCCGCCCGGGGGCGGGCACCTGCCGGAGGCGGAGTTACTGGGCGGCCGCCATCTGGCTGTTGGCGTCTTCGAGCGCCGTGCGGATGTCGTCCTCCGTGACGGTCCCCGTGGCGGCCTGTGCGAACAGGTTCTTGATCGCGGTGCCCACGAGGGTCTCCATCTGGCCCTCCTGGCTGATGAGCGGCATCGGCTTGGCGTTGTTCTCGAGGATGCCCTGCTTGAGCGTGATCTCCTCGGACTGGAACGCCTCGTCCTCGTACGCGGCCGACAGCACCGGCAGTGAGGTGAAGGCCTTGTTGAGGTAGACCTGCTCCTCGTCGCTCGTGAGGTGCGCGGCCAGCTTCAGGGCGCCCTCCTCGTTGTCCGTCTCGTTGAAGACGCTGAGGTTGATCCCGGCGACGTGGCTCATGGTCGCCTCGTCACCCGTGGCGGCCGGGTCGGTCAGCGGGACGGGTGCGGCCGCGAAGTTCTCGAAGCCGCGCGCGTTGAGGGTCTTGGCCGGCGCCTGGTCGAAGAACATGGCCGCGTTGCCCGCGGCGAAGTCCTCCACCATCTGGCTGCCGCCGGTGAACTCGGCGTTCGACGGCGAGACGACCTTGTCGACGGCCATCAGGTCCACCCACTGCTTCACCCCGGCGACCTGCTCGTCACTCGCGAACGTGGGCTCGCCGTTCTCGTCGAAGAGCGACCCGCCGGCCTGCAGGCCGCGGACGAACGCCTGGTGCGCGTTGTTCGAGATGGAGCTGCCGGCGAGGGAGACGCCCCACTGGTCGATCTCGCCGTCGCCGTCGGTGTCGATGGTCAGCTTCTTCGCGGTCTCGACGAACTCGTCCCACGTCTCCGGCGGCGCCTCGATGCCGGCGGCCGCGAACATCTCGGTGTTGTAGTAGAGCGAGTAGCTGAGGCCGTACAGGGGGATCGAGGTGGGGGCCTCGCCCTCCGCGCCGCCGGTCGACCAGCTGCTCTGGATGAAGCGGTCCTGGCCGCCCACGGCCTCGAGCGCATCGCCCTCGAAGGGCAGGAACGCACCGGTCTCCTGGAGCGTGGTGGCCCAGGTGTTGCCGATGTTGAGGACGTCCGGGCCCTCGCCGCTGCTGACGGCGGTGAGGATGCGGTTGTAGAGGTCGGTCCACGGGATGACCTCGAGCTCCACTTCGGTGCCGGTCTCCTCGGTGAAGCGGGCGAGTGACTCCTCGAGTACCTTGCGGTCGTCCTCGACCGTGGTGCCCTGGTTCGACGCCCAGTAGGTGAGGGTGTCGCCCGAGGTGGCTTCGCCGGATCCGGAGCCGCAGGCTGCGAGGCTCGTCATCCCGAGTCCCAGGACGGCGAGCGTGGACAGGGCCTTGACGGGTGCTTTCACGGTTCATCTCTCCTTTGAGTAACTGCGATCGGCCGAGCCCACATCTCGACGGTTCCCGTGACGCCTGGCGTGCCGGGAACCTCGTGCGAGCTGGTTCCCTCCCAGTATGGCGAGCTTTTGACGAGCGTCAATCAAAAGATGCATAAGTCTTGACGAATCGTGACACGTGAAGAGTCAGAACTCGGAGGAGACGTCCTGCAGCGTGGAGTCCGCGGGATGCCGGTGCTGCCCGGCGCCCATCCGGCGCAGGAAGGCCAGTCCGTCCTCGGCCAGGCGGTCCTGGCTCGCGGCGAGCGGACGCCAGATCGATGCGGCGACGGCGATGCTCGCGTTGTGCGCGGTGAAGCTCTCGATGTTGACCGGCCCGCCGTACCCCACGTCGTCGAGCGCGGCGAAGAGCGAGGGCCAGTCCGTCTGGTCGCCACCCGGCGCGCCGCGGTCGTTGCCGCACACCTGCAGGTGCACCAGGTGCGGGCCTGCCGCCCTGATCGCGCCGGCCGAGGACCGTTCCTCGATGCCGAGGTGGTAGGAGTCCAGTGCGAGCCCCACACCGCTGCCGAGCAGAGGTCCCAGCGCCTCGAGTGCCTGGTCCACGGTGTTCATGAGGGAGGTCTCGTACCGGTTCAGCGGCTCGATGCCGAGGACGACTCCCGCGGCGACCGCCCGATCGGCGAGGGGCGCGAGGTTCTCCCGCAGCTCGGCGTAGGCTGCGGCGCGCTCGTCGTCGCCCATCCTCCAGACACGGCCCGTCGCGGAGTAGAACGGGCCGCACACGCTCCGGGCGCCGATCGCCTGCGCCAGGTCGATGCACGCGAGCAGGTAGCGCTGGGTCCTGCGGATGTCCGCGGGAGAGGCGCCGACGAGGTCCCTGCCCGGCGCCATCGCACCGACGACGGTGGCCGAGAGCCCTGTCGCGGCGAGGGCGTCCCGCACAGCCCCCGCCGTGAGGTCCCCCGCGTTCTCGAGGGGGAGCTCCACGCCGTCGAAGCCGAGGTCTGCGATCCGGGCCAGGAGGGGAGGCAGGTCCGCGTCCGTCAGGGGCGATGCCCATACCCACGTGTTGATGCCGATGGGGCGCACGTTGTCGTCCACGTCCTGCCTCCTCTCCCGATCCTCGTCCCGGATTGTCGCGTCAGGGGATCTGGCGCTCCTGCCACACCGTCGGGTACCCGGGCAGGTCCTCGCCGCCGAACTTGGCGTAGTGCCCGTCGGGCATGCCCTCGTTCGCGGTCAGGAACTCGGCGCGCTCGTCCTCGGTGATGGGGGACTGGGGGAGGACCCACTCGGCAGGGACCTCCTCGCCCGCGAAGATCTTCTGCAGCGCGAGCAGCGGGGTGCGCCACTGGAAGTTCGAGTACACCGGGGCCAGGGCGTCGATGCCGGTCTCGTCCCACTTGCGCAGGAAGCTCATCTCGTCCTCGCCCGTCATGACGGGGAGGTCGGCACCGGCGTCCTCGAACGCCTCGATCGCGGCGACGGCGCCGTCCCCCGCGTCCATCCACACGCCCTGCACGTCGCCGGTGGCGAGTTCGTCCGAGATGATGGACTTGATCTCCACCGGATCGGCGCCGGTGAAGTAGTCCACCGCCTCGATGCCGTTCTCCTCGAAGATGCGCTCCGCCGCCGCCCAGCGCTGTTCCAGCACGTCGACGCCGGGGAGGATGCGCAGTGCCACCACCTTGTCGCCCTCGCCGAGCCGTTCGCTCAGGAACTCGGCGGTGTCGATGCCCCAGGCGAAGCCGCCGATGGGGTGGATGAACGTCACGGCGCAGTCCGTCTGCACGCCGCGGTCGAATACGATCACGGGCTTGCCGGTCTCGCACGCGCGCTCGACGGCGGGCGTCATGGCCGCCGTCGAGTTCGGGGAGATGATGAAGGCGTCGCAGTTGCCCTCGGCGATGAAGTAGTCGATGTCGGCGATCTGCGTGTTGTCGTCGTCCTGCGCGTCGCGTGTCTCCATCTCCGAGATGACGCCCGCCTCCTGCAGCACCTGGAGCTGCTGGTTCATGGTGATCCAGCCCGTCTGGCGCCAGGGGTTGGAAATCGAGGCGTTCGAGAAGCACGCCTTCTGCGGCCCCTCGGCGGCGAAGGCCGCGGTGTCCGTCATCTCCCCGTCGATGTACTGGAGGTACGGCTGCTCGGGGTCACCCTCGAAGGTGGCCGAGCGCTGCTCGTCCTGCTCGTCGTAGACGGCCTGGTCGAACCACTCCGTGCTGTCCTCACTGGGCTGCGCGGCCTCGGTGGACTCCGCGCTCGCGCTGCCCTCGGCAGCCGGCGGATTCTCGATGGACGAATCGGTGGTGCAGGCCGTCAGGGCGAGCAGCGACGTCGCTGCGATCACCGTGACCTTGCCCAGGATGCTTGTGCGCATCATGTTCCTCCCTCATTGGTGCCCGGTGCGGGCGTCGGTGCTGCTAGTGGACGGTGCTCGTCATGGGCCTCGGCGCTCGCGCCGCGGCGTCTGCGCTGCCAGTTCCGCGACGCGGCTGCCACGGCGACGATGATGATCGCGCCCTGGACGCTGTCGCGCCAGGTGGATTCGACGCCGAGGAAGTTCAGGAGGGTGAACAGCAGTTCGAGGGCGAAGGCTCCCGCGGCGGCGGAGAGGACCCAGCCGCGCCCGCCGCCGATCACCACACCGCCGAGCACGACGGCGGTGATCGCCGTGAACTCGTAGCCCTGGCCGACCGACGGGTGGACACCGGCGTAGCCCACGAGGATCACGCCCGCCACGGTCGCCGCCAGCGAGGACAGCATGAACGCCCGCGTCCGCACCCACCAGACGGAGGCGCCGGTCAGGGCGGCGGCGCGCGAGTTGTCGCCCACGGCCACGAGCGTGCGCCCGTAGGGCCTGCGCATGAGCCAGAAGGCCGCTGCGGCGACGATCGCGAGGATGATGACGGGGTAGGGCAGCACCTCGAGGACCGGGATGTCCTGGATGCCGCCGCGGCCGATCTGCCGGAAGCTGTCCGCCGGGTTGCCGGTGGCCGCGCCGCCCGTCCAGAACAGCACGAGACCGAGCAGCGCCAGCATGGTGCCGAGGGTCACGATGAAACTCGGCACTTTCAGGAGGGTCGTCGCCAGCCCGTTCACGAGTCCCACGAAGGCCCCGAACACGATCATCAGGGCGAGCACCGGGAGGACCCGCGCCTCGTCCTGGCCGATCAGGTTGCCGGCGATGATGACCTGCGCGGTGACCACCGAGCCCATCGAGAGATCGAATTCGCCCGAGACGATGACGAAGTACTGCCCGATCGCGGCGATCGCGATGGGTGCCGTGCGGCCGATGAAGCGGATCAGGGAGCCCGGTTCCCCGAAGGAGGGGTTCGCGGCCAGGACGGCGAGGAAGAGGACGGCGGCGAGGACGAAGATCGCCCCGCTGGGTGTGCGCAGGGCCCGGAGGACGCGCTCGCCGCGGGGCGAGCGGTTCTGCTGCAGGACGGCGCGTCCGGTCGCGACGCTCATGCGGACACCTCGTTCCGTGCGTCCGTGCCGTCACCGCGGGCCGGACCCTCGCCCTGCGACGGGTCGCCCCGTCCCCCCGGTGGCGCGGTATCGCCCTGGTGGGTGCCCCGGCCGAACCGGGCGGGCCGGTGCACGGTCCTGCGCCGCGCGTAGACGGCCACGGCGACCACGATCACGATGCCGCGGACCACGTCCTTGAGGAACGGGTTGACCTGCAGCACGCTCATGATGTTGTCGAGCATGGCGAAGATGAGCACACCGCCGAGGGTGCCCACGAGCGAGCCCTTCCCGCCGGCCAGGAGCGTCCCGCCGAGCACGACGGCGGCGATCGACAGCAGGTCGTACCCGCCCTGGGACCCGATGGTCGGGCTGCCGACGCCCAGGCGCGCGGCCAGCAGCAGGCCGGCGAGGCCCGCCATCGTGGAGCAGATCACGTGCGCCGCGATGACCGGCGTGCGGGTCCTGACGCCGGACATCCTCGCCACGGCGGAGTCACCCCCGACCGCATACATGGCGTGGCCGAGGCGGGTGGTGTTCAGCATGACGAGCACGACGGCGGCGCAGGCCAGCATGATGAGCGTGGAGACGGGGACCGGTCCGATGCCCGTGGCCCCGATGAGGCGGAACGCGAGCGGCGCCTGCCCCGCGCTGCCCTGGTAGGTGGAGCCGAGGTATCCGCTCACGATCAGTCCCATGCCGAGGGTCGCGATGAAGCCGTGCACCCTCAGCCCCGCCACCACGGCACCATTGGCCAGGCCGATCAGGGCGGAGACGAGCAGCGCCAGGAGTACCCCGGGCACGATGTTCCCGGCCTGGTTCGCCATGACGCCGGCCCCGATGAGACTCGAGAGGCTGATGACGTAGGGGACGGACAGGTCGAGGCTGCCCACGAGGATGACGAGCGTCTGGCCGATCGCGATGAAGCCGAGGATGCTCGTCCCGGTGAGGATATCGGAGATGTTGCCGGTGCTGAAGAAGTTGCGGCCCGTGGTCCCCACGAGGACGGTGCCCGCGATGATCGTCGCGAGGGCCACGAGGTAGACGATGTGCGTCGAGCCCAGCCGGTTCACGGGGCCACGCCCCGGGCGCCGGTCGCCAGCTGGAGGACCTGCTCCTCCGACGCCGACGGCGGGATCTCCCCGGCGATCCGCCCGTCCCGCATCACGATCACGCGGTCGGACATGCCGAGGACTTCGGGGAGTTCACTCGAGACCATGAGGATGGCCTTGCCTTCCTGCGCCAGCCGGCGCATCAGCGAGTAGACCGCGACCTTCGCGCCGACGTCGATCCCGCGCGTGGGCTCGTCGAGCAGCACCACCTGCGGGTCGATCGCGAGCCACTTCGCGAGGACGACCTTCTGCTGGTTCCCGCCCGAGAGGAACTGCACCTCCTGGTCGAGGTCCCGGGCGACGACCTCGAGGGACGAGAACACGCCCGGTGCCCGACGCCGGGCGAGCGCGGTGCGGCGGGGGTCGACGGACCGGACGACGCTGAGGGCGTTGTCGAGGATGGACTGGTTGAGGCTGAGCCCCTGGGCCTTGCGGTCCTCCGTGATCAGGGCGATCCGCTGCCGGATGGCGTGCCGCGGAGATCGCGGGCTGTACGGGCGGCCCTCGAGGGTCATCTCCCCGCGGGTGAAGCCGGCGGCCCCGAAGATCGCCTCGACCAGTTCCGTCCGCCCCGAGCCCTGCAGCCCGGCGACGCCGACGATCTCGCCTGCGTGAAGCGTCAGGTCCACGCCGTCGAGCTGGTCGTTGCCGCCCCCGTCGACCTGCAGCAGCGCGCCCCCCACGGTGGTGCCGGGGAGGGCCTCGGGGAAGTATGCCGAGATGGGCCGGCCGACCATCGCGCGGACCAGCGAGGCGTCGTCGAGTTCGGACGCGGGCGACGAGGTGACGATCCTGCCGTCCTTGAGCACCGTGATGGTGTCGCACAGGTCGAAGATCTCCTTCAGCCGGTGCGACACGTAGAGGATGGCCGTCCCGCGCTCGCGGAGCCGGTCGATGATGCCGTAGAGCAGGTCGACCTCCGGCCCCGCGAGCGCGGCGGTGGGCTCGTCCATCGAGATGATCCTGGCGTCGTAGCTCACGGCCTTCGCGATCTCCACGATCTGCTGCTGCGCCACGGAGAGCGAACTGACCGACGCGGTGGCACGGATGCTCGTGATGCCGAGCTCCTCCAGCAGGTCGGCGGCGGCCCGGTTCATGGCCCGGCGGTCGACGAGCAGCCCCTTCCGCGGTTCCCGTCCGAGGTAAATGTTCTGGGCGACGGTGCGCTCGGGCAGCAGGTTGAACTCCTGGAACACCGTGGACAGGCCGGCCTGGTGCGCCTGCACGGGATGCGTGAACTCGACCGGTGCGCCGTCGAGCTCCACCCGGCCGGCGTCGCGGACGTAGACGCCCGCGAGCAGCTTCATGAGGGTCGACTTGCCGGCCCCGTTCTCGCCGACCAGGCCGTGGACCTCGCCCGGGAAGAGGTCGAGCGAGGCGTCCTGCAGCACGGGCACTCCGAAGAAATTCTTCGAGAGCCCTGTCACGCGCAGGATCGGGGTGGGAGCCCCTGGGGTGTTGACTTCATCGTCCACGCGGCCACTGTGACACGGCCTCCCCCTTTTGTCGAGGGACCGTCAAAAGATGCTCCGCGAATGTTATGTGAGGTCGAGGGCGCCATTGGAAGTGCCGAGTGCTTTACTGAAAGGGTGTCCATCACATCACCGACCCGGCTGCCCAGCGATGGGGGATTCACCCAGCGGCCGTCGACGCTGGGCGCATCCGGTGCCAGCGAGGTGTTCCAGGTGCTGCGGGACGGCCAACCGCGCACCCGGTCGGAGCTGGCGCAGTTGACGGGCCTGGCCCGTTCCACCGTCGCCGCGCGGATCGACACGCTCATGTCCCTCGGGTTCGTCGCCCCCTTCGGCGGTGCGGCGTCCACGGGCGGCCGTCCGCCGTCGCTGTTCGCGCTGAACCCCGGGGCGCGCGTGGTGATCGGTGCCGACCTCGGTGCCACCCACGCGATCGTGATCCTCGCGGACCTCGCCGGGCAGGAACTCGGCCGTGCCCAGCAGCAGATCAGCATCGGTGACGGGCCGGAGGCGGTCCTCGGCTGGCTGGCGTCGGCCATCACGGGCCTGCTGGAGCGCGACGGCCGCACGGCCGGCGATCTCTCGGCCGTCGGGATCGGCCTGCCGGGACCGGTGGAGCACGACACCGGGCGGCCCATCAACCCGCCCATCATGCCCGGCTGGGACCGGTTCGACGTGCCCGGTTTCATCCAGCACGATTTCCCCGTGCCCGTGCTCGTGGACAACGACGTCAATATCATGGCCCTCGGCGAACTGAACGCGAGCTGGCCCGAGGTCGCGGACCTGATGTTCATCAAGGTGGCCACGGGCATCGGGGCCGGCATCATCCTCGGCGGTGTGCTGCAGCGCGGCGCCCAGGGGACGGCGGGCGACCTCGGCCATGTGCGGGTGGCGCGGGGAGGGGAGACCATCTGCCGCTGCGGCAACGCGGGATGCCTCGAGGCCATCGCCGGAGGGCCGGCATTGGCCGCTGCGCTGAGCGCGTCCGGGGAGCAGACCCTCTCGGGCAGCCAGGACGTCGTCGGGCTGGTCCGGTCCGGTGACGTCCAGGCCCTCCAGGCGGTGCGCCAGGCCGGCCGGGACATCGGCGACGTCCTCGCCACGTGCGTCAACCTGGTCAACCCGTCGGTGATCGTCGTCGGCGGTGCCCTCGCGCAGGCCGGCGAGCACCTCCTCGCCGGCATCCGGGAGGTCGTGTACACGCGCTCGCTCCCGCTCGCCACCGAGCACCTGCGCATCGTCCCCTCGGTCTCGGGGCAGAACGCCGGCGTCGCCGGGGCGGCCGTGCTCGCCATCTCGCACGTCCTCTCGCCCGAGGCGATCGATGCGGCGAGCGCGAGCCTGGCCGGCTGATCCTCCCGGCCACGGCGCCCGCGGGGCGGTGTTCCGCCGCGTCCCGCAGCGCCGCCGCCCTGACCACCCCGGCCGTTTCAGGACGCCGACGGCCCGTCGATAGACTGGCCGCATGACCGCCGAGACCTCCGCGCAGACCACCGACCGCACCCGGCTCCTGGAGCTCATCAGGGAACTCGCCGTGGTGCACGAGCGCGTGACGCTCTCCAGCGGCGTCGAGGCCGACTACTACATCGACCTCCGCCGCATCACGCTGCACCACGAGGCGTCCGCCCTCGTGGGCCGCGTCATGCTCCGGCTCCTCGACGACGCCGGCATCGCCTTCGAGGCCGCCGGCGGCCTGACGATGGGCGCCGACCCCGTGGGCACCGCCGTGATGCACGCCGCCGCGCAGGACGGCCGCCCGATCGACGCGTTCGTGGTCCGCAAGACCCAGAAGACGCACGGCATGGGCCGGCAGGTCGAGGGGCCCGACGTCGCGGGGCGCCCCGTCGTCGTGCTCGAGGACACCTCGACCACGGGCGGCTCCGCGCTCACCGCCGTCGAGGGAGTGCGGCGTGCCGGCGGCGACGTGCGGGCCGTCGCGGTGATCGTGGACCGGAGCACGGGCTCGAAGGAGCGCATCGAGGCCGAGGCCGGCGTGCCGTACCTCTTCGCCTTCGGCAAGGACGAGCTGGGACTCGCCTGACCCGGGCCGGGGCCGCGGGGGCCGGCAGGTGACGGATGACGACGGCCGCGCCCTGCTGCGGGCGCATGCCTTCCGTGATTCCTCCCGCCGGTCCTTCCTCATCGGGTCGGCGGCCGCCGCCGTGGTGACCACGGACCTCGTGGTCACGCGCGTCATCCAGTCGCAGCGGGAGCAGACCCGCATCCTGCCGCTCGACGACGACGCCGCGCGGGCCCGGTTCCCCAACGACCGCTGGGTCCTGTTCCCCGGCTACAAGACCAGCTGGGAGGAGGGCCTCTGGATCCTCAACGCGCTGCGCCCCGTGCTGGCGAAGCGGGCGCAGCTGGCCGTGATGGGCTACTCCAACCGTGGCCTGGACATCAACAACATCGTGGCCACCATGAACCGCTACGTGGAGAACTTCCGCCTGGAGAAGCTCTACTTCTACGGCCACAGCTTCGGCGGCATGGTGGCCGTCGAGGTCGCCGCGCGCCTGCGTGACCGTGGGATCCCCGTGGAGCTGATCCTCCTCGACTCCTCTCCGTCCAGCCGGTACGACGTGAGGGACCAGCGCATGTTCGACGGCGTGGTGCTCCTCTACGAGGCCGGCGTGCGGGTGCCCATCAGTGTGCGCGGGACCTACGAACTGGGCGAGCGGATCGTCCACAAGAACGAGCGGACCTGGAGCCAGATCGTGGACCAGACCCTCGAGCAGCTCTCCCCGCTGGCGCCCAGCAGCGAACTCATCCAGTCCGAGTCCTCGTACATCTACCACTTCGACGTCACGCGGTTCCGGCTGTCCCTCGGCGACACGAAGGTGGTGTTCGCCGGGAACCCGGCCGACGGCGTCGTCGACTACGCGACGGCCCGCGCCGGCTGGGCCCGGGAGCTGCCGGACAACGTGGTGTCCGTGGACCGCGTGACGGAGGGCGCCCTGCCCGCGCACGCCAGTCCGCAGTGGAACCCGGGCATCTACCAGGGCATCCTCTCCGCGGTGCAGCGCGAGTACATCCCCGTCCCGAGCGGCGGCGGTTCGAGGCGCATCACCTGAGCGGGCCCGGCGGCCGGCTACACCTGGTCGATCAGGTCCGCCACCGACGCGCAGATCTGCGCAGGCCGGAACGGGAACGCGTCGATGTCCTCCGGCTGCGTGATGCCGCTGAGGACGAGGACGGTGTGCAGGCCCGCCTCCATGCCCGCGATGATGTCCGTGTCCATGCGGTCGCCGATCATCGCCGTCGTCTCCGAGTGGGCATCGATCCGGTTCATCGCCGAGCGGAACATCATCGGGTTCGGCTTGCCCACGATGTACGGGTCGCGGCTCGTCGCCGCCGTGATCATGGCGGCGATGGCGCCCGTGGCGGGCAGCGGCCCCTCCTTGGACGGCCCGGTCACGTCGGGGTTCGTCGCGATGAACCGTGCACCCTCGAGGATCAGTCGGACCGCCTTCGTGATGGCCTCGAACGAGTAGGTGCGGGTCTCGCCGAGCACCACGTAGTCGGGGTTCGTGTCGGTGAGGACGAACCCCGCCTCGTGCAGCGCGGTCGTCAGGCCGGCCTCGCCGATCACGTACGCCCTGCCGCCCGGCAGCTGGTCCTTCAGGAACTGGGCCGTGGCCAGCGCCGAGGTCCAGAGGTTCTCCTCGGGGATCTCGAGCCCTGATGCCTTCAGGCGCGCCGCGAGGTCGCGCGGCGTGTAGATGGAGTTGTTGGTCAGGACGAGGAACCGCTTCGACGTGGCCACCCACCGGTCGATCAGTTCGGCGGCGCCGGGGATGGCATGGTTCTCGTGCACCAGCACGCCATCCATGTCGGTGAGCCAGCACTCGATGTGTTCGTTCTCGCGCATGGGCGTCCTTCCGGGGGAGTTGACCGTCCGGGGCCAGTCTTCCATCTCCGGGGCCGTCTACGCTTGAACGGTGCAACAATCCCTCCCGAATCCCGGCCCCGACCTGTCCACATCCGACGCACCGGTGGCCGGTGACGCACCGGTGGTCGGCGACGCGCCGGCGGTCGGCGTCGGACCGTGGGAGGGCGAGTGGCCGGACGGAGACCACTGGGACCGCGACCTCCTGGCCGCCGGGGACACCCGCAACGTCACCGACGGGTACCGCTACTGGACGCACGAGGCGATCGTCGCCGACCTCGACGAGCGGCGCCACGGCTTCCACGTGGCGATCGAGAACTGGCAGCACGACCTCAACATCGGTTCCGTGGTGCGCACGGCCAACGCCTTCCTTGCCAGGGAGGTGCACATCATCGGACGACGGCGGTGGAACCGGCGCGGCGCGATGGTCACCGACCGCTACCAGCACGTCCGCCACCACCCCACCGTGGCCGACTTCACGGCCTGGGCGGCCGCCGAAGGGCTGACAGTGATCGGGATCGACAACTTCCCCGATTCGGTGCCGCTCGAGACCTACGACCTCCCGGAGCGCTGCGTACTGGTGTTCGGGCAGGAGGGCCCGGGCCTGACCCCCGAGGTGCACGAGGCGGCCGAGGCCACGCTCTCGATCGCCCAGTTCGGGTCCACGCGGTCCATCAACGCCTCGGCGGCAGCGGCGATCGCCATGCACGGCTGGGTGCGCCGGCACGTGTTCGGCCAGCGCGTCTGAGGAAGCCGGTACCCCGGGCGGGCTCCGGCCGCCCTCGGACGGAGCCCCGCCGTCCTCCGCCGGCTCCTCCTGCGCCCGGCAGACCCGCTCGCTAGGATGAAGCCAGCACGTCCCACCACTAAGGAGTCCTCAGCATGCCTATCGCAACCCCTGATGTTTACGCCGAGATGATCGACCGCGCGAAGGCGGGCGGCTTCGCATTCCCGGCTGTGAACGTGACCTCCTCCCAGACCCTCAACGCGGCGATGCGCGGTTTCGCCGAGGCCGGCTCCGACGGCATCGTGCAGGTCTCCACGGGCGGCGCCGCCTACTGGTCGGGTGCGAGCGTCAAGGACATGGTTGCCGGTTCGCTCGGCTTCGCAGCCTTCGCGAAGGAGGTGGCGAAGAAGTACGACGTCAACATCGCCCTGCACACCGACCACTGCCCGAAGGACAAGCTCGACGACTTCGTGCTGCCGCTGCTCGCCGCGTCCGAGGAGGCCGTGAAGAACGGCCAGGACCCCATCTTCAACTCGCACATGTGGGACGGCTCGGCCGAGACCCTCGAGGAGAACCTGCGGATCGCCCGCGAGATCCTGCCCCGCGCAGCGGCCGCGAAGATCATCCTCGAGGTCGAGATCGGCACCGTCGGCGGCGAGGAGGACGGCGTCGAGAACGCCATCAACGACAAGCTCTACACCACGGTGGACGACGCCCTCGCCACCATCGACGCCCTCGGCGCCGGCGAGCACGGCCGGTACATCACGGCGCTGACCTTCGGCAACGTCCACGGCGTGTACAAGCCCGGCGGCGTCAAGCTCCGCCCCGAGATCCTCAAGGACATCCAGGACCAGGTCGGCCGGAAGATCGGCAAGGACAAGCCCTTCGACCTCGTGTTCCACGGCGGCTCCGGCTCCTCCGAGCAGGAGATCGCCGACGCCGTCTCCTACGGCGTCATCAAGATGAACATCGACACCGACACCCAGTACGCGTTCACGCGCCCCGTGGCCGACCACATGCTGAGGAACTACGACGGAGTCCTGAAGGTCGACGGCGAGGTCGGCAACAAGAAGACCTACGACCCCCGCGTGTGGGGCGCCTCGGCCGAGGCCGGCCTCGCCGCCCGCGTGGTCGAGGCCGCTGCCTCCCTCGGCTCCGCCGGGAAGAAGCTGTAGCCATGTCCGACGAATTCCGGAAGAACCTGATGGGCCCCGAGCCCACCCTCCTGCCCGAGGAGCCCGACATCGTGGACCGCCTGGCGGCCGGTGACGAAGCCGTGGACCTCGCGGCGAAGCACCCCACGTCGTCCCTCGTCTGGGCGATCCTCGCCGACGAGGCGTACGCCGAGGGCCGGACCATCGAGTCCTACGCCTACGCCCGCACCGGCTACCACCGCGGCCTCGACGCGCTGCGGCGCAGCGGCTGGCGCGGTGCCGGCCCCATCCCGTACTCGCACGAGCCCAACCGGGGATTCCTCCGCGCGCTCTACGCACTGGGGCGGGCCGCGGCGTCCATCGGCGAGATCGAGGAGGCCGAGCGGATCGCGGTGTTCCTCAGGGAGTCCGATCCCGAGGCGAGCACGCAGCTGGCGGGCTGAACAGCCCATCGCCCGCCCGCACCGGGCAGCAGGAAGGACGGTCCCCCATCCCGGGGGCCGTCCTTTCCGCTGCTCCGGGCCTCGACCGGGAGGACCGGCATCCGGCCCGTGCGGAGGTGCTCGGAGGCCCCCGTCGCGGGCGCTGCCCGCACGCCATACTCGAACCGTCGGTGATAAACGAGTAGTCCTTGTCCTTGTGCCGCTGTTACCAGCGCGACCAATGTTAAAGGCTCCACAGACCGTGGTGAGGCGAAGGGAAGTGGGGCTGACATGGCCACGAGCACAAGCACGGGACAGCTGTACACGGTGGCGGAAGTGGCCGCCATGATGCGCGTATCGAAGATGACCGTCTACCGGATGGTGCAGTCGGGCACCATCCACAGCATCCGGTTCGGGCGGTCCTACCGCGTGCCGCAGAGCGCGGTCCGGGACTACATCGATGCCGCGAACCCCGGCTCGGACTACACGATCTGATCCCTGCCCGCGGACCGCAGGCAGGGCGGGGATCGCCGACAGCAGGAGCGGACGGATGCCCTGGGTGGACCGTGTGCGTCCGCCCCGTCCCTCTGAAGGGCCGCTCCTCATATCGACATCCTTGTGAATAGTGTCGATTAGCGATAGCTTCGTACTGGAAATCAGTAGAAGGAGCTGTCATGGGAAGAATTGCCGTCCTGGCGCTGCGGATCGTGCTGTGCATGATGTTCGCAGGGTCCGTCTTCATCCAGGTGGTCATGGTGCCGCTGCTGGGCGTGGACCTCGAGCAGGCCGATCCGGACGTGGCGCTCATCCGGACCCCGCTCGTCGTCCTCACCGTCCTGGTGATCCTCGCCCTGCAGGTCGCGGTGGTGTGCGTCTGGGGGCTCCTGACGATGGTGCGGCAGGGGACCGTCTTCTCGGGTGGGGCCTTCCGGTTGGTGAACGTGGTGATCGGCGCGTTCACCGCCGCGAGCCTGCTGACCTTCGGGCTCGGTGTGGCCCTCGCCCCGGGAGAGGCCGTCGCGCCGGGCGTCGTCCTGCTGATCGGCGGGGCGGCGGTGTGCATCGCGGCCGTCGCGTTGATCGTCCTGGTCCTGAAGGCGCTGCTGGTGCAGGCGGTGGACCGGGATGCCGAGGCCCGTCAGCTGCGCACCGAGCTGGACGAGGTGATCTGATGCCGATCGTGGTGCGGATCGACGTCGAACTGGCGAAGCGGAAGATGAGCGTGGGCGAGTTCGCGGAGCGGGTGGGCCTGACGCCCGCCAACGTGGCGGTCCTGAAGAACGGGCGCGCCAAGGCCGTCCGCTTCAGCACCCTCGAGGCCATGTGCCGGGTGCTGGGCTGCCAGCCCGGTGACCTGCTGGAGTGGACCGACGACGGCGCCTTTGAGAACGGGTCCGAGGACGGGTCCGACACCGGCAGTGCGACCCTGCGGACGGACGGCGGCGCATGAGGGGCAACGGATGACGGGCGGCGCGTGAAGGGCGGTGCCCGGTACTTCCCGGCGGCGCCCGCGCCCGGCGCCGCGGGTGACCCCGGGCTGTTCGGCCCCGACTCGGCGGCCTGGCGGATCGCGCGCGAACGGCTGATTGTCGCGGGCGGCCCGGCCGCGCTGCTCCTGCAGGTCGCGCACCCGCTCGTCGCCGAGGGGGTCCGGGCCCACAGCGGGTTCGCGACCGATCCGCTGCAGCGCCTGCGCGGCACACTGGATGCCGTCCTCACCGTCACGTTCGGCGACCGGGACCAGGTACGCGCCGCCGCCGGCCATGTGGCCCGCAGGCACCGGCCCGTCCGCGGGACCCTTCCGGTTCCCGGCGGATCGATCCCCGCCGGGACGCCCTACCGCGCGACCGACCCGGAGCTGTCCCTCTGGGTGTTCTCGACGCTCGTCTGGTCGGCGATCGAGGTCACGCACGCGTTCCATCGGCCGGTCCCGGCGGGAGAGCGCGACGCCTACTACCGGGACATGCGGCAGTTCGCCCACTTCTTCGCCGTGCCGGACCGGCTCCTGCCCGGCGACTACGCCGGGCTCGAGCAGTACGTGGAGCAGCAGGTCCGCACCGTGCTCCACGTCGGCGGGGCCGCCCGGCAGATCGCCGGGCAGGTCCTCGCACCGGACCCGCCGATCGTGCCGTGGCCGCTGAGGGGCATGCCCTCCCTGCTGGCCGCGGGCGTCCTGCCGCCGGTCCTGCGGGAGGCCTACGCGCTGCCGTGGCGCCGGCGCGAGCGCGTGGTGTCCGCCGTCGTCCGCCGTGCCGCCCGGCTCGCCGTGCCCCTGTTGCCCGGGCCGATCCGGTACTGGCCGCACTACCGGGTGGCGCGGGACCGGGTGGCGGGTGCGGACGGCTGACGGACCAGCGTGCGGGCTCGTCGTCGTTCACGGGTTTCGGGCACCTTGCCGTCGGAGCGCGGCGTGTCGGCGCCCGGCTCGCCGTCGACGCGCCGGAACGTGTGGACGAGGCCCGGGAGGTGGGCCGGTCAGTCCTCCGGGCGGCGGATCGTCGTCGTCACCGTCACCAGTTGCGGACGGGCAGGGGCGGAGCTGAAGCCGAACCGTACGGGCGGGCTCACCGGGGCCAGGGTGCCGAGGTCGGCGCCGCGCCAGGTCGCCGTCACGCCGGAGACCGTCCGGGCAGAGGTGACGCCGTAGTACTCGGTGCGCCCGTTCCCCGCGGAACCGGCCGTCGCGACGCCCTTCACGAGCCGTGACGCCACCGGACTGATGGCCCCGAGCCAGCGGGGATGCGTGGCGAGGCGCCGCGGGACGAGGCCGAGGAGGCGGCCGAGGAGGGTGGCACCCCCGATCCCGGCCCGGACGCGCAACTCTCCGGCGTCGACCACGAACCGGTCGCCCGTGAGCGTCGAGGTCACGGGTGTGAGCACGACGTCGTCGAACGTGTAGGTGGCCCGGACGTACTCCGCGATCTCCCGGCCGGGCGCGAACAGTGTGCGCCGGCCGGACGCGTCCTCGAGCATGACGTCCGTGAACGCCCCGAACGGCGAGGTGTCCCACCGTCCGATCACCAGCCGCGTGCCCGACGTGGTGCCGATCCCGGCGATGTGTCCTTCGAAGCGGTCCATGCCCCCATTGTGCACGGGCCGCCCGCGCACCGTACCGGGGCGACGATGGCCGGCCCGTCCCCGGCTGCAGGCGGAGCGCGGTCGTCACGGTCCGCTTTTTTCGCCGCCCCCGGGGCCGCTCGGCTAAACTCGGACGGTAAGAGCCCCAGTGGTCGCACGTCGTGCGGCCGGTTGGGGCGTTCTGATGCACGGCGTGCTGCCGCGGTTGCGTGGCGAGGACCCGTGCCGAATGGGGGAGGATCCCATGCCAGCAATCGTGATCGTCGGAGCCCAGTGGGGCGACGAGGGCAAGGGCAAGGCCACGGACCTGCTGGGCGGCCGGGTCGACTACGTCGTGAAGCCGAACGGCGGCAACAACGCCGGGCACACCGTCGTCGTCAACGGCGAGAAGTACGAGCTGAAGCTCCTCCCCGCAGGCATCCTCAGCCCCAATGCCGTCCCGATCATCGGCAACGGCTGCGTGATCAACCTGGAGGCGCTCTTCGAGGAGATCGACGGACTCCAGGCCCGCGGCGCGGACACGTCGAAGCTGCGCATCTCCGCCAACGCACACCTCGTGGCGCCCTACCACCAGGTGCTCGACAAGGTCACCGAGCGTTTCCTCGGCAAGCGCGCCATCGGTACCACGGGCCGCGGGATCGGCCCCGCCTACATGGACAAGGTGGCCCGCCTCGGCCTGCGCGTGCAGGACGTCTTCGACGAGTCGATCCTCCGCCAGAAGGTCGAGGGCTCCCTCAAGCAGAAGAACGAGCTGCTGGTGAAGGTCTACAACCGCCGCGACGTCGAGGTCGAGGAGGTGGTGGAGTACTTCCTGTCCTTCGCCGAGCGCCTCAAGCCCCTCGTGATCGATTCCACCTTCGTGCTCAACGAGGCGCTCGACGCCGGCAAGGTGGTCCTCATGGAGGGCGGCCAGGCCACGTTCCTCGACGTGGACCACGGCACCTACCCGTTCGTGACGTCGTCGAACCCCACAGCGGGCGGCGCGTCCGTCGGCTCGGGCATCGGCCCCACGCGCATCTCCCGCTCGATCGGCATCATCAAGGCGTACACCACTCGCGTCGGCGCCGGCCCGTTCCCCACGGAGCTCTTCGACGAGATGGGCCTCTACCTGCAGAAGACCGGCGGTGAGTTCGGCGTCAACACGGGCCGGCCGCGCCGCTGCGGCTGGTACGACGCCGTGCTGGCGCGCCACGCGTCGCGTGTCAACGGCTTCACCGACTACTTCGTGACCAAGCTCGACGTCCTCACGGGCATCGAGAGCATCCCCGTATGCGTGGCGTACGACGTCGACGGCGTGCGGCACGACGAGATGCCCATGACGCAGACCGAGTTCCACCACGCCAGGCCGATCTTCGAGTACTTCGACGGCTGGACCGAGGACATCACGGGTGCCCGGACCATCGAGGACCTGCCGGACAATGCGCAGACCTACGTGCGGGCGCTCGAGAAGCTCTCCGGCACGCGGTTCTCCGCCATCGGTGTGGGACCCGACCGCGACCAGACCATCGTGGTCAACGACCTCATCGGGGGCTGACGCCGGTCCCGCAGCACCGCTGCGGCACGGACAGCCGATGGGCGGCTCCCGCGGGAGCCGCCCTTCGGGTGTCCGGGTGCTAGAGGTTGACCGTGATCTCGGCACCCTCGCGGAGCGTGCCGATGAGCGCCTGCGCGGCCTCCGAGGTCTTCCCGCCCCGGAGCTGCTCCTCGACCTGCGACCGCACCTCCTCGAGCGGGGGGATCGCCGTGGTGTCGCCGCCGGCCTCCTGCTGGGCCACCGCGGCGTCGTAGGCGTCCTGGATCTCCTGGTCCGTGGGCGTGGTGTCGCCGGCCTCCTCGGCGAGGAGCGCGTCGAGCTTCACCTGGTCGGAGAGCTGGCGGTCGAACTCGGCGTCGTCGAGCCCCTGCTCGGCCGCTGCCGCACGGAGCTCCTCCTCCGAACCGAGCCCGCTGGACTGCAGGAGCTCGTCGAGCGCGGCGGCCCGGGCCTCCGTCGTCGCCTCGATCCCGCGGGTCGCCGCCTCCTGCCGGAGCAGTTCGGTGCTGACGAGGTTGTCCGCGACGGTGGTCTTCAGCTGGTCCTGGTCGACCTCCTGGCCGCCGGCCTGTGCCTGGGCCGCCGCCTGGCTGAACTGGCCCTCGTAGGTGGTGGTGAAGAGCTCGCGGCTGATCTCCGTGCCGTTGACCACGGCGACGACGTCCGGGATGCCTTCGAGGTCGGGTTCGGGGGGTGCCGCCTGCTCGGGCGCGGCCGAGGGCGCCGCGGTCGACGCCGCCGTGTCCTCGGGTGCGTTCGCCGGGCCGCTGCAGCCGCCCAGGAGGGTCGCCGAGGCCACGAGGGCCGCGGTGAGCAGCCGTCCGCGCCGCAGTGATCGTGAGATGGTCATGGGAGGTGTCCTGACGTTGCGTACGGGTTCGGCCGACAACCCTAGCAACGCAGCATGTCCGCCACCTCGGCGGATCCTGAGTGCGCGCTGGGCGTCAGCGGTCGCCGGCCGGTCACCAGCCCCAGGTGCCTGCGCCACCCTTGAACGGTCCCACGATCGCCGCCGTGATCCAGCCCCCGTAGAAATCACCCTCCTGCGCCTGTACCGTCTCCCCGGCCACGGTGCAGCTGTCCATCCGCGACGGGTACAGGGCCGCACGCGAGGCCAGCTCCCCGTACCCCTCCACGGGCGAGGGGTACGTCCAGGCCCCGCGCGGGCTCCGCGCGTCACCGGCGACGACGTCGAAGTAGCTCGCGGCGCCTTTGAACTCGCAGTGCGTGGTGCCCTCGACGGGGACCAGGACGCCCGGCGCGAAGTCCGCGATCGGCAGGTAATAGACCGGCGGGTGGCTCGTCTCGAGCACCCGGACCGCACGGTCGGTGGTGACGATCAGCCGGCCGCCGAAGCGCACCTCGATCGTCGCCGCCGTCTGCTCCACCCGCGGCGGCCTCGGGTAGTCCCACACGGACTCCTGGCCGGGACCGGGCGGGGTCCGCCTGCTCTGCATCGGGTTCCTCATGGGGAGAAGGCTACTCCGGCGTGCCGCCCCGGGAGTCTGTAGGCTGGTCGAAAGGCACGGCATACACGTGAGGGCGGCAACATGTTGGTCAGCGTCGGGCAGTTCCGGCCGGGTGGGGATGTCCCGGCGAATCTGGCGGTCATGCGGGAGCTCGCCGCGGAGGCCTCCTCGGAGGGATCGGCACTGATCGTCTTCCCCGAGGAGTCGATGCTCTCCATCGGCCAGGTCGAGGGTCCGCTCCGGCAGGCGGTCGAGGCCACCTGGACGTCCTTCGTGCAGCAGCTGTCCTTCATCGCCGCCGAGCACTCCCTCGGCATCATCGCCGGCGGTTACGAACCCAGCGGCGAGGAACGGCCCTTCAACACGCTCGTGCTGATCGACGCGACCGGCCGGATCGTCGACACCTACCGCAAGCTGCACCTCTACGACGCCTTCAGCTACCAGGAATCCACGCGCATCAAGCCGGGCGACGGCGGCATCACGATCGCCGAGATCGGCGACGTCCGCGTGGGCCTCATGACGTGCTACGACCTCCGCTTCCCCGAACAGGCGCGTGCGCTCGCCGACGCCGGGGCCGACCTCCTCTGCGTGCCGGCGTCCTGGTTCAAGGGGGAGCACAAGATCGAGCACTGGGAGACGCTGCTGAAGGCCCGCGCCATCGAGAACACCCTCTGGGTGGCGGCCGCGGGCACCTCCAGCAGCCACACGATCGGCCACTCCGCCATCCTCGACCCCATGGGCATCCCGCAGGTCCACCTCGACGACGAGGAACGCGGCGTCGTCACCACCGAGGTGTCGCGCCGCAGGGTCGACGACGTCCGCGAGTTCCTGCCGGTCCTCAGGAACCGTCGCTTCGGCCGGAACGACACCATTGTCGACGCCCACTGACGCACAGGACCCCTCGGTGACCGGGCCCGCCGCGGAACGGCGCAGCCGACCGACGGAGCCGGGCCGTGCCGCCAACATCCGCGACGTGGCGCGCCGGGCCGGCGTCTCGCACCAGACGGTCTCGCGGGTGATCAACGGGCACCCGAGCCTCCGCGTGGAGACCCGCGACCGCGTGCTGGCGGCCATGGACGAGCTCAGCTTCCGCCCCAACCGTGCCGCGCGGGCCCTCGTGACGAGCCGGTCCACCACCGTGGGCGTGCTCGTGAGCAAGGGCTTCGAGTACGGCCCGGCCGCGAGCCTGCAGGCCATCGACAGCGCGGCACGCGTGGCGGGGTACGCCGTCGACGTCGCGCACCTCGACGACGCGGAGGGCGGCTCGATCCGCGCGGCGCTGGACCGCCTCCTGGCGCACAACGTGGACGGCCTGATCATCCTGGCCCCGCAGACGCAGACGCTCGCCGAGATCGAGCGACTCTCCATCACGCTGCCCTTCGTGACTGTCCACTCCGCCCGGGCGTACGACGACCACCGGCTCTCCGTGGACCAGTCGGGCGGCGCCGCCCTCGCGACGCGCCACCTGCTCGAGCTCGGGCACCGGCGGATCGCGCACATCGCGGGCCCCGACGGCTGGTTCGAGACCGAGGCACGCGTGCGGGGGTACCGCGGCGAGATGGAGGCCTGGGGGAGCCGGCCGGAAGCGCTGCTCTCCGGGGACTGGACGGCGGAGTCCGGCTACCGCGCGGGGCTCGCCCTGGTGGGCGACCCGGGCGTCACCGCCGTCTTCTCGTCGAACGACCAGATGGCGCTCGGGCTCCTCCACGCGTTCCGCGAGCACGGCCGCCACGCGCCCCGGGACATCAGCGTGGTGGGGTTCGACGACGTCCCGGAGGCCGCGCACTACTGGCCGCCCCTGACGACCGTCCGGCAGAACTTCCCGGAGCTGGGCAGGCGCTGCGTGGCACGGCTGCTGGGCCTCATCGGCGAGGACACGGCAGGGTCGGGCGTCCAGGGACCGCCCGCGGGCGCGGCGCACGACGTCGCCCCGGAGCTGGTGATCCGTGCCTCCACCGCGCCTCGTGAGCCCTGACCGCGGGGGTCGTCCCGCCAGATCGTTGACACGCACCACCACTTCGCGCCTACACTGGTGTCCGCGAATGTGAACGGTCACATGACTGGGAGCATCGACGATCCACCAGAGCACTGCTTCGCGGTCTCGAGAAGAACGAAGAGGTCCTTCCCTTGAGTGACTCCATCCCGGGCGCAGTCGCCGGACCGGCCGACCGGCCCACCTATGTCATCGGTGTCGACTACGGCACCCTCTCCGGGCGTGCCGTCGTCGTGCGCGTCTCCGACGGCGCCGAACTCGGCGCCTCGACGCTCGAGTACCCGCACGCCGTCATGGATTCCACGCTCGCCGCCACGGGCGAGCAGCTCCCGCCCGAGTGGGCCCTGCAGGTGCCCTCCGACTACGTGGACGTGCTCCGCACCGCCGTTCCGGCCGCCGTGCGGGAGGCGGGCATCGACCCGCAGGACGTCGTCGGCATCGCCACCGACTTCACGGCCTGCACCATGGTGCCCACCCTCGCGGACGGCACCCCGCTCAACGAGGTGCCGGGCTACGAGGGCCGCCCGCACGCCTACGTGAAGCTGTGGAAGCACCACGCCGCGCAGGGCCAGGCCAACCGGATCAACGCCCTCGCCGCCGAGCGCGGCGAGGCCTGGCTGCCCCGCTACGGCGGGCTGATCTCGAGCGAGTGGGAGTTCGCGAAGGGCCTCCAGCTGCTCGAGGAGGACCGCGAGCTGTACGACGTCATGGACCACTGGGTCGAGGCCGCCGACTGGATCGTCTGGCAGCTGACGGGACAGTACGTGCGGAACGCCTGCACCGCCGGGTACAAGGGCATCTACCAGGACGGCGCCTACCCGTCGGACGAGTTCCTCGCCGCGCTCAACCCCGATTTCGCCGGATTCGCCCGCGAGAAGGTGGAGCACACCATCGGCGCCCTCGCGTCGAGGGCGGGCTCCCTGTCCGAGGAGGCCGCCGGCTGGACCGGGCTCCCGGCCGGCATCGCCGTCGCCGTCGGGAACGTCGACGCGCACGTCACCTCGCCCGCCGCGCAGGCCACCGACCCCGGCCAGATGGTCGCCATCATGGGTACCTCCACGTGCCACGTCATGAACTCCGACCGCCTCGCAGAGGTGCCCGGCATGTGCGGCGTGGTGGACGGCGGGATCGTGGCGGGCTCCTACGGCTACGAGGCCGGCCAGTCCGGCGTCGGCGACATCTTCGCGTGGTTCGTCGCGAACCAGGTGCCCGGCGAGATCCGCGACGAAGCGACGGCGCAGGGGCTCAGCGTGCACGAGTACCTGACCGAGCAGGCCCGGACCGAACCGGTCGGGGCACACGGCCTCGTGGCCCTCGACTGGCACTCCGGCAACCGCTCCGTCCTCGTGGACCACGAGCTCTCCGGCACCATCGTGGGCCTCACCCTCGCCACGAAGCCGCACGAGGTCTACCGTGCGCTGCTGGAGGCGACGGCGTTCGGCACCCGCACGATCGTGGAGACCTTCAACGCCTCGGACGTCCCCGTGACCGAGTTCGTGGCCGCGGGCGGCCTCATCCGCAACCCGTTCCTGATGCAGGTCTACGCCGACGTGCTGAACATGCCCATCTCCGTGATCGGCAGTTCTCAGGGCCCGGCCCTCGGGTCCGCGATCCACGCCGCCGTCGCGGCCGGCGCCTACCCGGACATCCACGCCGCCGCCGCCGCGATGGGCCGGCTGGACCGCGCCGCGTACGTCCCCGACCCGGGACGCGCCGAGGCGTACGACGCCCTCTACCGCGAGTACACCGAGCTCCACGACTACTTCGGCCGCGGCGCCAACGACGTCATGCACCGGCTCAAGGCGCTCCGCCGCGCAGCCCGGACCGCTCCTGCCCAAACCGCTCCTGCCCGGACCGCTCCTGCACAGCAGGCGGTGACCGCATGAGCCGGTTCACCCCCGAGGTCGAGGCCGCCATCGCTGCGGTCCGCGAGGACGTCGCCGCCCTGCACGCCGAACTCGTGCGCTACGGACTCGTGGTCTGGACGGGCGGCAACGTCTCCGGCCGCGTGCCCGGCGCCGACCTGTTCGTCATCAAGCCCTCCGGCGTCAGTTACGACGAGCTGACGCCGGAGAACCAGATCCTCTGCGACCTCGACGGCAACGTCGTCGAGGGCACGCCCGGATCCGAGCGTTCGCCCTCGAGCGACACCGCGGCGCACGCCTACGTGTACCGCCACATGCCCGACGTCGGCGGCGTGGTGCACACGCACTCCACCTACGCCGTAGCCTGGGCCGCCCGCGGCGAGCCGATCCCCTGCGTCATCACCGCCATGGCGGACGAGTTCGGCGGGGAGATCCCGGTCGGTCCGTTCGCGATCATCGGCGACGACTCGATCGGCCGGGGCATCGTGGACACCCTCACCGGGCACCGCTCCCGCGGGGTCCTCATGAAGAGCCACGGCCCGTTCACCATCGGCAGGGACGCGAAGGACGCCGTCAAGGCAGCGGTCATGCTCGAGGACGTCGCCCGCACCGTCCACATCTCCCGCCAGCTCGGTGCGCCCGCCGGCATCCAGGGCGAGCACATCGACGCCCTTTTCGACCGGTACCAGAACGTGTACGGTCAGTCATCGACCCCAGGAGCCCCTGCATGAGCCCCCTCAGCACCACCCTCGACGCGTACGAAGTCTGGTTCCTCACCGGCAGCCAGGACCTCTACGGCGAGGAGACCCTGCAGCAGGTCGCGGAGCAGTCCCAGGAGATCGTGCGGATGCTCGGCGACGCCGGCCTGCCCGTGAAGGTCGTCTGGAAGCCGACGCTCAAGGACTCCGCCTCGATCCGGCGCATGGCGCTCGAGGCCAACGCGGCGGACGACGCGATCGGCGTGATCGCCTGGATGCACACGTTCAGCCCGGCGAAGATGTGGATCGCGGGCCTCGACGCCCTGCGCAAGCCGCTGCTGCACCTGCACACGCAGATCAACGTCGCACTGCCGTGGGGCGAGATCGACTTCGACTTCATGAACCTCAACCAGGCCGCCCACGGCGACCGCGAGTTCGGGTACATCCAGTCGCGCCTCGGCGTGCCGCGGAAGACCGTCGTCGGGCACGTCTCCAGCCCCGACGTCTGCGCGAAGGTCGCCACGTGGCAGCGCGCCGCCGCCGGCTGGGCCGCCGTGCACGAGCTCAAGGTCGCGCGCTTCGGCGACAACATGCGCAACGTCGCCGTGACCGAGGGCGACAAGACCGAGGCCGAGCTGCGTTTCGGTGTCTCGATCAACACGTGGGGCGTCAACGACCTCGTCGCCGCCGTCGAGGCGCAGTCGGAGGACGACGTCGATGCCCTCGTGGCCGAGTACGAGGAGACGTACGACGTCGTCCCCGAGCTCCGCCGCGGCGGGGACCGGCACGAGTCGCTGCGCTACGGCGCCCGGCAGGAGCTCGGCCTGCTGTCCTTCCTGGAGGAGGGCGGCTTCGGCGCCTTCACCACGAACTTCGAGGACCTCGGTGCACTCCGGCAGCTGCCCGGCCTCGCCGTGCAGCGGCTCATGGCCCGTGGCTACGGGTTCGGTGCCGAGGGCGACTGGAAGACCGCCGTCCTGGTGCGGGCCGCGAAGGTGATGGGCGCAGGGCTGCCCGGCGGGGCCTCCCTCATGGAGGACTACACGTACCACCTGGTGCCGGGGGAGGAGAAGATCCTCGGCGCGCACATGCTCGAGATCTGCCCCACCCTGACCACGTCGAAGCCCACGCTCGAGGTGCACCCGCTGGGGATCGGCGGCAAGGAGGACCCCGTGCGCCTCGTGTTCGACACGGATGCCGGCGCCGGCGTCGTCGTGGCGATGTCCGACATGCGGGACCGCTTCCGCCTCACCGCCAACGCCGTCGAGATCGTCCCGCCGGACGCCCCGCTGCCGAACCTGCCGGTCGCGCGCGCCGTGTGGAAGCCGGAGCCGAGCCTCGAGACGTCCGCGGCGGCCTGGCTCAGTGCCGGCGCCGCACACCACACCGTCCTCACCACCGCGGTGGGCCTCGAGGTCTTCGAGGACTTCGCGGACATCGCCGAGGTCGAACTGCTGCGGATCGACGCCGACACGAAGCTGCGGGACTTCCAGCGCGAACTGCGCTGGAACGCGGCCTACTACCGGCTGGCCCAGAAACTCTAGAGCCCACTCCCGACCGCCGGCACCGTTGCCGGAAACTCCACACAAGAAAGTCCCACCATGAATCGGAAATACCTGGCCGGCATCGCGGCCGCCAGCATCCTGACCCTCAGCCTCACCGCATGCGGTGGCAGCAGGGGCGGCGGCGACGCCGCTGCCGAGGGCGGGTCCAACGAGGGCGCCAAGATCGGCGTGGCCATGCCGACGCAGCAGTCCGAGCGCTGGATCGCCGACGGCGAGAACGTCAAGAGCCAGCTGGAGGACCTCGGCTACGAGGTGGACCTCCAGTTCGCGAACGACGACATCCCCACGCAGGTCAGCCAGATCGAGAACATGATCAACGGCGGCGTGAAGGCCCTCGTCATCGCGTCGATCGACGGCACCACGCTCACGAGCGTCCTCGACCAGGCCGAGTCGCAGGACATCCCGGTCATCGCCTACGACCGCCTCATCAACGAGTCTGACACCGTCGACTACTACACCACCTTCGACAACGAGGAGGTCGGCGTCCAGCAGGCCACCTCGCTGCTGACCGGCCTCGGCATCCTCGACGCCGAGGGCAAGGAGACCGGCGCGGCCGGTCCGTTCGACGTCGAGCTCTTCGCCGGCAGCCCCGACGACAACAACGCGACGTTCTTCTGGAACGGCGCCATGAAGACCCTGCAGCCCTACCTCGACAGCGGTGTGCTCCGCGTCCCCAGCGGGCAGACCGACTTCGAGCAGGCCGCCATCCTCCGCTGGCTGCCCGACACGGCCCAGGACCGCATGGAGGACCTGCTCACCGTCGGCGGCGGCGAGCGCCTCGAAGGCGTGCTCTCCCCGTACGACGGCCTGTCCATCGGGATCATCTCGGCGCTGACCTCCGGCGGCTACGCCACCGACGACCTGCCCGTCGTCACGGGCCAGGACGCCGAGGTGGGTTCGGTGAAGTCGATCATCGCCGGCGAGCAGTACTCGACGATCTTCAAGGACGTCCGCGAGCTCGGCAAGCAGGCCGTCACCATGGTCGACGCCCTCATGAAGGGCGAGGAGCCCGAGGTGAACGACACCGAGACGTACGACAACGGCGTCAAGGTGGTCCCGTCCTACCTCCTCGAGTCGCAGATCGTCACGGTCGACAACTACGAGGCCGCGCTCGTCGAGACCGAGTACTACACCGAGGACGAGCTCAAGTAGCCGTCCCGCAGCACCCCTGATGCCTGTGGCTCCGGACCGTTCCTGGTCCGGAGCCACAGGCGCTGTACCTCGCCCGGCCCTGCCGGGACTTCCACTCAAGTAAGCGAGGCTCCACCATGGCGGAGAACATCCTTCGGATGCGCCGCATCACCAAGACCTTCCCTGGCGTGAAGGCACTGCAGGACGTCAATCTCGACGTCGTGCGTGGCGAGGTCCACGCGATCTGCGGAGAGAACGGGGCCGGGAAATCGACCCTCATGAAGGTGCTGTCCGGGGTCTACCCGCACGGCACGTACGACGGCGACATCGAATTCGAGGGCGGCGTCGTCGAGTTCAAGGACATCCGCGACAGCGAGCGCGACGGGATCGTCATCATCCACCAGGAACTGGCCCTCTCGCCGTTCCTGTCCGTCGCCGAGAACATCTTCCTCGGGAACGAGCGCGAGAAGCGCGGCTTCATCAACTGGAACGAGACCAATGTCGAGGCGGCCAAGCTGCTCCGCCGCGTGGGCCTGGACCTCAACCCGGTGGTCCGCGCCGGTGACATCGGCGTCGGCAAGCAGCAGCTCGTGGAGATCGCCAAGGCGCTGTCGAAGAACGTCAAGCTGCTGATCCTCGACGAACCGACGGCCGCCCTGAACGACGAGGACTCCGCGCACCTCCTCGGGCTCGTCAAGGGCCTGCGGTCCGAGGGCATCACCTGCATCATCATCAGCCACAAGCTCAACGAGATCCGGGCCATCGCGGACTCGGTGACCATCCTCCGCGACGGGCGCACGATCGAGACGCTGAGCCTCCACGACGGCTCGGTGACGGAGGAGCGCATCATCAGGGGCATGGTGGGACGCGACATGGAGAGCCGTTACCCCGAGCGCACGCCGGTCATCGGCGAGGAGGTCCTCCGCGTCGAGGACTGGACGGTGCACCACCCGCAGGAGAGCGCGCGCGTGGTCGTCGACGCCGCGAACCTCTCGGTCCGCGCCGGTGAGGTGGTCGGTATCGCCGGCCTCATGGGCGCCGGGCGGACGGAGCTCGCCATGAGCATCTTCGGGCGCAGCTACGGCTCGCACATCACGGGCACCCTCTACAAGAACGGGACCCCGATCACCACGCGCACCGTGGGCGAGGCGATCCGGCACGGCATCGCGTACGCCACGGAGGACCGCAAGCGGTACGGGCTGAACCTGATCGACGACATCAAGCGGAACATCTCCGGTGCGGCGCTCGGCAAGCTCGCGAAGCGTGGCTGGGTGGACGGCGGCCGGGAGGCCGTCGTCGCGGGCGACTACCGGATGTCCATGAACATCAAGGCGCCCTCCGTCACGGCGATCACGGGGAAGCTCTCCGGCGGCAACCAGCAGAAGGTGGTGCTCTCCAAGTGGATGTTCTCGGACCCCGACGTCCTGATCCTCGACGAGCCCACCCGCGGGATCGACGTCGGCGCCAAGTACGAGATCTACACGATCATCAACCGCCTCGCCGCAGAGGGGAAGGCGGTGATCGTCATCTCCTCCGAGCTGCCCGAGTTGCTGGGAATCTGTGATCGCATCTACACCCTCGCCGAAGGCCGCATCACCGCGGAGGTGCCCATCGGGCAGGCGACACCGGAACTCCTCATGCAGTACATGACCAAGGAAAAGGACTGATTCCATGGCTACCACCGTCAAAGACCCCGCAGTGGCCGCACCTCCGCCTCCCGTGAAGCACGGGCTGGCCTTCCTCACGAGCCGGCTGCGGCAGATCGGCATCTTCGTAGCGCTCATCGTCATCGTCGCCCTGTTCCAGGTGCTGACCGGGGGCGCGCTGCTCATGCCGGACAACGTCTCGAACATCATCGTGCAGAACAGCTACATCCTGCTCCTGGCCATCGGCATGGTCATGATCATCGTGGCAGGGCATATCGACCTGTCCGTCGGCTCCGTGGCGGCCTTCGTCGGTGCGATGTCCGGCATCATGATCCAGGACTGGGGCTTCACCTGGTGGGTGGCGTTCATCGCCTCGCTCGTGATCGGCGGGCTCGTCGGCGCGTGGCAGGGCTTCTGGGTGGCCTACGTGGGCATCCCCGCCTTCATCGTGACACTCGCAGGCATGCTCGTGTTCCGCGGGCTCACGCAGATCGTGCTCGAGAACCAGCGCATCACGGGCTTCCCCGAGGAGTACCGCCAGCTCGGTGGCGGCTTCCTCTTCCCCGGGCTCTTCCCGCCGGAGACGAACCTCCTCGACTGGACCACGGTGGCCCTCGGCGTGCTCGCCGTCGTCCTCCTCGTCGCCAGCCAGCTCCGTGGGCGCGCCACCCGCGCCCGCCTCAAGCTCGAGGACGAGCCCGCCGCCTGGTTCTTCACCAAGCTCGCCTTCATCGCCGTCATCATCCTGGGCCTCACCTACCTCCTGGCCGGTTCGCGCAGCGGTACGCCGATCGTGCTCGTGGTCCTCGGCGTCCTGATCGTCGCCTACAGCCTGGTCATGAGCAACAGTGTGTTCGGCCGCCACATCTATGCCCGCGGTGGCAACCTGCAGGCTGCACAGCTCTCGGGCGTCAACACCAAGCGCATCGATTTCATGCTGTTCGTCAACATGGGCGTGCTCGCAGCCCTGGCGGGGCTCATCTTCACCGGTCGCCTCAACTCGGCCGGTCCGGGTGCCGGCAACCTGTTCGAGCTCGATGCCATCGCAGCCGCCTTCATCGGTGGCGCGGCCGTGACGGGCGGGGTGGGTACCGTGATCGGTGCCATCACCGGTGGCCTGATCATGGGTGTGCTCAACAACGGCATGTCGCTGCTCGGCGTGGGCATCGACGTGCAGCAGTTCATCAAGGGCATGGTGCTCCTGCTCGCGGTCGGCTTCGACGTGTTCAACAAGCGCCGCGCCTCGAACGCCCTCAAGTAGGGCCTGGGGAGGACGCCGGAAGAAAGTCCGGCGGCAGCGTAACTTCTGCGTCCCTCCGGTCGATTACCCAGATGTAAGCGCCGCACCGAGGCTTATCCCCCAACGGGCCTCGGTGCGGCCTTTTCGTGTCGCAGCACAGGTGCGTGCCGCGGCAGGACGGCGGAGGCCAACAGTTACGATGGTCACGCCGCCCCGCTCGAGCAAGGAAAAGACACCGTGGTCCCACCGCTGCCTGATGATGCGCTCGACCGCGCACGGGCCGGCGAACCCGCGGCACTCTCCCTGATCTACCAGGAGCTGAGTCCGAGGGTGCTGGGCTATTTCGCGGGCCGGGGGACGGAGGACCCGGAGGCCCTCACCCAGGAGGTCTTCCTCACGGTCTTCTCGAAACTCGGGTCCGTCTCCGGCGGGCTGCAGGGTCTGCGCACCTTCACCTTCTCGGTGGCGCACGCCCGGCACGTGGACGAGGTGCGGAGGAAGGTGCGGGCGCCGGTCCTCGTGGGCTACGAGGCCGACGGTGACACGCGCACCGTCGAGTCGGCGGAGATGGTGGCGCTGGGCAACCTCGATGCCGGAGGTGCCACGGGAATGCTGGCACAGCTCAATGCCGAGCAGCGCGACGTGCTCCTGCTGCGCATCGTGGCCGAGCTGCCGATCGAGCAGGTCGCGGAGATCCTCGGCAGGTCGGCAGGATCGGTCAAGCAGCTGCAGCGGCGGGGACTGCTCAAGCTGAAGGAACTCGTACACCCCAACGAATCGGACGCACAATGACTGGACGCGAAACGCCGTCGCCGGACTCCGTGCCACGCCTCCTCGAGGAGGCGGGCATCGCCGAGGACCCGGCGCTCGTCCACGCCGTCCGGAGCATCGCGGCGCTGGGCGGGCGGCCCGCACCGGACGCCTCCGCCGAGCTCGCGCAGCTCATGGCCGACGGCGGCAGGGCGTTGCAGAGCCGCCGGAACAAGCGCCGCATCACGTTCATCGGCGGTGCCCTCGCGGTGTCCATGGGCGCGGGCATGTCCGGGGTCGCGGCGGGGACGCTCCATCTCCGTGAGGGGTTCGACGACGCCGTCGTCTCGATCACCCGCTTCACCGTCCGCAACGACGTCGACCGGGCCGAACCCGCCCCGGGACCGCTCGCCGATGCGGGGCAGGGGCACGGCACCGCCGTCGTCCCGGCGGTGCCCGCTCCCGTTCATACCCCGGCACCGTCCGTCTCCGCCCCGGCGTCCGCCCCTGCGGGCGCCGGAGGTCCGCTCGTGCCGGCGCCCGCTCCCGCGTCGCCCGGTGCGGACGACGCCGCCGCCGCCCCGATGGCACCGCCCGCCACCCCGACGGCGCCGCCCGCCGTACCGGAGGCCCGGCCACCGGCCGGCACGGTACTCCCTGCCAACCCCGCGACCCCGACCCCTGCGCGGGGCGGTCCGCAGCAGCGCGTCGTCCCGATGACGCCGCCCGCGACGGGAACGGTGCCCGGCACGACCGGCCGACCCGACCAGGCGAGGGCCGGTCAGGGCCGGCCGGACCAGGCCACGCCCGGGCAGCGCACGGCCCCGCCCCCGCCGGTCCGGGAGAAGCCGGGTCAGGCCGCTCCGGGCCAGGTGACGCCGGGTCAGGGGCCGGACAGGGGCCTGCCGAAGGAGGGCACGGGAACGGATCCGGTGACGATGAGCGGTGACACGCCGGCTCCTGTCAGCCACCGCAGGTCGTGGCTCCGCGCACCGGCCGGTCCTGTCGACGCCGCGCTCTTCCTCGACGCGCCGATCGCCCCGGACCCCGATTGGCTCGCGCTGTTCCCTGCGGATGCGCTCGTCGATCCGGAGGGCCCGGTACCAGGACTCCCCGACGAGCCGGCCCCGGAGGACGCCCTGCCGGGCGAGCCTGCCCCGGAGGAGCTGCCGGCCGAACCGGTCCCGGAGGAGCTGCCGGCCGAACCGGCCCCGGAGGACGCCCTGCCGGACGAGTCTGCCCCGGAGGAGCCGCCGGGCGGACCGACCCCGGAGGACGCCCTGCCTGTGGACCTCGTCGGGCCCGTGGAACCTGCAGCGTCGGACAGCTCCGGTCCCGACGTCGCCGTGCCTGAGGCCGGATCCCGGTCGGCGGGTGTGTCCCACCGTTCCCGCTGACCGGGATCGGGCCCGGGGCAGGCGGCGCCCTACGAGGTGATCTGCCGCTTCGAGGAGATCACGCCGGTGTTGAACCCGGCGAGGTTGAGCCCGCCGTGGAAGCGTGCGTGCTCGATCTTGATGCACCGGTCCATCACCACGTCCAGGCCCGCGGCTTCTGCGTCCCGTGCGACCTCCTCGTGCCACGAGCCGAGCTGCAGCCACAGCGTCTTCGCGCCGACCGCGAGCGTCTCCGCCAGCACGGAGGGCAGATCGTCGTGCCGGCGGAACACGTCCACGACGTCGGGCACCTCGGGCAGGTCCTCCAGGGACGCGTAGGCCGGCTGCCCCAGGATCTCCTTCGCCACGGGGTTCACGAAGTACAGCCGGTAGGGCGAGGAGGACTGCAGGTAGGTGGCCACGAAGTAGGAGGCCCGCGAGGGCTTGTCCGATGCTCCGACGATCGCCACCGACCGCGCGTTCCTCAGCAGGGCCAGGCGTTCCGGAGCCGAGGGCCCCTCCCAGGTGCGCGGTGCTGCGGTGCCGCTCATGCTCCCACTCCCACTGCCCGCGTCGCGGACTCGTCGTCGTCGTCCTGTCCGGCCGCCTCCTGCGGGAGGTCCTCGAACGACGCGTCCGAGGCGTTGGCCGCCACGTCGAGCGCCTGGTCGAGGTCCCACAGGATGTCGTCGAGGTCCTCGAGGCCCACCGAGATGCGCACCAGGTCCTCGGGGACGCCGGCTGCGGCGAGCTGCTCGGCCGAGAGCTGCTGGTGGGTCGTCGAGCCGGGGTGGATCACGAGCGTGCGCGCATCGCCCACGTTCGCGAGGTGCGAGGCGATCTGCAGCGATTCGATGAACTTCTGGCCGGCCTTGCGGCCGCCCTTGACGCCGAAGCTGAACACCGACCCGGGGCCCTGGGGGAGATAGGTCTTCGCACGCTCGTGGTGCACGTGCGTGGGGAGTCCCGCGTAGTTCACGTAGTCCACGCGGGGATCGGCCTGCAGCCACTCCGCTACGGCCTGCGCGTTCTCGAGGTGCTCGTCGAGGCGCTGGGCCAGGGTCTCCACCCCCTGCAGGAGCTGGAAGGCCGACGACGGGGAGAGCGACGGGCCGATGTCGCGCAGCTGCTCGGTGCGCAGCTTGGTCAGGAACCCGTACTCGCCGAAGTTCGCCCACCACTGGATGTTGCCGTAGGAGGGCACGGGCTCGGTCATGGTGGGGAACTTCCCGTTGCCCCAGTCGAACCGGCCGCTCTCCACGACCACGCCGCCGAGGGTGGTGCCGTGGCCGCCGATGAACTTGGTGGCGGAGTGGATCACGATGTCCGCGCCGTGCTCGATGGGCCGCACGAGGTAGGGCGTGCTGAGCGTCGAGTCGACGATGAAGGGGATCCCGGCGTCGTGGGCCACCTTCGCCAGGCCCGCGAGGTCCGCGATCTCGCCGGAGGGGTTCGCGATGACCTCGGCGTAGACGGCCTTCGTGTTCTCGCGGATGGCGGCCGCGTAGTCGGCCGGATCGGTGCCGGGGACGAAGGTGGTCTCGATGCCGAAGCGGCGCAGCGTGACGTCGAGCTGCGTGACCGTCCCCCCGTACAGCTGCGACGCGGCGACGATGTGGTCGCCCGCCTGGCACAGCGCCGCGAAGGTGATGAACTCGGCGCTCATGCCCGACGCCGTCGCCACCGCGCCGATACCGCCCTCGAGGGAAGCGATGCGCTCCTCGAACGCCGCGACGGTGGGATTGCCGATACGCGAGTAGATGTTCCCGTACTTCTGCAGCGCGAAGAGGTTGGCGGCGTCGTTGGTGTCCTTGAACACGAACGACGTCGTCTGGTAGATCGGCACGGCGCGCGCCCCGTGCGTGGCGTCGGGGGTGCCGCCGGCGTGCAGGGCACGCGTGCGGAAACCGAAGGAACGTTCTGCCATCAGATACCTGCCTTGGTGGGTTCGTGGGTTGCGAGGGTGGCATCCGGATCGAAATCGACGCCGGCGGCGCGCGCGGCGTCCGCCTCGAGCTGCCGCACGATCGGCAGGATGTCGGTGCCGAAGGCGGCGACCTCCTCCTGGAAGTGCAGGTAGCAGGTGAGGAGGAGATTCACGCCGATCTTCTTGTACTCGACGATGCGCTCGGCGATCTGCTCGGGCGTACCGATGAGCCGGGTCCTGAAACCGTCGTTGTACTGGACGAGGTCCTCGAACGAGGAGTCGGCCCACATGCCCCTGCCGTCCTTCGTGGAAGCCCCGGCCTCCTGGACGGCATCGCGGAATCCCTCGACGGCGGGGCGGTGCGCCTTCGCGACGATCTCGCGCAGGGTCTCCCGTGCCTCCTTCTCGGAGTCGCGGGCGATGACGAACCCGTTGAGCCCGTACCGCGGGTGCCGGCCCGCCCGGGCAGCGGAGGCCCGCACGCCGGCGATGTTCTCCCTGAATCCCTCGAGGTCCTTGCCGTTCGAGAAGTACCAGTCCGCCACCCGGCCCGCGGTGGCCTGCGCCGCCGTCGAATTGCCTCCGAAGAAGATCTCGGGGTGCGGACGGCCGGGCACGTCGACGGGAGCAGGGCTGAGTGTGAAGTCGGTGATGTCGTAGTACTTCCCCGACTGGCTGTACCCCTCCTCGGTCCACAGGCCGCGCAGCACGCGGATGAACTCCTCCGTGCGGACGTACCGTTCGTCGTGCTCGAGCCAGTCGAGGCCGAAGTTCACGAACTCGTCCTTGAGCCAGCCGGAGACGATGTTGACGGCGGCACGGCCGTTGGAGATGTGGTCCGCGGTGATGATGAACTTCGCGAGCACGCCCGGGTGCCACATGCCGGGATGCACCGCGGCGATGACCTTCAGCTTCTCGGTCGCGGCGAGGAGCGCGAGGGAGAACGATGTCGCCTCGTGCTGCTTGTCCGCGCCGTAGGACGCGGCGTAGCGGGTCTGCGACAGGGCGTACTCGAAACCGGCGTCCTCAGCGATCCGGGCGAGCTTCCGGTTGTACTCGAAGTCCCACCCGGTACGCTGCTCGATGGTCGAGACCACCAGGCCGCCGCTCACGTTCGGCACCCAGTAGGCGAATTTGAGGGGGGTGGAAAGGTCGGCGACGCTCATCATGTCCTCCATCGGTCTGGCAGTAGCACCCTACTGTCGCCGCGGATCGCGGAGGCCAGGGTTGCTGCGGCGTCAGTGAGCCAGATCTCTCAGCCGCTCGGGATGGTCAGAACGAGTGTGACACTGCGCACCCGGGGGAACCAAACAATGTGTCTTCGGAAGTGCACGCCACCCGCTCACGGATGGGTGCCGGAACCCTTGACAAAGTTGACCTATGCAACAAAGACTGGCCGTGGGAGCGCTTCCATGGGGATCGGCGGCGTCTCTTGTTCGGGTTCTCGCAACCACCCATCATCGACATGAGGAGCAACGATGCTCAGCATCTCCAGAACGTGCGCCATGACCCTTGCACTCGCAGGGGTCCTCGCATCCACCGCCCTCGCCGCGCTGCCGGCGTCGGCCGGTCCGGGCGGAGGACCAGGAGCGGAGTCCTCCGCCACCGAGTTCTACGTCCCGAAGACCGACCACGAGGCACAGCGCCAGATCGCCGGGCTGCGGGCCTCGGGTGACCGCCGGACGGCGGACAGCCTCAGCGCGATGGTCTCCACGCCGCAGGCCGTATGGGTCACGGACAGCGACCCCGCCACGGTGACGCGGGAGGTCCGCGCCACCACGCACCGCGCCGCCGGCAAGCAGCAGATGCCCGTGCTCGCCGCCTACAACCTGCCGTTCCGCGACTGCGCGCAGTACTCGGCCGGCGGGGCGACCGACGTCGCCGGCTACAAGGCCTGGATCGACGCCCTCGCGGCAGGCATCGAGGACCGCGCCGCGATGGTGGTGCTCGAGCCGGACGGGCTCGGGATCATCCCCTGGAACCGCGGGCTCGACGGCAACCTCGAGTGGTGCCAGCCGGCGGAGGCCGACGCCGCGACCGCGGCCGCGGAACGCTTCGAGATGCTCGGCTACGCCGTGGACCGGCTGAAGGCGCTGCCGAACACGAAGGTCTACCTCGACGGCACGCACAGCGCCTGGCTGGGCACGGGGGAGATCGCCAGCCGCCTCGTGAAGGCCGGCGTGCAGGAGGCGGACGGGTTCTTCCTCAACGTCTCCAACTACGAGCTCACCGAGCGGCAGCTGAAGTACGGCTCCTGGGTATCCCAGTGCATCTACTACGCCACCGAGATCGATCCGGGCGCCTACGGCTCCTGCGCGAGCCAGTTCTACCCGGCCTCACCCTCGGACTTCTCGACGTGGGGCCTGACGGACGCGTGGTACGCCCAGAACGTGGCGGGTGCCCGCAACGCGCCGACGTCGGAGGAGCTGGCGCACTTCGTGATCGACACCAGCCGCAACGGCCGCGGGCCGTGGGTGCCGACGGCCACCTACCCGGATCCGCAGGTCTGGTGCAATCCTCCGGCTCGCGGACTGGGGCATACGCCCACCGCGAACACGGGCAACGACCTCGCCGACGCCTTCCTGTGGATTAAGGTGCCCGGCGAGTCGGACGGCGAGTGCAGCCGCGGCCTGACGACCAACGGCGGAGTCGATCCCGAGTGGAATCGTGTGGACCCCGCGGCCGGCGGCTGGTTCCCTGAGCAGGCGCTCGACCTGATCAGGAACGCCGGCGCCCCCGCCCGGCGCTGATGCACGAGGGGTGTGCGCGGTCACAGGACGCCGCGCACACCCCTGCCGCCTAGGCTGAAGGACATGGAGAGCTGGAAGAACGCGCAGCGTGCGCACGAGCGGAGGTTCTGGGGCACACTGCTCTGCGTCGGCGTGGCGCTGATCGCCGCTCTGTCCAGCAGCCTCCTCGCGGCGGCCACCAGCGCGGACTCCGGAGTGGGCCCCCGGTTCTATCTCCAGCAGTCCGTCCTGCTCGTCCTCACCGTTGCAGGCACCGTGCTCGCCCTCCGCCGGTGGCGATCGGCCTCGTAGGAGGGGCAGGATAACCGCCGTTACGCGAATGTGACAAACCCTTCGAGCAGTGGCTATGTTCTTCTGGTGCCTCCGCCTATGAGGGGTGCTCCTGGACGGAAATGCCGAGCCCTGCCGTCGTCCGGGATACGTTCGCAATCACCACGGCGGGGACGGGGGAACCACAGTTCCAGTGGACGCGCAGTTCTGACTGCCGACGTCCTTGGGGTTAAGTCGCACTGCGCACGCCGATGAGGTGATGCGCGCGACCGGGTGACTCCCATCCGAACCCGACAGCTCACCCCGCAGGCATGGGAGAGGTATACATCCATGTCACGAAACATCTCTTCGGCGCGCCACCGTGCCGATATCGACGGCAATCTCGCGCTGCAGGGCCTGTCCCGTGCCGCCAAGGCCCACGCCACCATGATCGGCCGTCCCGTTGCCATCGCCGCCGTCACGTCGGGCCTCGCGCTCAGCGCCGTCGGCACCGCCAACGCCGGCACCTACTCGGACCAGGGCACGACAGCTCCCGCCGCCGTGGCAGCCCCGGCCGCTCCCGCAGCAGTAGCAGCTCCGGCCGCTCCCGCTGCAGTAGCAGCTCCCGCCGCTCCCGCAGCAGCTGCGACCGGTGCGACCCACACGGTCGTCGCAGGGGACACCCTCGGCGCCATCTCCGCCAGCTACGGTGCCGACCTGACCGCGGTCCTCGCGGCCAACGGGCTCTCCCTGGCATCGATCATCTTCCCGGGTGATTCCATCGCGATCCCCGCGGCTGGATCGGTCCCGGCGCAGACGGTCTCCGTCCCTGTCGCCGTCGCTCCTGCCGCTCCCGTGCAGCAGGCAGCGGCCGTCGCCCCCGCGCCCGTCGTGCAGCAGGCGGCAGTCGTGGCTCCGGCCCCGGCCCCGGCTCCGGCTCCGGCCCCGGCCGTCTCGACGGCCCCGGGCTCGGGTGTCTACCTGGCCTCGGCTCCCGTCGCCCCGGCAGCCAGCGGCGTCGGTGCGACCCTCCTGGCCTCGGCGCAGGCGCAGCTTGCAGCCGGCGCCGTCCAGGACTGCACCGTGCTCGTGGAGAACGCGCTGCGCGCCGCAGGTATCGCCGCAGGCGACCTCGGCCCGGCGCAGTTCTTCCAGTTCGGCACGGTCGTGGCGACCCCCGCCCCCGGGGACATCGTCATCACCGGTGGCCACGTGGCCATCTACGCCGGTGGCGGACAGGTCATCAGCAGCGGCATGAACGGTTCGAACCTGACCATGCAGCACCCCCTCTCGGACCTCCCGGGAGCAGCCTTCGTCCGGGTGTAACACCCGGACGGACCACACACGGGAAGCGGCAGGTGCTTGGACGGGGCGCCTGCCGCTTCCTTCCGTTAACGACGGGGACAGCGGGTGCCGGGCGGACCCCGTCAGGTCCGCGCGGCCAGCACGTCCTGGATCCCGGGGATGCACCCCTCGTTCTGCAGGGACGTCGTGTCCCCGAGCGGCGCGCCCTCGTAGAGCTGCGTGAGCAGGCGCCGCATGATCTTCCCGGAGCGCGTCTTCGGGACATCGGGCACGACGACGACGGCCGAGGGCCGCGCGATCGGACCGATGGCCTCGGCCACGTGGGCGCGCAGCACCGCGGCGACGTCGACCTCCGGGTCCGCGCCCGCCGCGAGCACCACGAAGGCCGCGATGGCGTGGCCCGTCAGCGGGTCAGGGACGGGGCAGGCACCCGCCTCGGTGACGAGCGGGTGGGCCACCAGCGCCGACTCGATCTCGATGGTGGACAGGCGGTGCCCCGAGACGTTGATGACGTCGTCCACGCGGCCCAGGATCCAGGTGTCGCCGTCGTCGTCGTACCGGGCGCCGTCACCCGCGAGGAACCAGCCCTGCCGCGCGAACTGCCGCCAGTAGGCGTCCAGGTAGCGCTGCGGGTTCCCCCATACGGTCCGGGCCATGGCGGGCCCGTGCCGGTCGACCACGATCAGCCCCTGCTCGCCGGGCGGGACGGTCCGGCCGTCCTCGTCCACGATGCGCGTACTCACCCCGGGCAGGGCGCGTGCCGCGCAGCCGGGCTTGAACCCGGTGTCGGTGGGGCTGGGCGAGAGCACCGTGGCACCGGTCTCCGACTGCCACCAGGTGTCGACGACGGGCACCTCGTCGCGGCCGAGGTGCCGCCGGAACCAGCGCCATGCCTCGGGGTTGACGGCTTCGCCCACCGTGCCGAGCACGCGGATGCTCGAGAGGTCGTAGCCGCGCGGGACCCCGTCGGGGAACCAGCCCATGAGCGAGCGGACCAGGGTGGGCGCGGTGTAGTAGCTCGTGACGCCGTAGCGTTCGATGATCTCGAAGTGCCGGCCGGGGTGCGGCGTGTTCGGGGTGCCCTCGAAGATGACCTGCGTGGCGCCGTTCGAGAGCGGCCCGTACAGCTCGTAGGTGTGCGCGGTGACCCAGGCCAGGTCGGCGGTGCACCAGTGCACGTCATCGTCCCGGCGTGCTGCATCGGGGTTGCTGAAGAGGTGCTCGAAGCTCGACGACGCCTGCGTGAGGTAGCCGCCCGAGGTGTGCACGAGGCCCTTCGGCTTCCCGGTGGTCCCCGACGTGTACATGATGAACAGCGGCGCCTCGGCGTCGAACGCCTCCGGCGCGTGGTGCGGTGAGGCCGGGTCGACGACGTCGTGCCACCAGACGTCGCGGCCTCCGGTCCATGCGACGGCGGAGCCCGTCCGGCGGATCACGAGGACGTGCTCGATGCTGTCCACACCCTCGACGGCGGCATCCGCGTTGTCCTTGACCGGGACGGCGGCGCCCCGGCGGTACTGGCCGTCGGTGGTGACGAGGAGTCTGGCGCCGGTGTCCTCGACGCGGAAGCGGAGCGCCTCGGCCGAGAACCCGCCGAACACGAGCGAGTGCACGGCCCCGATCCGGGCGCAGGCGAGCGTGATGACCACCGTCTCGACGAGCACGGGCAGGTAGACGACCACGCGGTCGCCCGCCCCGATGCCGAGCCCGAGGAGTGCGTTCGCGGCGCGGGACACCTCGTCCTGCAGTTCGGCGTAGGTCACACTGCGGCGGTCACCCGGCTCGCCCTCGAAATGCAGGGCCACCCGGTCGCCGTTGCCGGCCCGGACGTGCCGGTCCACGCAGTTCACGGCGACGTTGAGCGTACCGCCGGCGAACCACTCGATGACGGGCACGCTGAGCGTCCCGTCCTCCTGCGGAGCGGCCTTCCTGAACGTGTGCAGGGTGTCCCACGGGGTGTCCCACTCGAGCCGCTGTGCCTGCGCCGCCCAGAACGCGAGGCGGTCGGCCTCGTCCTGCGGCATCGCCGACCCCTCCACCGCCGTCGTGCCCGGCGCCGTCGCACTCACGCCCACCGGCGCACCGCCCAGCGCTCGGCGACGCCGAGGAGCGCGTCCGTGGTCTTGCCGATCACGGCCAGCAGGATGATCGCCAGGATGATGCGGTCCACGCGGCCCGTCTGCTGGGAGTCCGTGAGGAGGAAGCCGAGGCCCATCGACGAGGCGATGAGTTCCGCGGCGACGAGGAACAGCCAGGACTGCGCGAGGGCCAGGCGGAGGCCGGAGAACAGGGCGGGCACCACGGCGGGCAGCTGCACGGTGGTCAGCAGACGGACGCCGTTCAGGCCGAAGGCCCGCGCCGCCTCGACGAGGTTGCGGTCCACGTGTCGCAGCCCGAGGTAGAGCGTGGTGAACACGGGGAAGAACGCGCCGATGCTGATCAGGGTGACCTTGGAGTCCTCGTTGATGCCGATCCAGAGGACCAGCAGGGGGACCCACGCCAGGGACGGCACGGCCCGGAGCGCGCCGACGGTCGGGGTGAGCAGGACGTCCGCGATGCGTGACAGGCCCAGCAGGGCGCCCGCCAGCACGCCGAGCACGGAGCCGATGAGGAACCCGAGGACCACGCGCTGCGTCGAGATCAGGATGTGCGTGGCCAGCTGACCACGCTCCACGAGGTCGACCGCGGCCGCGAGCACCGACGCCGGCGAGGGGAGCTGCGACGGCCGAAAGAACCCCGAGGCGGTGCTGAGGTGCCAGGCGAGCAGGATCAGCACAGGGACGACGAGCCCGAGCAGGATGATGACCACACGCCGACCGGCCGTGCCGGTCCTGCCCGGAGTCCTGCCGCCCCCGTCCGAACCGGTGAGCGGAGATCCGGTGGACGCGAGGCCCTCCTTGCTGAGGGGGACGGCACTGCGCCCCGTCAGGTGGTCAGCACTCATGAGGCGGATCCGATGGACGCCGGGTCGGCCTTCTCGACGAACGAGGCGTCGAACAGGGACCCCAGGGCGTCGTCGATCTGCTGCTGGCTCTGCACGTCACCGGTCTCCACGAAGACGGGGCCGATCTTCTCGAGGACGCTGCGCTGGGCCTCGCCCGGGGCCGGGTCGACATCGAGGTTGGTCCGGTCGATGATGACGGAGTTCGCGATGGCGGGATCGATCGCGGCGACCTCGGCGAGGATGGCGGCGGTCTCCTCGGGGTTCTCCTTCGCCCAGGCGCGCGCCTTCTCGTAGGCGTCGACCACGGTCTGCGCGACGTCCGGCTTCTCGGTCAGGAAGTCCTCGGTGGCGTTGAGGAAACCGTAGGTGTTGTAGTCGATGTCGCGGAAGAACAGCTGGGCGCCGTCCTGCTCCGCGGCGGCCATGATCGGGTCGAGACCCGACCACGCATCGACGGCGCCGCTCGCGAGGGCCGCGCGGCCGTCGGCGTGCTGGAGGTTCTCGATGGTGACCTCCGACTGGTCCACGCCGGCCGCCTCGAGGGCCTGCAGCAGGAAGAAGTAGGGGTCCGTGCCGCGGGTCGCTGCGACGGACTTGCCGCGTAGGTCCTCCACGCTGGTGATACCGGAGCCGGGCAGGGTCACGAGGGCCGCCCACTCGGGCTGCGAGTAGATGTCGATGGCCTTGATGGGGGAGCCGTTGGAGCGGGCGAGGAGCGCGGCGGAGCCCGCCGTCGAGCCGACGTCGATCGCCCCGGCCCGCAGGGCCTCGTTGGCCTTGTTCGACCCGGCGGACTGCACCCAGTTGACCGTGATGCCCTGATCGGCGAGCTCGTCCTCCAGCCAGCCCTGGTCCTTGATGATCAGGCTCAGCGGGTTGTAGGTGGCGAAATCGATGTCGAGGGCGCCGCCCTCCGTTGCGGCACCGCCGTCGGCCGCGGCCTGCGTGTCGGCGGCGTTCTCGCCGGCCATGCACCCGCTGAGGCTGAGCGAGAGGGCGGTGGCGAGGGCGAGATTCGGCAGGAGAGCGCGGCGGTTCATGGTGGTCCTTTGCTGGAGCGGCAGGGGAGAGACAGGGGAAAGAGGCAGGGTGGCGCCGGCCGTCGGACGACGGCCGCACCAGGGGGTGGGGGAGCCGGGCTAGTGCCCGGTCACGCCCAGCATGGAGAGCAGCGAGCTCCGGAGGGCCCCGAGGTCCGCGGAGTTGCGGTCGCGCGGGCGGCTCCCGGGGACGGGGACGAGCTCGGCGACGGTGGAGCCCGCCTCGTCGCCCTCGCCGCGCCCGAGAACCAGGATGCGGTCCGCGAGCTGGAGGGCCTCGTCGACGTCGTGGGTGACGAGCAGCACGGTGGTGGGCTGCGCGCGGTGGATGTCGAGCAGGAGGTCCTGCATCCTGATGCGCGTCAGGGCGTCGAGGGCACCGAAGGGTTCGTCGAGCAGCAGCACCCCCGGGTTGCGGGCCAGGGCGCGGGCCAGCGACGTGCGCTGCGCCATGCCGCCGGAGACCTCGCGGGGGCGGTGCTTGGCGAACGTGTCCAGGCCGACGAGCTTCAGCAGCTCGAGGACCTTGGCCTTGCCCGCGCTGGCGCTGGAGGACTTCGGCAGCCCGATCGCCACGTTCGCCTGCAGCGTGTGCCACGGGAGCAGCCGGGGTTCCTGGAAGGCGACGGCGCAGCGCTCGTCGATCCCCGTGACGGGGGTCCCGTCGATGAGGACCTCCCCGCGGTCGGGGACGTCGAGCCCCGCGGCGGCGCGCAGGAGCGTCGACTTCCCGCATCCGCTGGTGCCGAGGATGGCCAGGATCTCGCCCGGCTCCACCTCCACGGTGACGTCCCGCAGCACGGTGCGCCGGTCCGCGGGCGAGCCGAAGCTGCGGCCGAGGCCGGCGAAGCGGACGCCGAGGGCCTGCTTGGTGGTGGGCTGGGTGCTGCCGGGTGCCAGAACTGCGGTCATGGTGTCTCCATCGGTCCTGGCGGTAGCACCCTACGGACCGAGCCTTCACCACCGGTGTGCGGCGGTTCCCGTGGCTCGGACCTCGTTATCGTCCGGTGTCAGGGGACACCGGACGACCAGGGTTGCTGCGGCTTCACTGATCCAGGTCTCTCGGCCGCTCGGGATGGTCACTCCCATGAAACGCCCGCGGCGGATCAGGAGCAAAATGGGGCGTGTAACAAAGGCTGTAACAAAACGCGGCGACAGGCGCCGCGAGGGACCGGCAGGAGGCGCATGTGGCGCACGTGAACGATCCGCAGGTGATCAAGAGGCTGCTGACCGAGCCCGGACGGTGGGCGGTGGTGGGGTTGTCGAACAACCCGCGCCGGGCCGCCGTCGGCGTCTCGCGCTTCCTCATGGACCGTCTCGGCCTGCAGGTGGTGCCGGTGAGCCTCAAGGGCGACGACGTCCACGGGCAGACGGGCTACACCCGCCTCGCGGACGTCCCCGGGACCATCGACGTGGTCGACTGCTTCGTGAACTCGTCGCGCGTGGGCGCGGTGGTGGACCAGGCCATCGCCGTCGGTGCCCGGGCCGTCTGGCTCCAGCTGGGCGTCATCGACGAGGACGCCGCCCGCCGCGCCACGGAGGCGGGCCTCGACGTCGTCATGGACACGTGCCCGGTCATGGAGGCGCCGGCGCTCGGCCTGTAGGGGTCCGGTCCGGCGGGGTGCCTACAGGCGCTGGTACTTCGACCGGATCGTCATGAAGACGCCGTAGGCCATCAGGCCGAGCGCGACGGCCCCGAGGAGCCACACGCCGAAGGGCTGCTCCCGCAGGGTCTTCAGGGCGCCGTCGAGCCCGCTGGACTGCTCGGGGTTGTTCGTGACGGTGGCGACGACCACGAGCACTCCGAGGACGCCCAGCGCGAACCCCTTGGCGATGTAGCCCACGGTCCCGAGGACCACCACGGCCGTGCCGGGTCCGCCCGCCGGCAGGCTCGAGAGCTCCCGGCGGAACCGGCGCGTGGCACCGCTGTAGACGAAGTAGCCGCCCACCACGAGGATGCCCACACCGATCGCGAGCAGGAGGGCCGCGCCTGCCGGGTTGGACATGAGGGTTGCGCTCAGCGACCGCGAGCTGCTGCTGCTGTTGCTCGAGCCGCCCAGCGCGTACTGACCGAACGCCGCGCCGATCACCCCGTACGCCACCGCCTGGCCACCGCTCTTCAGGCGGGCCTTCAGCCTGTCCCTGCCGCTGCGTCCCCTCACGCCGAGGAAGACCTCGCTGAGCTGGAACAGGGCGAGCGCCACGCAGCCGATGAAGCAGAACCACAGGAGCGCCGTCCCGCCCGGACTCCCCGCGAGCTGCCCGATGGCGCCGCTCTGGTCCGCGCTCCCGGAACCGCCGCGCGCTATCCCGAGCGCGATGAGCCCGATCATGAAGTGCAGGACGCCGGCGGCCACGTAGCCGGCGCGGGCAGCGAGCTCGAAGCCCTTCGAGTTCACGGCCTCCTCGGCGGCATCCGTCGCCTTCCCGCCCGCATCCCTGCGGCCGCCGTCCGTCCTGCCGTGCCTGTCGTGCTTGTTCTGCTTGTTCGACGCCATCCCTGATGCCATGGTGGTCCGCCTTCCTTGCCGGTCCGGGCCTTCATCCTGCCACTGCTTCCCGTGGTCCGCGCCCTTTCGGGCTAGGTTTGTCCGCAGAGCCGGGCGTCGACCTCCCGGAGCCGCAGCTGCAGGGAAGAGGCACGAATGGACCAGTTCACCTACGACGAGCGCGGCGCCACCGACCGGCCCTTCCCCGAGCGGTTCGACGGCGGGTGGCCCTCCGGCTACACCGTGATGGTGGAGTCCCACGAGCTCCCCGCCGACGACCCCTCCGCGCCCTTCGTCGCCCTGACCGAGGGCATCCTGGCATGGGAGCTGCACCGCCGTGCCGGGCTGACCATGCAGCCCGACGCCGAGCGTGCCGCCCCCGGTGTCCGCGTGGTCTCCGGTCTCGGCGTGGGGCCCGCCCGCATCAAGGCACCCTGCCGCGTGATCTGGGCACGGGAGCCCCAGCTCGACGGCGCGGGCAGGGCCACACCCGGCCAGCGCGGAGGCTTCGGCTACGGCACGCTCCCCGGTCATCCGGTGACGGGGGAGGAGGGGTTCTACGCCGAACTGACGGCGGACAACCGCCTGGTCTTCATCTGCTCCGCCTACAGCGTGCCGTCGAGCCCCCTGTTCAGGCTGGCCGCGCCCGTGACGAGGCTGACGCAGCGGTACGTGCTGTCCCGCTACGTGAAGGCCGCGCAGGAGCTGGCGGGCCTGACGTAGTTCACCCGGGCCCGGTCGGGTCCACCGGGTCCACCGGGTCCACCGGGTCCACCCGGATCCGGCCGGGCGCCGGGCGGGCCACCGCCGGGAGGCCCCGCCATCAAGAACGCGTAGGGGTTTCCCCGACCGCCGTGAGGAAAGTGTGAGGATCGGCTTTTCGATCCGGTACGGGGTATTCAATCGGGCTCGTGCCGTTGTGGCACCCGCCCGGCAGGAAGCCGGGCGGACCGCAGTCCGATGGAGTTCCTCGTGCTTGACGTCGTGTATCCCGTGGGTGTCGTCGCCCTGTTCGCCGTGGTCGCCCTGATCGCCCGGGCGGTGGAGAAGCTGTGATCGTCTTCGACCTGATCGCGCTGGTCCTCGGCATCGCCGCCCTGGTCTACCTGGTCTACGCCCTCCTGCGCCCGGAGCGTTTCTGATGACTCCCGCCGCGGCCGTGCTGCCGCTGCTGACCGTCGTCGTCGTGCTCGCCCTGATCCACCGTCCGCTCGGCGACTACATGGCGCGGACCTTCACCACCACGAAGGACCTCCGCCTGGAGCGGGGGTTCTACCGCGTGCTCGGCGTCGATCCGGCGTCCTCCCAGTCGTGGCGCTCCTACCTCACCGGGGTGCTCGCCGTCTCGGCCGTGGGCGTGCTCCTCGTCTACCTGCTGCAGCGCACGCAGGCCCTGCTGCCCTACTCGCTCGGCCTGCCGGCCGTCCCGGAGGGCCTGGCGTTCAACACGGCCGTCTCGTTCGTGACCAACACCAACTGGCAGTCCTACTCGCCCGAGGTGACCATGGGCTACACCGTGCAGATGGTGGGGCTCGCGGTGCAGAACTTCGTCTCCGCCGCCGTCGGCCTGGCCGTCGCCGTCGCGTTCGTGCGCGGCTTCGTGGCACGCCGCAGCGCGACGCTCGGCAACTTCTGGGTGGACTTCACCCGCGCCCTGCTGCGCATCCTGCTCCCCGGCGCGGTCGTCGCGGCCCTGGTCCTGCTCGCCGGCGGCGTGATCCAGAACGTGAACGGCTTCACGACCGTTCCCACCATCACCGGCGGCGAACAGGTCATCCCCGGCGGCCCGGTGGCCTCCCAGGAGGCCATCAAGATGCTCGGCACCAACGGAGGCGGGTTCTTCAACGCCAACTCCGCGCACCCGTTCGAGAACCCGTCGCCGTGGACGAGCCTGTTCCAGGTCGTCCTGATGCTCGCGATCCCGTTCAGCCTGCCCCGCACCTTCGGCACCATGATTGGCCGGCGCCGGCAGGGCTCCGCGATCCTGGGGGCCATGGCCGTGATCTTCCTGCTCTCGCTCACGGCCGCCACCGTCGCGGAACTGTCCGCCACCGGGACCGCGCCCCAGGCCGCAGGGTTCGCCATGGAGGGCAAGGAGCAGCGCTTCGGCATCGCCGGCTCCGTCCTGTTCGGGTCGGTCAGTACGCTCACCTCCACGGGTGCCGTGAACTCGATGCATGACAGCTATACCGCGATCGGCGGCATGCTTCCCATGATCAACATGATGCTCGGCGAGGTGGCCCCCGGCGGGGTGGGCTCGGGCCTGTACGGGATGCTCGTCCTGGCCGTCGTCACGGTGTTCGTCTCCGGGCTCCTCGTGGGCCGCACGCCCGAGTACCTCGGCAAGAGGATCGGCGCCCGCGAGATCAAGCTCGCAAGCCTCTACATCCTCACCATGCCCGCTCTCGTCCTCGCCGGCACGGCCCTGAGCTTCTCGGTGCCGGCGCTCCGCGCCGACATCGACGGGACCTCGATCCTCAACCCCGGCCTCCACGGCCTGTCCGAGGTGCTGTACGCGTTCACCTCGGCCGCCAACAACAACGGCTCGGCCTTCGCCGGCCTCACCGCCGACACGCCCTGGCTCAACACCGCACTCGGTGTGGCGATGCTGCTGGGACGCTTCCTGCCCATCGTCTTCGTCCTCGCCCTCGCCGGCGCGTTCGCCGCCCAGGACAGGGTGCCCGCCACCGCCGGCACCCTGCCGACGGACCGCGTGCAGTCCACCACGCTGCTCGTCGGCGTCACCGTCATCGTCACCGCCCTCACCTTCTTCCCGGTGCTCGCACTGGGTCCGCTCGCGGAAGGACTGCTCTAGACCATGTCCACACTCACAGAACCGGCCACCGGCAGCAGCGACAGCCCGGCACCGGAGGGGAACGGGCCGAAGAAGGAGCCCGGCGCTGCCTTCTCCGCGGCCCAGCTCGCCGAGGCCCTGCCCGGTGCGTTCCGCAAGCTCGACCCGCGGCAGATGGTCCGCACACCCGTCATGTTCATCGTCGAGGCGGGCGCAGTCCTGATCACCGCCATCGCCCTCGCCGAGCCCTTCCTCGGCGGCCCCGAGGCCTCGGGCGGCAGCGACGTCCCGGCGTCGTTCACGGGGCTCATCGCCGTGTGGCTCTGGCTCACGGTGCTCTTCGCGAACCTCGCGGAGTCGGTCGCCGAGGGCCGCGGCAAGGCGCAGGCGTCCAGCCTGCGGCAGGCGCGGACGGGCACGACGGCGCGCGTGGTGCGCGACTACGCGGAGGACGCCGACCCGGGGGCCCTCCGGGCCCCGCTGACGGATGTGCCGTCCTCGGATCTGGTTCTCGGCGACATCGTGGTGATCGAGGCCGGCGGCCAGATCCCGGGCGACGGCGAGATCATCCGGGGCATCGCCTCCGTGGACGAGTCGGCCATCACCGGGGAGTCCGCCCCCGTGGTCCGCGAATCCGGCGGTGACCGGTCCGCGGTCACGGGCGGCACGCGCGTCCTGTCCGACCGCATCGTCGTGCGTATCACCAGCCGGCCCGGCGACACCTTCGTGGACCGCATGATCCGCCTCGTCGAGGGCGCCGAACGCCAGAAGACGCCCAACGAGGTGGCCCTCAACATCCTGCTGGCCACGCTCTCCATCGTCTTCACCGTGGTGGTGCTGACCATCAACCCGATCGCGAGCTCGTCCGGTGTCTCCGTCAGCGTGCCGGTCCTCGTCGCGCTGCTCGTCTGCCTGATCCCCACCACCATCGGGGCCCTGCTCTCCGCGATCGGCATCGCCGGCATGGACCGCCTCGTGCAGCGCAACGTCCTCGCCATGTCCGGCCGCGCCGTGGAGGCCGCCGGCGACGTGACCACCCTGCTGCTCGACAAGACCGGCACCATCACCCACGGCAACCGGCGGGCGAGCGAGTTCGTCACCGTGGGCGGCGCGGACCGGCGCGAGCTCGTGACCGCCGCCGCGCAGTCGTCCCTGAGCGACCCCACACCCGAGGGCACGTCCATCGTGGACCTCGCCGTCACCGAGGGCTTTCCACGCTCCACGATCGAGGGCACGGTGGTCCCGTTCTCGGCCCGGACGCGTATGAGCGGTGTCGACTTCCCCGACGGCTCGGCCGTCCGGAAGGGCGCCGGCAGCGCGGTCCGCGCCTGGGTCGCCGCCGTCCCGGGCATCGCGGCGGAGCTCGACGCCGCCGTGACGCGCATCTCGCAGCTCGGCGGCACCCCGCTCGTCGTCGCGGTCCGGGATGCCTCGGGCCGTGCCCGGGTGCTCGGGGTGGTCCATCTCAAGGACGTCGTCAAGGACGGGCTGCCCGAACGGTTCGCCGAACTGCGCACCATGGGCATCCGCACCGTCATGATCACCGGTGACAACCCGCTGACGGCGAAGGCCATCGCCGCGGAGGCCGGCGTGGACGACTACCTGGCCGAAGCGACGCCCGAGGACAAGATGCGCCTCATCCGCAGGGAGCAGGAGGGAGGCGCGCTCGTCGCCATGACCGGCGACGGCACCAACGACGCCCCGGCCCTGGCGCTCGCTGACGTCGGCGTGGCGATGAACACCGGTACCTCGGCGGCGAAGGAGGCCGGGAACATGGTGGACCTGGACTCGGACCCCACCAAGCTCATCGAGATCGTGCGCATCGGCAAGCAGCTGCTCATCACGCGCGGCGCGCTGACCACGTTCTCCATCGCGAACGACGTCGCCAAGTACTTCGCGATCATCCCCGCCATGTTCATCGGCGCCTTCCCGGGCCTCGCCGCCCTCAACGTGATGCAGCTGAGTTCGCCGTCCTCGGCGATCCTCTCCGCCGTCATCTTCAACGCGCTGATCATCATCGCCCTGATCCCGCTCTCACTGCGCGGCGTGAAGTACCGCGCAGCATCGGCCTCGAGCATCCTCAACCGGAACCTGCTCGTCTACGGGCTCGGCGGGATCATCGCCCCGTTCGCCGGCATCAAGGCGATCGACCTCGTGCTCTCCCTCATCCCCGGTTTCTGATCCTCCAGACGTCCACGAAAAGGCATCCCATGAGTACCTCCCGCAGCACCCTCCGACAGCTCGGCACCGCCGTCCGGGCGCTCGCCGTCCTCACCCTCGTCCTCGGCATCGGGTACCCGCTCGCCATCACCGGGGTGGGCCGGCTGGCATCGGCCGACCGCGCCGACGGGCAGCCCGTCACCCTCGACGGCCGCATCGTCGGTTCCGCGAGCCTCGGCCAGGGCTTCACCGACGCCGAGGGCGCGGCGCTCCCGGAATGGTTCCAGTCCCGTCCGTCCGCGGCCGGTGACGGGTACGACGGCGGCGCCTCCAGCGGCAGCAACCTCGGCCCCGAGAACCCCGATCTGGTCGCGGCGATCGAAGAACGGCGCGCCGCCGTCGCAGACCTCGAGGGCGTGGACCCCGCGGGCGTCCCGGCGGACGCGCTCACGTCATCGGGCTCGGGCCTCGACCCGCACATCAGCCCCGAGTACGCGCTGCTGCAGGTGCCCCGGGTCGCCGCGGAACGCGGACTCGACGAGGCCGACGTCGAGGCGCTGGTCGAGGACACCGTGCAGGGCCCGGACCTCGGGTACCTCGGCGAACCGACGGTCGACGTGCTGCAGTTGAACATCGCCCTCGCCGCGCTGGACACTTAGGCCATGACGCGAGGCCGGTTGAGGGTGTTCCTGGGAGCAGCCCCCGGCGTGGGCAAGACCTACGCGATGCTCGAGGAGGGCCGGAGGCTCCGCGCGGAGGGGCGCGACGTCGTCGTCGGCATCGTCGAGACGCACGGCCGGGCCGCCACGGAGGCCATGGCCGAGGGTCTCGAGGCGGTGCCCCGCCGCACCGAGGACCACCGCGGGGTCCTCCTCGCCGATCTGGACCTCGACGCCCTGCTGGCCCGGGCGCCCGAGGTGGCACTGGTGGACGAGCTCGCCCACACCAACGCCCCGGGGACCGCCCGCGACAAGCGGTGGCAGGACGTGGAGGTGCTGCTCGACGCCGGGATCGACGTCATGTCCACCGTGAACGTGCAGCACATCGAGTCCCTGAACGACGTCGTGGAACGCATCACCGGGGTACCGCACCGCGAGACCATCCCCGACGGGGTGCTGCGCCGGGCCGACCAGGTGGAGGTGGTGGACCTCGCCCCCGAGGCGCTGCGCGGCCGCCTCACCGAGGGGAGCGTCTACCCGTCCGGGCGGATCGACGCCGCGCTCTCCAACTACTTCCGACTAGGCAACCTCACCGCGCTGCGCGAGCTCGCGCTCCTGTGGCTCGCCGACGAGGTGGACAGCGCCCTCCAGCGCTACCGCGCCGAGCAGGGCATCGACGACAGGTGGGAGGCACGCGAGCGCGTCGTCGTCGCGCTCACCGGCGGGCCGGAGGGCCGCACGCTGCTCCGCCGCGGCGCCCGGATCGCCTCCCGGTCCGCGGGCGGGCAGCTCCTCGCCGTGCACGTCACCACCCAGGACGGCCTCCGCGGCGCCGATCCGGCCGAGCTCGCCGCCCAGCGGGGCCTCGTGCAGAAGCTCGGCGGCACATACCACGAGGTGGTGGGCGATCAGACCTCCACGGCCCTCGTCGACTTCGCGAAGGGCGCCAACGCCAGCCAGCTCGTCATCGGCGTGAGCCGCCGGTCGCGCCTCGCCGCCCTCCTCACCGGTCCCGGCATCGGTGCCACCGTGATCCGGGAATCGGGCGAGATCGACGTGCACATCGTCAACCACGCCTCGGCCGGGAGCAGGTCCGCCCTGCCGCACTCCGGCGGGGCCTTGTCCCTGCGGCGCCGCATGCTGGGGGCCGTCGTCGCCCTGATCGGCGGCCCGCTGCTGACGCTGCTGCTCACCGCGTTCCGCACCGAGGAGTCCATCACGGGGGACGTCCTCAGCTACCAGCTGCTCGTGATCGTCGTCGCCCTGATCGGCGGGATCTGGCCCGCCCTCTTCGCCGCCGTGCTGTCCGGGCTGACGCTGGACTTCTTCCTGATCGAGCCGGTGCGCACCCTGACCATCGGTGAGCCGGCGCACTTCACCGCGCTCGCCCTGTACATCGCCAACGCCGTGCTGGTCAGCTACGTGGTGGACCAGGCGGCGCGCCGCACCCGGGCCGCGTCGCGGTCGGCCGCCGAGTCGGAACTGCTGGCGACCATCGCGGGCGGGGTGCTCCGCGGCCAGGACACGCTGCAGGCGCTCATCACCCGCACACGGGAGGCCTTCGGGTTGGACGCCGCCCGCCTGCATGCACCCGACGGCACGCTCCTCTGCGAGGACGCCCCGGCCGTGCAGCGGTCCGGGGCGCCGTCCTCCGCGGTCGGGGCCGGCGGGCAGGCCACGGCACCGGGCCCGGTGGGCATCCCCGTGGGGGAGCGGGGCGTGCTCGAGCTCGAGGGCCGTACCCTCGAGGCCGCCGACCGCCGGCTGCTCGCCGTGATCACGGCACAGATCGACGCCGCCCTCGAGTACCGCGAGCTGTCGCGGGCCGCGAGTGCCGTGGGTCCGCTCGCCGAGGCGGACCGCGTGCGTACGGCACTGCTCGCCGCCGTCGGGCACGACCTCCGCCGGCCCCTCACCGCCGCGACCACCGCCGTCACGAGCCTGAGATCCGCGGACCTCACCTTCTCCCCCGAGGAGCAGGGGGCGCTGCTGGAGACCGCCGAACAGAGCCTCGGCACGCTCTCGACCCTCGTCACGGACCTGCTGGACGCCAGCCGCATCCAGGCCGGGGTCCTCGGCGTGGTGCTGGAACCCCTGCGGCCCGAGGACGTCATCCTGCCCGCGCTCGAGGAGCTGGATCTCGGCCCGGGCGACATCGAGCTGGAACTGCCCGCCGAGTCGCCGCTGCTCCTCGCCGACGCCGTGCTGCTGCAGCGCGTGCTCGTGAACCTGCTCTCCAACGCGGCCCGCCACGCCGGGGGCGCCGTGCCGCCCGTACTGTCGGTGAGCGACTTCGGCGGGCGCGCTGAGCTGCGCATCATCGACCGCGGACCGGGCATCCCCGACGACCGGAAGGACACGGTGCTCCTGCCCTTCCAGCGGCTCGGCGACACCGACAACGCCACGGGGCTCGGGCTCGGGATGGCCCTCGCGCGCGGGTTCGTGGAGGGCATGGGCGGCCGGCTGACCCTCGAGGACACCCCGGGCGGAGGGCTGACGTCCGTGGTGTCGCTGCCGCACGCGCCGCAGCCCGACGCCGTGCTCCTCGGCGGGACCAGCGTGGGTGCCGCGTGAAGGTCCTGATCGCCGACGACGACCCGCAGATCCTGCGCGCGCTCACCATCACGTTCACGGCGTCGGACTACGACGTCGTCACCGCGGGCGACGGCGCCGCCGCCCTCCGCCGTGCCGCGGAGCACCACCCGGACATCGTGGTGCTGGACCTCGGCATGCCGCACCTCGGCGGGATCGACGTCATCCACGGGCTGCGCGGGTGGAGCTCGGTGCCGATCCTCGTGATCTCCGGCCGGATGGACTCGATCGACAAGGTCCAGGCCCTCGACGCGGGCGCGGACGACTACGTCACGAAGCCGTTCCTCACCGACGAACTGCTGGCCCGGGTGCGGGCCCTCACCCGGCGGCGGCTGCCGGTGAGGGAGGAGGCGGGCGCGGCCTTCGGGGACGTGCGCGTGGACCTCGTGGCGAAGACGGTGGTCCGGACCACCGACGGCGCCGACATCCACCTCACCCGGACCGAGTGGCGGCTGCTCGAGACGCTCATGCTCAATTCGGGCCGCCTCGTGCCCCAGCAGATCCTGCTGACCGAGGTGTGGGGGCCGCAGCACGTCCGCGACACCGGCTACCTCCGCCTGTACATCCGGCAGCTGCGGAAGAAGCTCGAACGCGACCCCGGGTCGCCGCAGCACCTGCTCACCGAGGCCGGGATGGGCTACCGGTTCGTGCCGGGGTGAGCGTCGTCAGGAGGCCGCGGCGTCAGGCGAAGTGCTTCGGCAGGGTCCCCTCGTGGGCTTCGCGCAGCACGTCCAGCGGCAGCGTGAAGCAACCCTGCACGTCGAGCGCCCCGTTCTCCGTGTCCACCACGCCGATGCGCATGGTCGGGAAGTTCCGGGCCGTGCACATGTCGTTGAAGCGGACCTCCTCCGAGCGGGGGACGCTGACGACGGCGCGGGCCTGGCTCTCGCTGAACAGTGCGGTGAACGCGTCGATGCCGTCGCGCTCGCACACCTCGTCGAGGCCGATGCGCGCGCCGACGCCGAAGCGCAGGGCCATCTCGCTGAGGCCGGCGGCGAGCCCGCCCTCGGAGAGGTCATGGGCGGCGTCGATCATGCCGTCGCGCGAGCAGTTCACGAGGATCGCGGCGAGCGTCTTCTCGGCGGTGAGGTCCAGGGCCGGGGGCTGTCCGCCGAGGTGGCCGCGCAGGTTGGCCCACTCCGAGCCGTCCAGCTCGTCCGCCGTCGTCCCCAGCAGGTAGACGGCCTGGCCGTCCTCGCGCCAGCCCGACGGCGTGCGCCGGGCGACGTCGTCGAACACGCCGAGCACGCCGACCACGGGGGTCGGGTGGATGGCGACACCGCCGGTCTGGTTGTAGAGCGAGACGTTGCCGCCGGTCACCGGCACCCCGAGTTCCTGGCAGGCGTCCGCGAGCCCGCGGACGGTCTCGGCGAACTGCCACATGACCTCCGGGTCCTCGGGGGAGCCGAAGTTCAGGCAGTCGGTGACGGCGAGCGGCACGGCACCCGAGGTCGCCACGTTGCGGTACGCCTCGGCGAGAGCCAGGCGCGCGCCCTCGTACGGGTTCAGGTACGAGTACCGGCCGTTGGCGTCGGTGGAGATTGCGACGCCGAGGCCGGTCTCCTCGTCGACGCGGACCACGCCGGCGTCGTCGGGCATCGCGAGCGCGGTGTTGCCCTGGACGTAGCGGTCGTACTGGTCGGTCACCCAGTCCTTCCCGCACATGTTCGGCGAGGCCATGAGCTCGAGGACGGCCTCGCGCAGGTCCGCGGGCCGCTCGGGCCCGAAGGTGTCCGCCTGGACGCCGTCGAGCCACTCGGGACGGTGGTAGGGGCGCTCGTAGACGGGCCCCTCGTGCGCGACCGTGCGGGGGTCGACGTCGACGATCTTCTCGCCGTCCCACTCGATGATGAGGCGGCCCGTGTCGGTGACCTCGCCGAGCCAGGAGTACTCCACGGCCCACTTGTCCATGATCGCCTCGAACGCGGCCACGTTCTCGGGCGTCACCACGGCCATCATGCGTTCCTGCGACTCCGACATGAGGATCTCGCCCGGCGTGAGGGACGGGTCGCGGAGCAGCACGTTGGTGAGCTCCACGTGCATGCCGCCGTCGCCGTTGGAGGCCAGCTCCGACGTCGCGCAGGAGATGCCCGCCGCGCCGAGGTCCTGGATGCCCTCGACCACGGAGGCCTTGAACAGCTCGAGGCAGCACTCGATGAGCACCTTCTCGGCGAACGGATCGCCCACCTGCACCGCGGGGCGCTTCGAGGGCTTCGAGGAGTCGAAGGACTCCGATGCGAGCACCGAGGCGCCGCCGATGCCGTCGCCACCGGTGCGGGCACCGAAGAGGACCACCCTGTTGCCGGCGCCGGAGGCGTTGGCGAGGCGGATGTCCTCGTGCCGCAGCACGCCGACGGCGAGCGCGTTGACCAGCGGGTTGCCCTGGTACACGGAGTCGAAGACCACCTCGCCGCCGATGTTCGGCAGGCCGAGGGAGTTGCCGTAGCCGCCGATGCCGGCCACGATCCCGTGCACGAGGCGCGCGGTGTCGGGGTGGTCGATCGCCCCGAAGCGCAGCGGATCCATGACCGCGACCGGGCGCGCGCCCATCGAGATGATGTCGCGGACGATCCCGCCGACGCCGGTCGCCGCGCCCTGGTAGGGCTCCACGAAGGACGGGTGGTTGTGGCTCTCCACCTTGAAGGTCACGGCCCAGCCGTCCCCGATGTCGACGACGCCGGCGTTCTCGCCGATGCCCACGAGCAGGTGCTCCTTCATGGCGTCGGTGACCTTCTCGCCGAACTGGCGCAGGTGCACCTTGGAGGACTTGTAGGAGCAGTGCTCGCTCCACATCACCGAGTACATGGCGAGCTCGGCACCGGTGGGGCGGCGGCCGAGGATCTCCTCGACACGCTGGTACTCGTTCTCCTTGAGGCCGAGCTCGGCCCAGGGGAGCGCCTGCCCCGGGGTGGCCTCGGCGTTCGCGACCGTGTCGATGTTGAACTTCCGCGTGGTCTCCGCAGTCATTTAGCCCACCAGTTTCTTGAGTACCGAGGTGAAGATGCCGAGGCCGTCGGTGCCGCCGCGCACGTCCACGGGTCCGCGCGCCGAGGAGTCGGGGCCGAAGCCCGCCTCGACGGCGTGCTCGGGATGCGGCATGAGCCCGACGACGTTGCCGGCGGCGTTCGAGATGCCGGCGATGTCGCGGCGCGAGCCGTTGGGGTTGCCATCGACGTAGCGGAAGACCACGCGGCCCTCGCCCTCGAGCTCGTCGAGGGTGCGGTCGTCGGCGACGAACTGGCCGTCCTGGTTCTTGAGCGGGATGACGAGTTCCTCGCCCTGTGCGTACTCCGAGGTCCACATCGTGCCGGCGTTCTCGACACGCAGGCGCTGGTCGCGGCAGAGGAAGTGCAGGGACTCGTTCTTGATCATCGATCCGGGCAGCAGGTGCGCCTCGGTGAGGACCTGGAACCCGTTGCAGATGCCCAGCACGGGGAGGGCGTCCGCGCCGCCGGAGGCCGCCGCGGTGATCTGTTCCATGAGCGGCGCGAACCGGGAGATGGCACCGGCGCGCAGGTAGTCGCCGTACGAGAAGCCGCCGGGGATGATGACGGCGTCGACGCCCCGCAGGTCGTGGTCGCCGTGCCAGAGCTGGACGGCGCTGCCGCCGGCGAGCCGCACGGCGCGGGCCGCGTCGCGGTCGTCCAGGGTGCCGGGGAACGTGACGACGCCGACGGTGACGCCGTCGAGCGGGCTGTTCCCGCTGTCGGCGAGCGGCTGGGGTTCCCCGATCAGGGGGGTCTCGACGCTCACTGGCCGTCCTCCCCGAGGACCTCCACGCGGGTGACGTCCTCGATGACGGGGTTGGACAGCAGCGTGGTGGCGGCGTGGCGGGCCTGCTCGAGGAGTTCGTCGGTGACCTCACCGTCCACGGTCAGCTCGAACCGCTTGCCCTGGCGGACGGCGGCGAAACCGGTGAGGCCGATCCGGGGGAGTGCCCCTGCGATCGCCTTACCCTGCGGGTCGAGGATCTCGGGCTTGGGCATGACGTCGACAACAATCCGGGGCATCCGGCAACTCCTGTGAGTGAGCAGTGGGTAAGCAGTAGCCCGGGAGTGCCGTCTCACGCCGTGTCGGGACCCTTCGGGTCGACACCGGCGCTCCGCGAGCTTGCGCGTCCAGTCTACCGGGGTTTCGCGGGGCACCCGTGCCCGCCGGGTCCGGACCGCCGCCCTGCCGTAGGATGCGGGCCATGGCGGAGTCCCTCGAGGCGTGGTCCGACTTCAATGTCGCCATGGTCGGTGCGACGGCGGCGCTCGCCGGCCTGCTCATCGTGGCCATGTCGGTCAACATCTCCGCGATCGTCGCGTCGCCGGCGCTGCCGGCCCGTGCCGCCGCGGCGATCGGCACGCTCACCCTCGCGATCGTGGTCGGTGCGATCGGTCTGGCCCCCGCCCAGCCCGCCTGGGCCCACGGACTCGAGGTGCTCGCCGCGTTCCTCGTCGTGCTCGTCCTCGAGGTGCACGCGCTCCGCCTTCTCGCCGCCGAGAAGGGCCGGACGCGCAGCGAACGTGCGGTGAAGGTCCTGACGGGGGCGCTCCCGCTCGGCCCCTTCGCGGCCGGTGCGGCGCTGCTGCTCGCCGGGGCGCCCGGCCCCGGGTTCGCGTGGCTCGCCGTGGGGTGTGTCCTCGCGGTCGTCGGGGGCATCCTGTTCTCCTGGGTCGCCCTCGTCGAGGTGCTCCGCTGACCGTGCCCGCGGAAGCCGGGTCCCGGCTCCCTAGAGCGTCCCGGGTGACCCCAGCAGGTCGCGGGCCCTGTCCCAGCGGGAGATCTCGCAGCCGTCCGTCAGGGCGAAGGACGCGAGGACGGACGTGCCGTTGAAGTCGCCCGTGATGCTCGCGGTCTGCGGTCCGGCGTACTGCTGCGTGCACATGACGTCCTTGTTCGGCTGCGCCGTGAAGAACGCCGTGCCGAGCCGGGCGAGGGCCGCGCAGGCCGCCTCGGCGCCCGGGAGGGTCGAGGCGGGGCCGGGTGCGCCGTCGACGCACTCGAGGACGTACTGCACGGGCTCCGCACCGGCGTCCTGCTGGAGGGAGATGGTGAGCAGGGCGTTGTCCCCGGCGGCGGCCGGGGTCGAGGGCGCGTCGGTCGGCGTCGCAGGGGGCGCCGAGGGCGCCGGGGGCGTCGGGCTGCCGTCCGCCGTGGGGGTGCCGGTGGGCGAGGGCTGGGGAGTGGAGGACTGCACGGCGGTTTCCTGATCTGTCGGTTCGGCCGGTGGCCCGCCCTGGGTGCAGGCCGCCAGGGCGAGGGAGAGAGCCGCGAGGGGGAGGGCGAGGCGTGCGACGGCGCGGCTGGGTCGACGTCCGGTCGATCGCGGGTCGGGTGTCATCAGTGGGTCCCCTTCGGCTGGCCTCCCAGCGTAGCGGCTGGTGGAAGGACAACGAAGGACGACGCGGGGGAGTCCCGGCGTCGTCAGACGAGGGCCAGCGCCTGCTCGAGATGCTGGAGGAGCGTCCCCCGGAGCGCCTGCGACTCCTCGGCGAAGCCGCGCTGCAGGCGTACGTACTCCGCCTTGCCCTCGGGCGTCTCGATCCTGATCGGCGTGTAGCCCCATGCGTCGAGGTCGTACGGCGAGGCGCGCATGTCCATGGTGCGGATGCGCCAGGACAGCTCGAAGCAGTCCATGACGAGATCGCTCGGCAGCAGGGGCGTGAGCTTGTACGCCCACTTGTACAGGTCCATGTTCGCGTGGAGGCAGCCGGGCTGCTCGAGGTCGCGCTGGGTCTCGCGGGTGGGGGCGTGCTCGTTGAGGGGGACGGCTTCCGGGGTGTAGAAGCGGAAGGCGTCGAAGTGCGTGCAGCGGATGCGGGAGGAGTCGACGACGGCGTCCGTGCCGCCCGCACCGAGGCGCAGCTCGAGGTACTCGTGCCGCACGCCGTTGACGGACGACCGGTAGGCCATGGCCCACTCGTGCAGCCCGAAGCAGCCGAACTGCGCGGGCCGCGCCGCGGTGCGGCCGAGGATCAGTCGGGCGAAGTCGAGGGCGTCGCGGCGCTCGCGGGCGAACTGCCCGACGTCCACGCGGACGCCGTCGTCGGCCGTGTAGTACTTCCAGCCGCCGCGCTCGGCCGCGGCGGGCCCCGTGAGGACGACACCGGCGCCGGGGTGCCAGCGCAGGAGCTGGCCCGGCTTCTGGTTGTAGTAGGTGAAGAGGAAGTCCTCCACGGGGTGCTTCTCCCCGCGCGACCGCCGCTCCAGGTAGGGCCGGGAGAAGCGGGCCACCCGCTCCTGGTGCTCCCGCTCCCGATCCTGCCATTCGGCCTCGGGGAGGCGGGTCAGGAGGCCGGCGTGCATTGTTCCATTATCACCCCGCCCCCGATTGGTACATGGCCTGTGTAAATTCTGGGAAACATGCCCGCGGCGTACTGGTCAGCGTGTGTTGCCTCAGGTAAGTTGTGACTGCTGTGGCGGTTGTGATCGCAATCACAAGTGGGGGGTCCTGACCAGGAGTCCACGGCATAGGGGTGACGGTCACGGCCGGCCCGCACTTTCACGAGAGGCACTACCTTCCAATGACACAACGGAGAAAAGCCGGGCAGGGGCGCAGCACCCTGCGCACTGCCACGGCTATCGTTCTGGGTCTGCCGCTGCTGGTGACATCGACGGCCGTGGCGCCGGCTGCTTTCGCAGCGCCCGCTCCGGCCACCTCGGTGACCCCCCAGAAGGCGCCGGCCAAGGAGCTGGACCCCGCGCAGTACCCGGACGGCAAGTACATCGTCGTGCTCGCCGACAAGCCGGTCGCCACCTACGAGGGTGGCGTCGAAGGCATTGCACCGACCAAGCCGCAGCAGGGCGCGAAGCTCGACGCCGCCGCTGAGAACGTGCAGCAGTACTCCGAGTTCCTCGAGACCAAGCAGCAGGAGGTGGCCGCCGAGAAGAACGTCGAGATCGACCGCACCTACACGGCCGCGCTCAACGGCTTCGCCGCCGACCTCAGCACCGACCAGGCCGTGGACCTCGCCAAGAGCGACAAGGTCCTGTTCGTGGCACCGGACGTCGAGAACGCCCCGGACTACTCGAGCATCGACTTCCTCGGGCTCAACGGCAACAAGGGCATCTGGAAGAGCCAGTTCGGCGGCGAGAAGAACGCCGGTGCGGGCACCGTGGTCGGCGTCATCGACACCGGCTACGCCCCCGACAACCCCTTCTTCGCCGGCAGCCCCGTCAAGCCGCTCAAGGGCAACTCCAAGCCCAAGGTGGGCGAGCCCTACCTCAACGCGGCCGGCGAGATCGCCATGCTGAAGTCGGACGGCAGCACCTTCGTCGGTGACTGCCAGGTCGGCGAGGACTTCGACGGCAGCCTCTGCAACTCCAAGGTCATCTCGGCACGCTACTTCGCCGACACGTTCCTCGCGAGCGTCCCCGAAGCGGACCGCGCACCCCAGGAAGTCCTCTCCCCCGTGGACATCGACAACCACGGCACGCACACCGCCAGCACGGCCGCCGGCAACGCGGGCGTCACGCAGACCGTCGACGGCCGCAACTTCGGTGTCTCCTCGGGTGTGGCCCCGGCCGCCAAGATCTCCGTCTACAAGACCTGCTGGGAGGACAACGACCCCGACACCGGTGGCTGCTACTCCTCCGCCGCGATCTCGGCCATCAATCAGGCCATCCTCGATGGCGTGGACGTCCTCAACTACTCCATCTCGGGCAGCACGACGACGACGACCGACCCCGTGTCCCTCGCCTTCCTCTCGGCCACGTCCGCGGGCATCTTCGTCGCCGCATCCGCCGGCAACTCCGGCCCCACCCCCAGCACGGTCAACCACGGCGCTCCCTGGATGACCACGGTCGCCGCGAGCACGTTCAACTACGAACTGCAGGGCACGGCCGAGTTCTCCGACGGCTCCAAGTACCGCGGCGCCTCGATCATGCGCACCGGCGTCCCGGCCAGCCCGGTCGTCATCGCCGCGAACGTCGCAGCCCCGGGCGCCGTCAGCCCCAACCTCTGCGGACCCAACACCCTGGATCCCGCGAAGATCGCCGGCAAGATCGTGGTCTGCGACCGCGGCGTCGTCGACCGCACCGCCAAGAGCGCCGAGGTCAAGCGCGGCGGCGGCGTGGGCATGATCCTCGTGAACCTGGTCGACTCCTCCACGGACACCGACCAGCACGTCATCCCCACGGTGCACGTCAACGCTCCCGAGGCCCTCGAGCTCAAGGCGAAGGTGGCGGCCAACCCGTCGATCACGGTCGCCCTGCAGCCCACGGACACCACGGGCAAGCCGCTGCCTCCCACCCCGCAGGTCGCCGGGTTCTCCTCGCGCGGCCCGCTGCTCGCCACCGATTCCGATCTCCTGAAGCCGGATGTCACGGCTCCCGGCGTGGCCGTCCTCGCGGGCGTCTCCACGGTGGGCTCCAACGGCGCGCAGTTCGGCTTCCTGTCCGGGACCTCCATGGCCTCGCCCCACGTCGCCGGTCTCGGCGCACTCGTGCTGAGCAGGAACCCCACCTGGTCGCCGGCGACCGTGAAGTCCGCCATGATGACCACCGCCACCCCGCTGAAGACCGCCACCGGCGGCGTCGAGACCGACGTCCTCGCCGTGGGCGCCGGCCACATCAACCCGGCCTCCGTCCTCAGCCCGGGGCTCGTGTACGACCAGAGCGCCGATGACTACCTGCGCTTCATCGAGGGCACCGGTGTGAAGCTGGGCATCCCGGGCATCCAGCCCGTCGCCGCCAGGGACACCAACGTGCCGTCGTTCGCGCTCGGGAACCTCACCGGTCGCACCGAGGTGACCCGCACGGTCACCGCGCTCACGCCGGGCCTCTACCGCGCCACCGCCAACGTCCCCGGAGTGAAGGTCACGGTCACGCCGTCGATCCTCAACTTCAGCGCCGCCGGCGAGACGCGCACGTTCAAGGTCTCCTTCGAGAACCAGAGCGCACCGTTCGGCAAGTTCGCCGCCGGTTCGCTCACCTGGGCCGGCCAGGGCAAGACCGTCACCTCACCGGTGGCCGTCCGTCCCCAGGCCGTCAACGCTCCCGCCGAGGCGGCCTTCACCTCCGCCGGCCCCGACGGCAGCGGGACGTTCGAGGTCACCTCGGGGACGAACACCCCGATCAGGATGACACTGCAGGGTCTCGCCAAGGCGGACTCCTCGGCCATCAACCTGGTGCCCGGTGGCCTCGTCAACGGGAACGACGCCTCCAACGCCGTCAAGGACGTCACCGTCCCCGCCGGCTCCCCGGTCGCGAAGTTCTCCGTCCTCTCCAGTGACCCTGCCGCCGACTTCGACATGTTCCTCGTCACGCCGGGCGGTACCGTCACCCAGGTGGCGACGTCGGACGCGAGCGAGACCATCACGCTCGAGAACCCGGCGCCGGGCAACTACCGGATCATCGCCAACCTGTACGCCAGCACCGGCAACGCGCCGACCGCCGGTACCATCGACGCGGCGATCCTGACGGGCGCGGAGAAGAACGCGACCCTGACGCCCAACCCGCTCGCCCTGGCGAACGGCACCAAGGGTTCCGTGACCCTCGCCTGGACCGGCCTCGCCGCCGGCTCCTACGTGGGCCGCGTGACCTACGAGGGTTCCTCGGCCGTGACCTACGTGACGGTCGTCGTCGGCGGGAACGGCGCGGCTGCGGTCCAGCCCGCCGCTCAGCCCTCGGCCGAGCTCCCCACCGTCAGCCCGGCGGACAAGCTCGTCACCGGTCCCCGCGAGTCGACCACTCCGACCGGCGGCAAGTAGCACCAGTAGTCGCCCGTAAGGGCAGATGACGAAGGCCGGTGGATCATCGATCCACCGGCCTTCGTCATGTCCGGGTCTTCGTCAGATCAGTGCGGTCGTCGTTCCTGCTTTTACCGGCCACTGCCCGGGTGCCCCGGCGCGTCGGCCTCCGACACGCACTCCGGACTCGAAAACCGTGAACGACGGCTGGCCGGCGCCGACTGACGTGTCGGACCGGGTGGCTAGCGGCCCGACCCGGCGTAGACGGTGGCGGTGGCGTCCCCGTCGAGCTCGAAGGCGGCATGGACGGCGCGGACGGCGTCGTCGAGCAGGTCCGCCCCGGTGACCACGGAGATGCGGATCTCCGACGTCGAGATCATGTCGATGTTCACGCCGGCGTCGGACAGGGCGCGGAAGAACCGGTACGAGACACCGGGGTTGGAGCGCATGCCCGCGCCGATCAGGGAGAGCTTCCCGATCTTCTCGTTGTACTCCACCGTCTCGAAGCCCACGCGGTCCTGCGCGGCACCGAGCGCGGCGAGCGCCTCGGCGCCGTCGACGATCGGCAGGGTGAACGAGATGTCCGTGCGGCCCGAGCCGTGGGTCGAGACGTTCTGGACGATCATGTCGATGTTGGTGTTGGCGCCCGCGACGATCCCGAAGATCTCCGCCGCCTTGCCGGGGATGTCGGGCACGCCGACGACGGTGACCTTCGCTTCCGAGCGGTCGTGGGCTACACCGGAGATGATGGGCTGTTCCAAGGGTTCTCCCTCTTGAATCTTGATCTGGTCGTCGGGGCTGGGCAGCACCCAGGTGCCCTCGTTGTGGCTGAAGGAGGAGCGGACGTGGAGGGGCACCCCGAAGCGCCGCGCGTACTCGACGCAGCGCAGGTGCAGGATCTTCGCACCCGAGGCGGCCATCTCCAGCATCTCCTCGCTCGAGATGGTGTCGATCTTCTGCGCGGACGGGACGACGCGCGGGTCAGCGGTGTAGACACCGTCGACGTCGGTGTAGATCTCGCAGACGTCGGCGTGGAGGGCTGCGGCCAGCGCGACGGCGGTGGTGTCGGACCCGCCGCGGCCGAGGGTGGTGATGTCGTTGCTCTCGCGGCTCATGCCCTGGAACCCGGCGACGATCGCGATGTCGCCCTTCTCGATGGCGGTCAGGATGCGGTGGGGCGAGACGTCGATGATGCGGGCCTTGCCGTGGATCGCATCCGTGATCATGCCGGCCTGGCTGCCGGTGAAGGACTGGGCGGAGGCGCCGGCACCGTGGATGGCCATGGCGAGCAGTGCCATGGAGATGCGCTCGCCCGCGCTCAGCAGCATGTCCATCTCGCGGGCGTCCGACGTCGGACCGACCTGGGCGGCGAGGTCGAGCAGCTCGTCGGTGCTGTCGCCCATGGCGGAGACGACGACCACCACGCGGTGGCCCGCGGCCTGCGTGTCCACGACGCGCCGCGCGACCCGCTTGATGCCCTCGGCGTCGGCTACGGACGATCCGCCGAATTTCTGGACTATGAGGCTCATGCACTCGCTCACTGGGGACGACGGCGGACCTCGCCGTGCTGACTGGGAATCCAGGGGCGGCAGCACCGGCGCCTCGGGGATGTCGGACGGGAATCCGACACCCGTGCCAGTGTAGCGGCGGGCCGTTTGCGGGCTCAAAGTCCGGGTCCGATTAAGAACAGCCCCGCAGCGAGGCCTTTTCGTGCCGCCCTGCGGCCAGGGGGCGGCGGTGTCGCCTACGCTCGTACCATGACAGACGAATTTGGGGGAATCGTTGTCGAGGGGGTTGCCAGGAGCTTCGGCTCGGTGCAGGCGATCCGCGACATCGATTTCGTGGCTCCGCCCGGGGAGGTGACCGCTCTGATCGGTCCCAACGGCTCCGGCAAGACGACTCTGATGCTGATCATGGCGAGCCTGCTGGCGCCCGATCTCGGTACCGTGCGCGTGGCGGGTTTCGATCCCGTCACGCAGCCGGGGGAGGTGCGGAGCCGGATCGGCTGGATGCCGGACACGCTGGGTGTGTGGGAGTCCCTCACCGCCGTCGAGGTGCTGAAGACCGTCGGGGCGCTCTACGGCATGAGTGGAGCGGACTGTGCCCGGCGCGCCGACGAGCTGCTGGTCACCGTGAACCTCACCGAGTTCGGTCGGCGGCCGGCGCGCGTGCTCTCGAGGGGACAGCAGCAGCGCCTCAGTCTCGCCCGGGCCCTGGTCCACGACCCGCAGGTGCTGCTCCTCGACGAGCCCGCGTCCGGGCTCGACCCGGGATCGCGGGTGGAACTGCGGTCCCTCCTGCGCTCGCTGGCCGCCGCGGGCAAGACCGTCGTCGTGTCCAGCCACGTGCTGTCGGAGCTCGACGAGATCGCCGACCGCGCCGTCTTCGTCAGCCGCGGGAAGTCCGTCAAGAGCCAGACGCTCGACGAGGCCGGCAGCCAGGCGCGCCGCTACTACGTCCAGGCGCAGCCCATGGCGGCGCTCGCGGAGGCCCTGCAGAGCTACGGGGTCCGCTTCGAGCGGCGCGGGGACTCCCGGCGTGAGGAGTTCCTCGTCCAGCTCGGCAGTACGGCAGAAGCCTCCTGGTTGCTGCGCACCCTGGTGATGGCCGATGTCGTGGTCACCGCTTTCGCGCCCGCCGGAGGCGCCCTCGAAGAGACCTACATGAGCCTGGATACGGACCGACTATGAGCACTGTGACCGAACCCTCGCCGCCCCAGCCCGTCCGGTCCTCCGCGAGGCTGCCCTTCCGGTCCGCCGTCATGACCGTGTTCTCGCTCGAGATGCGCCAGCGCCTGCGGGGCAGGGGCTGGTACTGGATGCTCGCCATCTGGTTCGTCGTGATCGCCTTCATCTTCGTGCTCGGGACGGCGTTCCTCGGGGCGACCGGCAACGAGGGCGGGATCCTCTTCGATCTGGTGGTCGGCTTCGTGCTGCTGTTCGGCCTCCTCGTCGCCCCGGGGCTGTCCGCGAACGCCGTGAACGGCGACCGGGCCGGTGGTACCCTCGCCATCCTCCAGGTGACCCTCCTGACCCCGGGGCAGCTGCTGCTGGGCAAATGGCTCGCCTCCTGGGTGGGATCACTCGCGTTCCTCGTCCTCAGCAGCCCCTTCATCTTCTGGGCCCTGGCGCTGGGAGGGGTGGACGCCGCGGAGGCGCTGGTCTCGCTCGTCATGCTCGCGGTGGAGCTCGGCGTCGTGTGCGCCGTCGGTGTGGGCGTCTCGGCGCTGGCCAACCGGCCCCTGTTCTCGATCGTCAGCACCTACATGCTCGTGGCGCTGCTGACGGTCGGCACCGTGATCGTCTTCGGGTTGAGCACCACGCTCGTCATGGAGGAACGCACCGTGCGGTCCTCGTACTACACCTACCCGGAGAGCAGCCTCGACAGCACGGGCATCCCGGATGAGGGCGCCGAGGCGGTGTGCCAGACCCAGACCTACACCGCCGACCTCCCTGACACGCAGTACATCACGTGGCTGCTCGCGGCGAACCCGTTAGTGGTGGTCGCCGACGCCGTGCCGTACACCCTTCCCGCAGCGGACATCGCCCCTGTGCCCGGCGGGATGGCGGGTGGCTACTATACGCCGGGCGTCATGGAGACGGTCAGCCAGGGGGTGCGCTCGGCCCAGGCGGGGCCGGACCTGGAGATCACCTGCGAGGAGTCGATGGGCGGACGCCAGCCGCTGCCGCAGGGGGTGCCGATCTGGCCGCTGGGCCTCGGACTCCAGCTCCTGCTGGCCGGAGGGCTCCTGCTCGTCGGCCGCCGGAGGCTGACCATGCCCGCCCGGCGCCTGGCGCAGGGGACACGCATCGCGTGACGGTCCCTGAGTCCTGACCGTCCCTGAGTCCTGACGGTCGCTGTACCAAGGGGCGTCCCGATCCGAGCTGATCAGGGCCGCCCCGCCTCGGGCTGCCGTCGGGGCTGTCGTCGGGGCTGTCGTCTGGTCGGGCGCGGATCGCGTCAGGACATGGCGCGACGGCCCTCGAAGGCCCGTCCGAGGGTGACCTCGTCGGCGTATTCGAGGTCCCCGCCGACCGGCAGGCCGGAGGCGAGACGGGTGACCGGGATGCCGATGGTCTTCAGCATGCGCACCAGGTAGGTGGCCGTCGCCTCACCCTCGAGGTTGGGGTCGGTGGCGATGATGATCTCCTGGACCTGCTCGTCCGAGAGACGGGACAGCAGTTCGCGGATGCGCAGCTGGTCCGGGCCCACACCGGCGATGGGATTGATCGCGCCTCCGAGGACGTGGTACCGGCCGCGGAACGAGCGTGTGCGCTCGACGGCGATCACGTCCTTCGATTCCTCGACCACGCAGATCATGGACGGGTCGCGGCGCGGGTCGCGGCAGATGGCGCACTTGTCCTGTTCCGCGACATTGCCGCAGATGGTGCAGAACTTCACGCGTTCCTTGACCGTGGTGATCGCGGTGACGAGGCGCTTCATGTCCTCGCCGTCCGCCTCGAGGATGTGGAACGCGAGGCGCTGGGCCGACTTCGGTCCAACTCCCGGCAGGCGTCCGAGCTCGTCGATCAGCTCCTGCACTGCACCTTCGTACACGATGGTCCCTCTTCTGCTGTCTGGTTGACCGACTACGTCGTGGCCGTCGGCCTGCTGCCCGCCACCCCGCGACGGGCACGGGAGCGCCCTTCCATTGTCCGCCCTGCACCGCCGCCGGCAGGTCGCACGGCGGACCGATTCCGCCCTCGGCATGCCCTTTCAGGGCCGAGCGGCGTCACTGACCGTCGATGCTGCGTTCTTCGATGAGCCGACCGTTGAGGATGCGTTCGATCGCCGTGCGGCCCACGAGTCCGGACTCCTCGATGGTCTCGTCGTCCGCGCTGGGCTCGTCCACGACGAAGCGCCTGTCCACGGCACCGCGGGCGGCCGCGGCCTCCTCGGCCCGCTTCCGCTCGGCCTCGTCGAGGAGCTGCTGATAGCGGCTGATCGGCTTCTGCCGGATGGCTCCGGCGGGAGCCGGACGATCGGGGACAGCGGTTCCGACCGATCCGGAGGGGCCGACGGGACGGGTGGGCGCGGTGGCGGTGCCGGCCGAGGCTCCTGCGGCTCCTGCGGCTCCTGCGGACCGCGGGGGATCGGTGGAGGCAGCGGGCTCCGGTGACCGGTCCGGCACGGGCCCGCGTGCGCCCGCGCCTGCCAGGCCGCGGGGTGACACGGGCGACACGGGTGACGACGGGGCCGAGGACGCGGGCGGCGTGGCTGCGGGAGGACTCCAGACCACCGACCGGGACGGGGCCGGTGCGGCACCCTGTGCCGCAGGGGTGGCTCTTGGTGCCCTGGGCGGTGCGGGCACCGACGCCGGTTCAGCCGGAACGCCGCTGCGTGCCGGCGAGGGAGCGGGGGCAGGACGCGTTGCCGCTGCCTGCGGTTCCCGGGAGGGTCGCTCGTAGGGGTCCTCCGGCACCTGCCCCCAGTCGTTCCCGGGATCGAAGGCGTCCTCGGGGGGCTCGACGAGCGCCCATGAGTCGTCCGACATCGAGGGGTCCCACGCGCTGACGGACTCCGATCCCGGACCGTCGGTGGACGCGGCGGCCCGACCCGGTCCGCGGGTCCCGGGGCGGGTACCTGTGCCGCCCTGCCTGCTCTGCGGGGCGTTCGCCGGAGTGCCGCCCGGCCGCTCCGCGGTGCGGCCCGGCTCGGCGGCCCGGACCACGGGGCGGGCCGGGTGGCTGCCGTTGCGGGTCGACGCGGAGGGTGGCTGAATCTGGTCACGGGCGGGCAGTGCATCCCCGGAAGGGGTCCCCGCTGCCGGCACCGAGGGCGTCACCGACTGTGGCGCCGAGGGCGTCGCCACCGGCCGCCCAGCGGCAGGAGGCTGCGCTTCGGCGCCGGCCACGGCCGCTGTGGCGGGCCATGGCGGGGGAGCGGCGGGTCCGTGGGCCGTAGGGCCCACCGCACCGGCGCGGACACTGTCAGCGCCACTGCGACCGGTCGACGGCGCGGGAGTGCCGAGGCCCGGGTTACTGCCCGGGGCCGACTGACTGGCCGGTACTTTTGGGCCCGACTCACCCGCCCCGCCGGCGTCGTGGACCGCCTCGATGGAGCACGTGAGCCCAAGGACCGTGTGGATGGCCTGCTTCACGTTGTCCACGTGGGGGCCGCGCTGGAACCCGATGGCGTTGCCCTGGTTGGCGAAGGCCAGCACCAACTGGTTCCCCTCGAAGGAGCGCGGCTTCGCGGAGACGTTGACGATCAGCCACGTGGCCCGCTTGATCCGGGCGACCTCGTCCATGATCTCAGGCCATGCCCGGCGGATCATCTCGACGCTGCCACCGGACGCGCCGGAGGCGCCGGAGGCACCGGAGGCACCGGGCTGGCCCTGCTGGACGGGCTGGCCCTGGTCCGGGCGGCGGGTCTCCTGCTGAGGCTGCCCCTGCTGCCGGGCGCTCTGGCCAGGCTCGTGCGGTCCGCCCTGGACCGGTGGCCGGGCAGGCACCTGCGGTCCGCCCTGCGGCTGGGCTGGCGCACCCCAGGACGGCGCGTCCCCCTCGCGAGCGGGGGCCCCGTTCGACGGGCCTCCCACGGTGTCGGGACGCGGACCCCGTTCGGTCCCGGCCCGATCGGCCGACGGCTGGTGCTCGCCGGATCGGGCACGTCCGTCGTCCTGCTGCGGCGCACCGAGGGCCGGCGCGGCCGGCTGCGGGGAGGACGACGCAGCGGGGACCGGAGCAGGCGTCGCTGCATCGTCCACGGTGGGAGCATTGCCGGCCGCGGCGTCAGCGTGACCGCTCACCGGCCGTTCCGCCGGTGACCCGGGGCCGGCCGGAGGCGACGTGGCCGGTGCCACGGGCGCCTGACCGGCGGGAACCGTTCCGCCCCCTGCGGGCTGCTTCGCCGGTCCGGCCTTCGCCGGCTCGGGCTCGCCGAAGGCCGAATCCGTGGAGACGCCCCAGCTGCCTCCCCAGTCGGGGGACGAGTCGGCCGATGCAGGCGCTGCGCCCGGCCGGTCGGCGCGGGACGCCCCGGGGACGGCGGGGGAGTGCGCGCCCGGCACAGCGGCAGCGGCGGGAGCGGCCGGGTCGGCGGCGGGCAGCGACCAGCGGGCCGCGGCCTCCTCGGCCGTCCGGGGGACATCGAGCCGGGGGCGGGCCGGTGCCTTCGGTGCCTCCTCGGCGGGGGTCTCCGCTGCAGCCTCCGCAGCGGGGGTGCCGCCGGCATATTCGAGGCGTCGCTCGATGCGGTCCACCCGCGCCAGGGTGCCGCGGACCGTGGCGTCGGCGGCCGGGAGCAGCAGCCGGGCGCAGAGCAGTTCGAGGTGTAGGCGCGGCGAGGTGGCACCGGTCATCTCGGTCAGGGCCGTGTTGGTGACATCGGCCGCGCGGGAGAGTTCGCCCGCGCCCAGCTGATTGGCCTGCGAGCGCATGCGGTTCAGCTGGTCGTCCGGGACGCCGCGGAGGATCGACGCAGCACCCTCGGGGACGGCGTTGATGACGATCAGGTCGCGGAAGCGCTCCAGCAGGTCCTCGACGAAACGGCGTGGGTCGTGTCCCGTCTGGATCACGCGGTCCACGGCGTTGAACACCGTGGCGGCGTCCCCGGCGGCGACGGACTCCACGACGTCGTCGAGCAGCGTGGCATGCGTGTAGCCCAGGAGCGAGACCGCGAGCTCGTAGTCGAGCCCGTTCTCGCCCGCACCGGCCATGAGCTGATCGAGCACGGAGAGGGAGTCGCGCACCGAGCCGCCGCCGGCGCGGATGACGAGCGAGAGCACGCCGGGCGCCACCGGCACGTTCTCCTGCCGGCAGAGCTGCTCGAGGTAGGCCATGAGGGGCTCGGGCGGGACGAGGCGGAACGGGTAGTGATGCGTGCGGGAGCGGATGGTGCCGATCACCTTGTCCGGCTCCGTGGTCGCGAAGATGAACAGGATGTGCTCCGGCGGCTCCTCGACGATCTTCAGGAGTGCGTTGAAGCCCGCCGACGTGACCATGTGGGCCTCGTCGATGATGAAGATCTTGAAGCGGTCGCGCACGGGTGCGAAACTGGCGCGCTCGCGGAGGTCACGGGCGTCGTCCACACCGCCGTGGCTGGCGGCGTCGATCTCGATGACGTCCAGGCTGCCGGACCCGTTGCGGGCCAGTTCGACGCAGCTGTCGCAGGTGCCGCACGGGGTGGAGGTGGGGCCCTGGGCGCAGTTGAGGCAACGGGCGAGGATGCGGGCGGAGGTGGTCTTGCCACACCCGCGGGGCCCGGAGAAGAGGTACGCGTGGTTGATGCGGTCCTTGTCGATGGCCGCCATCAGCGGTTCGGTGACATGCTCCTGGCCGATGACGTCCGCGAAGGTCTCGGGACGGTAGCGGCGGTAGAGGGCTGTACTCACGGAAGAACCTTATCGGTTGGTGCTGACGGTTTGCATGCCGGACCGGCGGGGGCGGAGAACGGGCCGGCGGACAGGACCGCAGGGTCCACGACCCACGGATCACGGGGCAATCGGGCGGGGTCGAACGATGCGAGAGCCGCTGCGAGCGACCCTCCGGGAAGGCCGAGCGACGCCAGGATGACGCCCAGCACCGCCTCCGGTGACCAGCCCAGCCGTGCGAGGTCCTCCAGTGTCACAGCGCCGTCCCGTTTTGCCAAGCGGCGGCCTCCGGGCGAGACGGCCAGGGGCACGTGGGCGTACGTGGGCGCCGGCAGGCCGAGCAGCGAGGCGAGGTAGGCCTGCCGTGGAGCGGACTCGAGCAGGTCGTCGCCCCGCACCACCTGGTCGATCCCCTGGGCGGCGTCGTCGACCACGACCGCGAGGTTGTAGGCGATCACGCCGTCGTTCCGCCGCAGCACGAAGTCGTCCACCGGGGCGGTGACGTGCCCGGTCAGCAGGTCCTCGATGACCCAGCTCCCGACACCGGCGGCGAGGCGCAGCGCCGGCCGCCGCTGCTCCCGCCGTCGTTCCCGTTCGTCCTCGCCGAGCCCGCGGCAGGTGCCCGGGTAGAACCCTGGCCGGCCGTGCGGGGCACTCGCGGCCTCGGCCACGTCCCGGCGCGTGCAGAAGCACTCGTACACCAGGCCCTCCGCCTGCAACCGGCCCAGGGCCTGGTCGTAGCGGGCGGCATTCCTGCTCTGACGCACCACGGGCCCGTCGGAGAGGATGCCCAGCGCGGCCAGTTCGGCCAACTGCTCCGCCTCTGCACCGGCCCGCACGCGGTCGAGGTCCTCGACGCGGAGGAGGAAGGCCCTGCCCGAGGACCGGGCGAAGAGCCAGGCGACGACGGCGGTGCGGAGATTGCCGAGGTGCAGCTGCCCGGAGGGGCTGGGGGCAAACCGGCCGGCGCCTCTGCCTGCCACGTCCGACCTCCCGCCGTGCTCGCTTAAAGTGAAGACCCCCCATGCACCTGCCAGAGCCCGCTTACCCTTGCTACCTTCCGGTCCTGGGGGAGTTCACAGGATGACACCACATGAGGGGCCGGGAAATAGTCTACACAGGAGCATGCGCGGCTTTCGAATCGGCGGCGAGGGGGCGCGGGGAGGCCCGCGCCGGGCACGATTCGGCAGGAACCGCCTGTATGGGTATTCTGGTATCTGCTCCAAAAGAGGAGGATTCGCCTAGCGGCCTATGGCGCACGCCTGGAACGCGTGTTGGGTTAACGCCCTCGGGGGTTCAAATCCCCCATCCTCCGCTCGAAGCACACAGCTGAACCCCGGCCCACCGGCCGGGGTTCAGCTGCTTTAAGCCACCGATGGGTCCGTGGTCCCCGTCACCCGCCGGATGCGCTTCTTCGCCGCAGCCTCTGCCGGGCCCTCGGGGCCGAGTCCCAGCCGGATCACGCCGAGGACGAGCCGGACCGCCGTGCGGACGGGCAGGGGGATCGGCCCGAGGGACGGCACCCGGAGCCCCAGCAGCTCGCGGTGCCTCGGCTCGAGGGTGGCCACCGCCCCCGCGAACAGGATCTGGTACCCGAGGCGCTGGGAGCGCGGGAGCGGTGGACGGCGGACGTAGGTGAGCGCCTCCTGCACCTGGTCGCTGTTCGTGAGTTCGCCGTCGAACGCCGCGAGCTGTGCCCGGAGCTCGGCCACGGACCGCGGGGGGTCCTCGAGGCCCATCAGGTGCCCCGCGTGCGCCCACTCCTCCACGTACCGGTCCGCGCCGCCCGGGATCGGGCCGCCGTACGCGGCGTGGGCGGCCACGAAGGCATCCGTGAACGCGAGATGCACCCAGCGCACGAGGTCGGGATCGGCTGCGGAATAGGGGCGCTCGGTCCCGCGGCTGTCGGTGTACGTGCCCTTGACGCGCGTGTGGAGGTGCTGCACGAACGCCGACCCCTCCTGTGCGGCGACCTTCGAGCCGTACGTGACGGTGAAGATCCACCGGATGGTGTTCGCGAGCCGACCGAGCGGCTCCTCGCGGAAGCTGGAGTGCGCGTGGACACCTGCCATGGCACCGGGGTGGAGTGCCTGCAGCAGCAGGGCCCTGATGCCGGCCACCGTCGGGGTGATGGAACTGTGCACCGTCCAGACCGCGGACCCGACGGGGAAGTAGCCCGCATCGTCGCCCTTCTCGAACTCGAACTGCCACTGCGGGATGGTCGGGTCACCGTCCGTGAAAGTGGTTCTGAGCTGCAGCTTCCACGTGTCGATGATTCCCATGCCACGCCCTATCCTGTTGATGACCCGCGGTGGACCGGAGGCCTGCACGGCCACCCCTGCTTCCAACGTCTCCCCCCGTCCGTTTGCTCCTGCCGCGTTCCAGCCCGCCGCCATCCGCGCGACGGGACGGAACGAAGCAGGGGGACCATCACCTATCAGGGAGCAGCAATGTCCTCGTCCGACCTGTACGAGATCGACCTCACCATGAACGACGGCACGCGCAAGTCCTTCGGCGAGTTCCGCGGCCGGCCCGTCCTGGTGGTGAACGTGGCGTCGAAGTGCGGCTTCACGCCGCAGTACGCGGGGCTCGAGAAGCTCTACGGGACGTACGCCGGGGAGGGCCTGGTGGTGCTCGGCATGCCGTGCAACCAGTTCATGGGCCAGGAGCCGGGGAACGACGGCGAGATCGCCGAGTTCTGCTCCACGACGTTCGGCGTGACGTTCCCGCTGCTGTCCAAGGGCGACGTCCGCGGGAAGGACCAGCACCCGCTGTACGGGGAGCTGACGAAGTTCAGGAACGGCGTCCTGCCCGGTCTGGTGAAGTGGAACTTCGAGAAGTTCCTCGTCGATCGCGAGGGGGACGTCGTCGCGCGTTTCGCCCCCACCGTGGAGCCGGATGCCCCCGAGGTCGTCGCGGCGATCGAGGACGTCCTGGCCCGTCCCGCCGCCTGAGCCGTCGCGGCGTCAGCCGAGCGAGGCGACGCAGCGTGCGAGGAACGCGGCTCCCGCGTCCTCGTGGATGAGCGAGCCCTCCGTGAGCACCTCGTAGGGCTTCGACGGGATGCCGTCGGCGGGCCGCACATCGACGTGCGCGACGTCGAACCCCTGGTCGTGCAGGTAGTCCGCCATGGCGTAGTCGCTGCGGGAATCGCCGACCGTCCGCCACGTCCGCGGGATCTCCATGAGCGGGGCGATGAGCGTGAGGGCGCGCTCGGCGCCCAGGTCCTTGCCGACCCGCACCGATTCCATGTCGGTGGAGATGATCGTCGGGTCCACGCGGTAGTCGATGTCGCCGTTGCTGTTCGGTTCCTCGCGGTCCAGCCGGCAGGCACCCATGTCGTGGCTGTGCATGATGTCGAGGGCGTCGCTGTCGAAGGAGCGCTGAGCCTCGAGGTAGTCGGCGTTCGTCGCGTCGAGTGACTGCTCCACGGACACCATGGCGAGCTTGGTCTCGTCGAAGAACATCAGGTCCGCGTACTTCTCCTCGACCAGGTCCCGTACGTCGTCGGCGAAGCTGGTCGGGAGCGCGAGCTCGCGGTCCACGAAGACCTGGCCCGCGCCGTCGGCCGTGAACGAGAACCAGGTGGAGCCCTTCTCGCAGACGGCGTGGAAGGTGATCCCGGCCGGGATGCCGAGGGCGAGCATCGGGGCCATGACCTGCTCCCTGATGAAGGCGTCGGAACGCCCGGTGTTGAAGACCACCGGCCATCCCGCGGAGGCGAGCGTGAGCAGGTCGGCGATGATCCCCGTCGGCACCGTCCGCGTCACGGGGCTCGCGACAGGGCCGTCGACGTCGAGCAGCAGGCCCTGCGCGGGCCGTGCATCAGCCGGTGCGGGAGCGGGGGGAGCGTCGGGGAGCAGGTCGAGGGGGGCGTCCGTAGGCATGCTCCCATTATGTTCCCGGGACGCCCGCTCCCTGTATTCGCCCCTGGCGACCGCCGTCCGGCCGGCCGGCTGCCGACCGGACACGGCTGGCCGCATGGAAGACTGCTGGGCATGAGCAGGCCGGGCATCGTCGTCGTCGGATCCATCAACGCGGACCTCGTGGTCACCCTCGAACGGCACCCGCGACCGGGCGAGACCGTGCTGGGACGCTCCCTGACGGTGCTGCCCGGCGGCAAGGGCGCCAACCAGGCGGTCGCCGCGGCACGCCTGGGCGCCGACGTCCTCATGGTCGGCGCCGTCGGATCCGACGCCTACGCGGACACCGCGCTCTCGGCCCTCGCCGCGGCGGGTGTCGACCTGGGCTCCCTCACACGGACGGACGGTGGCACCGGCGTGGCCGTCGTCGAGGTGTCCGACGACGGCGAGAACACCATCGTGGTGCTGCCCGGCGCCAACGGGGAGATGACGCCCCGGATCGTGGCGGCGTCGGCCGCCGTCATCGGCGCGGCGGCCGTCGTCGTCGTCCAGGGCGAGGTGCCCGCCGCTGCGACCGAGGCGGCCGTGCGCGCCACGTCCGGCCGCGTGATCGTGAACCTCGCACCGGTCGTCGCGGTCGACCCGGAGGTGCTCCTGCGCGCCGATCCGCTGGTCGTCAACGAGCACGAGGGCGCCCTGGTGCTCGCCCAGCTGGGCGCCGGGGAGGCATCGGGCCACACGGCCGTCGTCGAGGCGCTCCTCGGGTGCGGCTTCGCGTCGGTGGTGATGACGCTCGGCGCAGCCGGCGCGCTGGTGTCCGACGGCGGCCCCGTCCGGGCCGTGCCCGCACCCCGGGTCACCCCCGTCGACACCACCGGTGCGGGCGACGCCTTCGTCGGGGCGCTCGCCGCGCGGCTCGGAGCCGGGGACCCGCTCGAGGACGCCGTCCGGTTCGCCGTACGGGTGGGCTCCTACGCCGTCCAGTACGCGGGAGCGCAGCCCTCCTACCCGTCGCCGGACGACGTGCTCCCCGGCGAGGACCAGGGTGCCGACGCCTGAGGGCCCGACGCCGTGCGCCCGCCGCGGCATAACCTTTGGGCCACGAGATCGCCGCCCGGGCCCGCTCGCATTCCCTTGGCTGAAGCAACAACCTACGCTGTAGCAGTGATCTTCAAAGCAGTGAGCGACGGACGCCCCTACCCGGACCACGGGCACGTGACCCCCCGGGACTGGGCGGAAGTACCTCCCCGGCAGGTGCGACTCGACGAACTGGTGACCACCAAGACCACCCTCGACCTCGAGGCGCTCCTCGCCGAGGACTCGACGTTCTTCGGCGATCTCTTCCCGCACGTCGTGGTCTGGAACGACGTCATGTACCTCGAGGACGGCCTGCACCGCGCGGTCCGGACCGCACTGCACCAGCGGAGCATCCTGCACGCGAGAGTCCTCGTGCTCGATGACTGAGCAGGAATCGTCGCGGCGTCAGCGGGAGCAGGACTCGCCCCGCCAGCAGCGCGCACAGGCGAAGCGCGATCCGACCGAGTGGCACGGCCACCGCATCGTCACCGAGACCGACCTCGGGGCGGTCTTCGAGGACGACGACGCCGCACGCCGGCGGCGCTCGTCGATGCGCCGGATCCGGCACGGTGTGGTCCTGGTGCTGCTGGTCGGGCTGGTGGCGGCAGGTGTGGTCGTCGCCCTCGGCCTGGCGCGCGGCGACATCACCCTCGGCTCCTCCGACGTCGTCCCCGAGCCCATCTCCACCTGCCCTGCCGGTCCGTTCGACTACCAGGACCCGAGCGCGATCACCGTCAACGTCTACAACAGCACGACCATCGACGGGCTCGCCGGTACCGCAGCCGATCAGCTCCGGGGGCGTGCCTTCGCGGTGCGGGAGATCGGCAACCGCGAGGGCGTCTCCGTGGCCAGGGCCGCGGTCGTCGTCTCGGGCGAGGGCGGGCGGGCCAACGCGTTCACGCTGCAGCGCACCCTCCCGGACTCCATCTACGTGCCCGACGAGCGCGAGGACAGGACGGTCGACGTCATCCTGGGCTCCTCCTACTCCGGGCTCGTGCCGCCCGAACTCGTGGACATCACGCCGGCGGGACTCAGCTGCGCGCCCGAGGAGGGCGCGACCCCCACCCCGGCACCCACCCCGGCACCCACTGCGCCCTAGGCCGCGCCGGGTTGCCGGCGTCCCTCGACCGGCTGGTCAGGGAGCGGCGCGGTTCCGCACGGCCCGACGCCGGAGGGCGAACGGGTAGACGACCCACAGCAGGAGCACCACGAGCAGGATCGATCCCGCGACGACGAGGCCCGCGGTCCGGCCGACCACGAGGTCGAAGATCAGCCAGGCCGTGCCCGCGAGGACGAGGCCCACGAGTGCGATCGTCGCGCGGATGATCACCGCTGTGTGCTGCACGAGCGTCGCCTTCACGCGCAGGCCGAAGAGGACGCGATGCAGGTTGACGGAGGACAGCACCAGGGCCGTGATCAGCGCCGACAGGCAGACCAGGCACAGGTAGACCAGCACCTGCGTGTCGTCGAGCTCGTCGAACCGGCTCTGGAAGGGCAGGGTCAGCAGGAATCCGGTGAGGATCTGGATGCCGGTCTGCATGACCCGCAGTTCCTGCAGCATCTCCTGCCAGTTCCGGTCGAGCCGCTGGTTGCTGCTCTCGCCGCGCCCGTCGTCGTCCGTCGCCGGGTCCGTGTCGGGGCCACCCACGACGTCGCCCGCCGCGCCGGCGCTTCCCCTGCCGTGCGCACCACCGCGGTCCGCGCCTGGCTCGGGCTGGTCCGCCGCGGTGCTCACGATGCGCCTTCCCTGCCCGCTAGGAGCGGGCGCCTCCCTGCCAGACGGCGTCGAACGGGGCGTTGGACGCCACGCGGTTGCGGATGCCCTCGGTGACGAACGCCTTGGCGGTGCGGGCGGCGTCGAGGGGTGCCGCGCCCTTGGCGAGCTCGGCGGCGATGGCCGCGGCGAGCGTGCAGCCTGCACCGCTGACGGCGACGTCCCCGACCTTCGGCGCGGACAGCACCTCCAGGGTCTCGCCGTCGAAGTACACGTCCACGGCGTCGGGGCCCTCGAGGCGCACGCCGCCCTTCGCGAGGACGACGGCGCCGCTCTGGCGGTGGATGATCCGGGCGGCCTCCTCGAGGTCCTCGAGGGTCTCGATGGTGATGCCCGAGAGGGACTCCGCCTCGAAGTGGTTGGGGGTCACGAAGGTGGCCAGCGGCAGGATATTCGCCTTCAGCGCCTGGTCGGTGTCGAGCGCTGCCCCGGGCTCCTGTCCCTTGCAGATGAGCACCGGGTCGAGGACCACGTTGTCCCACTCCTGGCTCTGCAGGGCGGTGGCCACGGTGTCGATGGTCGCGGGGGTGCCGAGCATCCCGAGCTTGACCGTGCGGAGCGGGTAGCAGGACTGGATGGCCTCGAGCTGATCGGCGATGACCTGCTGGTCGACGGGTACGAAGCGGTGCTGCCACTCGTTCTTCGGGTCGAAGGAGACGATGCAGGTCAGGGCGACGACGCCGTAGACGCCGAGCTCCTGGAAGGTCTTCAGGTCTGCCTGGGCGCCGGCGCCACCGGTCGCCTCGGATCCGGCGATGGTCAGGGTGACAGCGGGGGACACGGGAGTCTGGGTCTCGGACATCCTCCTAGTCTGCCCGAACCGGCTCAGGGGCGGCCACCCGGTCGCGGGCGAGGATGTCGTCGAGCGCAGGACCCAGGGTGGGGTAGGTGAAGCGGAAGCCGGCGTCGAGCAGTCTGCGCGGGCTCACCCAGCGGCTCTTGAGCACGAGCTCCGCCTCGGTGCGGATGATCATGCCGCCGAGGCCCAGGAGCCAGGCGGGGGTCCGCAGCCCGGCGGGGACGTGCAGGCGCTGCCGGACGGCCGCCATGAGCTGCGCGTTCGTCACCACCTCCGGGGCCGCGACGTTCACGGGGCCGGAGAGCGACGGCGTGACGGCGATGAAGACCACCGCGCGGAAGAGATCCTCGAGGTGCACCCAGCTGAACTTCTGCGACCCCGTCCCCATGGGGCCGCCGAGCCCGGTGCGGGCGAGGACCGTCAGGGGCGTCATCACGCTGCCGGGACCGAGCACGATCGAGATGCGCAGCGCGACCTTCCGCACGCCCGGCACGTCGGCGTCGGCCTGCGCCCTCTCCCAGGCCCGCGCCACCGAGACCGAGAAGCCGGTGCCGAGCTCGCCGTCGTCCTCCGACTGCGGCCGGTCCGTCGCATGACGGTAGATGGTGCCGGTGCTGGCGTTGATCCAGACCGGCGGGGGTGTGCCGCCACCCATACGGCACTGCGCGAGCGCACGCCCGAGTTCCTCCGTGGTGTCCACGCGGGAGGAGAAGATCACGTCCGCGTTCCGCTTGTTGTACCGGCAGTTCACGCTGCGCCCGGCGAGGTTGACGAGGAGGTCGGCGCCGTCGAGCGCGGCCGCGATGCCCTGCATGTCGCCCCACACGGCGGGCCCGGCGCGGCCGATGGTCCGGACCTCCACGCCGGCCTCGGTGAAGCGGCGCACGAGGTGGCTGCCGATGAAGCCCGAGGCGCCTGCGATGACGACCGTGCTGATGTCCGTGGTGATGTCCGTGCTGATGTCAGGGGTGGTGCTCATGGCGGACCAGCTTCCAGATACTGGCGCGGGCCAGGGCGGCCGCGCCTCCGATGATGAGGGCGGTGGGGAGGCTGTCCCCGAGGAGGGTGGACGGCGAGAGCAGCGTCGTGACGAGGAAGGCCACCAGGGTGAATCCGGCGAAGAAGACCGCGACGTGGACCCACTGGCTGCGCAACGGGCGGAGGAGCAGTCCCAGCACGATCCCGACGGGCAGACCGGTGACCAGTCCCACGCCGAGGCCGTACCAGAGGGCCAGCAGGAAGACCCGTGGAGCCTCGGCCCCCCAGGAGGAGGCGAACGCGAGTGCCAGGGCGGTGAGGCCCACGAGGAACGCGACGGCGACGGCGCCCGGTCCGAAGGTGACGCGTGGATCGTCGCGCCGCCGTCCGTCGCCGCCCGCCGCCTCCCCGTCCCCGGGGGTTCCGTCGCCCGCGCTCACTCGCGTGTCCCGCGGATCAGCTGCACGATGTCCTCGACGATCTTCCGGACCACGGGCAGCCGCGAGAGGATCACGAGTTTCGAGATCAGCGGCGCGGCCTGATGGATGAGCCGGCGCGTGCGGGCCTGTCCGGGGGAGGAGTCGTAGACCCAGAAGAGCGTCACGGCCATGTAGGCGTACCAGAGGAGCTCGGGCAGGTCGTCGCGGATGGCGAGGGGCGGCTGCGGCCGCGACAGGGCCACGGCCTGCCGGAACAGGGCGATGGCCCGGGCGCGCGCGACGGCGGATTCACTGCCGAAAGGGCTCGTCGTCGCCGAGGGCTTGATGGCGATGCCGATGAAGTTCGAGCCGAAGTCGTGGTACGGCGCCATGACGTCGATCCCCGAGTTGAGTACGAGGCGCAGCAGCTCCCCGAGGTTCTGGCCCTCGCGCAGCAGCGGCAGCACGCGGGTGCGGTGTTCCTCCTGCAGGCTGCGGTAGAGCTCGTGCACGAGGTCGTCCTTGGAGGCGAAGTAGTAGTACGCACTCCCGGTCGAGACGTTCGCGGCCGCGGCGATGGCGCGCATGGTGGTCTTCTCGTACCCGACCTCGCGGAAGAGCCTGAGCGCGGTGGACACCAGCAACTCCCTCGTGGCTTCGCTCTTGGCGGTCGGCGTGGGCATCGGGCTCCTGTCTGAACATGTTCAATTCGGAGTGTAGCCCTTATTTGAACGCGTTCAGAAGCGGCAGCCGTCCTGCTCGGGCTGCGCCGTCAGGCGTAGTACCTCCCCAGCACCTCCGCCTTCAGGTCGTAGAACGTGCCGTCCTCGATGGCCGCCCTCGCGTCGTCGACCATCCGCACCACGAAACGCTCGTTGTGGATGGAGATCAGCGTCGCCGACACCATCTCCTTGGCCTTGAAGAGGTGGTGGATGTAGGCGCGGGTGTAGTGGGTGCACGTGTAGCAGTCGCAGCCCTCGACCAGGGGCGTGAAATCACGGCGGAACCGGGCGTTCGAGAGATTCCAGCGGCCGTCCGGTGTGTAGAACGCGGAGTTCCTGGCCACGCGGGTGGGGGAGACGCAGTCGAACGTGTCCGCACCGTTCTCGATACCCGTGAAGAGGTCGTCCGGCTCGGAGATGCCGAGCAGGTGCCGCGGCTTGTTCTCCGGCAGCTCGTCGCTGCACCAGCCGAGGATCGTCCCGAGGTTCTCCTTCTCGAGCGCCCCGCCGATGCCGAAGCCGTCGAAGTCCATGCCCCCGAGATCGGCGGACGCCTTCCGGCGCAGGTCCTCGTACTGCGCGCCCTGGATGACGCCGAAGAGTGCCTGGTAGGGGCGGTGGCTGCGTTCGGCCGTCAACCGCTGGTGCTCGGCGATGCAGCGCAGGGCCCACAGGCGCGTCCGCTCGAGGGACTCCTCCTGGTAGCCGCGCGAGTTCATCAGCGTGGTGAGCTCGTCGAAGGCGAACATCACGTCCGCGCCGAGCTGGTGCTGCACCTGCATCGAGATCTCGGGCGTGAACCGGTGGCGGTCGCCGTTCAGGTGGCTCTTGAACCACACGCCGTCGTCGTCGATATGGGCCAGGCGCTCCTTGCCGACGGCCACGCGGTCGTCCGCCCCGGCCTTGTCGGCGTCCACGGGGACGTCCATGGTGATGACCTTCTTGAACCCCGAGCCGAGGCTCATGACCTGGAAGCCGCCGGAGTCGGTGAAGGTGGGGCCCGGCCAGTTCATGAAGGCGCCCAGCCCTCCGGCCTCGTCGAGGATGTCCGCGCCGGGCTGCAGGTACAGGTGGTACGCGTTGGCCAGGAGCGCCTGGGCGCCGAGCTCGGCCATGGCGCCGGGGAGCACCGACTTCACCGTCGCCTTCGTGCCGACGGGGATGAAGGCGGGCGTCCGGATCTCCCCGTGCGGCGTGGTGATGGTCCCGGTGCGCCCGTGCCGCCTGGCGCCGCTGCCGGCCCCCGGCGTCGTCTCCTCGAGTCGGCTGGAGACGGTGAAGGAGAACGAGGACTGCTGGGACTGTGGATGCACCACCCTATTTTGCCAGCTCCGCGGGCGCGGGCCGACCGCCGGCCGCGAGGGGTCCGGCCGTCCGCAGGGCACAGGCCGCCCGCGACGTCCGGCTACGCGAGCTGGTCGTTGAGCGCCCCGACGGCGGCGAGCTCCGCGGCGATCCGCCGCTCCAGGACGTCGCGGCTGAGCGTCTCGGACCCGCCGTGGGCCCGTAGGTAGAGCAGCACACCGATGCGCAGCACCCGCCAGTCACGCTCGACGTCGGTCTTCCCCGCCGCCGAGGCGCGCAGGATCTCCGGGTCGTACACGTTCGGCTCGTTGAGCTGGCGCTGCCGGTACATGGCGGAGGTCTTGGCGCGCAGCGGGTCCGTCTCGGCGTCGTCGGCCGCCCGGATCGCGGCGGAGTACCGGGCCGAGCGGGCGTCGTCGTGCCGGGTGAGGTAGGCGGCGATCGCGAGGCCTCCCTCGATCCACTTCCACCGCCCGAAGTTCCCGTCGAAGGGCAGCTCCGCGAGGAGGTCGGCGACGGTCAGCGCCGACGCGGTGTCGCCCTCGTCGATCAGCAGGGCGAGCGCGAGCTGGTGCAGATCCTGGAGGTTGCTGCCGGACTTGAGGTTGATGCCGCGCGCCAGGCGCCCCGCCACCTTCTGGATCGCATCGCTGTCGGGATGCGCCAGCGCGATCTGCGCCACGAGCGCCTCGGGGGAGCCGTGGTCGGCGGCGACGGCGGAGACGCCGATCTCGGCGTCCGCCGGTTCGAGGTAGACCATCGAGCCCGTGGCGATCGAGATGCGGCGGCCTCCGTCGATCGTCGCGACGACGAGTGCGGGTACCCCGAAATCGTCGTTCTCTACCGCGACGGCGGAGACCTCCGCCAAGTCGCCCCCGCCGGGGAGCGCCAGGACGTCGCCTGCCGTGAGCGCCTCCGCCGGGACCGCGCGCAGTCCTGTCCTGCCTGTCTTGTCCATCATGTACGTCGTGCCAACCTCTGCCAGTAGCCCCCTGGATCTTCTGCGGCGCCTCAGCGCGCCCGTTTCACGATACGGTAACGCGGGCGCCGGCGGGTGCTCCGTCAGCGGCCCCAGCCGGCATGCGCGAGCGCCTGGCGCAGCAGATCGCCGCGTCCGCCCGAGAGCTCGGACTGGATGGCGGGGCCCAGCGCCTCGGCGGGCGTCAGCCAGGACAGCTCGAGCGCGTCCTGCCGCGGTGCGCACTCGCCGGTCACCGGGATGATGTACGCGAGGGCGACGGCGTGCTGGCGGTCGTCGGTCAGGCCCGTCTCGGACGGGGACGGGAAGTACTCCGCGATCGTGAAGGGCAGGGGCGACGGCGCCAGCTGCGGCAGGGCGAGCGGCCCCAGATCCTTCTCGAGGTGGCGCAGCAGCGCGGCCCGGATGGTCTCCCGGTACATCACGCGGCCGGAGACGAAGGTCCGCAGCATCTCGCCCTGCTCGTTCGCCTGCAGCAGCAGACCCACCTCGTTGACGTAGCCCAGCGCGTCGCAGCGCACCGGGATCGCCTCGACGTAGACCATGGGCAGACGGCGGCGGGCCTCGTACAGGTCTTCTTCGGAGAGCCAGCCCGGGTTGGGGTCAGGGGTGCGTACGTTCATACCCCCAGTTAAGCAGACGCCGCCCCGGCTCAGCCCTGTCGGTGCACCGTGTACCCGTCGAAATGCCGCAGGCACTCGTTGATCCGCACGTCGGCACCCCAGGGAGCGCGGACCCGCAGCGACCTCCCGTGGCTCCCGTCGACCATCACGGGCTCGAAACCGCCGCCGGCGAGGCCCCCCAGCAGGTCCCGCACGTCGCCGTCGTGCTCGAACGCGAGCTCCACCTCCATGCGCTCGGCGGCATGGACGGCCACGAGGCCACCGTTCTTCGCCCGGAAGTCGTGCCAGGTGCCCGCAGCGGAGCTGATCCTCGGTCTCGCCCCGATGTCCCGCAGGACCCTGACGGCCGGACCGACGTCGGGTGTGTGCCAGACGGCAAGGACCGACAGCCGGGACTGCAGGGCGCCCGTCCCGCGAGGGCCGGCAGCGGCGAGGAAGGACATGCCGTCCGGGGTGGTGATCCGCGCGGCCGGGCCATCGCCCTCCTCGGTCAGTTCGGCGGCGGTCCCGGACTCCTCCGTCCGCCGGGCGAACTCCCGCACATCGCCGACGTCGAACGCGAGGGCGGTCCCTCCGTCGTCCGTGCTGCCCGGCCGGCAGGAGCGCAGGGCCACGCGGCCGCCGGCGGCGTCGAACACCGCAGACGAGCTGTCGGTGACGGGCTCGGTCGCAGGGGTCAGGCCGAGGGCCCGGAGGAGATCCGCCGCGCCGGTGGCGTCGGAGGTATGGACGAGGGGGCGCACGCGGAGCATCGGTTCTCCCTGGGGTGGGTGCGGAGGGCCCGGCCGCGACCGCGGACAGGCTCAGGGTCCCATCGACCCTACGGCGCCCGGCACCGCGTACGAGATCCGGCGTAGGTGTGCGTCGATCAGCGCCGCGGGTGGGCCGGGCGTCACCAGGCTGCCGGCACTCCGGTAGCCGCCCGGGGAGTGCGGCCCTAGGGTGTTGGCATGAAGGCCGACCTCCCCGAACTCCTCCTGCCCGACACCGCCGCCTGGCGCCGCTGGCTGGAGGACAACCACGAGTCCTCGCCGGGCGTCTGGCTGATCGAGCACAAGAAGGGCGGGACGACGACGACCCTCACCTACGCGCAGGCCCTCGACGAGGCGCTCTGCTTCGGCTGGATCGACGGGCAGGCGAAGACCCGCGACGGGGGCAGCTACCTGCAGCGCTTCACGCCCCGCGGTCCGCGGAGCATCTGGTCGGTCCGCAACCGGACCTACGTGGACAGGCTGCGCGCCGAGGGGCGGATGCGCGAGGCGGGGGAGCGGGCTGTCGCCGCGGCCCAGGCCGACGGTCGATGGGAGCGCGCATACGCCGGCCCCGCGACCGCGGAGATGTCCCCCGAACTCATGGCCGCGATCGAGGCCGACGCCGGGGCGCTCGCCACCTACCGCACCCTGTCGTCACAGAACCGGTACGCCATGATCTTCCGCCTGACCCAACTGAAGACCGATGCGGCGAAGGAGAGGAACATCGCGAAGTTCGTCGCGATGCTGTCCAGGGGCGAGACCGTCTACCCGCAGGGCAGGAGAAACGGCGAGAGCGCGAAATAGTATGCCCTTCGGTCATTCTTGACCAGACCTTAAGGGTTCCCGCTGGTTCTCCCTCGGATCCCCTCGGTATGGTCGAGGGACGGGCCTGGTTCGCAAGAAAAACCTGAAATGCTCCCATCCGATCCGGAGGGTGCAACGAATAAGGGCCGAACAGCTGGGCGAACAGCGCTCCAGCGAAGGATCAAAGCACCACCGGCTCAGCGGTCAGTACTGCTGGGGAGCAGAGGCTGAGCCGGCACAACTTCATTCGCACTCATCGCACGGCCGGTCCGGTCGCGGCGATCCTCTACAGGGGTATGTCTTGTCGACACTTCGTAGGGGCCGGCGGTCTCACCGGCGCACGGTCTCCTGGTCTCACCTGCAGCGCATCATGGCGATGTGCCTTGCGGTCGTGCTCGGCACGGGCTCCGTCATCGCGCTGTCCGTCGCCGTCGCGCCGGGTGCGCATGCGGCACGGATCGCCAATGTGACGGACAACGGCACGGGCTACACGCAGACCTTCACGCAGGCCAATACCGACAACATCACGGGGACCTGGGTTCTGGGTGGAGCCACAGTCCAGGGTGCGACCGGCGGCTCGACGTCCGCACTTCCGGTCCGCGGTACGTCGGCGACAACCTTCACCCCCGCGCTTCCCGATGGCACCATCGTCACGCAGATCGACACCGGCCCGGTGAACTGCACGCCGAGAGGCAACACCAACGTGTACTGCCCGGGGTCGGGCACCATCACGGTGAATTTCAGCAAGCCCGTGACGAATCCCGTGTTCCACGTGGCAGGTCTCGGCGGTAATGCCTCGACCAACAATGTGGTTCAGAACACCTACTCGGCGTACGGCACGCTGTCCTCGGTGCCGGCGGGCGCCACGCTCGGCGCGCCCGCCGCGGGTTCAACCAGCCTCGAGGTGGTCAATGGCAACCAGTTCCGCACCAACGTGAACCAGCCCGGCACTACCTGCAATGCCACGATCCCCGCAGGCTGCGGCAGCATGGTCATCAACGGGGCGAACCTCACCCAGGTCACGTTCACCATGGGCATCAAGGTGTACGGCGGAACCAGCGCGCTCGCGGCAACCAACCTCGATCAGTACAACGCCTTCGTGACGCTGCAGGATCAGCCCGTTCCCGTCGCCGCGCCCGACACCAACACCACCAAGCGCAACACCCCGGTGACCACGTCGATCCTCGCCAACGATGCGCCCAGCACCGGCAGGACCCTCGTCCCCGGCTCCGTGACCCTCTTCGCAACCGGCACCACCCCTGCCGCCAACGTGAAGACGCTGACCATCCCGAACGAGGGCACCTACACGGTCAACGCGACCGGCCAGGTCGTCTTCACCCCCCTTGCAACGTTCGTCGGAACCGCGACGCCCATCAACTACCGGGTCTCGGACTCCGACAACTCCACCGCGACGTCCACCCTCACGGTCACGGTGACCGCCGACCCGCCCGGCCCTGTCGCCGACACGCCGACCACCAGCCAGGGCGTGCCTGTCACCTTCGACCCCACGGTCAACGACAACGGCGTCGACTCGCCCATCAACAAGGCCTCCGTCCGGCTCCTCGATCGCGCGACCGGCCAGTTCGGTACCAATGTCACCGTCGCGGGCGAGGGCACCTACACCGTCAGCGCCGCCGGTGACGTCACGTTCACGCCCGTGGCCACCTTCTCCGGCACGGCCACCGCCGTGACCTACCGCGTCGCCAACCAGTCCGGGGCCACCGCGACCTCCACCATCACCCCGACGGTCACCCTCGGAGCGACCATCACGGTGCGCAAGAACCTGCCGACGCGGACGGCGGCGGGAGACCAGTTCACCCTGTCGCTGCGAACGGGGACGACCGTGCTCGCGTCGGCCACGACCTCCGGCACAGCCGCCGGCATCCAGGCGGCGCAGATCAGCCGCGCGCTGGTGCAGCCCGGTTCGACGTACACGATCTCCGAGGCACAGACCTCCGGCGCGGGCCTCGGCTACTCCAACGCCTACGAGTGCACCCGGGCCGGCACCGTGATCGCGTCCGGGGCAGGGGCCGCAGGCACCATCACCATGCCCACCGAGGCGGGGGCCGACGTCGTCTGCACCTTCACGAACACGGCCCAGACTGCGCGCCTCTTCTGCGACACGAACCACTTCTACTCCATCACCACCGCCGGTGCGCTGGAACAGGCCGACATCGTCTCGGGAGGTCTTGCCCCGGTCGGTACCTGGCCGGGCGTTGCAGGGGCGAACGCCCTCGGTATCGGCTCGGGCGGGAATGTCGCCTACGCGATCGACCAATCGGCCGATCGGAGCGACGTGACATCGATCCTCAAGTGGACCCCGGGTGGGGGTTTCGCGACGGTACCGAACACCTCGTACCTGACAGTGGCCGGCGGGGTCGAGATCGCCGGTGACATCGTCGCCGGTGCGGTCGACCCGAAGAGCGGCCGCTATCTCTTCGGCAAGTTCGCCAATCAGCGGTTCCATATCTGGAGCTTCACCGACACCTCGAATGCCACCGGCTTTGCCTACGTGGGTTCGTTCCCCACCGGCAACGCGCCCAACGGGAACGGTGACATGGCGTTCGACGCTGAAGGCAACCTGTCCGTGATCGGCGCGGCTACGGTCAACTCCGCAACCAATGCAGCGATCTACACGGTCACTGCCAGGGCCCTCGCCGATGGCGGCGATCTCGTGGTGAGCACGTCGGCGGTCAAGCAACTGGGCGGCACGGACGGCGCCTTCACAGATTTCCGAGGTGTCGCGTTCTCGCCGCGTGGCACCGTCTATCTGGCCGATGCAGCCAGTGCCTACGAGTTCGACGCCACGACGTGGACTCGTGTCGGTGGCACACCGCGCATACCCATCCCGTCCACCTCCACTTCCTTCGACCTCGCGAGCTGCTCGTCGCCGGCGACGATCACCGTGCAGAAGAACGTGGTCGGGCGTCAGTCTGCCACCGACCAGTTCACGCTGACGGCATCGGCACCATCGCAGCCGGCGTTCGCCGCGGTGACGACCGCCGGCACGGACACCGGGCGGCAGGTCGCGCAGATCGGACCGTTCCCCGTCCCGATCGGCACCACGGTGACGATCAACGAAACCATGGCCTCCGGTTCCCCCATCACTGCGTACACCACGATCTACGAGTGCTACTCCGACGGTGTGCGGCTGAGTACGGGCACCACCGCGACCGGCACCGTCACGATGCCGAACCGGCTCAGCGCGAGCGTCAACTGCACGTACTTCAACTCTCCTGCTCCGGTGTCGACGGTGCGGATCACGAAGACGATCCAGGAGTTCTCCGGCCTCACCCGCCCAGGTGTCGGTTGGACCGTGGGTACGACGGCGACCGCGACCGCCGGCACCGCGACGGCCCTGCCCAGCCAGTCGCTGACACAGCCGGCGTCGACCCAGCAGACGAATGCCGATGGCAGGGCGAGCTGGACGGTGCTGTACGGCTCGACGACGTCCCGGGCGACGGTCGTCGTCTCGGAGATCCAGCAGGCGGGCTTCGCCTTCGTCAGCGGCTCGTGCACGGGGGTGACGGGCCCGGTCGTCTTCACCCAGACGGGGTCGACCATCAGTGCCAGCCTCGCGTCGGTGGCGCCCTCCGCGGTGATCGATTGCACGATCGTCAACCGGCCCACGGCGTCCCTCACGCTCGTCAAGCAGGTGGCCTTCGGGTCCGCGCAGCCGACCGACTGGACCCTGAGCGCCACCGGCCCCAGCGGGGCCCTGCCTGGGCCCTCCGGACGCTCGGGCAGTGCAACAGCCTCGGGAATCGCGGTGACTCCCGGTGCTGCCTACCGGCTGAGCGAAACCGGCGGTCCGCTCACCTACGTCCAGACGGGCGCCTGGCAGTGCCGCACAGGAACCGGGGCCGCCGTCGAGGTCTCTGCCGCGGGAGAGGTCGTCCCGATCTCCGGGGCCACGATCACCTGCACGGTGACGAACTCGACGGCATCCATCACGCTGCTCAAGCAGGTCCAGAACCCACGGCCGGGCTTCCAGGCCCCGGACTGGAGGGTCATCGCGACCCCGGCCGCCCTGGCTGGGGGAGTCCTGCCGACGGAGAGCCGGGCCGGCGCCGAGTACGTCGCCTCGGGCAACCCGGCGAACACCTTCTTCGTGCGACCGGGCCACAGCTACACGCTGTCGGAGGCGGTCACCGATCCTACGCGGCCACTCGCGTACCAGGAACTTCGTCTCGAGCAGCTGACAGGGTCGACGTGGACCCCGGTGTCGTCACGAACAATCTCCGCTCCGGCGGCGGGTCAGACGGCGGTCTACCGTTTCGTCAACGCCCCCGTGGAGCCCACCAGACTGCCGCTCACCGGCGGCACGAGCGCCGACGCGTACTACATCGGAGGAAGTGTGCTGGTCATCCTGGCACTCGCCTTCTCCGTGTGGCACAGGCGTCAACGAAGGGGAGGCGCCTTCCGGTGATGCGCACCCCTCGCTGCTCGACCATCCTGCTCCTTCCACCCGCTCCATCCGGTCTCACCCTTGCAACTCTCACCTCATAGGAGAAACAACGTGTCCAACTCCATCCTCCGGCGGCTGTCCGCCGCTGCCGGCGTGCTGGCGCTGAGCGCAGCGGCGACCTTCGTCGCCGTCGCGCCGGCAACGGCCGTCACCCAACCGGGCAACATCGACCCGGCGATCCCCCGCACCCTGACCATCCACAAGTTCGCGCTGGGCCCCGAGAACGGGCAGCAGGTCGGCACCGGCCAGGAGGTCGACGTTCCGGGAACGCCGCTCGCAGGCGCCACCTTCACCGCGGCCTTGGTCCAGGGTGTCGATCTGACCACGCCGGAAGGCTGGACCTCCGTGTCCAACCTGACCCCTGCTACGGCTGCCGCCCGTGTCAACACTGCCGGCACCTACACGGCAACCACCGGCAGCGACGGTGTGGCGCGGTTCAACGACGGCGCCAGTCTCCCTCTGGGCCTGTACCTCGTGACCGAGACCAAGCTGCCGACCGGGGCGACCAACCCGGCCGCGCCGTTCCTCGTCACGCTGCCGTTCCCGACCGGTTCGGAGGGCGCCCCGTCCAACCAGTGGATCTACGACGTGCACGCCTACCCGAAGAACGCCGTCACCGATCTGACGAAGACCCGCGTGCCGGCCCCGGCCAACTCGGTCGAGGCCCGCAATCCCGACCTGGTGCGCTGGGCGATCACCCAGAGCGTGCCGACGCTCGCGGGTGGCACCACCCTCGACACGTTCACGCTCACCGACTCGCTGCCCACCGATCTCGAGTACCTCGCGAACGGCCCGGACGGCGTCGCCCCGACGGCCGTGCAGGTCGCCAACGCGGCCGGCGTCAGCCAGATCTTCACCGCCGGCACGGACTACACCCTCGTGTACGACGCGACCGCGCGTACCCTCACCGCTGACTTCACCCCTGCCGGCCGTACCCGCCTGGCGTCCTTGCCGGGTGGAAAGGTGACGCTCACCGTGCTGAGCCGTGCAGTGACGATCCCCGCCAGCGGCTTCATCGTCAACACGGCGACGGGCGTCGTGAACGGCAGCTCCACGACGGTCGAGGGCAGGACCCCGATCGGCCAGCTCACCGTGGCCGCCTTCCAGAACGGTGGACGGAACCCGCTCGCCGGCGCCGTGTACCAGGTGTTCCTCAACGAGAACGACGCCAACAACAGCCAGAACCCCGTCTTCATCGACGGCGTCCAGAACTGGACGACCGGGGCGAACGGACAGGTCGCGATCCCGATCATCACGCCCGGCACCTACTACGTGCGTGAGATCACCCCTCCGGCCGGATTCCAGCTGCCGCGGCCGAGCCAGGCGCCGGTCCGGGTCGTGCCCGGTCCGAGCTCCACCGTCGCGCCGGTCCAGAACTACGTCGAGTTCCTGCATGACCAGGTTCCGGCCTTCGCGCTCCCCCTCACCGGTGGTGACGGTGCCCTGTGGTTCACCGTCGGCGGTACGGGGCTCATCGCGATCGCCCTCGGGACCGGCGTCATCGCTGCACGCCGTCGTGCCACCTCGGCACTCGCAAGCGCGTAACGTAGCACCGTGAATGCGAAGGCGGGGCGTCAGGAAGGCGCCCCGCCTTCGCGCGTCCCGGGCGAAGCGTCCGGGCCATCGACCGCCGCTTCGTCCCCGGTGCTGACCAGGCGCGAGCGGAACCGGATCCTCCGGTGGCGGCTCCCGGTGCTGCCCTTGCTGATCGCGATCGCGGTCGTCGCCGGAGCGGCACTCCTCCTCTACCCGGCTGCGGCCGGGTGGTTCAGCTCGGTCGAGCAGTCGCGTGAGATCGACAAGCTCACCGAGGGGATCCACGATCTCGGCGCCGGCACCCTGCGCGAGAGGCTCGCCGAAGCACGCGAGTACAACCAGGCGATGAGTGGGGGCGGGGCGGCCGTCGCGGCGAACGAACGGCTCCCGCTGGCCAACGAACCGGGTTCCGAGGACGAGCAGCAGTACCTCTCGATGCTCCGGGGAGATTCCCAGGGGCTGATGGCGCGGATCAGGATTCCCTCGATCAAACTCGACCTGCCGATCTACCACGGCACGAGCAACGCCGTCCTGGAACGTGGAGTCGGGCACCTCGAAGGCACGGCGCTCCCCGTCGGCGGGCCGTCGACACACTCCGTGCTCACCGGCCATAGAGGCCTTGCCACCTCCGAGCTCTTCACCAACCTCGACAAGGTCACGGTCGGCGAGACGTTCACCATCGAGGTCTTCGGCGAGATCCTCGCCTACCGCGTCACCGAGACACGCGTCGTCGAGCCCGAGGACACCGAGAGCCTCCTCGTGCAGCCGGGCAAGGACCTCATCACCCTCGTCACCTGCACTCCCCTCGGAATCAACAGTCACCGCATCCTGGTCACGGGCGAGCGCGTGCTCCCCACCCCTCAGGCCGATATCGACGCCGCGGGCGACGCCCCCGATGTGCCCGGCTTCCCGTGGTGGATGGTCGTCGCCGGCGGCGTGATCGTAGCCGCAGGCACCTACGTCTGGGTCTCAGGACGGCCGCCGCGGGCGGTCCGGCTGCAGGCTGCACAGGAACGTCAGGCGCTGACACTGGATCAGTTACTGGAACGAGCGGACTGAAGGGTCATCCGTCGGCCCGATGCGGTGGACGACCGGTCCGGCGGACCCGAAGGGCGTGTCAGTACCGGATGATCCGGTGCCGGCACGCCCTGTCGGATTCCAGCACCATCCACGCCTGGAGCTGCGAGGAGAGACTGACGGGTCCGTCCTGGTGCGGCGGGAAGACGAGTGCGGCCGCGTCCACCTCCGAGCGGTCCGCCCAGAGCCTCTCGGCGGTGGCCTCCAGGAGGGCCTGCGCTGTCGACGCGGCCTCCGGGCCGATTTCCGGCGTCGAGGCGCCGAGCGCCAGGTAGCGCGCCAGGATCCCGGTGAACAGCCCGGCGTCGCCGCCCGCGGAGAGCGGCAGGACGCCGTCGTCGTCGGCGAGGTTCCCGGCGATCGCCTCGACGAGACGTGCCGCGTGCCCGAGATTCCTCCCGCCGCCCGTCGCCACCAGGGCGCCGAGCACGGTGCCCTGGTTGTAGGTGTGGACGGTGCGCTCCACCGTCCCCTCGGCGCTCCCGTCCGCTTTCACGCCGTCGAGGTACAGCCCCGTCGCCGGGTCGTACAGGCGCGCCCGGAGCCAGTCCAGCAGCTCCTGGGCCCGGGAGGTGTCCCCGGCACGGGCGAAGAAGAGTGCAGCGGGAGCGGTGCTGGGGGTGTTCTTGTAGTCGCGGGTGGTGTTCCAGTAGACGCCACCGCCGAGGTCCTGGGTGTGTGCCGACGCCAGGGCGCGACCGAGGGTCCGTACCCGGCGCCGCGGCCGGCGGCGTCCCTCCACCGCATCGAGGCGCTGCAGGGAGAGCGCCAGCCAGGCCATGTCGTCGTAGTAGGCGTTGCGCCACCGGCCGCCGTTGCGCAGCCAGATCCCGCGGGCGAGCTTCCGCGCGTCGGCCAGTGCGCCTCCGGCGGGATCGCGCAGGTGCTCGTCCAGGAGGCAGTCGAGGTAGTGCGCCTGCCACCAGTAGTGCCAGTGGCTCCTGGGGTCGGTCGGCGGCGGGAAGGCGATGGCACCGAGCCTCGTCCCGGGTACACGCAGGCTCCGGCGCGCATAGAGGCTCCGGATGCTGCTCGCGGCGCGGGAGGCGGCGTCGTCGGGGATGGGCATGTGACCACCCTAGCCACGCCGGCCTGCCCCGGGATTGCGCAGGATGCGCAATCGGAGGCCCGCCGGGTGCGCAGTGGGCCACGTCACAGTAATCTGGACGCAGGAGTGGCCAACGGCGGCCCTCCCGCCGCGGAAGGATACGCATGGACAGCAGGGGAGCAGTGGCGCTCGTCACCGGAGGTGCATCGGGACTCGGTCTCGCCACGGCCCGCAGGCTGTTCGACGACGGCGCCTCGGTGGTGCTCGTCGACCTCCCGCAGTCCGCCGGCGCGGACGCCGCAGCAGGCCTGGACCCCTCCGGTGCGCGCGCGCGGTTCGTCGCCGCCGACGTCGCCGACCCCGCGCAGGTGCAGGCCGCGGTCGCCACTGCGGCCGGGCTCGGTCCGCTGCGGATCGTGGTCAACTGCGCCGGCATCGCCACGCCGGGCAAGGTGCTCGGGCGGGACGGCGTCCTGCCGCTCGAGCAGTTCGCCCGCGTCGTCACCGTCAACCTCGTGGGCACGTTCAACGTCATCAGGCTCGCCGCGGAGGCGATGGCGGCCACACCTCCGGTGACCGGCTCCGGCGGGTCCGACGAGCGCGGCGTCATCATCAACACCGCCTCCGTGGCGGCCTTCGACGGGCAGATCGGCCAGCCCGCGTACTCGGCGTCGAAGGGTGGCGTCGCCGCGATGACCCTGCCGATCGCCCGCGAGCTCGCGCGCTCCCTGATCCGCGTGGTCACGATCGCCCCGGGCATCTTCGAGACGCCCATGATGGCCGGCCTGCCGCAGGAGGCCCAGGACTCCCTCGGCGCCCAGGTACCCCACCCCTCACGCCTCGGAAAGCCTGCCGAGTACGCGGCCCTCGCCGCCCACATCGTCGAGAACCAGATGCTCAACGGCGAGACGATCCGCCTCGACGGCGCCATCCGCATGGCGCCGAAGTAGAACACACGCTCCGGTCTCACTACCCCGGTCTCGATCGAAAGGACGGCTCGATGGAGAGCCAGCTGCCCACCGCCGATTTCCTCGGCTTCGAATCCCTCCTCACCCCCCACGAGCGGGAGAAGCTGCAGGACGTCCGGGACTTCCTGGCCAAGGAGGTCTCGCCGCGCGCCGTCGAATGGTGGAACCGTGCCGAGTTCCCCCACGAGCTGCTGCCGAAGCTCGCCGGCCTGAATCTCAGCACACCCGTCCAGCAGGGCTACAGCCATCTGTTCAGCGGCATGGTGATCGCCGAGCTGACCCGGGCCGACACCTCGATCGCGACCTTCTTCATGGTCCACCACGACCTGTTCGTGGAGGCCCTCCACACCTTCGGCAGCGACGACCAGAAGGCGCGGCTCCTGCAGGACGCCATGGACCTGAGGATCACCGGGGCCTTCGCGCTCACGGAGCCGCTGCACGGGTCCGACGTCGCGGGCGGCATGACCACCACCGCGACGCGGGACGGCGACACCTGGGTCATCAACGGCGCCAAGCGGTGGATCGGCAACGGGACCTTCTGCGACTACATGCTCCTCTGGGCGCGGGACACGCACACCGGCGGAGTGCGCGGCTTCATCCTGGACGCCACCCTGCCCGGCGTGACGCGGACCGCCATTGGGAACAAGACGGCGCTGCGGACGGTGCAGAATGCCGATGTCCTCCTGCAGGACGTCCGGGTCGCCGAGGCCGACCGCTTCGCCGGTATCGAGTCCTTCGACGACACCCGCCAGCTCCTGCTCGGGTCCCGGATCCTCGTGGGCTGGCAGGCCGTGGGCCAGCAGCTGGCAGCGTTCGACGTCGCCCGGCAGTACGCCGTCGAGCGCCACCAGTTCGGCCGGCCGATCGCCGGATTCCAGCTCGTCCAGGACCAGCTCGTCACCATGATGGGCAACACCACGGCGAGCCTGGCCGTGATGGCGCGCGTGGCCCAGCTGCAGGAGCAGGGCGTGTCCGACATGCCGCAGGCCGCCTTCGCGAAGTCCTTCACCACGGCGCGGATGCGCGAGACGGTGGCCCTCGGGCGGGGCATCCTCGGCGGCAACGGCATCGTCACGGACTACGGGATGGCCAAGATCTTCGCGGACGCCGAGGCCGTCTACACCTACGAGGGGTCCTACGAGATCAACAGCCTCATCGTGGGCCGGGCGCTGACGGGCATCTCCGCCTTCGCCTGACGCGTCCCGTGGGGGAGCGGCCGCCGTCGTTCCTGGTTCTTGAGCGGAGTGCGGCGTGTCCGGCCGCGACACGCCGTGTCCTGCAGCCCGGGCCGCCGAAACCCAGGAACGACGGCGGGGAACAGACGCAATGCCGCAGCGCTCCCGGTCACATGACGGCCGGGGTGAGGCGGCCGCCACATTACTGGGTAGTATCCCAACAGCAATCCGTCGTATCCAGTGCCGCATACGCCCCGTTTTCCGTGCCCTGAAAGCAGGCCGTTGTGACAGTGCCCCTCGAAGTGCCCCTCGAAGTGTCCCCTCTGCAGGCCGCCGACCCCTTCGCGGGTCCCGCGGGCGATCTCAGCTCCGGTCTCCGCGCTGACGTGCGGCGCGTGAGCACCCTGCTCGGCGAATCCCTCGTGCGGCAGCACGGCCAGGAGCTCCTCGACCTGGTGGAGCGTGTCCGCCGGCTGACCAAGCAGTCCAAGGAATCGGGAGCCGGCGCCGACGCCGGTGAGCGGGCAGCCCTGACGGAACAGGTGCGGGAGCTGCTCGCGGCCCTGCCCATCGACCGGGCCACGGAACTGGTCCGGGCCTTCGCCGCCTACTTCCACCTCGCCAACGCCGCCGAGCAGGTGCACCGCGTGCGCGGGCTGCGGACGCGGTCGGAGGAGGACGGCTGGCTGGCGCAGACCGTGTCGCGCATCGCGGCCGATGCCGGTCCCGAGGCCCTCGCCGACGTGGTGCAGGCCCTCGACGTCCGTCCCGTGTTCACGGCCCACCCCACCGAGGCCTCGCGCCGCTCCGTCCTGGACAAGCTGCGCCGCCTCTCCGACATCCTCGCGGACACGACGGCGGAGGGCTCGCAGCAGCGACGCCGCCAGGACAGGCGGCTCGCCGAGGTGATCGACCTGATCTGGCAGACCGACGAGCTGCGCCAGGTGCGGCCCACGCCGATCGACGAGGCCCGCAACGCCATCTACTACCTCGGCGACATACTCACCACGTCCATGCCCGAACTGCTCGAGGACCTCTCGGACCTCCTGGGCGAGCACGGCGTCGCCCTGCCGGCCGAGGGCGCGCCGCTGCGGTTCGGGTCTTGGATCGGCGGCGACCGCGACGGCAACCCGAACGTCACGGCGGCCGTCACCCGGGAGATCCTGCAGATCCAGAACCAGCAGGCCGTCCGGATCGCCATCCACTTCATCGACCGGCTGATCTCGTCGCTGTCGTCCTCGACGGCGATCGTCGAGGCGTCCGCGGAGCTGAGCGCCTCCATCGAACGCGACCTCGCGAACCTGCCGCGGCTCGACAAGCGGGTCCTCGAACTCAATGCTCAGGAGCCCTACCGGCTCAAGCTCACGTGCGTGAAGGCGAAGCTCCTCAACACCGCGGCCCGCGTGCAGCACCAGACGGCGCACGAGCCCGGCCGCGACTACGCCACCACCGATCAGGTGCTGGCCGACCTCCGGCTCGTCGGCGACTCCCTGCGGCAGTACTCGGCGGGGCTCGCTGCTGACGGCGCGCTCGCGACGGCGTCGCGCGTCATCTCCTCCTTCGGCCTGCACCTGGCCACCCTCGACATCCGTGAACACGCGGACATGCACCACGACGTCGTCGCCCAGCTGACCGACCGCCTCGGCGAGCTCGACGTGCCCTACCTCGAGCTGACGCGCGAGGACCGCCTCCGGGCGCTGTCCCGCGAACTGGCGTCCCGGCGGCCGCTCGCCTCGGTCACCCCGCCACTCGACGACGGCGCACGGCGCACGTTCGACGTCTTCCGCGAGATCGGTTCGGCGCTGCAGACCTACGGCCCCGACGTCATCGAGACGTACATCGTGTCCATGACCCGCGGGGCGGACGACGTCCTCGCGCCGGTGGTGCTGGCCCGGGAGGCGGGGCTGGTCGACGTCGTCGGCGACGGCTCCGGCGGCCCGGATTCCGGGGCGTTCGCCAGGATCGGCTTCGCGCCGCTCCTCGAGACGGTGGACGAGCTCCGCGTCTCCGCCGAGATCGTGGACACCCTGCTCTCCGACCCGACCTACCGCGAGGTGGTGCGCCTGCGCGGGGACCTGCAGGAGGTCATGCTCGGCTACTCGGACTCCAACAAGGAATCCGGTGTGCTCACCAGCCTGTGGGAGATCCACAAGACCCAGCGCCGGCTGCGCGACGTCGCCGCGAAGCACGGCGTCCGCCTCCGCCTCTTCCACGGCCGCGGCGGATCGGTGGGCCGCGGTGGCGGACCCACGTACGACGCCATCCTCGCCCAGCCCAACGGCGTGCTCGAGGGCGAGATCAAGTTCACCGAGCAGGGCGAGGTCATCAGCGACAAGTACTCGCTGCCGGCACTGGCCCGCGAGAACCTCGAGCTCTCCCTCGCCGCCGTCATGCAGGGTTCCGCGCTGCACCGCACCCCCCGCACGTCCGACGACGACCGCGGCCGCTGGGCCGAGGTGATGGAGACCGTGTCTGACGCCGCGTTCGTCCGGTACCGCTCCCTGATCGACCACGAGGACCTGCCCGCCTACTTCCTCGCCTCGACGCCGGTGGAGCAGCTCGGTTCGCTCAACATCGGGTCGCGCCCCTCGAAGCGCCCCGATTCCGGCAGTGGCCTCGGCGGCCTCCGGGCCATCCCGTGGGTGTTCGGGTGGACGCAGTCCCGCCAGATCGTCCCGGGCTGGTTCGGCGTCGGCTCCGGTCTGCGGGCCGCACGGGAGGCGGGCCACGGGGAGCTCCTCACGGAGATGCTCGAGCGCTGGCACTTCTTCCGCACCGTGGTCTCCAACGTCGAGATGACGCTCGCGAAGACCGACCTGGAGATCGCCGCGCACTACGTCGAGGCCCTCGTGCCCGGCGAGCTGCAGCACCTCTTCGGTGTGATCCGCGAGGAGTACGCGCTGACCCTGGCCGAGATCCGGCGGCTCACCGGCGAACACGAACTGCTCGACAACCAGCCGGTGCTCAAGCGGTCGCTCGCCGTCCGTGACCAGTACCTCGACCCGATCTCCTACCTCCAGGTCGAACTGCTGCGCCGCATGCGGGCCGAGTCCGACGGCGGACGGCCCGACGAGCGGATCCAGCGGGCCATGCTGATCACGATCAACGGCGTCGCGGCGGGGATGCGCAACACGGGCTGAGCGCCGTTCTCCCGGGTCCCGGCTGCCGTCCCCGCCGGCGGGACCCGCCGGAATAGGTGCCGGCCGGTGCCGGTTGCCGCCTCTGGAAGCCAGAGCGGTATCGGCCGGACCACCCGAGGAGGAGCACCATGAAGGCAGTGTTCTACGAGCAGTACGGCGATCCCGACGTGCTGCAGTACGGCGAGCAGCCCGACCCGAAGGTGGGGCCCGATTCGGTGCTCGTCGACGTCCGCGCGTCCTCGGTGAACCCCGTGGACTGGAAGATCACCGCGGGGTACCTCGACGGCACGTTGCCCACGTACTTCCCCGTGATCCCGGGCTGGGACGTGGCCGGCGTCGTCGTGCAGCCCGGCCCGTCCGTCACGGAGTTCCAGGCCGGTGACGAGGTGATCGGGTACGTCCGCATGGACACCGTGGGGCTCGGCACCTTCGCCGAGCAGGTGGCGGCCCCCGTGCGGGCGCTCGCCCGCAAGCCGAGGAACGTGTCCTGGGCCGAGGCTGCGCCCATGCCCCTCGCAGGGCTCACCGCGTACCAGTCGCTGCAGGCGGTCGGTGTGGGGGAGGGCGACACCGTGCTGGTGCACAACGGCGCCGGCGGAGTGGGTACGTACGCCATCCAGATCGCGAAGGCGTGGGGTGCGCGTGTCGTGGCCACCGCGTCCGAGAAGAACCACGAGTTCCTGCGCTCGCTGGGCGCCGAACCGGTGACCTACGGCGAGGGGCTCGCCGGCCGCCTCGCCGAGGTGGCACCGGAGGGGCTCGATGCCGTCGTCGACTTCGTGGGAGGGGAGGACCGCGATGCCTCGCTCGAGCACCTGAAGTCCCCCGAGCGGGTCGCGTCCGTCACGGATGCCGAGGTCAAGGACAGGGGCGGCCGCTATATCTTCGTCCGCCCGAACCCGGCCGATCTCCTGGCCCTGACCGAACTCGTCGAGGCGGGCAGCGTGAAGCCCGTCCTCGCGGAGAGCTTCCCGCTGGAGCGTGCAGCGGACGCCTTCCGCAGCAGCATGGAGGGTCATGTGCGGGGCAAGATCGCCGTCACGATCGGTGAGCAGGGCTGATCCGGGAGCCTGCTCCGGCCGGGGTAGGCGCTAGTAGCGTGACTCCTCGTAGTAGTCCCCGGTGAGGTCGATCGGTTCCCGCTGCGAGTCCTCCTGGGCGCGCAGCCAGCGCCGGTAGGCGTGATCCACCCGGTGCCGGCGGGAGCCCGCGGTGATGAGCAGCAGGAAGATGGCGAGGGCCGCCACGAACGCGACGTTCACCGCGAACGGCTGCCCGAGCACCCGCTCGACGGCGATCCACAGCAGCCCCCAGGACGTGGCGGCGGCGACGGCGAGGCGGCCACGGTCGGTCGAGCAGATCACGGCGGCGCTCATCAGGACCGCGACGATCCCGAGGATGGCCCACGCCCTGCCTCCCCAGCCGAAGAGGTCGATGCCGCCGGCGGTGAGGACCGCCGCGGCGTTGGCCGACGCCGCCACGAGCACCCACCCGAGATAGAGGCCGATCGGCGTATCCACGAGGGCGCCTTCGAGCCGCGTCGCGGTGGGGTGGTCGTTCATGGCCCGGACGGCCGCCAGGAGGGTGAAGAAGAGCAGCATGATCACCACCAGGCTCAGGACCGGCAGGTCGGCCTGGGCGCAGAGGATCCAGGCGAGGTTCAGGAGCATCGACACGGCGACGATCCAGCCCAGGCGCCGCTGGCGTTCCGTCCGGCGCTGCGACGGCAGCCACTGGAACGCCGTGAACGCCACGAGCCCCACGTAGATGACGCTCCAGATGGAGAACGCGGACGACGACGGCGCCAGCAGCGTCGCGTCCGGAGCGAACAATCCACCCGCGGCGTCCCGGATCGACGGACCACCGAAGGCGCCGACTCCCGCGGCCGAGCCGAGGATGCACGCCACGGCGCAGACGCTGACGACGATCTGCCGCACGACGTCCTGATCCCAGGTACCGACGTGGCGCGCAGCTGCAGTGCTCCCTCGACGGGCGACGACGGCGGCTGCAGTGCTCCCGCGACGGGCGGCACCGGCCGCCGCGGTGCTGCTGCGACGGGCGACGACGGCGGCTGCGGTGCTGCTGCGACGGGCGGCGCCGGCGGCCGCATCCGCGGCGGCTCTCGCCTTCTCGGTCGCGATGCGGAGTCGCTCGGAGGAGCGTGCACCGCCGACGCCCTCAGGGTCGGAGTCGTCGCTGCGGCCGGAATCGCCTCCGGGTCGCGGTCCTGGCGCAGGAGCGCCGGGAGCGGACGGCGTCCCGGACAATGGCCCGGTCGATGGCCCGGCCGATGGCCCGGACCGGTCGTCCTCGCCCGGTGCCGTGGTGCGGGGCTGCGCCGCCCGAAGACGGTCGAGGACGCTCGCCGTGGCGGTCGGCGGCTCGGCCGCGGGCGTCCGACGGGCGATCGTCGGCGGCCGGACCGGCTTCTCAGGAAGCCGGGGTCCCGGGGTCTTCGGGGTGCTCATGCGCTGTGGAGGCCTTCCGGTTCTTCACGGCGAGGATTGCCGCCGTGATGGCTCCCACCAGCGTACCGACCGCCATCCCGAGCAGGGCGCTGACGCCCGCGGGCAGCCCGGTGGAGGCACCCGCGACGAAGCCGAGCCCGAGGAGCCACGCGGTCCACAGCACGCCCCCACCGGCGGCAGCGAGCATGAACGGGCGGACGGGCAGTTCGGCGATGCCCGCCGCCGCCACGCTCGCGGTGCGCCCGCCGGGCAGGAAACGGACGGCGACGACGGCGGCGTAGGTGGGTGAGGTGCCTGCCTTCTCGATGGCGTTGCGCAGTCCGCGGTGGACGGCGCGGCCCCACCGGAAGCGGTCGAGGAAGTGGGTGAGCCGGCGCCGGAACAGCAGGAAGATCGCCACGTCGCCGATCCAGCTCCCCGCGAACGTCGCGAGGACGGCGAAGGGGAGCAGGAGCCTGCTGTGGGCGGACATGGTGCCGGCGCCGATGACGAGGAGTTCCGAGGGCACGACGGGAAGCACGACGTCGACGACGATGACGGCGAACATGACGAGGAGGTAGAGCGGTGCTGGGATGTCCGTTCCGGGCAGGTCCACCCTGCAAATCTACCGTCCGGTCACCACCCCGGTCCCGGGTCGCCCGGGATCAGGGTGGTCAGGTGAACTCGCTGAGGGCGAGGCCGGACTCGAACTGCCGGTCCGCGCCGGTCAGCGGGTCGCGGAAGGCGATGCTGTGCGCGAGCAGCTGCAGCGGCCGCGTGTAGTCGTCCGGCGCCTGCGGATGGAGCACGGGGTAGAACGGGTCGTTGATGATGCCGAGCCCGAGCGAGGCCATGTGCAGCCTCAGCTGGTGCGTCTTGCCCGTGTGCGGCTGCAGCCGGTACAGCCCGCGGCCCTCGCGCTGCTCGAGCAGGCTGACGGTGGTGTGCGTGTTCGCGGGCCCCTCCACCTCCTGCGCCAGGAGGTAGGTGCGCGATTTCACGATCCGGCTCCGCACGTCGAGCGGCTCGGTGTCCAGGTGCAGCTCGGGCCGGACGGGGGCCACCGCGCGGTACTCCTTGCTGATGCGCCGTTTCTCGAAGAGCAGCTGGTACGCGCCGCGCGTCCCGGGATCGACGGAGAACATGAGGACACCCGCGGTCATGCGGTCCAGGCGGTGCATGGGGATGAGGTCAGGGAGGCCGAGCTCCACGCGCAGCCGGACGAGGGCGGACTCCGCGACGTACATCCCGCCCGGGGTGGTGGGCAGGAAATGCGGCTTGTCGACGACGAGCAGGTGCGCGTCCCGGTGCAGCACGGTCAGCTCGACCGGGAGCCGTTCCTCCACCGGGAGCTCGCGGTAGTACCAGACGAAGGTGTGCTCGCCCAGCGGCGTGGTGCGCGTGAGGACCTCGCCGCCGAGCGCGACCACCTCGCCGCGGTCGAAGCGCTCGCCGATGCCCTCGGGATCCACGTGGTCGAACCGGTCGAGGATGTACTCGAGCGCCGTCTCCCAGGGTCCCTCGGCGGGCAGCCGGAGCCGGGTGGCGTTGACGCCGTTGCGGACGGGCAGGGGCGAGCGCATCGCCATCACCGCATCACCCGCCCGTCGCCGTCCACCCCGTCAGGGTAGTGCCGCTCCGGCCGGGGTTCCCAATCGCGGCTGGCAGTGCGGGCAGTAGTAGAGCTCGCGCAGTTCCGTCTCCCGGTCGCCGAGCTGCTCGAGGGCCACGGGTGTGCCGCAGCGCAGGCACCCGCGGCGGGACCGCCCGTAGACCCAGAGCGTGTTGCCGCGCAGCTGCCCCGTGGTGGCCCGGGTGCTGCGCGCCTTGTTCGCCTCGAGGAGCTTCTTCGACAGCTCGACCATGCGCGGCAGGTTCGGCACCTCGCCCGTGGGCGTGAGCGGGTGGACACCCGCCAGGAAGCACAGCTCGCACCGGTACACGTTGCCGATCCCGGCGAGGTTCCGCTGGTCGAGCAGGGCCAGGCCGATGGGCCGTTCGGGCTGCTCCAGCAGCCGGCGCAGCGCCTCGTCCGGGTCCCAGTCGGCCCCCAGGAGGTCGGGCCCGAGGTAGCCGACGGCCTCCTCCTCCTCGGCGCGCGGGATGACCCGGAGGAAGCCGAGCTCGAATCCCACGACGACGGCGTCCTCCGTCTCCAGGATGCACCGCGCCTTGAACGCCGGACGCCGCCACTTCTCACCGTGGGCGTAGACGTGCCAGAGGCCCTCCATCTTCAGGTGCGAGTGGATGTCCCAGCCGTCGTCGCCCCCGCCGCGGATGAGCAGGTGCTTCCCCCGGGCCACGGCCTCCTGCACGGTGTCGCCGGTGAAGTCCACGGTGGCGAAGCGGGGCACCCGGATGTCGCAGCGGGTGAGCACCTTCCCCGCGAGGGCGCGGTGCAGCTCGCGGGCGGCCCGCCAGACGGTATCCCCCTCAGGCACGGATCCTCAGCCCCTTCGGGGTGGAGTGGAACCCGGCGGCGGCCAGGGCCCGGCCGATGTCCGTGTCCAGGATCTCCCCGCCGTTCACCTTCTCGAGGGCCATCTTGTCCGCGGCGCCCCGGCGGATGATCGTGACCAGGGACAGGGCTGCGGCGCGCAGGACGTCGGCGTCCTCGGTGAAGGTCAGCAGGGTCTTCCCGCCACGCTCCACGTAGAGGGCGAGCGCTCCGTCCACGAGCACCACGAGGGCGCCCGCCTTCCGCCCCGCCCGGTGACCGCCGTCGGCCTGCGGCCAGCTCAGTGCCGCACCGTAGGGATTGGCGGGGTCGGTGGCCGCGAGCGCGACGGCCTTCAGGGGAGGGGCCTCGCCGCCGAGGACGTCCTGTGCCGTGGGCAGCTGATTGTCGGCGCTGAACGAGCGCAGCCGGTCCACCGTGGCGGGCACCGCGAACTGGGCGGCGCCGAGGTGCTCGATGAAGTAGCCGCGCCGGCACCGGCCCATCTCCTCGAGGCGTGCCAGCACCTTGTACATGAGGCCGAATCCTCCGGGGATGCCCTCCTGTCCCACGGCGCCGCGCGTGACGACCCCGTACCGGTCGAGGAGCAGTTCCGCCGTGGCGTGGGCGTGCAGCGTCGTCTCCGCCTCCACCCCCGGCAGCATGTTCCAGCGGCCGGCGGCCAGGGGCGGGGTGGGCCGCTGGTAGCTGCCGCCGTCGTCCGCGGCGGCGCTCAACCGCATCGACGCCCCCGTGAGGGACTTGCCGGGCGCACGGCCCAGCCGGCCCGCCCGCGACGTCCGGGCCCGGGCCGGGACCGATTTCTGCTTGTGCGCCGTCTTGCCGTGCGCGAGCAGTGCCCGCACGGGCGTGAAGGTGTCGTTGCTGATCCGGCCGGCCCACACCAGGTCCCACAGGGCGGTGACGACGGCGGTGTCGGGGGTCGCCTCCTGCACGTCGAGGAGGTTGGTGAGCTGCCGCAGGAAGTAGCCGCCGCCGCCGGCCAGCAGGTCCAGCAGCGCCGTGTGCAGGGCGGTCGGCTCGAACGCCGGATCCGGTCGCAGGGTCAGGGGCGCGTTCTCGGCGAGGTGCAGCGCGATCCAGCCGTCGTTGCCGGCCAGGGACCCGGCACCGGACCACAGCACCTCCCCGGTCGCCGTCAGCTCGTCGAGCATCGCCGGTGCGTAGTTGGCCACGCGCTGCGCGAGGATGAGCGGTTCCCACGCCGAGGCGGGGATCGGCACGCCGGAGAGCTGGTCGATGACCGTGATCACCCCGTCGAGGCCGCGCAGGCTGGAGCCGATGTGCTGCCAGGCGGGCAGGAACCGGCCGTACGCGGCCGGGTCGACGGGCTCGACCTCCTGCCGGAGGGCGGCGAGCGACCGGCGGCGCAGGCGGCGGAGCACCTCGGCGTCGCACCACTCGCTCGCGGCGGGCGCATGCACGGTGATGGTGCCCGGAGCGGCGCCCGAGGCGGCCGAGATGTCGAGGACGGGCACGGACTCCGCGGGGCGGAACTCGCCCTCCACCACGCGCCCTGCGCCGGCGAGGCGCTGCAGCGCGCCGGCGACGACGGCGACGCCGAGGCCCAGGCGGGCCGCGGCCTCGGCGGCGGTGAACGGACCGTGCGTGCGCGCGTAACGGCCCACGAGGTCACCGAGCGGGTCATCGACGGGTTCGATGAACGCCAGCGGGATGCCCATGGGCAGCGGGACGCCGAGGGCGTCGCGCAGGCGGGCGGCGTCCTCGACGGCCGAGATCCGCTCGACGCCGGCGATGTGCACGGTCAGCGCACGGTTCGCCTTCACGAGTGCCGCGACATGACGGTCCACCACCTCGAGGGACGCGTGGCCCCGTACCGGGGCGGGGGAGTCGGCCATGAGCGCCTCATCGGAGGCATCCTCGTCGGCGGACGCATCCAAGGACGCATCCAGTGACGCATCCAGTGACGCACCGGACGACGCGTTCAAGGACACGTCCGGGGACCCGCCGTTCGGACGCGTGGCGGCGTCGGCGGGCGCGGGCAGTCCGTCCGCGGGGGCCTCGAGCCGCTCGGCGACTTCCTCGACAGTGAGCGGTCCGAGCAGGCGCAGCAGGTCCGCGACGCCCTCGAGTCCCCGCGCCAGGCGGTCGGGCCGGAGGCGCTGCAGTTCGAGTTCCGTCTCGGCGATGACCCGGGCATCGAGCAGTTCCCGCAGCTCGGCCCGGCCGAGCAGTTCGTTGAGGAGCGTCGGGTCGAGCGAGAGCGCCGCGGCCCGCCGTTCGGCCAGCGGGGAATCCCCCTCGTACAGGAAGGACGCCACGTAGCCGAACAGCATGGACCGCGCGAAGGGCGAGGGCTGCTGCGTGGTGACCTCGACGATGCGCAGCTCCCTGCGCTCGATGGATGCGGCGAGCTCCTTCAGCGCGGGCAGGTCGTAGACGTCCTGCAGGCATTCGCGCACCGTCTCGAGCACGATCGGGAACGTCGGGTACTTCTTGGCGACGTCGAGCAGCTGCGCCGACCGCTGCCGCTGCTGCCACAGGGGAGTGCGCTTGCTCGGGTTCTGCCGTGGCAGGAGCAGGGCGCGGGCGGCGCACTCGCGGAACCGGGACGCGAAGAGCGCGGAACCGCCCACCTCGGCGGTGACGATGCCGTCGAGCTCCTCGGGGTCGAACAGGAAGAGATCGGCGCCGGGGGGCTCGTCCTCCATGAGCGGCACCCGCAGCACGATGCCGTCGTCGGATGCCATCGCCGCGCCGTCCATGCCGTACCGCTGCTCGAGCCGGGCACCGACGGCGAGCGCCCAGGGCGCGTGCACGGGCATGCCGAAGGGGCTGTGCAGCACCACGCGCCAGTCGCCGAGTTCGTCGTGGAACCGCTCGACCACGAGCGTCCGGTCGCTCGGCACCACCTCGGTGGCCTCGCGCTGCTCCGTCAGGTAGGTGATGAGGTTGCCGGACGCCCACGCGTCCAGGCCGATCCTCTCGCACCGCTCCTGCGCCTTCTCGGGCGTGGACCCCGACATCTCCCGGTTGAACGCGCCGAGGGCGCGGCCGAGCTCCACGGGCCGGCCGAGGGAGTCGCCCTTCCAGAACGGGAGCTTGCCGGGCTGGCCGAAGGCGGGGGAGACCAGCACGCGATCGTGGGTGATCTCCTCGATCCGCCAGCTGGTGGCGCCGAGGGCGAAGACATCACCCACCCGCGATTCGTACACCATCTCCTCGTCGAGCTCGCCGACGCGGCGGCCGCCCGCGCGCGGGCCCTCGCCCTCGGATCCGACGAGGAACACCCCGAACAGCCCGCGGTCGGGGATGGTGCCGCCGGAGGTGACCGCCAGGCGCTGCGCCCCGGGCCGGCCCGTGATGGTCCCCTCCACGCGGTCCCAGATGATGCGCGGGCGCAGCTCGGCGAACTCGTCGGACGGGTACAGGCCGGCGAGGAGGTCGAGGGTCGCGTCGAACGCGGACCGCGGCAGGGTGGCGAACGGCGCGGAGGCACGGACGACGTCGAACCACTCCTCGACGTCGATGGTGCCGAGCGCTGCGGCCGCGACGGTCTGCTGCGCCAGGATGTCCAGCGGGTTGGTGGGGATGTAGAGGGGCTCGATCTGCCCGGCGAGCATGCGCTCCACCGTGACCGTGGTGTTGATGAGGTCGCCCCGGTGCTTCGGGAACAGCACGCCCTGGGAGACCTCGCCGACCTGGTGGCCCGCGCGGCCGACGCGCTGGAGGCCGCTCGCCACGGAGTGCGGCGACTCGACCTGCACCACCAGGTCCACCGCGCCCATGTCGATGCCCAGCTCCAGCGAACTCGTCGCGACGACGCATCGCAGCCGCCCTGATTTGAGGTCGTCCTCGATGAGCGCGCGCTGGTCCTTGGACACCGAGCCGTGATGCGCCCGCGCGAGCAGCGGCTCGGCGCCGCTGGTCTGCCCGGCCTGCGCCATCATCTGGGCGGGGGTCGCGGTGGTGTGGGCGAACGACGGAGCGGCCGTGGGTTCGACGGCGGCCGGGTTGCCGCCCGCGGCCCACACGGCGTCGCGCTCGCGGCGCTCCGCGTGGATCTCGTTGAGCCGCGCGGTCAGGCGCTCGGCGAGGCGGCGCGAGTTGGCGAACACGATCGTGGACCGGTTCTGCTCGATCAGGTCGACGATCTTCTCCTCGACGTGAGGCCAGATGCTCGCCTGCGGCACCGCATCGCCGTCGTCCTCGGTGTTCGAGGCCGCCCCGCCGAGCTCCGTCATGTCCTCCACGGGCACGGTGACGGTGAGATCCCACTTCTTCTCGGACGGCGGGGCCACGATCTCCACGGGCGCGTTGCCCGCGAGGAACCGGGCCACGGTCTCCTTGGGCTCCACCGTTGCCGAGAGACCGATGCGCTGCACGGGCTTGTCCAGCAGGGCGTCGAGGCGCGCCAGGGACACCGCGAGGTGCGCTCCGCGCTTGGTGCCCGCGACCGCATGGACCTCGTCGATGATGACGGTGTCCACCTCCATGAGGGTCTCGCGCGCCTTCGACGTGAGCATGAGGAACAGCGACTCGGGCGTGGTGATGAGGATGTCCGGCGGCCGGGTGAGCATCGCCCGCCGCTCGGCCTGCGGGGTGTCGCCGGAGCGGACGCCGACCGTGATACCGGGCGCGGGCAGTCCGAGGCGCTTGGCCGTCTGCGTGATGCCGATCAGCGGCGCCCGCAGGTTCCGCTCGACGTCGACGCCGAGTGCCTTCAGGGGCGAGATGTACAGCACACGGGTGGTGCGTCTCGGCTTAGCGGGGGCTTTCCGGCCCTTCCCGGACGCCGCGACCGGGGCCTCGGCGGCGTCCCCGCTGCCCTCGCCCGAGGCGATCAGGCGGTCGAGGGCCCAGAGGAACGCCGCGAGGGTCTTGCCCGAGCCGGTGGGGGCGACGACGAGGGCGTTGGAACCGGCGGAGATGGCGGACCAGGCGCCCTCCTGGGCAGGGGTGGGCTCGGTGAAGGCACCGGCGAACCACTCGTGCGTGGCCGGGGTGAACCTCGTCAGTACCTGCGTCGTCACCTCTTCATCATGCCCCAGCGCACCGACACTCGATGGAGGGACGGCGCACCGCCCACCTGCCCCCGTGGCGGGCACGGCGGGAGTAGGTTGCAGGGACGAGCCGCGCCGCGCGGCCGGGGGAGGAGCGGTGTGGCGGGAGAGGCAGGGACGGCGCAGCCCCGGGCCCCGCGGGGCCATGTGTCCCACAACTGGCTGCCCGTGGCGGGCATCGGGTCGCTCTTCCTCGGCGGCGCTGCGGCGGCGCTCGTGTTCGACGGCGACACGGGCCGCACGGCCGTCTACTTCGTGGTCGGCACACTCGTGCTGGTCGTCCTGACCACGCCGTGGCTCGTCCGGAACCCGCCCGCCATGCATCTGGGCGCGGGCGCGTACCTGGTGCTCGCCGTCGTCGTGGAACTGGGCGCGCTCCTCGGCGGGGCCGTGGAGGCCTTCCGGGGGCTCGGCGCCTGGGTGGTGCTCGGGATCGGCCTCGCCGTGTACGGGTACCTCGAGCGGGGCCGCGTCATGATCACCGCAGGAACGGGCGCCGCACTGCTGGGAGTCGTGGCCATCGCCGTCGACCTGCCGCGGCTGACCCTGGTGCTCGCGCTGGCCACCGCCGCGCTGCTCGTGGTCGCGGCCTGGCGGCTCCGGCTGCTCGGGCCGCACGCTGCCGTGCCGGCACGACCGGTGTCCGGGGTGCGCCGGATCGGACGGCCGGCCCGAAGCGTCGGAGCCGACCCGTCAGGACGCGGGCTGCAACGTCCCGACGGTCAGCAGCACCACGGACGCGGCCGAGCAGGCGGGGATCTGCTGGGGCAGCACGAGTGAGTCGGTCGCCCCGGGCGGGTAGACCCGCAGGCCCGCGGCCGTGATGAGCCCGCAGTCCACGCCGTAGTTCTGGGCGTTGGTCTGCCGCAGCGTGGTGGTGGTCGACGCCCCCGGGGCGAGCGACACGAGGGTCGACGCCGAGCCGTCGCGGTCCGCGGGTGCGCCGATCTGGGCGCCGGCGGCATCCACGAAGGACACCCCGGGGAAGCCGTCCAGCGTGCACCCCTGATCGGAGGCGTTGGTCAGCACGAGCGTGCGGTACACGCTGCCCGCCGCACCGCCACCGAGCTGATCCGCGACGCTTCCTGTGAGCTGCGCGGCCGTGCAGGTCCCGCCGGAGACGGCTTCCGACGGCGGCGTCGTGGGCGCCTCGGCGGTCGGGGACGCCGACGCCGATGCCGAGGGAGCGCTCGACGGCGCCTCGCTCGTGGCATCGGCTGACGGCGAGGCCGATACCTCGGCGGACGGCGACGCGGACGGCGATGCCGACGGCGCTGCATCGGCCGACGCCGACCCGGCGGTCGACGCCGGTGCCGCCGTCCCGCCGTCCGTCCCGGACGGCGCGCAGCCGCTCACCGCGATCAGGGTTCCGGCGGCCGCAGCGGCCATGATCCAACGCTTGCTCCCCAGCAGACTAGTCATGACCTCACCCTAGCTCCGGGATCCCGGAGCGCCAGTAGGCCGACACGGCCGTACCGGGATCGTTACCTGCGTGCGGTACACCCCGGCCGGGACGCCTATTCGTGATGGTAGGACCGGCCGCCGGCGATCTCCTGCGCGCGGTACACCTGCTCGGTGAGGATGAGGCGCACCAGCTGGTGGGGGAAGACGAGCGGCGAGAGGGACCAGACGAAGTCGGCCCGCCGGTGGACCTGCACGTCCACGCCGTAGGCGCCGCCGATGATCACGGTGACGCTGCGCGAGGCCTCGAGCGGCCCGAGGAGGGTGCGCGAGAGCGTGGGCGAGTCGATGGCCTTGCCGCGCTCGTCGAGGAGGACCACGTAGTCGGTGCCGAGCCGGGCGAGGAGCCGTTCGGACTCCTCCCTGCGGGCGGCGTCGTGCTCCCGCGCCGAGTGGCCGATGAGCTGCCAGGACAGGTCGAACGGCTTCTTCAGGCGTTTCGCGTAGCGTTCGATGCCCTCGGACACCCAGCTCTCGTGCTTGCGGCCCACAGCGAGCACCCGGATTGCCATGACCTCAGGCTATCGCGCCCCCGGAAGGGGGTCCCGTGCGGACTCCCGGCGGAAGGATCCGAGCACTGGTGAGGGGCCGGTGACGGGTCGGTGACGGGCCGGTGACGGGCGTCAGGAGGCCGCCGAAGGTGAACGCCGGGCGAACGCGAGGCAAAGAACGAGCGCCCGCACAAGGGCCTTGCGACCCCAACTTTTCCTGCTGGACCGCCGGAACCCTCAGTACGCTGACGGAACTTCCCGGAGCCCACGAACCGGACCAGGAGACGACGGATCGGACCACGAATCGGATCACGCAGCGTAGAAGGAGGCGGCAATGTCGACCATCACGAACCGGATGGACGTACCGAGCACAGCGGACAACGAGGCACGCCCCCGACGACGAACGGTCGGCGTTATCCTCGCCGGCGGCATCGGCACCCGCATGGGCCTCGAGATCCCCAAGCAGCTCGTACCCGTGGCGGGCCGCACCAGCCTCGAGCACACCGTGGACGTCTTCCAGCAGTGCCCCTTCATCGACGAGATCATCGTGATGATGGATCCCGGCACCATGGACCGCGCCGAGCGGCTCGTGACCCGGGACCGCTTCTCCAAGCTCTCGGGTCTGCTGCCGGGTGGCCGCGACCGTAACGAGACCTCCTATCTGGCCCTGCGGGAGATCGCGACGCCGGGTTCGAAGGTCGTCTTCCACGACGCCGTGCGTCCGCTCGTGGATCCGTCGATCATCCGCGCATGCGTGGATGCGCTGGACACCTACGACGCCGTCGACACCGGCATCCCCTCCGCGGACACCATCATCGAGGTGGACGAGCACGACATCATCCGCGCCGTCCCGCCGCGCGCGTCCCTCCGTCGCGGGCAGACGCCCCAGGCGTTCCGGTGGGACACCCTGATGGAGGCCTACGGTCTCGCGCACGCCGATCCGGACTTCGCAGCGACGGACGACTGCTCCGTGGTGCTGAAGTACAGCCCGGACGTCCCGATCATCGTGGTGCCCGGCCACGAGGCCAACATCAAGATCACCCACCCCATCGACATCCATCTGGCGGACAAGCTGTTCCAGCTCAAGCACCAGCACGCGGACCCCGTGCCGTTCCCCGCGGACTCGCTGCGCGACGCCGTCGTGGTGGTGTTCGGCGGCAGCTCGGGCATCGGCAGCGAACTCGGACGGCAGCTCGAGGAGGAGGGCGCGCACGTCGTCGCCCACAGCAGGACCGGCAGCGGCACCTTTGTGGAGGACCGCGCCTCCGTCTGGCGTGCCCTGGCCGCTGCCGCCGCCGAGTACGGGCGGATCGACCATGTGGTGCTCACCGCCGGAGTCCTGACCATCGGCGACCTCGTGGACCTCAGCGACGAGCAGCTCCAGCACGACGTCGGCGTGAACCTCATGGCGGCGTTCGTCGTCGCGCAGGAGGCGCACTCCTACCTCGCCGCCTCGCGCGGGTCGCTGCTCCTGTTCTCGTCCAGCTCCTACACGCGCGGCCGCGCCCAGTACACGGTGTACTCGGCCACGAAGGCCGCGCTCGTCAACCTGACCCAGGCGCTCGCGGACGAGTGGAGCAGCGACGCGATCCGGGTCAACTGCATCAGCCCGAGCCGTACCGCCACGCCCATGCGGCAGAAGGCGTTCGGCCACGAGGACGAGACCACCCTCGTGCAGGCGTGCGACGTCGCGCGCGTCTGCTCCCAGGTGCTCGCCTCCGACACCACCGGCCAGGTCTTCGACGTGCGGCTGCTGCAGGTCGACCCCCTGGCCACGCAGTTCGAAAGCGTCCGGTGAGGGCGGGGCCCCTCACTGCCGACGCGCAGCGGCTGGTGATCCCCGACGCCCGCATCCCCTCGGGCGACGCCTGCTCCGTGCTCCTCGGCGGGCGCCGCATCTGGACGGTCCGCGCCCCCGAACCGGGCGACGACGGCGCGCTGAACCTGCCGTGGCCGCCCTCCCTCGCCGAACGGCTCACGGGCCGGGCCCGGCTCGCCGTCGAGCACGCGGGCCGGGAGGTCGCGGCGGCGACGGTCGCCTTCGACGACGACCCGAGCGAGTTCGCCCTGGCGGAGCCCGGCACGGGCATCCCGCAGGTCGTCAACAAGTGGGGCCGGATCGCCCGGTCCTTCGAGGGCCGGGACGCCGCGCTCATCGAACAGGTCCTCGACGAGGCCGAGCGCCTCATCGGGGTGCTGCACCGCACGCTCGGGATCGACCTGTTCGTCACGGGCGGCACGCTCCTCGGGCCCGTCCGCAACGGGCGGATCCTCCCGCACGACGACGACGCCGATCTCGCCTACCTGAGTGCGCACACCAACCCCTCGGACGTCGCCCTCGAGAGCTTCCGCATCGAACGGACACTCGCCGAGCAGGGGTACGAGACGGTCCGGCATTCCAGCGGGCACCTGCAGCTGCTGTTCCCCGGGGGCACGGTGACGGACCGCTTCTACCTCGACATCTTCACCTACTTCGAGTGCGGGGGCTGGTTCTACGGGACGTTCCACGCGCGTGAACCCGCGGACACCGTCACCCTCCACCCCCTGAAGCCGCTGCCCGTGAACGGCCGCATGCTGCCGGGTCCGGCCGAGCCCGCGCAGCTCCTCGCCGCGATCTACGGGCCGTCCTGGGAGGTGCCCGACCCGACGTTCTCCTTCGTCACGCCGCCCGCCGCGTTCCGCCGCTACTACTGGTGGCTGAACCACTTCGACGTCGACCGCGAGAACTGGGAGGACCATCACCGCGTCGCGATCGAGGGGGGCGCGGAACGGACGCCGTCGGGCCTCGCCGTCGCCGCCGCGGACCAGCTGCCGCCGTCGTCCACCGTGCTGGACCTCGGCTGCGGCCTCGGTGCCGACGCCCGCCACCTGGCCGACCGCGGCCACCGCGTCCTCGCCGTCGACTACAGCCGGCCAGCGCTCGCGTGGGCGAAGGAGCACCTCGCCGACGACGGCCTGACCTTCGAGCGCGCGAACCTGACCATGGCCCGTCACGCGCTGCACCTGCGCAGGCGGTGCGCGGAGCTCGACACGACGGTGCACGTCCACGCCAACCACCTGTTCAACGCGCTCAGCCCGCTCGGCTGGGACACCACGCTGATGCTCGTCAAGCACCTGCTGGCGGCCCCCGGGAGCACCGCGTTCCTCGAGGTCGGGGTGGCGGGGACGGAGGGGTCGGCGAGCTGGGTGGAGTACCGGCCCGTGGACTGGACGCGATTCCAGGAACAGCTGCACCGGTACTCGCTGAGTGCCGAGGAGCAGGACGACGACGGAGCAGGCGGGGCGACGAGCCGCCGCGTGCTCGTGAGGAGGGAGAGGGCATGACCGACACGACCCAGGCAGGCAACCAGGCCACGGCCGAGGACATGGAGCTGCAGTTCGCGGAACCGGAGGGCCTCGCGGAGCAGATCCTGGCGCTCCGCGTCGAGGTGGCGCAGCTGCGGGCGGACGTCGTCCGGCTCGACGCCGACCTCGACGAGTCGCGCCGGCTGAACCTGCGCGCCGCCGAGCTGCTCGACGTCGTCTACGAGGAACTCGGCGCCCGCCGGACCCCGCGGGAGGACGCACCGTGAGCGCGCCCGGCGACGGCGGGCCACCGCTGGAGATCATCGGGGGCTTCGAGAGCACGTTCATGCCCGCGCACGACCGGGACATCTTCGAGACCACGGAACACGACACCCGCTGGCGCGAGGACCTCGCCCTGCTCTCACGCTCGGGCATCACCCGGCTGCGCTACCCCGTGCGGTGGCATCGCGTCGAGGAGACCGAGGGCGTCTTCGACTGGTCCGCCACGGACGAGGTGCTGGGGTACCTGCACGCGCACGGCTTCCGGCCCATCATCGACCTCGTGCACCACACGAGCTACCCGGCCTGGCTGACCGACGGCTTCGCCGACGCCCGCTTCGGCGAGGTGTACCTGCGGTACGCGGAGGCCTTCGCCCGCCGCTACCCGTGGGTGGAGGAGTACACGCTCTTCAACGAGCCGTTCGCCACGCTGTTCCTGTGCGGGCACGAGGCCATCTGGCCGCCCTACCACTCGGGGCTGCAGGGGTTCGTGGACCTCCTCGTGAACGTGCTGCCGGCCGTCGCCCAGGCGAGCACCCTGTACCGCCGGCTGCTGCCGGACGCGCGGCACGTCTGGGTCGACACCTGCGAGTTCCACACGGGCTCCGACGCCTCGGGGCAGCGGTACGCGGACATGGCCAACGACCGCCGCTTCCTCGCCCTCGACGCGTTCCTCGGCCGGGGGTACGACGTCGACAGCCAGCTGGGCCGCGATCTCGCCCCGGTGGGCGGCGAGCGCCTGCTCGCCCTGCCGGCGGGGTCCGTCGACGTCCTCGGCCTGGACTACTACGCGCACTGCCAGTGGAACTTCGGCGAGGAGGGTGGGACGGCACCCACGCCCACCCCGCTCCCACTGGCCGACCAGATCCAGCAGTACTGGGAGCGCTACGGCCTGCCGTGCATGCTCACCGAGACCAACGTCCGCGGGCGTACCTCCGACCGCGCCACGTGGCTCAAGTACGTGCTCGAGCAGTGCGAGCGGGCCCAGGCCCGCGGCGTCGTGCTCGAGGGCGTGTGCTGGTTCCCCGTCGTCGACTCCACCGACTGGAACTCGCTGCTCTTCCGCTGCGAGGGCCACGTGGACCCCGTGGGCGTGTACTGGCTCGACGAGGACCTCGAGCGGCGCACATCGGTGATGTCGACGTCGTACGCGCTCGCGGCCGGGGGAGTGCGCTCCGGTGAACTCCCCGCCTACCCCCTCGGTGAACCGGTGGCCACCTGGCTGCACGGCTACCGGCAGCAGATGTCCCACTGGGACTGGCAACAGCCCCCCGAGACCGATCTCGGCTCACGTCTCCCCCGTACAACCACTCGAATGGAATTGAGGATCGTCGATGCACAGTGAACTCATAGTCATGTCCCACCTGCGGTGGGAATGGGTCTGGCAGCGGCCTCAGCAGATCGTCTCGCGCCTGAACCGCGTGCCGGGGCGCAGGACCTTCTTCGTGGAGGAACCCCTCACGCCGCCCGGCGTCGAGCCGACGGAGAACCGGCTGGGCACCACCGAGATCGACGACCTGACGCGCGTCTACCTCGAGATCCCGGAGCAGGGTCATCACGTGGGCTTCTTCGACGAGGTCATGCCCGACTACGTGGCGCAGCTGCCCCAGCTCCTGGGCCCGCCAGCGGGCGAGCGCGTCGTCTGGATCTACACGCCCCTGGTCCTGGAGGCGGCACTCGCCCTCGAACCGACCACGCTCGTGTTCGACGTCATGGACGACCTCGCGGCGTTCAGGAACGCAGCCCCCGAGCTGCTCGTGCGCCAGCGCCAGGCGCTGAAGCGGGCCGACGTCGTGTTCGCCGGCGGGCGCTCGCTGCACCGGTCCGTGGTGAAGCAGGGCCGGGAGGACGCCCACCTGGTGCCGAGCGGCGTGTCCGTGGCGCACTACGCGGCGGCGGCGCGGGCGGCCGATCCCGACCGCAGCAAGCCGGTGGCCGGCTACGTGGGCGTGCTGGACGAGCGGCTCGACCTCGACCTCGTCGCGGGCCTCGCGGAACGCCTGCCCGAGTGGGAGATCCGGATGATCGGGCCCATCTGCAAGATCGAGGAGTCGGACCTGCCGCAGGCGCCCAACATCACGTACTACGGGCAGCAGGACTACAGGGACCTGCCGGCACACATGGCGGCGTTCGACGTCGCCCTCATGCCGTTCGCCCTCAACGAGGCCACGAGGTCCATCAGCCCCACCAAGACGCTCGAGTACCTGGCGTCCCGCCTGCCCGTGGTGTCCACGCGGGTGCCCGATGTCGTCGCGGACTTCCCCGGCGTCGTCGAGCTGCAGGACGACGCCGAGGGCTTCGCCGCGGCCTGCGAGGCGCTGCGGGGCCGTGCCGGCGAACCGCCGACGCCCGAGCTGCGTAAGCTGCTCAGGCGCCACGACTGGGACCGGATCGCCGAGCTCATGGACAAGACGGTGTTCGACCAGGAGCGGGCGGCGCCGCCGCGGGCCACGGCCGAGGCGACCGCCTAGCGCCCATGCCGACCCACGACAGGCGGGAGGATGCTCCGCCGTCCCGCGAGCATCCTCCCGCCGACCACCTCCTGCTCCACTTCAGCGACACCCACTTCGTGACCGGCGGGCCGCTGTACGGCGGCGTGGACGCGCGCGCACGGCTCGCCCAGCTCCTGGCGGAGGTCGGGCGGTCCGGGGTCCGCCCCGACGCCCTCGTCTTCACGGGCGACCTCACGGACAAGGGCGACCCCGACGCCTACCGGGCCCTGCGCGGACTCGTCGAGCCCTTCGCCGACGAGCTGGACGCTCCCGTGATCTGGCTCATGGGCAACCACGACAGACGCCCGGCCCTGCGAGCGGCGCTGCTCGGCGAACCCCCCGGGGACGCCCCGCTGTACCGCAGCCATCGGCTCGGCGGGCTGCGCGTGATCGCGCTCGACACGTCCGTGCCCGGGCACCACCACGGGGAACTCGACGACGCGCAGCTCGCCTGGCTGGAGGCGGAACTGGCGCGGCCCGCACCCGACGGCAGCATCCTGGCCCTCCATCACCCGCCCATCCCGATGGTGCAGGACCTCGCCGTGCTGACGGAGCTGCGCCGGCAGGACCGGCTGGCGGAGATCGTGGCGGGGACGGACATCCGCCTGATCCTGGGCGGGCACGTGCACTTCCCCTCGTCGTCGCTCTTCGCCGGGATCCCCGTGTCGGTCGCGTCGTCCACCTGCTACACGCAGGACCTCAACGTCCCCGTGGGCGGCATCCGGGGCCGGGACGGGGCGCAGGCGTTCAACCTCGTGCACATCTATCCGCACACGATCGTCTCGTCGGTCGCGACCATCGGGTCCTATCCGACGGTGGGGGAGTACATCCGACCGGAGGAGGCACGACGGCGCCTGGCGGCCGTCGAGGAGGCTGCGAGGACGGGGCGCTGAGCGGCACCTCCCGGCCGGGCCGACGCATAGGGTGGAACCTGGACGAAAGGAGCACCCATGAAGAAGATCCTCATGGTTCTGACCAGCGTTTCCGAGATCGGCGATACGGGAGAGAAGACCGGCTACAACGTGGCCGAGGCCGCACATCCCTGGAAGGTCTTCAAGGATTCCGGGCACTTCGTCGACTTCGCCTCCATCCGGGGCGGGCAGCCCCCGCGCGACGAGGTGGACACGGCCGATCCCGTGCAGGTCGCCTTCACGGAGGACGAGACCACGCGCGCCGGCCTCTACAACACGGCCCGCGTCGACGTCGTCGATCCCGCCCAGTACGACGCCGTCTACCTCGTGGGCGGCCACGGCACCATGTGGGACTTCCCGGACAGCGAGGGTCTGCAGAAGCTCGTGGCCGGCATCTACGACGCGGGCGGCCTGGTGGGCGCTGTCTGCCACGGGCCCGCCGGGCTGGTGAACGTGGAACTGGAGAACGGCTTCCGCCTCGTCGAGGGCCGCAGGGTGGCCGCCTTCACCAATGACGAGGAGGTCGCCGCGGGCAAGGACAAGGTCATCCCCTTCTTCCTGGCGGACCGGCTCGAGGAACAGGGCGCAACCCACGTCTTCGCGGATGTCTTCGAGGAGAAGGTCGTGGTCGACGACCGGCTCGTGACCGGCCAGAACCCCGCGTCGGCAGCGGGCGTGGCCAAGGAGATGGAAAAGCTCTTCGCGGCGGTCATCCATCAGGAGAAGGCCGAGGAACAGCACGAGGCGGAGGCCCTGCGCGCCGAGAAGGACGCGATCAAGGCCGCGGCAGCGGGCGACGAGGACTGAGGCCCGATGGTCCCGCCGGGGAACCGCGGCGTCCGCTCCGCGGTGCCCCCGGCGGGAGTTCATAGGTCCGGCTGCGCCGGAGGGATCCGCCCGACCTCAGGGCATGACGGCCGTGGCCTCGATCTCGACGAGGAGAGCGGGGACCCAGAGCGCCTGGACGCCGATGACCGTGATGGGTGGCAACGGTGAGGTGAAGCCTTCGGACTGCTGGGCGCGTGCAGTACCCGCCCAGAGATCATCAGCCATGTCCGGCGTCCAGCCGACGACGTAGAAGGTCAATCGGGCGATGTCCCCGACGTCGCCCCCTGCGCCCCTCACGCCCGTGGCGACGTTGCGCAGCGCGGAGTGGACCTGGCCCATCAGATCCTTCGTGGTCGGCACGCCGGCGGGTGTCACTCCCACCTGTCCTGCAAGCAGCAGGAACCGGGTTCCCGTCGCCACGGCGACCGGCGCGTAGTCGGTCTGCTGCAGCAGGCCGTCGGGATGGGTGAGGTGCACGGTCATCGGGGTTCCTTCGGTCGACAGGGATCGGGGACGCCGGGGCTGGAGAGCATCGCCGACGGTGCGCGTCCACCAGGACGGTCCCGCCTGCGGGCGTCTGCCCTCAGGGAACACCCTGTCCCCACCACACGGTCAAGGTGGACGCCCTCGACGTCATGAGCAACAAGGAGGTCGCGTCCGCCTCCGTCGGACAGTGTGACGTATCGCTCTTCCCCGGGCCTTGACCCTGTTCCCGGCACACGCTCTTCAATGGTGAGCACCTGGAATAAACCAGCCCGGCACAGCGCTCTTGACCCCACAATCAAAACGTGGTATGCGGCGGAGCAATGGGTGCCGTGGAAGAGACGAAGGAGAATGACGTGGACAATCCGTATGAAGGCATCAGGGAATGGGTGCAGCAGCTGCCCGAGCTGGTTCAACCGCTCGGCGTCGGCATCGCCGGTATGGTCCCTTATATCGAGGGTGAGGGAGCCGCCGGCATCGGCATCATCCTCGGGATCAATCCGGTCGTGGCGGCCCTCGCTGCCATGATCGGCAACTTCCTGAGCGTGCTCGCCGTCGTCACCATCAGCTCACGTGTCCGCGAGAAGGTCGTGGCCGGCCGCGGGAACGAGCGCGAGGCGCCCGATCCCGCAGCCGCCGCCCCATCAGCGCGGCGCGTGAAGGGGCAGCGCCGCCTGCAGGGCTGGCTCTCCCGCTTCGGTGTGCCGGGCGCGAGCCTCCTCGCCCCGCTTGCGCTTCCCACGCAGCTCACCGCCGCGTTCTTCGCAGCATCCGGGGTCCGGAAGGAGCGGGTCCTGCTCTGGCAGGCGATCGCCATCGTCCTGTGGACCGGTGTCATCGCGGCTCTTGCGACAGGACTCGTCGGGTTCCTGGGCTGGTGACGGAAGCCGCAGGGTCTCCGGCCGGTGGGACGATGGGTCTCCCACGGGCCGGCTGATGGACAGGGCGCACAGCGACCGAACGGGCGGACGAGGACGCGGAAGGAGGAACGGGAATGACGTGGAGCACCCGCGAGATCGCCGAACTGGCGGGGACGACGGTGAACACCGTCCGCCATTATCACCAGATCGGCCTGCTCGAGCAGCCCGACAGGATGTCCAACGGCTACAAGCAGTACCGGGTCCGGCACCTCGTGAGGCTCCTGAAGATCCGGCGACTGCGTGATCTCGGCGTCCCGCTCGACCAGATCGACGACGTGTCATTCGACGGCGACTCATCGGCCCAGGCCCTGAAGGCGATCGATGCGGACCTCGCCATGAGCATCGAGAGGCTACAGCGCGCCAGGGCGGAGATCCAGGCGATCCTCCAGGGCTCCTCGGTGACGGGCGTCCCGGCGGGATTCGAGGACGTGGCGCCTCGGCTATCCGAGCCGGACCAGTCGCTGATGCTGATCTACTCCCAGCTGTACGACGATGGCGCGATGCAGGACCTGCGAACCATGATCCGGCAGGATCCGGAGTCGCCGAGCAAGGAATTCGACGAGCTGGCCCCTGACGCCGATGAACCGGCACGCGCCGAACTCGCCGAACGCTACGCACCGACCATCGCCGATGCCATCAGGGACTACCCGTGGCTCACGGAGCCCGGGAAGCACCTCTCCAAGAGCCTCGAGGTCACCCGGACCACGGTCACCGAATCGCTCACGGCACTGTACAACCCGGCACAGCTCGACGTCCTTGCGCGAGCAAGCGTCATTGCCGGCGAACTCCTCAAGAAGGAACAGGGCACCGGGGACGACCACACTCCCTGACCCGGGCCGCGGCGCCCGCGCCTCGATCGGCCCCGAGACACCTGTGTGCGGACTGCGCCGTATCCCGCCGCGACCATGCGCGCCGACTCGGGCGCTGCGATCGCGACCCGGACGACCTCTCCACGCACCACCAGACGACAATCACGAAGGACAGCATCATGATCGAAGTTCGAGGCCTCTCCAAGCGGTACGGCGCGAAGACCGCGGTGGACGACATCTCCTTCACCGTGCAGCCCGGCAAGGTGACGGGTTTCCTCGGCCCGAACGGCGCCGGAAAGTCGACCACCATGCGCATGATCGTGGGCCTGGACAACCCCAGCGGCGGACGGGTGACCGTCAACGGCCGGCCCTACGCCCAGCACCGCGCACCGCTCCGCGAAGTGGGTGCGCTGCTTGATGCGAAGGCCGTCCACACGAAGCGCTCGGCGTACAACCACCTCCGCGCCATGGCGGCCACGCACGGCATCCCGAACAGCCGGGTCAGGGAGGTCATCGAACTCACCGGGCTCGGCCCGGTGGCCACGAAACGCGTCGGCGGGTTCTCCCTCGGCACGGGCCAGCGCCTCGGGATCGCGGCGGCCCTCCTCGGTGACCCCCACACGGTCATCCTCGACGAGCCCGTCAACGGCCTCGACCCCGAGGGTGTCCAGTGGGTGCGCCACCTCGCGAAGGATCTCGCCGCGGAGGGGCGCACCGTCTTCCTCTCCTCCCACCTCATGTCGGAGATGGCCCTGACCGCCGACCACCTCATCGTCATCGGCCGCGGCCGCATCATCGCCGACGCCCCCATCCAGTCGATCATCGACGGCCAGGGCAAGGTGCGCGTCCGGGTCCGGGCCGAGCGCCCACAGGACCTCCTCGCCAGGCTCGGCGGCGGCATCACCTCGCAGATCATCGAACCCGAACTCGTCGAGATCACCGGCGTCGAACCGCGCCGCATCGCCGAGGTCGCGCTCCGGGAGGACCTCCTCCTGTACGAGCTGACTCCCCTCCAGGTGACCCTCGAGGACGCCTACATGCAGCTCACGCAGCACGACGTCGAGTACCAGTCCCAGGATCGGACCGACTCCACGACCACCACCTCGATCCCCGATCCTGCAGGAGCGCCTCGACCATGACCACGAATACCACCACCCCGACCCTCCAAGAGACTCGACCACCCATGCACCGGACCGATCAGGGGATCACCTTCGGCCGTGTGCTGAGGTCCGAATGGATCAAGGTCACCACCGTCCCCTCGACCGTCATCCTGATCCTGGCGACCGTCATCGTCATGATCGGCCTCGCCGCCCTCTCCGCCTGGTCGTTCGTCGTGCTGGCCCGATCCGACGCGCAACTGCCACCGGACGTACAGGTGCCGGCGGAAGGACCGGGTAGTGCAGCCTTCCTGGCACTGACCGTCCCCGCGTCCGGGCTGATCTTCGGCCAGCTGCTCCTGGCCTCTCTCGCGGTCGTCCTGATCGCCTCCGAGTGGGCGACAGGCATGATCCGCTCCACGCTCGTGGCGGTACCGGGACGCACCCGGGCGCTTCTCGCGAAGGCGCTCGTCGTCGCGGCGATCGCGTTCCTCGTCGGCTTCGCGAGTGCGCTGCTGTCCTACGTCGTCGCGCAGCCGATCCTGGGCGGGGCGGATTTGACCTTCTCCCTCACGGAGGACAGGGTGTTCCTCTCGATCGTGAACAGCGGGACCTACCTCGCGCTCGTCGCGCTGATCTCCCTGGCGATCGGCATCCTGCTCCGCAATACCGCAGGCGGCATCGTCACCACGGTGGGCCTGTTCTTCGTCCTGCCGGTCGTCGTCCAGCTGCTCACCGGATTGGCCGGGTGGGTTGCGGACGCAGGCCGCTTCCTCCCGGGCGAGGCCGGCCAGGCGATGGTGGCCATCACCACGGCCGACGGCGCACTGCCCCCCCTCCAGGGCGGGCTCACCATGGCCGCCTGGGCGCTCGTCCTCATGACAGCAGCTCTCGTCGTGACCAGGAAGCGTGACGTCTGACCTCCATGCCCTCCGGCCTCGCCGGAGTAAGAACCCTCGCCGGGAAGCTGCGGAGCGAACGCCGCAGCTTCCCGGCGAGCCACCGCCACCGTCGCAGCTGCCGACAGGGCGGAGCCGCACCGTTCGACATCATCCGGTCAGTTGAGAGCGAACCGCCTCGGCGAACGGCGTCTCCCCTCGCGTCAGTTCGAGGATCCGCCCGGTGATAAAGGGCTGGTGCAGGAGCTCGACCAGCACGTCGGCAACATCCTCACGAGGAATCTCCCCATGGTCCGCGGCAGGGCCGAGAGTCACACGGCCCGATCCCGTCTCGTCGGTCAGCAGCGAGGGTCGAAGAACGAGCCACTCCAGGGACGACCGACTGACCCGGACGTCGACCGCCTTCTTCACGGCGAAGTAATGCTCCTCGTCGTCGCTCAGCGTGCGCTCCCGCCACGCTTCGGGGAAGACCGACACCAGGACGAACCGTCGAAGTCCGATGCGCTCAGCAGCGGCAAGACTCGTCCCGACGGCGGTGCTGTCGATCGCATCCGTGACGGCACGCGGGCCACCGTTGGAGCCGGCTGTGAAGACGATGGCGTCCACGCCGGCGAGGAGGGGGATCAGATCATCCGCAGTCAGCGTGGACAGATCACCGACGTGGGCGCGGATCCCCGCCTCCGACAGACGGCGTTCCTGCTGCCGGCTGCGAACCAGACCGGACACCTGATCACCCCGCGCCCGGAGCCGTTCGGCCACGAGGCCACCGATCGCGCCGCTGATCCCGATGATGAATACGTACACGGATCTCCTCCTCCACGTCGGACGGGTGGTTCAGGCTCCGTTCTACCCGACCCGGAAGCCTGCTACGCCCCTGCTTTGTTGTCGGCGCGTCCGATCGGAGCGGCGCTGTCACTGAACGCTGCGCGGGCCGCGTCCCAGCTCCTCGCGTCCACCTGGAGGGCGGTACGGAGGTAGGCGGTGGTCATCCGTTGGACGACGGCGACCCGTTCCGGGTTCTCGTCGGTCGTCTCGGCGACCTCGTATCCGACGATGCCGCCGATCGCGTGCTCGGCCCCGTAGAAAGTCAGGAGATCGGTGGCGCCCGGGCTGTACGTGTAGGCGTCGGTGAACCAGTCCGGCCCGCGGCTGGACATCTTCGACTGGTCGCGATCACCGGCGACGACGAGGGTCGGCGTCGTCAACTCGTGAAACGAGGGGCGCATGAAGGGGAAATTGGCCTGGGCGAACGGATGCAGGTCGTCACCGCCGATCCCGGTTGCTGCGAGGAGGATTCCCGCGGTGACGCGGCTGTCGGACATGTCCTCGCCGACCTGGCCCGCTTCATCGAGGATCCGCGCTCCGAGGAGCGCCTGCGCCGTCTGGCCACCCCAGGAATGGCCTGCTGCGGCAACGCGACTGCGGTCGACGCGGCCGACAAGTCCGGGGACGGCGGCCTCGATGCTGTCCAGCTGGTCGAGGATGCGGGTGAGATCCGCGATCCGCTCGGTCCAGATCGTCGGGAACACCGGGTGGTCGAACCCGAATCCGTTCCGCCGGGAGTCCAGGTGCGTGGGTTGGATCACGACGAACCCGCGGGAGGCCCAGAACGCCGTGAGCGGCGCGTACCCGTCGAGGTTCCATCCGTTGCCATGGGAGAACACGACGACAGGGAGGTTCGTGCCGCTCGCAGGGGCGGACACCCGCACCTCCAGGGGGACGGCGCGGCCGGGAGCGGACAGCTGGACAGGGGAGACCGAGATCACCGGGGTCCCGGCACCGATCACGGGATCGAGCGCTTCGACGGATGCCGGAGTCATGGCAGGTTCCTTTCTATGGGCAGCGCTCTGCGATACTGATTATCGGAGCGCCGTTCCATAATATTACGGAACAGCGTTCCGCAATGCAAGCCTTCTGTCGAGCCGCGAGGAGAGCACATGCCCGATGCCCGGAGTGAGCAGCCGCGCTCTGCACAGCCCAAACAGGTGGGCCGCCCACGGCGGAGCGAGCAGGTGCTGCTTGACGCGGCTGCCGCGGTGTTCGTGATGTCCGGTGTCGACGCACCGGTCCGGGAGATCGCGGCGAGGGCCGGTGTCGGCGTCGGGACGATCTATCGCCACTTCCCGACACGTCCGGAGCTCGTGGTCGCGGTGTACCGGCACCAGGTCGAGGCGTGCGCGGATGCCGGCCGGCGATTGCTTGAGGAGAGCGCGACACCCGAGGCAGCCCTACGGGCATGGGTGGCCCTGTTCGTGGAGTTCCTGATCACCAAGCACGGGCTCGCCGGCGCGCTGCAGGGCGACAGCGCGGGGGCTGACGCCCTGCACGCGTACTTCGTCGATCGCCTCGTCCCTGTCTGTGGTGCACTCCTCGAAGCCGCCCGGGAGCCGGAGGCCGTAGGGACGGAGATCGATGCGTACAACGTCCTCAAGGGCATTGGAAACCTCTGTGTCGGCGCCGCTGGTGACCCTCGCTACGAGGCCGGCGTTCTTGTGCAGCTGCTCATCTCGGGCGTACTTGCTCGTGGAGGTCCTGCACAGTTGCCGGCGGGTGAGGCGGAGTAGGAAGGGCGTCGGCGCAGGAGCTCTCCGTCCGGGTGAGCAGCAGAAGCACATCCGCGCCGCTGCGGGCATACATCGAATCGGTCGGCTGAAAGCTCCACGGATTCTGGTACGCCTTCGGCACCCACGACGGCTACAACGTGTGGGAGGCTCCCGACAACGTGTCCATGGCGGCGGTCGCGCTGGCGATCAGCGGAGGCGGCGCACTGAGCTCGTTCGAGACGACAGTCCTCCTGACCGTCGAGGAGACGATGGAAGCGATGCGGAAAGCCGAGCAGATCACGTACCGGTCTCCCGGCACCTGACGCCCGAGCGCCCGGTCTGCAGGCCGGGCAGCCGGCATCCGACCGGGTGGACAACCCGCATTGACATCCGCTCCCACCGGGAGCACGCTGTGACCCTCGCTCGCACATGTTCGGCCCGGCCCCGGCAGGGCACCGCCGAACCTTCATCGCAGGAGCGCCCGGTCTCTCCTCCGGACACATGGTTGGAATCCGCTCACCGAGGAGGACGCGATGTCCGCAATCACTGTCAATGCCCTTGAAACCCGATCGTTCGATGATCCCGATGAGAAGCGCCGTCCGCCCAGGACGAAGGTCGACGTGGTCAGCCTCGGCAACACCACGCTGGGAAGGTTCACCTTCGAGCCCGGTTGGCGATGGTCCGAGACCGTCAAGACGGTGGTGCACACCGAGAGCTGCCAGAACAACCACCTGGGTGTCTGCACTGCCGGGACGCTCGAAGTGGAAATGGAGGACGGCACGCACACCACCATCCATGCCGGCGACGCTTATTCGATCCCCGCCGGTCATGATGCCTGGGTCGGGAACGACGAGACGTTCGTGGGGTACGAGGTCATGAGCGCGGCCGTCTATGCCAAGCCTGCCTGATCCCACACAGCGAAAGGCCCCGGTTCCCTCTGCTTCCAGGGGGACCGGGGCCTCGCTACGTGGCGGTGACGGTGGGATTTGAACCCATTATCTTAGTCTGATGGGTGCAAGCCACCGCATCGGGAAGCCCGGCAAATCAGCATTTCTGACCAATCTACTCACAGCAAGACACGTGTGCTCACAGGTACTCCTGCACCAAAATGCACCACAACAACTCGACGCTCCACGTTCAGAGTCGGCCGGCTCAGCCTTCCAATGTTCCTGCACGCGGAGCTTGGGGCAGCCTTTGGGCGTCTTGGTCATCCCACTGCGGGCATGTATGCTGAGATCAACACGATAGGCCCGCTTCTCTAAATGAGACGCGGGCCTGTTCTCTTTCTACCCCGATGTCGGGAACGCCAGGATGATAACCACGTGTCAACTCGCGACAGCACCTACGCCAAACCGTTTCTGACTGTCCCGGAGCAGCTCCGTCGGCTGCGCGAACGGGGAATGGACTGCGGCACCAGCGAGGCCTGCGCCTACGCCGTCCTGGAGCTCCATGGTTACTACCGGCTGTCGGGCTACTGGCATCTCTACCGCGACCGCCCCGCGCCTCCAGCGGCCCAGTTCGACGTCGACGGTCGCGAGATCCGCCTGGACTCGTTCGTGCCCGGGACCAGTCTCGTGCATGTCGACGCCCTATACGAGTTCGACCACGAGCTCCGTGTCCGTTTGGGAGACATGTTCAGTGTGATCGAGACGGCGCTCCGGTTTCGCATCGGCCACCGGGTCGGCAGCGTGGACGCGTTCGCCCATCGGGACCCGGAAGCATTGGGGGCGATGCGCGAGCTGGAGAGTCCCCGGATCGTTCGAGCTTGGAATGCAGTCCTCGGGCGAACCACGCCCACCCGGCACGTGCCGACATCCGCCTATGATGACTGGCTCGAGGAGTATGACCGGCACGAGAAGCGGGCGCGAGGCGACTTTGTCGCGCACTTCCGCGAGAAGTATGGTCCCCATCTGCCGATCTGGGTTGCGACGGAGGTCATGTCTTTCGGCGTCCTAAGCAACTTTTATAACCTACTGTGCCAAGCCGACCAAGAGATCCTTGCCGCGCGGTTTCAGGTCAGCACCGCCGACGGCCACGGGGACCGCGGAGCCCTGGCGAACTGGCTCAACAGCCTAAGGCACGTGCGGAACATCTGTGCGCACTATGGTCGTCTGTGGAATCGCACGTTCGATGTCCTCATTCAAGCGCCGGGGCAGACTCAAAAGGACGCAACAAGCCCTCTGTATCCGCTCGTCGACGAGGGGGTTAAGAACAAGCTCTACGGCGTGCTACTCATCATGCGCCACCTCCTCTTGGGTATCGCGCCGGGCCGGGCCGACATGGTTGACCTCGTTGACCTTGTTGATGCCCGGTCTGCGACGATCGGGTTTGACATGGGCCAGCTCGGGTTCCCGGTCGACTGGAGGACCAACCCAATTTGGGATCGGAGCTTCGTGCTCAACAACTCGCCCATGCTGGCCGCGAATCTGCTTGACCGCACCGACAGCCACACCGCCGTTGAGACACGTGCAGTGCTGACCGGTGCAGAGATGAACGAGGCAGTCCAGGTGCAGACTCCTGAGCAGGCGGAGCGGGAGAAAAGTAGAGCCCGCCACAAACTGCTCAAGACTTATCTCCGATACCGGGTGGTCATCGAGATCGAGCTCGGCGCGAGGAAGCACTACCCCGCCTTCCAGTTTCGCGACGGGAAAATCATTGACGCCCTCGCGGAGATCAACAGGACACTCACCTTAGCCTGCGGCGAGTCCCATCCTGCTTGGATCGCCGCTGCGCTCCTCGACTGGTGGCAGACGCCGCATCCAGCTTTGCCTCGCGCGGCAGACGGCTCCGAGCAATCGCCCCTCGACCTGCTGTACGTGGTATCCGAGCAGGAGTTTGAAGCGTCTGTACGCGAGGCCGATGCTATGAGCAGCTTCGTCGTACCCGAGCCCCTATGACTAGAAGCCTCACCTGAGCGCCAGTTGCAGAACGCCCGTGTTCGATGGTGCGTCCGTAGGTTGGGGATTGCCTGCCCTACCCGTGCTCAACTGCGAAAGGCCCCATTTCAGCTGATCTGCTTCACCGGTAGCGACAGAAATCTGTGTGTCTTGTAGCTGCTCCACGCGCTGCCGACTCAGGGCAACGACGACATTGTCCAAGTCGTCGGGGAACAGTGCCGCGTAAGTATCCAAGGTAACTTTTGCGGATTTATGGCCGAGCATCCTCTGGACAACCTTCACGTTGGCCCCAGCGCTAATCGAGAGCGACGCAGCCGTATGTCGAAGGTCGTGGGGTGTCACTCGTCGGAACGTCTCATCGACTGCTTGGGTCCGCCTCACGGCCCTAGCGAACCATCCCGAAACAGCATTGCCTGGGCGCAGGAAACCACCCTCGTCAGAGTTCCACAGGCGGTCTTCCTGGCCTTTGCCCCTGCGCGTAGCCGTGATCACTTCATCGAGGAAGTCGGGGTATGCCACAGTGCGTTTCTCATGGCTCTTGACGCTACCCAGAACGGCCTTGCCGTTGACCTCGGTGACTGCTTCACGAATGTTCACCCGGCGCGTTTTCGGGTCCACATTTCGCACGCGCAACGCTGTGGCCTCTCCCCATCGCAGGCCGGTGTAGGCAAGGAATAGTACAAGGTCCGGGTGCCGGGATGTGCGTGCCAACTCTTCGACTTGAGCATGCGACAGGAAAACCTCATCGGGAATCGGCTTCTTCTTGATAGAGAGGTCACGCGCCGGGTTTTTCGTGATTCTGTTATCTTCGACGGCGTGGTCCAAGATACCGGCTAGGAGGTCGCGAACGCGGGCAACGGTTGTGTGAGAACGCTTCTCGCCCAGTTCGTTCAACCATGCTTGCACGTCGCGTTTGGTGATGGCCCCGACGGCGTAGTTTCCCCACTTCGGCCTGACGTGAGTGCGCCAGGCGCTTTCGACGGAGTGGTAGCTCGATTCCGTAATCTTGGGTTTGTGCTGTTCGAGCCACTGAATGCCGAGCTCCAAGATAGTCACTTTCGCGTCGCTGCGATTGACGTACGCGCCCTTGAGTTTCGAAACTTCAACTGTTGCGAGGTGGGCCTCGGCATCGCGTTTCAGCTTGAATCCTCGGTCGTGTCCCCTGCTCCCGTCCGGTTTCGTGTACCAGACCTCGTACAGCCTGCCGCGTGTTTTGGTCTGGTACGCCTTGACGGTGCCCATGCGCTTTTTCCCCTCCCAAGGACCGATCATATGGGTGTCACATTGTGTGAGCAGTTGTGAGGCTACCGTGTTATTCTCGTCTCGAATAAACGCAAGAGGTTGGCGTCAGCCGGATTCACCACCCGGTTTCCACCTCGATCAAGGCGGCCGGAGTGGTGACTGATCCGGCCCAGCATCGGGCGTACTACCGCGCGGTGCTGAGAGATGTCCATGTCGTGAGGAACTACCGCCCTCGCGAACGGGAGTAGAGCGGTCGCTCCTTCCATAAGGACTTCTCTAGTGTCGTCACCTTCAATTGTCATCACCACTCCCTTGCTCGACTCCCTTATCCATCCAGATACTCTGGCCGAGCGCTTGGGTACCAAGCGCCGCACGGTGGATGAGTGGCGCATTACCGGCAAGGGCCCCGCCTTCATTCGAGTCGGTCGCGGTGTTCGCTATGCGCCGGAGGCCGTGGACGCCTGGCTTCTGAGCCACCAGCGCACCAGCACCTCGGAAGAACAGTGATCCGATGAGTGTCCAACTCCGTGCGCATGAACCTGCTCCCATCGACCCCGCCTGGCAGGGAAGGTCTGGCTTGGCGCTCGGTGGAGCCGAACCGACTGCCACCGATCCCGCTAATCACTCTGTTCTTGATCGCACTGTGGACTCTGTGGATTTCAGTGGCACCACCACTTCTATTCCCGCGTCCTTCAGTGCTTCCTGGCGGGGGACTGGAGCTTGCGTCCCCCGCCCCATTCCAACTGTGGAAACTGTGGATTCTGCGGATTCCGAGCCGGATTCTGCGCCGCCGGAGGTTGATCCTGGCGGCAATCCGTATGCCGAGGGCGGCAAGTGGCACTACGCCGAACAGATCAAGGGACGCATCTTTACGATCACGACGGACTGCGTCCACCCGGACACCGGCGAGGTGCTGCTGACAGTTGAGACAATCGAGAAGCGCGTGTCGAAGTCATCCGTCGAGAAGTACGCCTGGGTGTTGCACGACAAGGACTTCTTCACGGAGTCCGATCTGGAGGGGAACCCCAGGGCGGTTCTCGGCGACAAGAAGCCGGATGGCTTCCACGTCCTCGTGCAGCTGAAGAACGAGGCTTCGGTCGGGCAGGTCGCGCGCGCGTACAAGGTGCACCCCGGGTGCGTGCGCAAGAAGGAGGGCCAGGGAACATTCCTCGACTGCGTCGAGTACCTCACCCACGAGCACGAGAAGCAGCAGAAACTCGGCAAGCACCTTTATCCCGACGAGGAGATCCACGCAAACTTCGACTGGCGCATGGCTGTCGATGAGCGGGTCGCGGCCCGGAAGCAGGGCTTTCACTCGGGCTCGGCGGCCAAGAAGATGCAGATCCGTCTCGCGGTGATGCACGGCGAGATGACCTTGAAGCAGGTGCGCGAGAACGAGCCGGGTGTGTATGTACAGGACCTGGAAAAGCTCCAGAAGCTCCAGCAGGACTTCCGTCTGCACCAGCCAGCACCGAGGCACAGAACCAACTACTTCATTGGTGGGATGGAGGGCGACAACCGTAAGGGACGGACGGGAAAGACGCAGCTCGCCAAGCTCTTCGCCCGAGCGCTCTTCCGTGACCTTGACGCGGACGAGTGCTACTACGTCGCTACGGACCCCCGTGTGCCGCTCCAGAATTACAAGGGGCAGCCGGTCATCGTCTGGGATGACTACAACGCCTTCAACCTCATGGAGGCCCTCGGCGGCCGCTCCGGCGTGTGGCAGGTGTTCGATGATCACCCCAGCGCCAGCGACGTAAACATCAAGTACGGCGCAACGCGCCTGGTGCACACCGTCAACATCATTACCAAAACCACGCCCTATGCACAGTTCCTCGACGGCCTCGCCGGGGAGTACACCGACGGGAGCGGAAAGCAGCACAAGGCCGAGGATCGGAACCAGTCATGGGGCCGGTTCCCGGTGGTGTTCGAGGTGACGATCGACAGCATAGAGATGCTGCTGAACCGCGGGTTCGTGGACGCCAACGACGATTTCCTCGCCTACCAGAAGGTCGCTCGGATGCGGGCGAGCATGCGACAGGTCTGCGCCGCACTGGATTCCATCAAGGATGACGAGGAGCGGGAGGCGGCGACCTACCAGATCGGCGACGTCTTGCTCCGCCCGATGCTCGATCAGCACGCCAGGCTCCAGCCGATGGCCAGCCGGAAGGGCGCCGATGTGGTCGGCGAATTACTCTCTTCGATTGCGGTACTCGACGGCGATGAGTTGGTCGCCGCTGAGATGGCTGCCGCTCAGGCAGCCGCAGCTATCGCCCAGCAGCAGGAGATCGAGCGCTTGGAGGAGGAGAACCGGAGGTTGGTGGAATGCCAGCGGCGGGTCGCGATCTGCTCCTGTGACTCTCGATATCCGGCAGGGACCGATGCCTATCACCGTAACGACTGCGCGGTGCTCTCCGACGAAGAACGTCGGAAACGTTCCCGCGGCTTCGAGCTCACGTCGGGAGGTGGCGAATGAGCGCCGCCTCGCTGGCCCGGCGCAGCCGGGCCCTGCACCGCGCCGCGGCCCCCGGAGGGCCCCGGGAACTTCCGGAGCGGAGCAAGGAAGTGTATGGGGCAACACTTCCGTTTCTGAAGTGCGGTGCAGAGGCTCCGTTCATGGGTGCAGGGTCCCATGAACGGAGGGGCAGCGCGCTTCAGAAACTGCATCCCCGCGGGAGCGCCGCCGGAGGCGCCACTGGTGCATTTAGGAGGTGGTCGTTATGACTTGGACCGTTACGTACGACGCGTCTCCGGAGGCGAAGGTCAAGGCTGGTGGTTCGCATGCCGTGAATCGAGACAGGCACCTCGGGAGGGCTCCGGATCTTGCGGCTGGGTTCGCCTTCGGGCACCGGAACGCAAACATCGATCCGGCCAGGTCGGCGATGAACAGAACGTTCGTCAACGATGGCGCTGGCGGCTTCCGTGTCCCAGTCGTGACGAAAGACCCGCAGGGCCGCAGCAGGCCGCCGAGTGCTGAGTTCGCCGACTACCGGAGCGCGCGGCTGGCTCAGGTGAAGAAGCCGCTCCGCAAGGACGCCGTCGTGATGCGCGGCGTCATGCTTCAGCTCGACCCGACTTGGTTCGATACGCATTGTCCCGATTGGCGCACCGACGGGCTCAACGAGGTGGCGCGCCGACTCGTCGAGACCCAGCTCATCTGGGCTTGTAAGGAGTTCGGGCAGAAGAACGTAATGGGCGGGTCCCTCGACCTGGACGAGACGTCGCCGCATCTGCAGCTTTCCGTCATTCCGGTAACGGCCGATGGCCGGCTGTCGCAGAAGGATTTCTTCAAGGGGCCGGGGCACTTTCGAAAGCAGCGCAAGGAGCTGTGTGACGCGCTCGAAGCAGCGGGGTATGACCCTCAGCGCACACCCGCCGAGAGGTCGACCGAGCGAACCTCCAGTAGCGAGTACGCCCTTCTAGCGGACAAGCGTAGAGCCGCCCTCGCTATTGCCAAGCGTGACAGCGAAAAGATGTGGGAGGAGCGCCAGCAGGTCCGGGCCCAGAAGGCCGAGGCGGACTTGGTTGCCGCGTCGATCCAGGCCGACCGGCAGGACCTCGATGCACAGGTCGAAACCCTGCCCCGCCTCAAGCGCAAGGCGAAGCAGGACGCGATGGTTGAAGCTCGCGCGGAGGCGCGCCAGGAGGTCTCACAGGAGTACGTCACTGCCCGGGAGGCGGCACAGCGAGCAGAGGCGGCCGAACGGGCTCACAGGGCCGCTGAAGGTGCCCTGCTGGCTCTTCGCGAGCAGATCCAGCATGAACTGGACGGCAACCCACTGCCGCCCGCGCCGCCGAGCTACGACGCCATGCGAAGGGACATCCTCGGAGCTCAGCCGCACGTGCTCGGGGCGTTCCTCAAGAGCGTGAAGTTCAAGGACGGGTCGACGCTGGAGGGAAGGTTCGAGGCCTTCCAGCGTCGCTCTTTCGCCACCCACCAACGGCGCAACAGTGACGCCCTCGGTCGCTACAGCGGCCCCGGTTATGACCAATGGAAGAGTCGGAGTCTGGCGATGCAGAGAAAGATCGACGCAGCAAAGGTTTCCAGCCAGGTTGCCGACATGGACAGCATGGATGGAGGTACTGGATACGAGAGGTGACACCTTCGCTAGCAGCGGTGGATCGCCAGAATCACTCAGGGGTGAGGATACGACGTGGTAGGTGGCCGGGGTGGGTCAGCGATGAGCAGTTGCACCCCGGCCCCAGCGGAGGCGCGATGTTGTCAGCCGGGGACTCACAAGCAGCCCGGAACGAGAACTGCCCAATGCCACTGACCCTGACAGGACGGTGAATCTACACCGTGTGAGGAGTGCGTCGAAATGTGACAAGGGGTGGTAGGTGGAATGGACAGAGGGGTTAGGCAACCAAGTGTGTTGGTTTAGGAGCAGGCTCCGTTTGGCTTCCGAATGACTGCTCTTTCGGTGCTGCTAACCAGACCTGCAGCCGAGGCGACTTTCGCATGTCGAAACCTAAATACTGGCCGCATGGAAGGACATACAAAACCCGCAATCGGTCGGCCCTCGAAGGGCCGGAGGCACTCGTTCACCGTGAAGCTCGACCTAGAACGCGCCGCCAAGCTGACGAAGATCTTGAAAACCCTTAACACCAACGGCATCGATTACCTTGCTCCCGTCGTCGAGGCTCATCTTGACTCTATCGATCTCGATCTCCTTTGCAACCCTTCGCGAAGGCGCACGACAGCTGTAGCAGGGAACAGCACGGCCCCAATCACCCGCACGCTATGACCTGGAAGCTCGGTGAGGAGGAGAAGTTCCAGCGAGCTCAAGTACTCGCCGCGAAGGTCAATCTACTGCTGGATGCCATCGTGGACCGGTCGGGGCGACCGTACGACTATCCGGTGATTGGGGCCGGCACGAGAAAGATCGGCCACTACGTCTCCCGCACCAGATGGTCCCGGCTTAGGAACGGTCAGGACCAGGTCGTCCCGGATGAGTGCCTACGCGCCATCGCTACGGTCTTCGGTGTGAACCCTGAGTACTTGCTCGATGAGAACGCCCCGCTTCCCCCGGAAGTGGAAGCGGAGCTTCCACGAGTGCGGATCAAGAGACTCTCCGAAGTACGTGATTTCGCAGTGAAGGCACTGGCCGTGGTGGACCCTGAACGGCTCAAAGCAATAACGGAGATCCTTGACGAGGCGATCCACTCGTCAAGACCGGCTCCGGATACGAAGACAGACAGGCGATGAACAATCGGACAGTCGACCCTGCCAGCTTGAGTACCGCCGCCCCGCAAGGGCTGACGTCGGCAGATTCTGAATCGTGGACGCTATGGGCGGCAGTCAGCGTCTGCACAGTGCTTCTGGTGATTGTTGTCCTCGTAGCTACTGGTTTGGTCTCTCGCCGGCGTCGAAGGGCGCCGCGGACGGCTCCTATGAAGAAACCCAGTTCCCTACCGAAGCGGAGGAGGGACGTGGCCGCCAATTCCGAATGGTGGGCGCGCACCCAGTGGGCGCTGGAGGCCACGGTCTCGGGCAACGAGGTGATGAACGGCTACGGGCTCAAAATGCTCTCCGCCCTGGCGAGGAGTGAGGGGGCAGAATTGAAGGAGAAGGCGATGCTGGATGCAGCATGGCAAGGATCGTCTACCCGGATGCAAGATGACGCCATCGACCAACTCCTTGAGGACGCCAGGGAACTGAAGATTTTCTTAGCGCCACAGAAGGTACCGCCACGCAGCGCAGGCGTAGGGAACAACCCCGAAGCCGCCCGCAACTCGGCCAGGACTCCTCGCAAAAGGTATGGCCCGGATGGGAGGGATCAGATGCTTACTACCTTGCGACGCGAAATACTCATGGCAGGGCTAAAGCTAACCCTCGATAAACAGCTGGGGCGCGTGACCTCGCCGAAGGTGAAGCTGCTTTCCGAGCTGGACCTGCCTCCGCTTGTCAGGCAGGTCCGTGACGCCGAGGACGTCCGTGGTGATGGCAGGGGCCCAGCTTCCAAGGAGTAGGCATGCGTGCTGGTCACGGGTCCGACGAGCCGCGGGCCTCCATGCACAGGTAGGGCAGGTAGGGAGGGAAGCGGCGATGACTGACAACAGGGCTCAGTCCCAGGCGCGCAAAGACCAATTTGTTCCGGACGCTGTGTCGCGAGATCCTCGCGGCCCGTCTCAAGGTAACGCTCGATAGGCAGCTGGACCGAGAGACCTCTTCGACGGTGCAGGCGCTGGCCGGAATGAAGCTTCCGCCGACCCCCAGACGAAGGTGCGACGTCCTCGATTCCAATTAGGTAACCAGGACTGATGTGCAACACAGTAAAGCGTTGCCATGCCGTCAGTGCATCGCCAACCGCACCCACCCTCGGGTTCCCTGACACATGGTGCATCCGCCTCTGCACGGGGCTTGAAGAGCGTCAAGGCTCACGAGAGGGCAGACCTGGCCCTATCTATTCTCGGCGAGCTCAAGGGTTCTGCTGGGTGCCGAGCGAAGCAAGATGCAACTGTCCTGCCAGGGCCGCTCGAGGCGACATGACCAGCCTCTAAAGCAGAATGTCACTATCCTGTGATTTTCTGAAGTCATATGATAGATTCTTGTCATCGATGAAACAGCAGGAGGCATGGATGGATGCAGGACGACGTTGGGCGCTGGAAGCGTTTGGCACTTACGGTCCCCATATCCGCGAGCAGATCGCGGAGATGGTGAAGGAGGAGCACGAAGCTTCCTTGGATGCACAGGAGGCGTCCGGGCATCGTTCGAATGGGGTGTACGGCCAGTTCTGGCGCGGAATCCTGGAAAAGTTTGAACTGTTCGGCGATCTGCCCGGTGCCTCGCTGGTACGACCGGGGGAGGCACCGTACAAACTCCCGGTCATCAACGGCGTCGCATTGTTCCCGTGGCGCTATGCGAAGAGCCGGGAGGCGGAGCTGGCAACAACACCCTTCGGTACCTCCGATGCCCGCACGGCGATCACCACCTTGCGCCCACAGCCGGTGCAGGAAGGACTCGACCTTAATCTGCCCGACGCCGGCCTGACCGACGAGGAACGCGACCTGCTCACCACAGTCCAGGACGTGACAAAGGATTCGGTAGTCACTTCGGGTCGCCTGGCGCTTGTGGCTATCTCCAGCTCGCCTCGTGGCCTGTTCGCAGTGGAATGGGGTGAAGTGGAAGTGAACTCCGCCGGATTCGTCGAGTGGACTGGATCCCACGAAAGCCTGCTGTCGTTGGCTCCGGCCAAGCCGGTCTCGATGTCCCCGACGGGCACCTTCACTGCCGGGGACCTGCCGAGCAAGTTCCCCCAGACGAAGACCGACGAGAAGGCAGCCAGCTCGACCGATGAATGACCACGAACCAGATCTGACACTGTTCCAGGACATTGATCTGCCCTCGTTGAGCGCGATTGCGGGTGCATTCGAGCCGGCACGTCTGACTCAGGCGCGCCTCCTTGCGTGGTTGACCAAAGGGGAGTTGGCCGAGCAGGTCGGTGTCTCGTCTGCGGCAGTAGGGCAGTTCGAGGCCGGCGCGATAAAGCCGCGCCCCGAGCTCCTTTCTACGTTGGCGAGAAAGCTCCATGTCCCGATCGAGTTCTTTGCCGCTGGTCGGCCGCTGGGACGTTTGGACGCTGCCAACGCTCACTTCCGTAGTCTCCGGTCGACCCGGGCGAAGGACCGCGCCAAGGCAGCTGCTCACGCTGAACAGGTGTGGGAGCTGACCTACGCATTAGAGAAGCAGGTCCGATTCCCCAACGTCGATTTGCCCGAGGTGCCCCAGGGCGCGACGCCGGTAGAAGCCGCTCGTATCCTCCGTGAGGCCTGGGGACTACCACGCGGTCCAGTGCCGCATCTGGCTGCCACGATGGAAGCCCGCGGCATTGTGGTGTGCCTGATTCCGATGACCAATGAAGCGATTACCAGAGTCAAGGCTTATTCCACCGACGCGCTGGGGCGACCACTGGTTATCGTCACCCCCGAGCGGTTCAAGTCGGTGTATGAGTACCGGTTCACGTGCGCCCATGAGGTAGGACACCTCCTGCTTCATCCCAACCCGTTGCCAGGCGACCGACAACAAGAACGAGAAGCCGATCAGTTTGCTGCGGAATTTCTAACCCCACGAGTAGAGATCGAACCATTACTCCCCAAGACCGTGCGCATGTCAGCGCTCGATCAGCTCAGTAAGAACTGGGGGGTGTCGGTCGAATCCCTCATATACCGCATGGGCGAGCTGCGCCTAATTTCAGACGTATCCATTCGCCGCGCACACCAGCGGCTGGCCAACCTCGCGGAGTTTAGACGCGAGGAACCACTAGCCACCTACCCAGGCGAAGTCCCCACGCTGCTGAGTGAGGCGCTGGCACTGGCTGCTCAGCACGGCTTCGATCGGACCGACCTGGCACGAGAACTTTGCTGGACCGTTGGCCATGTCGCAGAGGTCCTTGGAGAGACCGATGTTCGACCAAAATTGCGGGTCGTACGATGAGAATGACCTGAGCTGGCGGATTTACAGTTCATGCTGGCGTTCAATCAAATCGTCTCTAAGTTCAGCTTGCTCCTCGGATAGCGGCGCAGTATCCGAGGAGTACGAGCAGAACAGGATTGCCGGTCCTTCAATGAGCAGAACGAAACGGGAACTTGCCTGGTGGACGTGCCAAGGGTGTGGTTTCAGCATGCAAAGCCATCTTCGTAACCGGCTCTACTGTTCCGATGACTGTTGGCTTTTATACCACTTCGCCAGGTCTTCCTACGGATGCACGATCTGCCGTGAGAGGGATCCTAACCACATCTGGTTCTGGCCGACCTCCGAGCTGCGAGCAGAAGCTGAGCGTCGTCAACTAGCCTTCGCGCAAGCCCATGAGCACTGTCGCCGGGCGAAGATCGACATCATCGGGCGGTTGACCTCGTGCTGGTGCGCCGCATGCACCCGTGCCCGTGGTGACGAATCGCGGCCGAGATCAATCGGCTCGCGCGGAAGCAGTCGTAAGACCACGCCCGAATACCGGAAGAATCGATATGAAGTGCTCGAGCGGGCCGGGTGGATGTGTGAAATCTGCAGCCTTCCCATCGACCGCAATGCGGACCCGTTTGATGATCGAGGGCCTACAGCAGATCACATCATCCCCGTCAGCGACGGCGGCACGGACGACGTTGACAATCTCCGAGCTGCCCATCGATGGTGCAACCTCAGACGAGAGTCCGCCTTCGGCTCCGACCAGGAAGTGTTTGAGGACGCGCGGACCCGATTTCTAGGCGTTGAAAGCGATAGGCAGCCTTGATGGTTCAAGACCTTCGGGCGCCTACTACTTGAGCGGCAGTCGAACGATGTGGAGCACAAGCTTGCCCTGCCCCATGACCAAGTGCGCGTAGATCCACAACATAGTGTCATTTATGTTGTGGGTATCGAAGCCCGTGACGGATCGAAGCACAACTCCTTCGTCCGTTTGCCACCCTAAGCGGCTGGTTGTAACGGCTTAGCCCCCCTACAACAGCTGACATGCGAGAGCCCCACCGGTCTATGCCCGTGGGGCTCTCGCTATTGGTGCTTCTCTCCTCTGGAATTTAGAAGACAGGCTCCAGGGCCCAGTCTGCGACGGTACGGCCGTCGAGGAAGCGCCACTCGTCGCGGCACTTCGGGCAGTCGATCACGACGTCATGCTCGCGGAATCCCGGGATGTTTTCGTGCTCTTCGACAATCCGTCCGTCGCCGCAAGGGCATAGGAAATTAAGCCGTGAGACGCTTCCACTGCCAGCTCCGTAGCCATCGGAGTCCTCCGAGTGGCGGCTGATCCTGAGCGTGCGGACTCCGGGGGACGGCGAGAGCGTGTCGAGCCACTCTCCGATCGCGGACCGCGCAGAGTTGTAGGCCTCGGGGGAGTGTTGGATCTCGCTGAGCAGAACCAGCAGCTCGTCTGCGGTATGCGCGATCCGGTGCATGCTCATCTGGATGCCCTCGGCGTAGTCCCTGGCGAAGTCCCCGACGACATTGTTCTGATCGGTCTGGGCGAGCAGCCAATTATGGAACGGAGCCGGTTCGGTGTCGCCAGTCTCCGGCCCCGTCCAGCGCTCCGGTGCAGGCTCGCCGGCAAGAACCTGTGCGATCGCCGTCCTCAGGTGTTCGTAGCCCGGCGGTCGGAAGTGGTGGGCCTGTGGTCGGGTCTGCCCGGAACGTACCGATTTGAACACATAGCTGTGCTCGTTCTCCGGGATGCCGATCAGCAAGTTCGGCTCGCCATCCTTTTCGTATTCGGCGATGGGCAGGCCTAGCGCAGCCGCAGCCCAGATGAGTCGGCCGTTGGTTACGTATTTAGCCGGCGTTCCTTTCAGGAAGGCTTCGCCGGTGTGCTTGAGCGTGTAGCTGCCAATCTCAGGGGATTCGGTGCCCGGCAGGCGAGTGAACATGCGCAGCATGTCCGTGATGAGTGCCAGCTGGACGAAGTCGTCCTCCTGGTTGAAGTTCCACTCGCTATCAGCGCCGAAACCCAATTCGCCGAGCACGAACTCGTCACCCTCCTGGGCGAGGATGTCGTGCTTGGTGAGCGTGTCGATCAGTTCTCGTGCGCTGATGCGATCGCCGAGGAAGCCCTGGGCGAGGGGGTCTTGGATCTGGTTCAGTGCGGTTGTGTAGTTGCATCCCGTGAAGTCGGCCCAGGCATGAGCATCCTGCTGCAGGGCGCGGTTTTGGGTGTGGTTGTCGGGGGTCATCTCTATCTCTGTTCTGGGGGTCCTATCCCACGCGTACCGCCCTTGTGACACGAGAGATATCTCTACCTGACAGGGGGTGAATCACTGGATCGGCAACCGTTGTCCTCAGCGTCATCGTCGCGTGGGGACTCTGACTCGGAGAGGGGCACACCAGCTTGCCCACGAGAAGCATAGCCAAAAGACACTGGCGCGTCCATGGGTTGAACTGAAAACGGTCGCGACCTCGAATCTCGGACAACGAATTAGGGCGAAGGGCGTCGTATCTGGACCATCGGCCAGCGCTGTGGCACGTACGGGAGCGCCCCGACGCGGAAGTGGTTCGACGAAGAATGCACCAAAGATGCACCACGAAGGTCCTGCAAATGCAGAAAACCCCCGGTTTCCCGGGGGTTTTCCATGGCGGTGACGGTGGGATTTGAACCCACGTTGGCTTTTACACCAAACAACATTTCGAGTGTTGCACCTTCGGCCGCTCGGACACGTCACCAACGCCACTACGTTACCGGTTCCGGCGCCCCAGACCCAAAACGGGCCGGTACGCACCTAGGGGAGCTCGATGACCTCGTTCTTGCCGGAGTCCGGCTTGGACCCCGTCACGAGGCCCTTGACCATCTTCACGGCCGAGACCACGCGGGGGGCATCCATGGACCAGTACTCGGCCGTATCCGCGTCGACGTGGATGAGGGCGACGGCGGGATCGTCGCGCCCGTTCTCGAACCACGCGGAGACCGAGGGGCCCCACAGCTCGTCGATCTTCGCCTGGTCCTTCGTGAGCGTCGCTGTCCCGGCGATCGAGACGTAGCCCTTGCCCGTGCTCGCCGAGACGTTGACCTGGGGATTCGCGCGGATCTCGTCGGCCTTGGGGGAGGGGTCCTCGGTGAAGAACCAGAGGTCGCCGTCGAAGTCCTTCGCCTGCAGGGCGAGCGGCCGGCTCACGAGCTGCCCGTCGAGGCTCACCGTGGTGAGGATCGCGATGTCGGCCTTGCCGAGGATGTCCTGTACTTCCTTCAAACCGTCCTGCTGATCTGCCACGTCTACTCCTTGTCGAAGGGTGCTGTGTCCTCTTCAGCCTACGCAGTATCAGGGGGCGCCGGAACCGGATCGCTGGGCGGCGAAGAACTCGCGCAGCAGTGCGGCGCACTCGTCCTCCCGGACCCCGGCCACCACCTCGGTCCAGTGGTTGAGGCGCCGCTCACGCAGGACGTCGAACACCGAGCCCGAGGCGCCGGCCTTCTCGTCCCATGCGCCGAACACCACGCGGGGGATGCGCGCCAGCACCGATGCCCCCGCGCACATGGCGCACGGCTCCAGCGTCACCACGAGCGTGCAGCCCTCGAGCCGCCACGCGCCGATCCGGGCCGCGGCGGCACGGATGGCCTGCACCTCGGCGTGCGCCGTCGGGTCCCCGAGTTCCTCGCGCTGGTTCCAGCCCAGCCCCAGCACGTCGCCGTCCGGTCCGACGACGACGGCGCCGATCGGCACGTCCGCACTCGTACGCGTCAGTTCGGCGGACTTCAGGGCCAGGCCCATCCACGCGTGGTGCTCGGGGTCCACGGCGGGCAGGGCGGGGGTCATGGGCACAATGGTACTTTTGAGGCATGCGCGTACTGGTAGTCGACCACCCCCTGGTAGCCCACAAACTCACGGTTCTCCGGGACAAGGACACGTCGTCGCCGGTGTTCCGGCTCCTCACCGAGGAGCTCGTCACCCTGCTGGCCTACGAGGCCACACGCGATGTCCGCGTCGAGACCGTGTCCATCGAGACACCCGTCACGAAGACGGAGGGAACGGGACTGGTGAAGCCCACGCCCCTCGTGGTCCCCATCCTCCGCGCCGGCCTCGGGATGCTCGAGGGCATGACGCGCCTCGTACCGACGGCGGAGGTCGGTTTCCTCGGCATGGCCCGCAACGAGGAGACGCTCGAGGCCATCACCTACGCCGAGCGGCTGCCGGACGACCTCACGGGCCGCCAGGTCTTCGTGCTCGATCCCATGCTCGCCACGGGCGGCACCCTCCGCGAAGCCATCAAGTTCCTCTTCGCCCGCGGCGCGGCCGACATCACCTGCATCTGCCTGCTCGCCGCGCCCGAAGGGCTCGCGACGCTGCAGGAGGAGCTCGAGGGCCGCAACGTCACCATCGTGCTGGCCTCCATCGACGAGAAGCTCAACGAGAAGTCCTACATCGTGCCGGGTCTCGGAGACGCGGGGGACCGCCTCTACGGCGTCGTCGGCTAGCGCGACGGGCGTCGTCCACGCCGGCACGAGGACACCACAACACCGTCCGCAATCGCGCGAGGGGTTGCGCCGCAGCCTCCAAGCGACTGCAATGGTGCGATGGCTACGGACAGCGGCACCACCGAAGCGAGCACCGAGGGCGGACTGAAGCGGGCCATCGGCGCGCCGCTGCTCTTCGCCTTCATCGTCGGCGACACCCTCGGGGCGGGTATCTACACCCTCGTGGGCACCATGGCGAACGATGTCGGGGGCGTGATCTGGCTGCCGCTGCTCATCGCGCTGGTCGTGGCCCTCCTCACCGCCGGGACGTACGCGGAGCTCATCACCAAGTACCCGCACGCCGGAGGTGCCGCGCGGTACGCGGACCGGGCCTTCGGCATCCCGTACCTGTCGTTCCTCGTCGGGTTCCTCATGATGGCGTCCGGCATCACCACGGCCGCGGCCCTGGCGAACGCCTTCGCCGGCGACTATCTCGCCGCCCTGATCGACGTCCCGGCCGCTCCGGCCGCCGTGGTCTTCATCATCCTGCTGACGCTGATCAACCTCCGCGGTGTGCGGGAATCACTCACCGCGAACCTCGTCGCCTCGATCATCGAGGTCACCGGCCTCGTGCTCGTGATCGTGCTCGCCGCCATCGTCCTCGGCAGCGGCAACGGGGAACCGGCCCGGCTGCTCGAGTTCGCACCCGACGTGGCACCGCTGCAGGGCGCGTTCGCGGCGTCCGTGATCGCCTTCTTCTCGTTCCTCGGCTTCGAGGCCGCCGCCAACATGGCCGAGGAGGTGCGGGACCCCTCCAAGGCCTACCCCCGCGCGCTCTTCGGGGCCATCGGCACGGCGGCCGTCGTCTATCTCCTCATCGCCCTCGGCGCGGTCATCGTCCTCCCGCCGGCGGAGCTCGCCCAGTCCACCGGGCCGCTCCTCGACGTCGTCAATGCCAGCGGCGTGGCCGTCCCGTCCTGGCTGTTCAGCCTGATCGCCCTGATCGCCATCGCCAACGGCGCCCTGCTCTTCATGGTCATGGCCAGCCGCGTGGGCTACGGCCTCGCGGAGGCCGACCTCCTCCCGCGGGCCTTCGCGCGTGTGCTGCCCAACCGCCGCACGCCATGGGTCTCGATCGTCGTCGTCGCCGCGCTGACCATCGTGCTGACCCTGTTCGGGGACCTGGCCACGCTCGCCGAGACCACCGTGCTCCTGCTCCTGCTGGTGTTCATCTCGGCCAATGTCAGCGTCCTCGTCCTCAAGAAGGACAAGGTGGAGCACGCCCACTTCTCGGCCCCCCGGATCGTGCCGATCCTGGCCATCGTCGCCAGCATCGCGCTGCTGACCCAGCAGACCGGCGTCGTCTGGCTCGGCGCCATCGCCTACATGGTGGTCGGGTCGCTGCTGTTCCTGGCAGCCCGTGCCGGGCGCAAGCGCGAGGAGCGCGTCGCGCAGTAGCGGAAGACCTGCACGAGGGGCGTCGCCTCATCGATCGCCGTACCGCCGTCTCGCATGCCGGACAAAGTTCCTTTGTTACTTGTGCGTAGCCGATTGTTACATGCAATAATTCCTTGCGTGATCACCCACTCACTCGCATCTGCAGCCGCGACCTGCTGCCCGGACGTCGTGTCCGGGAACGGGCCGCGCTGTCATCGAATGCACGCGTAACGGTTACACCCAACCTCTTCCTACGCACTTCGAGCCCAACGGCGGGCAATCCTCTTCAAACCGGCCGGGCTCATCCCGCATTCGAGCCGTGATGACGGCACACTTCACGAGGTGGTTTTCATGTCAGTAAATCCGGGCTACGTCCATATCTCCCTCCGCTCCCCGCACGGCGCCCAGGGGCGTCAGGCCATCGGCCCGTCCTTTCCGGCGCCGGGCCAGCAGGGGCCGCGCCCGCACTCGCGCCTCCAGGCGGTCCCCGGTGACGCGCAGCACCTGAGCGCTCCCGTCCCCGTCGTCGCGCCCAACGGTGTCCCCGGCCCGCAGGCGGTCACCGGCGACACGACGGCGCGCGGCTTCGTGCTGTACGTCGCGCTCGACGAGGCGACCGCCGCTGCGGCCGGGACCACGTTCTCGAAGCTCGCGCAGGACGTCCGGGCCTACGTCCGCTCGCTCGTCCCGACGGCGGAGAGCCACGCTGCCGTGGCGCTCGCCCCGGCAGACGCCCCCGGATCCGACATCGACGTCGTCCGTGCCGCCCTCGGCGATCCCACGGTCGCCCGCCGTCCCCGGCCCGACACCGCGCCCGCGGCACCGCAGGCACAGCCGGCACGTCCCACGGGCGTGCTGATCGACCTGTCGCGGCGCGAGGTGCACCTCGACGGCGACACGCTCAATCTGACCTTCAAGGAGTTCGAGCTCCTGAACTACCTCGTCGAGAACGCGACCCGCACCGTGGGCCGCGAGGAACTGCTCAGCGGGCTCTGGCGGAATGCCGACGAGGTGCCGAACGAGCGCACCATCGACGTCCACATCCGGCGCCTGCGCTCCAAGCTCGGCCGCCTGGCCAACACCGTGCGTACCGTCCGCGGGCAGGGCTACCGCTTCTACGACCACCCCGAGGTGATCGTCTGGGCCGCTCCGGAGTACTCAATCTAGCGCCGCCGGCCGCCGCCCGGAAGCCATAGACTGCGGAAATGGACCACCACCGGAAGAAGCTCCTGCTGCTGCGCCATGCGAAGGCCGAGTTCCAGGAGGGCGTGCCGGACCATGAGCGGTCCCTCAGCTCCCGGGGGCATGCGGACGCGCCGCTGGTGGGCCGCTGGATGGTGGAGCACGACGCCGTCCCCGACTTCATCCTCGTCTCCTCGGCCCTCCGGACCCGGCAGACCTGCACCTGGGTCTGCAAGGAACTCGGGGACAAGGCGCCCACGCCCAAGCTCGAGGACGATCTCTATGCGGCGCGTCCCTCGGAGATGCTCGCACTGATCAACCACGTGCCGCCGACCGTCACGAGCCTCCTCGTGATCGCGCACAACCCGGGGGTGCAGGAGCTCGCGATGCGCCTCGCGTCCGTGCGCTCGGACGAGGACGCCGTCATGGACCTCGCGACCGACTACCCGACGGCCGGGCTCACCGTCCTCTCGTACGACGGCGAGTGGGCCGAACTCGACGGGCGCGACGCCGAGGTCACCGACTTCGTGGTGCGCCGCGCGTCGACCGTGCGCTGACCGGCGCCGGTCGCGTCCCGGGTCGACCCGGAAGTCCCCTACAGCCCGTACTGCTCGAGCAGCCGCAGCCAGACCTCGCTGACCGTGGGGTAGGCGGGGACGGCATGCCACAGCCGGTCGAGGGGCACCTCGCCGACGACGGCGATGGTCGCGGCGTGCAGCAGCTCGGACACCTCCGGGCCGGCGAACGTCACCCCGACGAGCACCTTGCGGTCCTCGTCCACCACCATCTGCGCCCAGCCCGTGTAGCCGTCGGAGTGGAGCGACGAGCCGGCCACCGCGATGGGCAGCGAGGTCTCGGACGCGTTGACGCCGTCCTTCCGCGCCTGGTCCAGGGTGCGCCCCACCATCGCGATCTCCGGGTCGGTGAACACCACCTGCGGTACCGCCCCGCGATCCGCGGTCGCGGTGTACGGGCTCCAGTCCACCGCCGTGTCACCGAGCGTGCCGGACGCCCGGGCGGCGATGGCGTCCCCGGTCATACGAGCCTCGTACTTGCCCTGATGGGTGAGCTGCACCCTGCCGCCGGCGTCGCCGACGGCGTAGAGCCAGCCCCCGGCATCGGGTACGCGCCCGGTGTCGTCGGCGCGGATCTTCGTCACGTCGAGGCCGAGCTCCTCGAGACCGAGCCCGTCGGTGTGCGGGTGGCGGCCGGTGGAGACGAGCAGCCGCTCGGCGGTGACGGTCCCGCCGTCGCCGACCTCGAGCACGAAGAGGCCGTCCTCCTTGCGCACCGACGTCGTCGTGGTGTCCGTCAGGACGGTGATGCCCTCGCCACGGAGTGCATCGAGCACGAGGTCGGACGCCTCCTTCGGGTAGTTGCCGAGGATGCCGCTGCGCGCGACGACCGTGACCTCCGCCCCGAGCCTCGAGTACGCCTGGGCCAGCTCCACGCCGGCCACCCCGCCGCCGAGGACGGCGAGGCTCGCCGGGACCTCCCGGGCCGAGGTGGCCTCGCGGGTGGTCCAGTAGTCGAGGTCGGCGAGGCCCTCGACGGGCGGCACCGTCGGCGTCGATCCGGTGGCCAGGACGACGGCGTGGCCGGCGAGGTAGCGGGCCTCCGATCCGTCGTCGTGGCTGATGGTCACCTCGCGCTCGCCGGTGATCCTGGCCCAGCCGCGCTCCAGGGTGATGCCGGCGGAGGCGACCCACTCCTCCTGCGAGGAGTCGTCCCAGTCGGAGGTGAAGGAGGTGCGGCGGTCCAGGACCTGCTGCGCGTCGAGGGATCCGGTGACCGCCTCGCGGGCGCCGGCGACGCCCCGGGCGGCATTCAGGACGGTGCCCGGGCGGAGCAGCGCCTTGGACGGCATGCACGCCCAGTAGGAGCATTCACCGCCCACGAGATCGGCCTCGACGAGGACCGCGGAGAGGCCCTTCTGCACCACCCGCCCTGCCACGTTCTCGCCGACTGCACCGGCTCCGATCACGATGACGTCGATGCTTCGGGATTCACTCATATGCAGAGCCTCCCATCAGCCCTGCGGGGGAGCAACCCGACGAGAAAGGCCCCGGCCGGAGCCGGGGCCTTTCTCGTCTGTCGAACCGTGGTGCGCGCGAAGGGATTCGAACCCCCAACCTTCTGATCCGTAGTCAGATGCTCTATCCGTTGAGCTACGCACGCATCCGTAGGCGTCCAGATCGGCGAGCGATCGGGTCCTACAAGCTGGCCGTTTGGCCGTAGACAACTTTAGCGTGGAATCCGCGGGACGCCTAATCAGCGGGGACCCCCACCGAATTCCATACCGGTCTAGGTGACCTTCGTCACACGGTCGTGTTACGTAAGCGCAGGACATCGCACTCATGACGCGGATCACGCACTGCCGGCGTCGGATGTTTCGTCGTCGGGACCTGTCCCCGAAATACGCCGCCCCTAGCATCGATACACCGAGCACCCACACCGAAGGGAAGACTAATGGGCCATACTGCGCGTCAGCTTGATGAGGTCGGCACACCCCCCACACATACTGACGGCAGTCCGCTGCCGGATGCCTCCGGCGCTGCGCCGACCACTCATCCGGCCCTTCTCGCCTGGGTGCGGGAGGTGCAGGAGCTCACGCAGCCGGCCGAGGTCGTCTGGGTGGACGGGTCGGAGGAGGAGAACACGCGCCTCACCGACGCGCTCGTGGACAGCGGGACCTTCGTCCGGCTGAATCCCGAGACGTTCCCCAACTCCTTCGCGGCGTTCTCGGACCCCAAGGACGTGGCCCGGGTGGAGGAGCAGACGTTCATCTGCTCGAAGGACGAACGCGAAGCCGGCTTCACGAACAACTGGATGGACCCGGACCAGATGAAGGCCAAGCTCACCGGCCTGTTCACCGGCTCCATGCGGGGGCGCACCATGTACGTCATCCCCTTCGTGATGGGCCACCTCGACGCGGAGGACCCGAAGTTCGGCGTCGAGATCACGGACAGCGCCTACGTGGTGACGTCCATGCGGATCATGGCGACCATCGGCACCGCGGTCCTGGACCGGATGACCGAACTCGGCGCCCCGTTCGTCCCCGCGCTCCACTCCCTCGGAGCCCCTCTCGAGGAGGGTGAGGCCGACGTTCCCTGGCCGTGCAACGACGACAAGTGGATCGTGCACTTCCCGGAGGAGCGCTCCATCTGGTCCTACGGCTCCGGCTACGGCGGCAACGCCCTGCTCGGCAAGAAGTGCTACGCGCTGCGGATCGCCTCCGTGATGGCCCGCGACGAGGGCTGGCTGGCCGAGCACATGCTGATCCTCAAGCTCACCTCGCCCCAGGACAAGACCTACTACCTCTCCGCGGCGTTCCCCTCGGCCTGCGGCAAGACCAACCTTGCGCTGCTCGACCCCACGATCGAGGGCTGGAAGGTCGAGACCCTGGGCGACGACATCACCTGGATGCGCTTCGGCAAGGAGGGCGAACTGCGGGCCGTGAACCCCGAGGCGGGCCTGTTCGGGGTCGCCCCGGGCACCGGCTGGGGGACCAACCCCAACGCGATGCGCGCGATCGCGAAGGGCAACTCGGTCTTCACCAACGTGGCCCTCACCGACGACGGCGGCGTGTGGTGGGAGGGTATGACCGACGAGGTGCCCGCGCACCTGACCGACTGGCAGGGCCGGGACTGGACGCCCGACATGGACCACACGGCCGCACACCCGAACGCCCGGTTCTGCACGCCGATCGACCAGATCGACATGCTCGCCGAGGAGTTCCACCGGCCCGACGGCGTCGAACTCTCCGCCATCCTCTTCGGAGGCCGTCGCAAGACGACCGTCCCGCTCGTCACGCAGTCCCGCAACTGGGCCAACGGCATCTTCATGGGCTCCACCCTGTCCTCGGAGACCACGGCGGCCGCCGCCGGTCAGGTGGGGCGCGTGCGCCGCGACCCGATGGCCATGCTGCCGTTCATCGGGTACGACGCCGGCGACTACCTGCGCCACTGGCTCACCCTCAGCGCCGGGGCGGACCAGGCCCGGCTGCCCAAGATCTTCCTCGTCAACTGGTTCCGCCGCACGGCCTCGGGCGGTTTCGCCTGGCCGGGCTTCGGCGACAACTCGCGCGTGCTCAAGTGGGTCATCGAGCGGCTCGAGGGTACGGCCGACGCCGTCGAGACGCCCATCGGGTTCGTCCCCACGGGGGACGCACTGGACCTGACCGGGCTCGACATGACGCCCGCCGAGGTCGAGGCCGCGGTGCACGTCGACGCCCTCGAGTGGGCCGAGGAGCTCGAGGGGATCGAGCAGTGGTACGCGCGCTTCGGGGACTCGCTGCCCGAGGAACTCAAGGGCCAGCTCGAAGAACTGAAGCAGCGCTTCAGCGTCGCCTGACGCGTCGGACCCCGGTCCCCGCACAGGAGAGGCCCCTTCCCGGCGGGAAGGGGCCTCTCCTGTGCCCTGTGGACCGGGCGTGGTCCGGACGCGGTCCTAGTCGCGGATGACGGCCAGCACGCGCTGCACGAGGTCCTCGAGCGTCTGCGGATCCACGGCCTCGGCGTTGAGCCGGAGATACGGCTCGGTGTTCGACGGGCGGAGGTTGAACCACCAGTCGCCGTGCTCCGGGGTGAAGGTCAGGCCGTCGAGGTCGTCGACCACCACGCCGTCCTGCTCGAACTCCCGGCGTGCACGGGCGATGGAGGCGGGGAGGTCCTGCACCTTCGAGTTGACCTCGCCCGAGGAGAAGTAGGGCTCGTACTCGCGGCCCAGGTCGGACAGCGGGCCGTCCTGCTCGCCGAGCGCAGCCAGCACGTGCATCGCCGCGAGCATGCCCGTGTCCGCGTTCCAGAAGTCGCGGAAGTAGTAGTGCGCCGAGTGCTCGCCGCCGAACACGGCCCCCTCCTCGGCCATGACGGCCTTGATGAAGGAGTGCCCCACGCGCGTGCGCACGGGGCGGCCGCCGTCGTGCCGGATCAGTTCCGGCACCGCACGGGACGTGATGAGGTTGTGGATGATCACGGGTTCCGGCTCGCCGGCGGCCTGCGCGCGGGCGATCTCGCGGCGCGCGACCATCGCCGTGATGGCGCTCGGCGAGACCGGCTCGCCGCGCTCGTCGATGATGAAGCAGCGGTCGGCATCGCCGTCGAACGCGATCCCGATGTCCGCGCCGTGCTGCACGACGGCCGCCTGCAGGTCGAGCAGGTTCTCCGGCTCCAGCGGGTTGGCCGGGTGGTTGGGGAACGAGCCGTCGAGCTCGAAGTAGAGGGGCACGATGTCGAACGGCAGGGCGGGGAGGATCCGGTCGCCGAGGACGGCGGGCGTGGTGAGGCCGGCCATGCCGTTGCCGGCGTCCACCACGATCTTCAGGGGCCGCGACGCCGAGAGGTCCACCTGGGAGCGGAGGAACCGCGAGTACTCGTCGAGGATGTCGCGGACGCCGGTGGTGCCCTGGGTCTCGACGGCGGGGATCGCGTTCTCCGCGAGGTAGCGCTCGGCGCGTTCCTGGATGTCCTTCAGGCCGGTCTCGGAGGAGACCGGGACGGCACCGGGGCGCGTCATCTTCATGCCGTTGTACTGGGCAGGGTTGTGGCTGGCCGTGAAGGTCACGCCCGCGGCGTGCAGCGTGCCGCTGGCGTAGTACAGCTCGTCGGTGGAGATGAGGTCGAGGAAGACCACATTCGCTCCGCGTCGGGTGGCACCCTCGGCGAACGCCTTCGAGAACTCGGGGGACGAGGGGCGCATGTCGCCGCCGACGAGGATGGTCTCGCCCGCGAGCTCCAGGGAGTCCACGAAGGCCGCACCGACCGCGCGGACGGAGTCCACCGTGATGGTCTCGCCGACGATGCCGCGGACGTCGTACGCCTTGAAGGATGCTGACAGATCGAAGGTTGTAGTCACGGTGGAGAGTCTATCGGTGGGGCTGCCGGCGGTTGCACACATGGTGGAACCGCCCGCGGGGACTGGGGGAGGCGGCTGGGATACTGGGGAAATGTCGTCGACCACCACGCTCAACGAGCAAGCCACCGCCATCCTCCACACCCTCGTCGGATCACCCGACGCGCACTTCCACGAGGGGCAGTTCGAGGCCATCGAGGCGCTCGTCGAGGGTGGACGACGGGCCCTCGTCGTGCAGCGCACGGGATGGGGGAAGTCGGCGGTGTACTTCGTGGCGAGCCTGCTCCTGCGCGCCCGCGGCGCCGGCCCCACGCTGATCGTCTCGCCGCTGCTCGCGCTCATGCGGGACCAGGTGGCCGCTGCAGCCCGGGCCGGGGTGCGTGCGGAGGCGATCAACTCGGCGAACCAGACCGAGTGGCAGGACATCGAGGCGAAGCTCCAGCGGGACGAGGTGGACGTCCTGCTCGTCTCGCCCGAGCGCCTCAACAACCCGTCCTTCCGCGAGCTGTACCTGCCGGAGCTCATGCGGCGCACGGGGCTGCTCGTGATCGACGAGGCGCACTGCATCTCGGATTGGGGCCACGACTTCCGGCCCGACTACCGGCGCCTGCGGGAGCTGATCATGGGGCTGCCTCAGGGTGTCCCCGTGCTGGCCACCACGGCGACGGCGAACTCCCGTGTGGTGAAGGACGTGGAGGAGCAGCTCGGCGCGGGCGGCACGGACGTCTTCACGCTGCGCGGCGAGCTGGCGCGCAAGTCGCTGCGGCTCGGCGTGCTGCGCCTGCCGAGCCCCCGCTCCCGCCTCGCCTGGCTCCTCACCCACCTGTCCGACCTGCCGGGCAGCGGCATCATCTACGCCCTGACGGTGTCGGCGGCCGAGGACACCGCCCGGCTGCTGCGCGAGAACGGGCACGCCGTCCGTGCCTATACGGGACGCACCGATCCCGCGGACCGCGAGGCGGCGGAGGCGGCCCTGAAGAACAACGAGGTCAAGGCTCTCGTGGCCACCAGCGCGCTCGGCATGGGCTTCGACAAGCCCGACCTCGGCTTCGTGGTGCACCTCGGGGCGCCGTCCTCGCCCGTCGCCTATTACCAGCAGGTGGGGCGTGCGGGCCGCGGGACGCCGAACGCGGACGTCCTGCTGCTGCCCGGCGCCGAGGACCGCGACATCTGGGAGTACTTCGCCACCGCGTCGATGCCGTCCCAGGACGCCGCGCTGCGCGTGCTCGAGGCCCTGGAACCCGGCGTCGTCCTGTCCACGCCGGCGCTGGAGACACGGGTCAACCTGAAGCGCTCGCCCCTCGAGCTCCTCCTGAAGGTGCTCGACGTCGACGGCGCCGTCCGGAAGGTGACCGGCGGCTGGGAGAGCACCGGGACGCCGTGGACGTACGACGCCGAGCGGTACCGCCGCATCAGCGAGGCCCGCGTGGTGGAGCAGAAGTCCATGCTCGACTACGAGAACATCGCGGGCTGCCGCATGGAGTTCCTCTCCCGGTCCCTCGACGACCCGGCCGCCACCCCCTGCGGCCGCTGCGACAACTGCGCCGGCCCCTGGTACTCGGACGAGGTGGCGCACGAGGCCTCCGATTCCGCGAGCCAGGCCCTCAGCAGGGTCGGCGTGGAGCTGGAACCGCGGGGCCAGTGGCCGTCCGGGATGGACAAGCTGGGCGTGCCCCTGAAGGGGAAGCTGAAGCCCGGCGAGGTCAGCCTGCCCGGACGTGCCCTGGCGCGCCTCACCGATCTCGGCTGGGGCAACAGGCTGCGTGAGCTCATGGCGGACGCCACGCCGGATGCACCGCTGGACCCCGCGGTGATCGAGGCCGTGGTGCGCGTGCTGGTGCAGTGGGGCTGGGACGAGCGGCCGGTCGCCGTCGTCAGCGTCCCCTCCCGACGGCGGCCGGAGCTCATCGGGTCGCTCGCGCAGGCGCTCGCCCAGGTGGGCCGCATCCCCTACCTCGGGCAGCTGGCCACCCCGCACGGTTTCCCGCAGGGCGAGCCCGGGGGCAACAGCGCCTTCCGCCTGGCGTCGGTGTGGGATCACTTCGCCGTCCCCGAGGGCGGCGCCGCCTGGTTCGCCGCGAATCCCGGGCCGGTGCTGCTCGTGGACGACTTCGCCGACAGCCGCTGGACGATCACCGAGGCGGGGCGGGCGCTGCGCACGGCGGGCGCCTCGGGTGTGCTGCCGTTCGCCCTGGCGCTCAAGGCCTGACGGCCGGGCCGGCGCTTGGGGGAGGTCGGCGGGGGTTTCGGGAAGGCCAACGAGAAGAGGCCCCATTTCTGGGGCCTCTCGACGCGGAGACGGGGGGATTTGAACCCCCGGTAGGCTTTAGGCCCACACTTCATTAGCAGTGAAGCCCATTCGGCCGCTCTGGCACGTCTCCATCGGCTATCTCTAGCCTCCCAAGGTTACCCAGAAGGGGACGGCAAGAGCAAAACCGCCCCGCCCCACCGCCTCGACGTACAGTCCCCGTGCGCCGCGAGCGTCAGAGCGAGCCGGTGAGCGCCCTCCAGAGGAACTCGAAGCTCATGGCGTGCATCCTCGCGGCCTGCCGGTTGTCGGCCGCGCCGGCGTGGCCGCCCTCGAGCGCCTCGTGGAACCAGACGTCCGGGATGCCGAGGCCCTTCATCTTCGCGGCCATCTTGCGGGCCTGCACAGGGCCCACGCGGTCGTCGCTGGTCGCCGTCCAGATGAGCGTCTTCGGGTAGGTGACGTCGTCGCGCAGGAGGTGGTACGGCGAGAAGGTCTGCACGTACTCCCACTCCTCGGGCTTGTCGGGGTCGCCGTACTCGGCGATCCAGGAGTAGCCGGCGGACAGCTTCGTGTAGCGGCGCATGTCGAGCAGGGGCACGCCGCAGGAGATGGCCCCGAACAGGTCCGGGTAGGTGGTGAGCATGTTGCCCACGAGCAGGCCGCCGTTGCTGCGGCCCGTGCAGCCGAGCAGGGCAGGCTGCGTCACACCGCGCCGCACCAGGTCCTGGGCGATGGCCGCGAAGTCCTCGTACGCGCGGTGCCGGTCCGCGTGCAGGGCGGCCCGGTGCCACTGCGGTCCGTACTCGCCTCCTCCGCGGATGTTCGCCAGCACGTACACGCCGTGCCGGCCGTCCTCCGTGGCGCGCTCGAGCCAGCCACGCCCGATCACGCCGCTGTAGGCAGGCGTCATCGAGTGCTCGAAGCCGCCGTAACCGGACAGCAGTGTGGGGTTGCCGCCGTCGAGCACCAGGCCCTCCTGCGCCACCTGGAAGTAGGGCACCCGCGTCCCGTCGCTCGAGACGGCGAAGTGCTGCTCGACGGTGAAGCGGGTCTCGTCGAAGTAGGACGGGGAGGACTTGACGGCCGCGTGCTCCCCGCCGATGGTCCCCCGGTAGAGCGTGGACGGCGTGAGGAACCCGGTGGCGACGAGCCAGTAGTCGTTGCCGGTCCCCTCGTCCTCGTCGTCGACGGCGTAGGCGTCCACGGAGTGCAGCGGCGGGCACGCGTCGAGGAGGTCCGCGGACCAGCCGTTCGCCGGGTCGAGGATGCGGATCTCGGAGGACACGTCGCGCAGCAGGTTCAGGAGGAGATGGTCGCGGGTCCAGCTCCAGGACTGGAGGGACGTGGCCGGGTCGGGGGCGAAGACGGTCGCGAACGTGCGCCCGCCGGCGAGGAAGTCGTCCAGCGCGATGACGAGGAGGGACCCAGCGGCGTGCGTGCCGGCGCCGACGGCCCAGTCCGTGCGCGGACGGATGATCAGCCATTCACGGTGCAGGGAGATGCTCGCGTCCTCGGGCACCTCGAGGAGGCGCCAGTCGCCGTCCTGCCGCAGGTAGGTACGGCGCGTGTAGAAGTCGATGGTGTCGACGGCGATGTCGCGCTCGAACCCGGGGGTGGGATCGTGCACCACGAGGGCCATCATGTGGTCCTCGTCCACCTCGAAGTACGGGTCCGCCGAGGCCAGGTCGCTGCCGCGCCGCAGCGTCCGGACGGTCCGGGGGTAGGAGCTCGACGTCATCGAGCCCGGCCCGAAGTCGGTGCCGACGTGCAGGGTGTCCGGCCCGGCCCAGCCGATGCGGCTCTTCGCGGTCGGGATGTCGAAGCCGCCGGCCGCGAAGTCGAGGGTGGCGAGGCTGAACTCCCGGTAGCGCGCGGCGTCGCCGCCGTCGGGGGAGAGGACCACGAGCACCCGCTCGTGCGGGGAGCCGTCGGCGGGGCGGAGGAAGAGCGCGCCTCCCCAGACCCACTCGGTCCCCTCGGCCGCGCTCAGCGCATCGACGTCCAGCAGGGTCTCCCAGTCCGGGGTGTCCGAGACGTAGCTGTCCCAGGTGGTCCGCCGCCAGATGCCCTGCCGGTGCCCGGCGTCGCGCCAGAAGTTGTAGTAGTGGCTCCCGTGCTTGCCGACCATGGGGATGCGGTCGGTGGAATCGAGCACCTCGAGGATGCCGCGTTCCCGGGTGCCGAAGGCCGGAGTCAGGAGCGCGTCCTCGGTCAGGGCATTCTCGGCGCGGACCCACGCGAGGCCGTCCTCGTCGTAGATGTCCTCGAGCCAGAGGAAGGGGTCGTCCGTGGGCGCGGTGGTCTCCGTCGAGTGCGTCATCCATTCATCCTATGCAGCGCTCCTGCAGCGGGCCCTGCGACGGGACCGGCAGCCGGGCGTGGCGGCGGTGTTGGATACGCTGGGGGAGTGGAGAACCAGGAGGCAAGGCGCGTGGCCGTCATCGGAGGCGGACCCCGCGGCACCTCCGTGGTGGAGCGGCTGATCGCCCGTCATCGTGCCCTGGGGGCAGGTGCCCCCGACCTCGCCCTGCACGTGATCGAACCCTACGAGCCCGGCCCGGGACATGTCTGGCGGACGGACCAGTCGAGGCTGTTCCTGATGAACACGCCCTGCCTGTACCCGACGGTCGTCCCCGCCGGCCCGGCCGCAGCCGATGTCGCGGCCTCCCCCGGCGGCGTCTCCTTCGACGCCTGGCGGATGCGCGTGCAGGCCGGCCGGATCACCGGGCTGGGCGACGACGACCTCGCCGAATGCGCGCGCCTGACCTCGCGGGACTTCCCGAGCCGTGCGCTCTACGGCCGGTACCTGGCGTGGACGTTCGCGGAGGTCGTGCGGGGGGCCGCGCCCGGCGTCACCGTCGTGCACCACCGCAAGGAAGCCGTCGGGCTCCAGCGCTTCGACGCCGTCGGGCTCGAGGGCCTCGACGACTCCGGGGAGGACCGGGGTCTCGGCGACGCCGCGGACGACCACGCCCCGCTCGGCGAAGCCGGTCCCGCCGACCCGTGGCGGATCCTCCTCGACGACGGCTCACGGCTGCACGTCGACGACGTGGTCCTCGCGCTGGGGCATCTCGCGGCGACCCTCACCCCGGAGCAGGCGAGGCTGCAGGACGTCGCAGCCCGCTACGGGCTGCAGTACTGGCCGCCCGCCGTCCCCGCCGACGTGGCCTGGAACCGCCTCCCCGCGCAGAAGACGGTCCTGGTCCGCGGCCTCGGCCTCAACTTCTTCGACGCCATGATCCAGCTGACGGAGGGCCGCGGCGGGAGGTTCTCGCCCGCCGACGGTGGCCGGCTCGAGTACGCGCCCTCCGGGCGGGAGCCCCGGATCGTCGCGGCCTCCCGGCGGGGGGTGCCGTACCGGGCGAAGGCGTCCCTCGACTCCTACATCCCGCGCAGCGTCAGCCTGCGCTTCTGCACACCGGCCCGGGTCCTTGCCTTCCGGCGCTCCGGCGTCCAGCCGGGGTTCGACCACGACCTGTGGCCGCTGCTGCACCGCGACGTCCTCTGGGCGTACTACACGACGCTCTGCCGCACCACCGATCGGGTCCTCGCGGCGTCGCCCGAGGTGTTCCTCGCGGAGCTCGACGCCGCGCTCGGGACGGACGGCCCCGCCTGGGAGGCCGCTGCGGGCGACGCCGTCGCCCGCGCCGTGCCCACGGACCTCCGGCTCGACGTCGAGGCCCTCGCGCAGCCGTTCGCGCGGCGCCGCTTCGCCGACGGCGAGGAGTACGCGGCGGCCGTCCTCGCCTACCTCGACGCCGATGCCGCGGGATCGGCCGAGGGCGAGGACGACCCCCTGAAGATGGCGATCGGTGCCATGAATGCCGGGAGGTCGGTGATCAAGCAGGCGGTGGCCGACGGCGGGATCTCGGACTCGTCGTGGAACGCCGAGCTGCGCGGCTGGTTCGAGCCGCTCGTCGAGGGCCTCGCCAGCGGACCGCCGCCGGCGCGGATCGCGCAGCTCGCCGCGCTCGTGCGCGCCGGGGTGGTCCGCTTCGTGGGACCGAATCCGAGCTTCGGCTTCGACCCGGACGAGGGACTGTTCCGGGCGACCTCCCCCTGGGTCCGGGGCGATTCCTTCACGGCGCGCTACCTGGTGGAGGCGATGATGCCCGCGAACCGGGTGAGCACGAGCCTGTCCCCGCTCATGCGCACCCTGCTGGAGGACGGCACGGTCAGGCCGCGGACCCTCATGGGGGAGGACGGCGTGCCGGTCACCTCCGCCGGGCTGGACGTCACCCTGCCGCCCTACCGAGCCGTCGACGCCACCGGCAGGGCCCAGGACGACCTCTTCGTGATCGGGCTCCAGCTCGCCTCGGTCCAGTGGGGGACGGCCATCGCGGCCGAGGCCGGGGCACCGCTGGAGGCGGGCGGCAGGACCCTGCTCGACGCCGACGCGATCGCAGCAGCCCTCCTGGAGCGGGCCGGCGCCTAGGCGTGCAGCCCCGGACCGGCATCACGACGTCGATGCGGGGGACGGGAGCGTGGAGGACGCGAGAAGGGGCTGGACCGTTGACGGTCCAGCCCCTTCCGGCTATTGCTGGTGCGGTGCCCGCTGGCGGACCCCGCGGGTCACGCTAGGGCTTGCAGCCCCCGTTGGTGCCCTCGTACGCGTCCAGCCGCTGGATGAAGGCGGCCATGGCGTCGCGGGCGACCGGCGTCACCGGACGGTAGGTTCCGTCAGGCCAGCCGGTGCTGATCCCGGACTCCTTCATCCAGGCGATCTCCCGTGCGAACTGCAGGTTCACGGGGACGTCGGGGAAGGAAGCCGACGCGGGGTTCGTGAACTCCGCTGCGTCGCCGATGTTGCAGTAGTCGCCGGCGAAGCGGTTCATGAAGGCAGCCATGGCATCGCGGTTCACGGGTTCGAGGGGACGGAACGTGCCGTCACCGTAGCCCGTGGAGATCCCGGTCTCGGCGAGCCAGGACATCTCCTTGTAGAACTGGATGGCAGGGGTGATGTCCTTGAACGGTGAGACCGCCGGTGCTGTGTACTCGGGCTCGCCGGCCAGGCGGTAGAGGAATGCCGCCATGGCGTCGCGGTTGATGGAACTCAGCGGCCGGTAGGTGCCGTCCTCATAGCCCTTCGCGAGCCCACGGCCCGCGAGCCACGCGATGGCATCCTCGTGGAGGTTGCCCTCGATGTCCGAGAAGACGACGCCCGCTCCGACGCTGACCGGCAGGGTCACCGTCGTCGTGCTCGGTGCGGCCGTCAGGACGATCCGGCCCTGTCCGCTCGCGGTCGCCGGGATGGTGACGTTCACGGTGGCGCTGCCACCGGCCACCGGGACGGACCCGAGCTGTGTGACGGTGCCGTTCGCGGCCACGAAGCTCGCGGCCAGCGTGGTGTTCACCGGGCTGCCGAGCGAGGTGAGGTCCAGCTTCGACACCGTGAAGGTGACGGCGTCGCCGGCCTTCACCGTGGTCGGAGCGCCCTGCACCTGCACGCTGCGACGGTCGAACGACGGCGACAGCGGGCTGTTCGCCCTGATGTAGTCGATCCACGCGTCGCGGTCCACCAGGCCCGACTCGCGGGTGTCGGTGCCCTCACGGAAGGCCGTGAAGTTGTCACCGCCCTGGGCGAGGAAGCTGAAGGTGCCGATGCGGTACCCCTTCGCCGGGTCCAGCGGTGCACCGTCGATCGTGACCGAGGTGATCCTCGAACCCCGCGCGAGCGTGGGGTCGTAGGTGACGCTCACGTTGTCCGACAGGCCGAGGGCCAGGAACGCACGCGAACTGCCGTCGGGCTGCCACTGCTGCTCGAGCATCGCCTTGAACTGCGCACCGGTCAGGGTGGTGGTCCAGAGGTCGTTCACGAACGGCAGCACCGCGTTCGCCTCGGCGAACGTCACGACGCCGTCGGGTGCGTAGTAGAGCTCGTTGCGGAGTCCACCCGGGTTGACGACGCCGATCTGTGCCCCGCCGCGTTCGGCGGAGGAGAGGCTGGCCTTCAGCGAATCGGCGACGAGGTTGCCGAGCGTCGACTCCGAACCGCGGTCATCACGTGCAGTGCCGATGAAGGCCGACGTGATGTCCTTGGTGACTGATCCGACGGGCTGGTTGCCGATGACCGCCGCCTGCGCGAGGGCCGCGTCGACGATGCTCTTGACCTCGGCGACCCGGGGGAAGCCGGCGACGAGAGCTGCGTCGGTGTCCGTGGTCCGTGCGACGTTGCGCGCCGTGTAGGACTGGACGTCCCCGGTGGCCCGGTCGACGGTCAGGCTGATCTGGCCGACGAACTCGCCGTAGGAACCGGTCTGCAGGATGGGCCGGGTCTTCCCCTCGACGCCCGGGACGGGGGCGTCCCACGCGTACTGCTTGTGGGTGTGACCGGTGAAGATCGCATCCACGAGGGGGGTGGTCCCGGTGACGATCCTCGCGAACGCACCGCCTGCTGCGATCTCCTGCTCGAGGGTCGCCTTCTCGACGACGCCGTCCCCGGCGCCCTCGTGGTACTCGGCGACGATGACGTCGGCGAGGTCCTGGTCCTCGATCTCCTGCGCCACGCGGTTGACGGCTTCGACGGGGTCGCCGAAGTCGACGGTCGCGATCCCACCGGGGCTGACGAGTGACTCGGTCTCCTCGGTGACGACGCCGATCACGGCGACGTCGACGCCGTCGACGGTGATGATGGTGTACTCGTCGAGCGCGGGCTCGGTGGTGCCCTTGGTGTAGACGTTCGCACCCAGGTACGGGAAGTCCGCGGTGTCCGAGACGCGCCCGGTCAGGTCCGCGAGGCCCTTGTCGAACTCGTGGTTGCCCACGGCCGAGGCCTGGAGGCCCAGGGCGTCCAGGACGTCGAGGGTGGGCTTGTCCTCCTGCAGGGAGGAGGCGAACAGCGACGCACCGATGTTGTCACCGGCGGACAGGAACGCCGTCCTGTCCTCACCGGACTCGGCGCGCAGCTTCTCGACGGTCCCGGCGAAGCGCACCGTATTGGCGTCGATCCGGCCGTGGAAGTCGTTGATGTTCAGCAGGTTGAGCTCCGCGGTGGTGGCCGCGGGCGCGAGGTCGAGGCCCACGATCACGGGGTCGTGGTCGCTGGCGCGGTACTGGTCCGCCACGTAGTAGTCCGTGACGTTGTTGTTGAACCGGCTGTACTCGAGGGCTACCGACTCGACGGAGTTGATGTTCCACGTGTCCACGCCCGTCACTGCGGCATCCGCAGCCTTCGAGGCCAGGATGTGGTCGAGCGAGCCGCTCAGGCCCGAGAAGACGTACGAGAAGTCGCCCTCCTTCTCGCCCTGGTTGACGTACCCGGCCTCGTAGAGGACCTGCATGGGGTCCTCCTGCGTGTACGAGTTGAAGTCGCCGGTCAGGAAGACCTTGTCCGTCTTCGCCGTGGCCTTCATGGTGTCCGCGAAGGCCACGAGGGCCCTGGCCTGCGTGACGCGCGCGGCGTTCCAGGCGCCCTGGCCGTCGCCCGTGTCGGCGTCACCGCCGGAGCTGGGGCCGGAGCCCTTGGACTTGAAGTGGTTGACGATCGCGAGGAAGGTCTCCGCCTCGGTGCCGCCCACCGGCTTGAACGCCTGTGCGAGGGGCTTGCGGGCGTTGGAGAACGCCACCTTGTCATTGAGGATGACGGACTCGCCCACGGGCTCCGCCACGGCCTTCTTGTAGATCACGGCGGTGCGGATGAAGTCCTCGTCGGCGGGAGCCGGAACGGCCGCGGGTGAGCGGACGTAGTCCCAGGTGCCGGGAGCCTTCTCGTTGAGCGCCTCCACGAGGGTGGCCAGCGCGGCGTCACGGTCCTTGCCGAAACGCACGGAGTTCTCGACCTCCATGAGCGTCACGACGTCGGCGTCGAGGCCGTTGATGGCGGCGACGATCTTTGCCTCCTGGCGCTCGAAGTTGACCTTGTTCGCGGCGCCGCGGGAGTTGCAGCCGCCGTCGACGGTGATCGGGTTGCCCGCGCGGTCGGTGAAGTACCGGCAGCCGGTCTGGTCCTCACCGGTGGTGGGGAAGTAGTTCAGCACGTTGAACGAGGCGATCTTCAGGTTCCCGCCCACCTCCGCCGGAGCGGCGGGGCGCTCGCCGGCGAACTGCACGGGCTGGACGCCGCCCGGGTTCGCGCCGTTGAGCTCGGCGAGCGGCTGGAACTTCCAGGCGCTGTTGCGGTAGTCGAGGACCACCGGGGAGGTGAAGGTGGCGCCGTAGCCGACACGCACGGGCTGGGACTGCGTCAGGTACGGGAGTACCTTGTCGCGGTTGGCCCCGGTGAAGAAGTTGGTCGAGGCGCCGTCGTCGAGCCGGACGCTCCGGGCCGCGTTGTCCGCGGCGACCGCTGCGTTCTCCTCCGTGCCCGGGCGGGCGACGTCGGTCGGCTGGCGGAGGCGCTCGGTACCGGCGGCCAGGGTGACCTCGCCGTACTGGTTGAGCGTGTAGTTGTCGGCAACGGTGTACGCGCCGGAGGGCTGGAAGAGCATGCCCTCGACTGCCTCACGCGCCGTCTCGGTGGCGGGCAGCGCAATGGCCGAGGCCTTGGGCTCCTCGGCCGCTTCGGTGAGCTTCGTGGTGCCACCGGCGGGCACGGTGATCTGCGTCAGGCCGGCGAACTCACCGGCGGTACCGGTGACCTCCACGTAGTCGCCCACGGCGACTGAGGCGACGGTCGCGGGGGAGTAGACGAAGACGGCATCGGAGGCGGTGTGGTCGACTGCTGCCGAGCTGCCCGCGGTCTGCAGGTAGAAGCCCGCGAAGCCGCCCGTGGGGTACGCCGCGGTGACCTTGCCGCGCGTCGTCACGGCCTTGCCGGAGAGCGGCGTCGTGGGGCCCGTCCCCTGGATGTCGCGGATGGGGGTGACCGCGGCCGGTGCCGACGGAACCGTCGGGGTCGGCGTCGGAGTCGGCGTCGGTCCGGCAGGGGCCGATGCGCTGTTCGTCGGCGTCGGGTCCTGGAGCGTGAAGTCCACGCCGTTGCTGTCCGTGTCGGCGAAGGCCGTGCGGTTCGCGGACTTCGTGCTGCCGGCGCCCGGTGTCGTGGCGACCGTGCCCTCGAACGCGGTGGCGGTGCCGTAGCCGAGGGCGTCGACGACGCCGGGCGTGCCGACGATGCTGCCGGTGCGCAGGGCGCCGACGCTCGTGGTCTGGTTCGCCAGCACGAGGACGCCGCCCGGGGCGCCGGGGTTGATTCCGATCGCGAGATCAGGCGTGGGCAGAGCGGAACCCGCCGTGCCGTTGCTGCCACCCTGGATGAGGAAGTAGCCCTTGGCCGGGATGGTGCCGCTGAGGGCCGTCGGACCCGGTGTCGCGGTGGATGCCGGCCCGCGGTACTGGAGCGACCAGCCGTCCAGGCTCACGGGTGCATCGGTCGGGTTGTAGAGCTCCACGTACTTGTTGGTGAACGGCGTCCCTGCGGAACCGCCGGTCAGGAATGCCTCGTTGATGACGACGCCGTTCCCTGCGACGGACGCCGTCGCCGGTGGTGTCTCCACCGCACCGGCCGGTAGTGCGATCATCGGTGAGGCGATCAGCCCCACCGACAGCGCCGCACCGAGCGCTCCCTTCCATGACGAATTAACCATTCGTTCGAATTCTCCTTGACGATGGCCGTGAGACGGCCGTGTGTGTAGCCCGCCGACCCGTCGATGGGTGGGCGCGTTGGCATGAGCACCCTATGTGACACAGGTGACATTCCATCCCCAGGAGTAGACAACCAGAACATCGTGAACATCCGGTTACCAAAACACCGTCGGCGCCGTGAAGAATCGAAAGAGGTGGTCCGGCGGAAGGGGATCCCGCTATCTGCGGGCGTCCCGCAGTGTCCCGGTCACCGGTTCCTCGCCCTGCTCGGCGACGAAGCAGAGGATCTCGCGGTCGCCCGCCGCCTTCCAGCTCTCCTCGACCGGGTAGAAGTAGAGCAGTTCGAGGACCGATGCGTCGTACTTCAGACCCACGTACGTGGCGAACTCCCCGGCGCAGAACTCGCTCGCGGCGGTGTTGGCGGCGGGCACTCCCGGGTACTCGCCGTCGGGCATGTCGGTGCGGGCGAAGGTCTCGAAGACGTGGGGCTGATCGCACGGCAGCACGGTGATGTCGGTGACGCTCTCCGTGCCGGGGTCGTTGATGCAGTCGCCCACCTGGAGTGAGAAGGCGTCCGTCGTGGCCTCGGCCGTCACGGCGCCGTCGGCGTCGCGCTCCGGGCCGGGTGGGCCGAAGACGCTGCAGCCCGGGACGGAAGCGAGGACCCCGATCACCAGTGCGGCCGCCGTCGCCCGCAGGCGTCCCCTGCTCCTGTGCTGCCCAGTACCCATCGAGACCCCGTCATCGGCCACGGCGCCCGTGGCATGGCTGTTGCTCCTCGGGACAGTACCGGATCGCACGCTCGGGGCACCACGGCACCCGATGACGGCGGAGGCGCAAGAAAAGGGAGGCCCCGCGCTGCGGAGCCTCCCTGGGAGCGGAAGGTAAGGGATTCGAACCCTTGAGACGGGGTGACCGCCCACTGGTTTTCAAGACCAGCTCCTTCGGCCGCTCGGACAACCTTCCCCCCGCTAGTGTTTCACGAAGGGCGGGGAGCCCCAAACACCGAGGGAGTGGAGGCGGGCATGCGTGCAGTGGTGATCGAGGGTGCCGGCGGACCGGAGGTCCTCTCCGTGCAGGAGGTCCCGGAGCCCGTGCTCCGGCAGGGGGAGGTGCTCGTCGACGTCGTCGCGGCCGGCCTGAACCGCGCCGACGTCCAGCAGCGGCGCGGCCTCTACCCGCCGCCCGCGGGTGCGTCCCCGCTGCCGGGCCTCGAGGTCTCCGGCCGCATCGCCGACGCGGGCGGTTCGTCGTTCGCCGTGGGAGACCCCGTGGTCGCCCTGCTGGCCGGCGGCGGCTACGCGGAGCGGGTCGCCGTACCGGCGGGCCAGGTGGTCCCTGCTCCCGACGGCGTGGACCTCGTCGAGGCCGCGGGACTGCCGGAGACGGCCGCGACCGTGTGGTCGAACCTCGTGCTGCAGGCGGGCCTCGCCGCCGGGGACGACGTCCTGATCCACGGGGCGTCCGGCGGCATCGGCGTGATGGCCGTGCAGGTGGGCCTCGCCCTGGGCGCCGTGCCCCACGTGACGGCGGGATCCGCGGCGAAGCTGGAGATCGCCCGGTCCCTCGGCGTACGGACGCTCATCGACTACCGCGAACAGGATTTCGTCGAGGAGGTGAGGGCCGCCACGGATGGCCGCGGAGTGGACGTCGTCCTCGACGTCGTCGGCGCGAAGTACCTCGCACGGAACCTCCAGTCCCTCGCGACCGGCGGGCGTCTCGTGGTGATCGGGCTGCAGGGAGGCGCGACGGCGGAACTGGACCTCGGGGTGCTCATGGGCAAGCGGGCGAGCGTGGCCGGCACCACGCTGCGCGCCCGGCCCGTCGCCGAGAAGGCCGCCATCATGGCGGCGGTCCGCGAGAACGTGTGGCCGCTCGTCGCCACGGGAGCCGTGAAGCCCTTCGTCGGTCGGACCTTCCCGCTGGCCGACGTGGCGGCCGCCCACGCCTACTTCGATTCGGGGGAGCACACCGGGAAGGTCCTGCTGGTCATGGACTGAGCGGGGTCCGCACCTCCGCAGCGCGCTGCCGGAGGTGCAGCGCCAGCACCAGGGCGATCCCGACGAACGCGCCGATCCCGGTCTCAAGGCCCCGGTCAACGAGCAGGCCCGCCGGGTCGGTGGGGTGGGCCAGCTCCGTGGAGACGAGGGCGAGCGGCGTGACGAAGGCCTGCGCGAGCGCGTACTGCCGGAGGATGAACATCTCGGCGGCGAACTGCGCGACGGCGATCACGAGGACGAGCTGCCAGGCCGGGAGCCCCGGGAGCAGGATCAGCGCGGTCAGGACCAGCCCGGCGAACGTCCCGAGCAGACGCTGGAGGCCCCGGGTCACGCGGGCGCGGGCGGACTGACCGACCAGGGGGACCGTCGCCGCGACCATGGCCCAGTAGGTGTGGCCGATCCCCAGCAGGGTGGCCACGCTGCCTGCGAGGAGGGCCGCCACCACGTACAGGGCGGCCTCGCGTCCCAGGGCCGCGAGGTGCCGGGCGGTCGGGTGATCGGCGGGTGCCCTGCGCCAGGGCGTGCGATGGCCCGGCCAGAGGAGGCCCGCCTGTCCGAGGAGGACGGCGAACGCCACCGTCGCCGCCGCCGTCGTGAGCCCCTGCCAGAGCGGCGGTTGGGCCGGCACCGAGGCGATGGCCGCGAAGGCGAAGATATGGAACAGGGATCCGCCCGGGCGGAGGCGGAACAGGCCCGCGAGGAAGGTGCCCAGCCCCGCCACGGCGCTCGTGAGCAGGATCAGACCCCACGGGCCGACGTCGGCCCGTGCGGTGAGCGCCGCCGCGAGGATCACCGCGAGCATGAGGCCGCCACCGCGCAGCTGGGTGGCGAGCCGCGGACGGTGCGGCTCGTTCCTGCCGTAGATGCCGGCGAAGGCCCCGAACGTCGCGAACACCGCGAGATCGAGCCTGCCGAGCAGCAGGACGACGAAGAGGGGGACCCCCACGCCCACGGCGCAGCGCAGCGCGGGGTGGTGGTCGGAGGCCGAGGGGGCCATGTGCACGAGGTCACGGAGGAGTGGCACGGACTGCGGGCTTCCGGTCGGAGGATCGACGGCGCCGCTGGCATCGGGTGGCGGAATGCCACCGATCAACACTACTCCTGTCCCGGCATCACGGGTCGCCCGCGTCGAACCGTCGGCATGCTTCCGATCACCGGAGGGCTGTGCGAGGCTGGCAGGACAGCGAACCGGAAGGAGCACCACGGTGGAGAACACGCATTCCGAGGGCGGCGAGAACGGTCTGTCGCAGGCGGCGGACAGCTTCGCGGAGAACCTCGGCGACCAGGTACCCGACGGCGTCAACGAGGGTCCGACGGATCACGCCGACGAACCCGCCGACGACCGCACGCGGACGCACTCGAGCCTCAGCGAGGGCATGAACGCGAACGACGACGAGCCGCCGGCCGTGCTCGACGACGACTCGGACGGCGCTGCCCGCGGTCCCTCCTGACGCAGGCGGCCGGCCGGTGCGCGCGTCCGTTCGCCGCACCGGCGGGCGCGTTCGGCGCAACGACGGGCCCTGACCGCTTGCGGTGTGACGCAGGCCTCACTACGTTGCTACCTTCGTGTGCACCACACTTCCGCACCCGAGGAGCATCATGAGCAAGAAGCAGAACGGATCCCACCGGCACGCCGACGTGCTGGTGACGGATCCGGACCTGCCGCCGGTCGCCGTCGACCCGCAGCAGGCCGAAGCAGAAGACCGCCGGTGGACGCCGGCGAAGATCGCCCTCTGGGTGGGCATCGCACTCCTGGGCGGGATCGCCTGGACCATGCTCGCCATCGTCCGCGGCGAGACCGTCAACGCCATCTGGTTCGTCTTCGCGGCCGTCTGCACCTACCTCATCGCCTACCGGTTCTACTCGAAGTTCATCGAGCGCCACCTCCTGAAGCCCGACGACCGCCGAGCCACTCCGGCCGAGTACAAGGCCGACGGCAAGGACTATGCGACCACCGACCGCCGGGTCCTCTACGGCCACCACTTCGCCGCCATCGCCGGCGCCGGACCCCTCGTGGGCCCCGTCCTCGCGGCACAGATGGGCTACCTCCCCGGCACGCTCTGGATCATCATCGGCGTCATCTTCGCGGGCGCGGTCCAGGACTACCTCGTCATGTTCTTCTCGATGCGCCGCGGGGGCCGCTCCCTCGGCCAGATGGCGCGCGAGGAACTCGGGGTCATCGGCGGCACCGCAGCCCTCATCGCCACCCTGACCATCATGATCATCATCGTGGCCATCCTCGCGCTCGTGGTCGTGAACGCGCTCGGAGAGAGCCCCTGGGGCGTCTTCTCCGTCTCCATGACCATCCCGATCGCCCTCTTCATGGGGGTCTACCTGCGCTACCTGCGGCCGGGCAAGGTCACCGAGGTGTCCCTCATCGGCTTCGCGCTGCTGCTGCTCGCCATCGTCGGCGGCGGCTGGATCTCCGAGACGGCATGGGGCGTCGAGATCTTCACCCTCGACCGCATCACGATCGCGTGGGGCATCATCATCTACGGCTTCATCGCCGCCGTGCTGCCCGTCTGGCTCCTGCTGGCACCCCGCGACTACCTCTCCACGTTCATGAAGATCGGCACGATCGTCATGCTGGCGGTCGCGATCGTCATCACCCGGCCGGAGATCAGCGTCCCCGCCATCACGCCCTACGCGACCTCCGGCACCGGTCCCGTCGTCGCGGGCACGCTGTTCCCGTTCCTCTTCGTGACCATCGCCTGCGGTGCGCTCTCCGGGTTCCACGCCCTCATCTCCTCCGGCACCACGCCGAAGATGATCGAGAAGGAACGCCAGACCCGCTTCATCGGGTACGGCGGCATGCTCATGGAGTCCTTCGTGGCGATCATGGCGCTCGTCGCGGCCCTGTCGATCGACCGCGGGATCTACTTCGCGATGAACTCCTCCGCGGCGGCGACCGGCGGCACCATCGAGGGCGCCGTGACGTTCGTCAACGGACTCGGCCTCACCGGCGTGAACCTCACCCAGGAGGCGCTGAGCACGATGGCCTCGAACGTCGGCGAGGAATCGATCGTCTCCCGGACGGGCGGTGCTCCGACCCTCGCCGTCGGTATCGCTCAGATCATGCAGGGCGTCTTCGGCGGCGCGGGCATGATGGCGTTCTGGTACCACTTCGCCATCATGTTCGAGGCGCTCTTCATCCTCACCGCGGTCGACGCCGGCACCCGCGTGGCGCGCTTCATGCTGCAGGACAGCATCGGCAACTTCGTGCCCCGCTTCCGCGACACCTCCTGGCGGGCGGGCGCGTGGATCTGCACGGCCATCATGGTGGCCGGCTGGGGGGCGATCCTCATCATGGGCGTCACCGATCCCCTCGGCGGCATCAACACGCTCTTCCCGCTGTTCGGTATCGCCAACCAGCTGCTCGCGGCCATCGCGCTCGCGGTGTGCATGGCGATCTGCGCCAAGAAGGGGCTTTTCCGGTTCCTGTGGATCCCGGCGGTCCCGCTCGCCTTCGCGTCCGTCGTCACGATCTCGGCGTCGTTCCTGAAGATCTTCTCGCCGGTCCCGGCCATCGGCTACTGGGCCCAGCACACGGCGTTCAGGGACGCCCTGGCGGCCGGTGAGGAGAGTTTCGGCACGGCCAAGACGGTGGCCGCCATGGAAGCGGTGGTGCGCAACACCTTCATCCAGGGCACGCTGTCGATCATCTTCGTGGTGCTGTCGATCATCGTCATCCTGACGGCGATCCTCGCGACCATCCGCGCCTACCGGCACGGCGGCGGCAAGGAGAACGAGGACGTCCCGCTGGCCTCGCGCCTCTTCGCGCCGGCCGGCCTCATCGCGTCCCCGGCGGAGAAGGAGCTGGAGGCACAGTGGGCCGCCCTGGAGCCGGGCAAGCGGCCGGCGCGGACGGGGCACTGATGACCGTGCCGCAGGTGCTCTCCCACGCACGGGACACAGCCCGTGAACTGGCGTGGCTGTTCAAGGGGGTCATGGGGGAGAACGCCTACCAGGCGTACCTCGACCACCACGAGCGCTCCCACGCCGGCGGGCTCCCGATGACGGAGCGCGAGTTCTGGCGGGACAAGACCGACCGCCAGGACGCGAACCCCGAGGGACGCTGCTGCTGAGCAGGTCCAGGCACGACGAAGCCCGGCACTCCGCACGGAGTGCCGGGCTTCGTCGTGCGGGACGGTCAGCGCTTCTCCCACCGGAAGCGCTTCGCGGCGATGCTGTACGGCAGCACGATCCAGGCGAGGAGCACGACGGCGGCGCCGGCCACCGAGGCATCGAGCGCCTCCACACCCCACCCCGCCATGAGGAGGTTCTGCAGCGCGCCGCCCGGGGTGAGCCGGGAGACAAGCTCGAAGCCGTCGTCGAACGCGGTCCAGAAGAACGAGCCGATCACGACGACGAGGAACGGCAGCGTGGTGATCTGCGCGGCCGCAGCGGAGGGCGTGTAGATGCTCGTGAGCATGCCGGTGGTCGCGCACAGGGCCAGGAAGCCGAGGACCGCCCCGATGACGACCAGGGGCCGGGTCGGAGCATCCACGCCCGCGACGCCGAGGCCCACGGCGATGACCGCGAGCTGCGCCGCGACGAGCGCCACGATGGGCGTCAGCATGCCCAGCCAGATCACGGTGTCGGAGGACTCCCCGCTGCGCAGGCGCTTGAGGAACAGCTCCTGCCGCCGGGTCGCGAGCGTCGTCGTCGCGGTGAGGTAGACGCCGAGGAGGGCCACGACCATGAGGGTCAGCCCGGCCAGGACGGCGGCGCCGGACGGGCCGTTCATCTGGTCGGCGCCGATGTAGAACATGTAGGCGGCCATGGCCACGGGCATCAGCACCGCGCCGGTCAGCACCGTCTTGTTGCGGAAGATGATGCGCAGTTCCATGAGCGCGATGGCCGTGATGCGGGCGGCGGCGGACGGGGACGGGGTGTGCGCGAGGGTTGTCATGGGTCTCTCCAGGTCGGGGTGTCAGGGGTCCGGGATGGCTAGGCGGCGTCGCCGACGCTGACCCGGCGGAAGACGGCGGCCAGCGATGCCTCCGAGGCGGCCAGGCGGTCCAGCCTGATCCGGGAGGAGTCGGCCCAGGACAGGACCGTCCGGAGGTCGCGCTGCAGATCGGGCGTCGGCACGATCACCTTCGTCGTGGACGGGGTCGGCACGAAGTCCGGTGACAGGCCGAGTCCTTTGAGCTGCAGGACGTCGACGGCTGCGTCGACCTCGAAGGAGACGGTCGACGGCTCGCGCCGCAGCACCTCCGCGAGGGTGCCCTCGACGGCGATTCCGCCGTCGTGCATGATCGCCAGCCGGTCTGCGTAGCGCTCCGCCTCCTCGAGGTAGTGGGTGGTGAGGACCACCGTGGTCCCGGCATCGTTCAGTCCGCGGACGAGTTCCCAGGTCCGTTCGCGGGACTCCGGGTCGAGGCCCGTGGTCGGCTCGTCGAGGAAGAGGACATCGGGCTCGTTGGCGGTGGCGAGGAGGAGGTCCAGGCGGCGGCGCTGCCCGCCCGAGAGCATCTTGACGCGGGTCGAGGCCTTGGCGCGGAGGTCCAGCACCTCCAGGCCGGCTGTGATGACCTCCTCGCGGGTCCTGGCGCGGGGGTCTGCCGTGGACAGGCGGAGCCACAGGCGGCAGGTCTCCTCCACGGTGAGGTCGTCGGCGAAGCCTGCCTCCTGCAGCATGATGCCCAGGCGGGGCCGGATGGAGGACCGGTCGCGGTACGGGTCGCCCCCGAGCACCGAGACGGTGCCGGACGTCGCTGCGCGGTGGCCCTCGAGCGTCTCCATGGTGGTGGTCTTGCCGGCCCCGTTGGTGCCGAGCAGGGCGAAGAACTCACCGTTGCGGATGGTCAGGTCGATGCCGTGGACCGCCTCGTACGAACCGTAGGAGCAGCGCAGGCCCGCGGCGGAGACGGCGATGGTGTCCGCAGGTGCCGTGCCGTCCGAGGGGGCCGGGCGGTCCTGCGTCGCGGGCAGTGGCGGGGTGCTGGGTGAGGGAGTCATGACTCCATCCTTCCGAGCGGCGCCGAGCGCCGTCAGTGCCCGCCCGTCACCTCTTCCCGTGCCCGTCCGCACACCGGGACCATGACAAATGTCATGGTCCTACGATGGACGGCATGGTGCTCTTCAAGGCTTCCCCCCGGGACGGGGATCCCGACCGGCCCGCGGCGGCCGCCGGAACGGTCCCGGTCCCGGAGGCCGGCCGCGGCGTCCGCGCCACCTGGCGGTACAGCGTCTCGTCGATCGTGGCGTACGTCATCTTCGTCAGCGCGGTGAACGCGCTGTTCATGCTCTCCGGCGGCGACTACGGGCTGCAGCTCCTCGACGTCGTCCTCATCGCGCTCGCCGTCGTGTCCGTCGCCGCGCTGACCCGCTACTGCTGGTTCTTCCGGACCGGGCTCGGCGGCGGACTGCCGGAGCGGACGTACACGCTCTGGCTCCTGCTCCCGCCCGCCGGCCTGTGGTTCATCGGCCTTCTCCAGTCCCACACCCTCTGGGTCGCCGCCCTGCCGCTCTGGTTCGCAGCGAACGCCGTCGCCGTCGTCGTCGACCGGCGCACGCGCTGGTCGATACTGGCCATGGCGTTCGCCGCACTCGTCCTGCACGGGATGCTCGGGGTCCTCCTCGATACGCCTGCCGGCGGCCCCGCGGCCGACACCGGGGGCCTGGTCTCACTCGGCGTCTGGGCCCTGATGACGCCCCTGCTGTTCGTGGGCGGTATCTGGTGGTGGGAGATCGTGCTGCGGCTCGACGACAGCCGCCGGGCCTCCGGCGAGCTCGCGGTCGCGAAGGAGCGGCTGCGCTTCGCGGCCGACCTGCACGACATCCAGGGGCACCACCTGCAGGTCATCGCGCTCAAGACCGAGCTCGCCGGCCGCCTGCTCGACGTCGATCCCGCGGCTGCACGCGTCCAGATCGACGAGGCCCAGCAGCTCGCTCGCACCGCGCTCGAGGACACCCGCGCCCTGGTCCACGGATACCGCGCCGTGTCCCTCGCCGCCGAGGCGGCCAACGCGGCCGAAGTGCTCCGCGCCGCCGGGATCCAGGCCTCCGTGGAGGTGGACGCCGAGGGGCTGCCGTCGGAGGAGCGCACCCTCTTCGGGCGGGTCATGCGGGAGGCGACCACGAACATCCTGCGCCACAGCGAAGCCGGCTGCGTGACGTTCCGGCTCGTGCGAAGCGGCCAGGGGCACGTCCTCTCGGTGACGAACGACGGCGCCGGCGCTCCCGGGCCGCGGACGGTGGGAACCGGGATCGAGGGCCTGCGGAAGCGGTTCGAGGCCATCGGCGGCGCTGTCGATGTCCGGCTCCACGGCGGTCGCTTCGTCCTGACGGCCACCACGCCGGGAGCCCCGGACACGGCCGCGGCATCACCGGGGACAGCCTCGGACATCACGCCGGGTACCGCCGCGCCGCCCGTCGGGGCGCCCGCCTCCGCGGCCCCGGGGGAGCGACCGTGATCCGCCTGGTCCTGGCCGACGACGAGCACCTGATCCGGGGCGCCCTGGAGGCCCTGCTGGGGCTCGAACCCGACCTCGAGATCGTGGCGAGTGCCGACAACGGGACCGACGCGGTGCGGCTCGCGCAGCAGCACTCGCCCGACGTGTGCGTGCTGGACCTCGAGATGCCCCCGACCGACGGCATCTACGCCGCGGAGGAGATCCTCCGGTCGGTCGCGACACGCGTCGTGATCGTGACCCGCCATGCCCGGCCGGGCGTCCTGCGGCGCGCGCTGGCCAGCAGGGTGTCCGGCTTCGTCCCGAAGTCCACGCCCGCGGACAAGCTCGCGGACGTCATCCGGGACGTCGCGGCAGGCCGCCGGTACGTGGACCCGGACATCGCGGCGAGCGCCCTGACGGGTGAGTCCTGTCCGCTGACCGTCCGGGAGCTCGACGTCCTGCGGCACGGCCGGCAGGGCGCGAGCGTGCAGGCGATCGCGCGCGAACTGCACCTGGCGCCGGGAACCGTGCGGAACTACGTATCCTCCGCGATGGCGAAGCTCGACGCGCCGTCGCGCCACGAGGCCGCTGCCCGTGCATGGGAACAAGGCTGGATCTGACGTGCCCGCTCCCGAGCGGTTGTGGGAGCATTGCGTCATGACTGAACAGCAGCCTGCCGGCCCCGTCATTCCTCTCCCCGGCGCGCAGGACACCCAGCGGCCCGGCGGACCCGTGACGCCCGGCGGACCCGCGGTGCCCGCCCCGGACAACCGTCCCGCCAAGCTCGCGGAGCTCGTGGACGAGCCGGCGAAGGTCATGCGGATCGGCACCATGCTCAAACAGCTGCTGGAGGAGGTCCGGTCCGCCCCGCTCGACGACGCCGGCCGCAGCCGCCTCGCCTCCATCCACGAGCGCTCGGTCCGGGAGCTCGAGGACGGCCTCGCCCCCGAACTGGTCGAGGAACTGCGCCGCATCAACCTGCCGTTCGACCGCGACGCCGTGCCCACGGACGCGGAACTGCGCGTGGCGCAGGCGCAGCTCGTGGGCTGGCTCGAGGGTCTCTTCCACGGTATCCAGACAGCGCTGGCGGCCCAGCAGATGGCGAACCAGCAGCTCGCCGCCCGCCTCCAGCTCCGCGAACTCCCGCCCGGCACGGTGATCGCGCCCGGCGTGGTGGTCGGCGAGGACGGCGAGCCCCGGCGCATCCCGCCTGCACGCAGCGCCCAGGCGTCCCCCGCGGACACCCACGGGCCCGGCCAGTACCTGTAGGGCGTCCGTGGCCTTCTTCGCGGCCGCGCGGCAGGGACGGAAGGACGACGCCGAGCTGGGCACCGGGGTGTGGCGGCGTGCGCACGACCGCTTCCGCCGCGGACTCGACCGCTACCACCAGATCCTCGAGGGCATCGACGACGACGACGTCTACAACGAACTCGTCGGCATCGCCAACGATCTCAGCGAGATGCTCCCGCGCGTCCGGGAGGTCTGCGTGCGAGCCCAGGCGTCCTCGCCGAGTACGGGGCTCGACATCCCCGGGGCACTCATGCAGGTGCACCGTGCGCTGTCGCGCGCGGGCAACACGCTCGCCACCACGGCCGAGGCCGCGGCGATGGCGAGGCTCGACGGCGAGCGGTGGGGTATCGCGTCCTCCGGTCTCGACAATGTGCGTCGCCGGGCACAGCTCGTGGCGGAGGACGTCGAGGAGGCGGAGCGGGCCATGCCGGACGCCGGCCAGCGCACCGGCCGGCGCCCCGTCGGTCATCAGTAGGACAGCAGGGTGCTTCCCGGGTCGACGGCGATGTCCCACATCTCGACCTCCCGCCCGCCGCACATCCCCCGGACACCCGTCGGCACGCCGCGGATGAACGGCGTCGACCGGTTCTCGTCCACGTACGGGTAGCCGCGTTCGTTCAGGACGGTGAGGACGCGGAGGCCGCCTGCGGGATCGTCGTCGGAGACCGACCGCCGCTCGTAGGCGGTGAAGCCCTCCGGCCAGCGCAGCAGGATCGCGTGGCCGTCGAACGAGAAGAGCACGCACGCCTGCCCGTCCTCGGCATGCATGCGGAACGTGCCGAGGAGGGTTCCCGGCATGTCCTGCGGATCGTGGCCCTCCGGTGGCCGGATCCCCACGACGGCCGCGGGGTCCAGCGCCCCGGGAGGCTCGCCGCTCGTCCCGAGCAGGAGCTCCTCCTCGGGCAGGGCCCGGATGGCGTCGCGCAGCCCGTCCGGGAGGGGAGCGGGTTCACCGTCGCTCGTCGCGGCCTCCGGCGCCCTGCGGTCCACGAGGGTCAGGACGGAGCCCTCGCCCTCGATCGGCGTGAGGACGCCGTGCTCGCCGTGGTCGAGGAACATGAGCTGGTTGGGCGGGAAGAAGCTGCGGCTGTAGGTGCGCTCGAGCGTGCTCCGTCCCGTGACGTCGACCGTGAGGACCCTGCGCCTCTCATCGCCCTTCAGCAGCTGCACCACCGTGGCCCCCCGCAGGATCCGCACCTCGCCGTCGATCACGGTCGGCTGGACGTTCGCGGCGGCCACCACCACCACGACGTCCGCGAGGTCGTAGAGACGGGCCGTCTCCTCGGCGGGGCCGGTGGCCCGGCGGGGGAGGAGGGCCGTGCTCAGGGCCGCGACGATCAGGAGGAGGCAGGCGGCACCGACCACCACCTGGATCCTCCGGTTCCGGGACCCGTTGTCGTCGGACGGAGGGGGCTCGTGCTGCGCCGGTGGTGTGGGGGTGGTGGTACGGTCCTCCGCCGGCGGGGCGGTCGTCGCCGGCGCCCGGTCGGGGAGCGCACCGCGGCTGCGCCGGAGGTCCTCCTCGCGGACGGCCCGGGCCGGATCAGCGTCCGCCAGGAGCGCGGCGAGGGCGACGACGGATCCCCCCGCGGACTCCACCCGGCGGGCGCATGCGGCCTCGATGTCGCGCAGCCTCCCGGCGTCCTCGCCCGAGGCCCTCGCGGCGGCCTCGACGTCCAGCCTGTCCCAATGGTGCAGGAGGAGGAACTCGCGCTCACCGGCAGCGAGGGCGGCGAGGGCCGCCTGCAGGTCATCGGCCTCCACGCGGGGCGGGAGAGCCGGCGGGAGGTAGCGCTCGAGGGCTGCCCGGGCCGCGGCGACCAGGAGGACTGCGGCCTCTTCGGCGCCTGGAGCGCCCTGGCCGGCTTCAGCAGCCTGGCCGGCTTCGGCAGGAAGACCGGCTCGATGCGCGTCGACGGCCTCCACCGCCTCGAGCGCGGCCGCCGCGGCGAGCCGTGCGGACCAGGAACGGCGGTAGGCGTACCGGTAGGCGTCGTCATGGAGGGTGATCCGCACCGGATCGTCAGCAGCACTCATCCATACCTCCGTCATCGCAGGCTGGTCCGCGTGGCTCGGCTCCGGGGAGCGAATACCTCGCGGGCTGATAGTTGTCGGTGGAAACAGAAATAAATGAAAGGGCGCGTTGGTTCCCGCCTATATGACTACATCACCAAACCTTACGTTCAATGACGGCCTCACGATCCCCCAGCTCGGGTACGGCGTGTGGCAGGTCGAGGACAAGGTCGCCGAGGAGGTCGTGGGCAAGGCCTTCAAGGCCGGCTACCGCCACATCGACACCGCCAAGATCTACGGGAACGAAGCAGGCGTCGGCCGGGCGATCGCCTCGTCGGGCCTGAGCCCCGAGGAAATGTTCATCACGACCAAGCTGTGGAACGCCGACCAGGGCTACGAGAGCACGCTGAAGGCGTTCGACGAGTCCATGGAGCGCCTCGGCCTCGAGACGCTCGACCTCTACCTCATCCACTGGCTGCAGCCCAAGCAGGGCAAGTACGTGGACACCTGGAAGGCGTTCATCGAACTGCAGAAGCAGGGCCGCGTGAAGAGCATCGGTGTCTCGAACTTCACCATCGAGGCGCTCACCGAGATCATCGACGAGACCGGCGTGGTGCCCGTCATCAACCAAGTGGAGACCCACCCGTACCTGAACCAGGCCGAGCTGCGTGCCTTCGAGGCCGAGAAGGGCATCCTGCACGAGTCGTGGTCGCCCATCGGCTCCGGCAAGGGACTGCTCGACGACGCCGTGCTGCAGGACATCGCACAGAAGCGCAACGCGACGCCCGCCCAGGTGGTCCTCGCCTGGCACCTCGCGCTCGGCAACGTGGTCATCCCCAAGTCCGTCACCGAGTCCCGCATCATCGAGAACTGGGAGTCGCTCGACGTGAAGCTCGAGGACGAGGACATCGAGGCCATCAACGGCCTCGACAAGGGTGCAGCAGGCCGTATCGGCGCCGATCCGGCGACCTCGGACTTCGCCTAGCCCCTGCCGGCCCGTACACCGCAGTTCCTCCCGACGTCACGGGGGTTGCCTGACGGCGGGATCCCGCTGCAGCGCAACCGATGACGACAGGAGCCGCCCGGCATCGCCGGGCGGCTCCTGTCGTTCCTGCTCCTGTCGTTCCTGCCCTGGCCTCAGGCGGCCTGGGCCAGCGTGGCCTTCAGTGGATAGTCCGCCCCGTCCAGGATCAGCTGGGCGCAGCGCCCGGTCGAGGGATCCAGGACGATCGGCGCGGCGAGATTGACGGTGGTGCCCCCGGTCCCCGGGTTGGCGACGACGAACAGGTGTGCCTCCGGCACGTCGGATCCGAGTACGTCGCGCTGCGCGTCGGAGAAGCGCGGGCTGTAGTGCGGCACGTAGGTGGCGGCGTCGAGGAGGAACAGGCGCACGCTCGGCTCGTCCGCTGCGGTGAGCGTGAACAGCCCGTCCGCGCCCGGCACCTGCTCGAGGTCGAAGCGGGTGAGGGGAGCGAGGCCCGGGGGAGGGGTGACGAAGGCGGCCCTCATCGGAGGAAGTCCATCAGCGAGGGCTGCAGGACGCGGGCCGAGACGGCGAGGGCGCCCTGGTAGGCGGTCTCCTGGAGCTTGAGGTCCAGGATGATGGACGCGAGGTCGACGTCTTCCACGGCGGCGCGTTCTCCTTCGAGAGCCAGCGAGGCATCGGCGACGGTGTCCTTGGCGCCCAGCAGGCGTGCGTGGCGCGTGCCGATCTCACTGCGGTGGGCGGTGAGGTCCTGGATGCGCTGCTGCAGCGGTGCGAGGTGCACGGACACGTCCTTGCCGGCCCGCAGGTCCGCGGCGATGGTGTCCAGCAGGGCGAAGGCGGAGCCGGGACCGCTACCGAAGACGGCGGCGCCGTCGGCGTCGACACGGATGGTCTCGTGCGGGCCGACGCGGCGCTCCACGGTCCCGCCGGCCGGGAACGTGAGATCCGGAGCGACGGCGGCGGGGGCGTCGGAGTTCCCAGCGAACAGGAAGCGGCCCCCATAGGTCGCGTTGGCCTGCGACACGAGCTCGGTGCGCAGCGACTCGATGCCCAGTGCCAGCGCCTCGCGGCCGGTGGGCGGCAGGGACGAGTTGGAGCCCTGCAGCGTCAGGTCGTTCGCGGTGTCGAGGGCCCGCTTCGACATCGTCATCGCGTTGTCGAGCTGTGCCAGCCACCCTTCTCCGTCGGCGATGTTCCGGCCGTACTGCTGGTTGGCACCGATCTCGGTGCGGACGCGCAGGGCTTCGGCCGCAGCGGCCGGGTCGTCCGAGGGGCGGCGGATGGCCTTCTGGCTGGACGCCTTCTCCTGCAGGTCCGCGAGGCGGGCGAGGTTCACCTGCAGGGAGCGCTGGGCCCCGTGCAGCATGGTCTGGTTGGTGACGCGGGTGATCATGGTGCCTTCCTACCGTCCTACGATTCCCATGCGGTTGATCAGGACGTCGAGCATCTCGTCGACGGCCGTCATCACGCGCGCGGCGCCCTGGTAGGCGTGCTGGTACTCCAGCAGGTTGACCTGTTCCTCGTCCATGCTCACCGAGGTGGCGCCGAGTTGCTGCTGCATCGCTGTGGTGGCCGACACCTCCGCGAGGGCGTTGCCCTGCAGTTCGGCGCGTGCTGCGGCACCGAGATCCGTGACGAAGGCCGACCACGCGGCGTCGGGGGACCGCGTGCCGGTGCCCAGCCCGGAGATCGCGTCCGCCACCGAGCCGTCGAAGGCGCCCGCGCCGGGAGCGCCGGCCGCGAAGTCCTCGCGGCGCGTCGGCACGACGGCGAGTGAGGCTGCGGCCCGCCCCGGCTGGTACGCGAAGAACGGTCCCTTGCCCGCGTCGGCATGCAGCGCGTTCACCTGGTCGGCGAGATTCGCGGCGAAGGCGTCGTATCCGGCGGCGGCCTGCGCGAGGGCACCGCCCTCGTCGGCGGGGGCGAGGAGCGAGAGCGTCGCTGCGAGTTCGCCGCTCTCCACGCCCGCGGAGGCGCCGGGCCGGTGCGTCCATTCGACCCGGACCTCACCGGCGCCGTCGAGCTGGAGGGGGCCGGTGACCTGCAGGGCGCGTGCAGTGGTGCCCGCGACGAGCGGGTTGCCGGCCAGCAGGACGTCCGCGGTACCGTCCGGATTGTCGCGCACGGTGGCCCCGGTCAGGCCGGCGAGCGTCGCCGCCAGTGTGGTGCGGCGGTCGACGAGCTCGTTGGCCGGGGCACCCGAGGCGACACTGGAGCGGATCTGCCGGTTGAGGTCGGCGACCTGCGCGGCGGCGTCGTTCACCTCCGTGACGAGTCCGGCGGCGGAGGACCGGGTCGAAGCCCACTGCGTCTGCACCTCGCGGTAGCCCGCCGCGGTGCGTGAGGTGAGCTGCCCGGCCGCGGCGAGGAGCGCGGACGCCGGGGCGTCCTTGTCGGGCTGGTTCGACAGGCCCTGCCAGCCCGCCCAGAACTTCTGGAGGGAGTCGGAGACACCGTTGGTGCCGGGCTCCTTCAGCCCGTCCTCGAGTGCCGAGTACGCCTGGGCACGCACGGCGGTGTACCCGGCGGCACCGGCCGTGATACGGACCCGCGCCTCGAGGTGGGTGTCACCGAGGCGGGCGATGCCCTGGGCGAGCACGCCCTCACCCGCGCGGGTGCCGGTGCTGAAGAGCGTGGGCCGGACCGGCGCGGCCGCGGATGTCTCGAGCCGCTGGCGCGTGTACCCCTGGGTGGTCGCGTTGGCGATGTTCTGCCCGGTCACGTCGAGGCCCGCGCGCGCGGCGGCGAGGCCGGAGTAGGCCGTGGTGAGTCCGCTGAAGGTGCTCATTGTTCCGCTACAGATCCTTGTTGAGGAGGGTCGGTTGGCCGTGACCCTGCAGGGCGGCGCCGTCGGCGGCGTAGGTGCCCGCCCCCGTGCCGATGCCCGCGAGGGTCTCCTGGGTCGACCGGCTGGCCGCTCTCAGGAACTGCTGATTGGTATCGCGCAGCGCGGCGATCTGGGCGACCAGCGCCGTCATGGCCTGGAGATGCGAGGAGAGCAGTTCCTGCCAGGGTCCGTCGGGGGCCGCCGCTGCCAGTTCACGCAGGGTCGCGCCGTCGTCGATCCCCCAGGCGCCCGCCACCCCGGAGGCGTGCACGGCGCGGGCGAGGCCGGTCTCGCGTAGCCGTTCGAGGACCTGCTCCACCTCCCGGGTGGCGTGGTGCAGCCAGCGGGTCTTGCCGGAGGTGAGCAGCAGCTGCTCCTCCTCGAGCTTGAAGACGAGGAGTTCGAGCAGTTCACGCTCCTGCCAGAGCAGGGCGGACAGATCCTGTGTGCTCACGGTGTCCCTCCTCTCCGGCGCCACCGTCATGTGGAACCGGGAGAACTATCGGCAGCGGGTGCCCGGTCGTAAGCGGTCCTGCGGAGCCGCTGCTGGTGCGCGGTGCTACCGGGCGCCGTCGCCGGACCAGGCTGCGGTGTAGAAACGGGGCGAGTGGGAGTGCAGCAGTTCGCTGTAGGTCGCAGGGTCCAGCGCCTGCGCCGAACCGGTCGGGACGTCCGGGGAGAATGCGGACACGCCCAGTCCGGCCTCGCGGCCCTCCAGGGTCAGGCCGGCCGCTTCCAGGAGCGTGGGGAACATGTTCAGCTGGTCCACGCCGGGGCGCAGGGTGCTGGTCCCGTCGTCACCCGGGATCCGGATCCGGTTGAAGATCCTGCGCCCGGCGTGGTCGTCCAGCTGCTCGTGGAACGCGTCGCCGGCGCTCATGTGCTTGAGGTGGTCGCCCATGATCACCACGGCGGTGTCCTCGAGGTAGCCCTGCTCCTCCATGTGGTCCACGAAGCCGGCCACCTGTGTCAGGGAGCAGGCGAACACGGAGGTGACCTCGTTGGAGGTGTCCACGGGACAGTAGTCGTACACGTGCACCGGCTCGTGGGTGTCCAGGGTAAGCAGGGAGAGGTTGAACGGCCGGCCGGTCGTCTCCGCCTCGGCGTGCAGCCGGTCGATCTCGTCCCGGGCGTGGGCCATGAGGCGTTCGTCGCTCAGGCCCCAGTCGCTGCGGAAACTGCTCTCCGGCTCGCCGGCGGCCCGCCAGTCGGAGAGGTCCTTGACCTCGGTGTAGCCGTGGTTACCCAGAAAGGTGTCCTTCGCGGCGAAGGAGGCGTTGGCGCCGCCCAGGAACACGTTGGTATAGCCGTGCTCGTCGAGGACATCGCCCAGGCACGTGGTCCCGGCCAGGTAGGAGCCGGAGTCGGTCGCGGACTCGGCGGGCTCCGCGGGCCCGTCGCTGGAGCTGCTGCCGGCACCGGCCCCCGAGCCCTTCAGCGGGACGCCGCACTGCGTCGAGACCAGACCGGCCATGGTCCAGCCCCCGCCCTCGTACTGCTGGAGATCGTCCACGCCCTGCCAGCCGTCCGAGGCCTCGGTGGCCGCTTTCAGGGGGACGAACGCGTCCTTCTCGAAGAGCTGGGCGTCCGCGAGGGTCGCCTCGCCGGACTCGAGGTAGATCAGCACCAGATTGCGCTTGTCCGCGTCTCCGGTGACGGTCGGCTCCACGTAGTAGTCGGCGAGGTCGTACTCGGAGTTCGCGGCCCTGAGGTAGTCGCCCATACCCACCGCGGAGGCGAAGGCCGTGGTGCCGCCCACCACCACGGCGGCCACCAGGGCGGTGGAGACCGTGCGGAGGATCCACTGCGTGCGGCGAGGGCGCACGACGTCGTCGTCACGGCGCCGGCGACGCCGGACGTGCTGTCCCACGGCGATGCCCGCGGTGATGAGCAGGGGCACGACACCGATGCCCAGGATGCCCATCCAGACGATGGAGCCGCCCCCACCGTCGGGTTCGACGGTGACGAGGTTCAGGAGCATCTGGCCGACGGAGATCTCGCCCCAGTAGGCGCGGATGCCGATGCCGGCGATGAGCAGCGCGAGCCCCGCCCAGATGAGCACGTAGACCAGGAGACGCGCCAGGACGACGCCGAACCGTCGGGTCGCGTGCAGAATCCGGCCGGACATGACAACACCTCGCGCTCGGGATGCCTCTGTGTCCGCCGAAGACCCTGACATCCGACCCGTTCTCGGGCATGGGAACAAACTGGTACTGCCACGCTACCTGTTCACCGGCGGTTCACCCATGCGTATTGCGGTGTATACCTCGAATACTTTTCGCTGTCCGTCAGATTCTCTGTGCCACCAGGGTGTCGTCCTCCGGTACGGCCGGGGTGTGGGCGCGGATCCAGGGGGCCACGTCGGCGGCGGGCAGGGGCCGCGCGAAGTGGAAACCCTGCGCGAGATCGCACCCCAGTGCCCGCAGTTCCGCGCGGGTCGCTTCGTTGTCCACGCCCTCGGCGACCACCCGCAGGTCCAGGCTGTGTGCGAGGTCGACGATGGAGCCCACGAGCCCGTGGGCCCGGCGGTCCGTGCGCATGGCGGTGATGAAGGACCGGTCGAGTTTGAGCTCATCGGCGGGGAGATCGCGCAGGTACGCCAGGGAGCTGTACCCGGTGCCGAAGTCGTCGATCGAGATCTGGATACCTTTCGCACGGAGCCGCGCCAGGATCCTCGCAGCATCCGCCGGGTTCCGCATCAGCATGTCCTCGGTGATCTCGAGCACGAGGCATTCCGGCGGGATGTCGCGTTCTTCGAGGAGGAGGCGGATCTGCCGGGGCAGTCCCTCCTGGATGCAGGATCCGGACAGGTTCACGGCGACGCTGATCACCAGTCCCTCGGTCCGCCACCTGTCCACCTGCGCCACGGCCTCCTCGAGCACGAGCGCGGAGATCGCGGGCATCAGGCCCGCTTCTTCCGCGAGCGGCAGGAAGGACGCCGGTGGCAACTGCCCGAGAAGGGGGTGGTTCCACCGGATCAGGGCCTCGACGCTGCTCACGGCATCATCGGTCAGCCGCACCTTGGGCTGGTAGTGCACCTCGAACTGGGCCTCGGCGAGCGCCACCCGCAGTTCCTGCAGGGTCCTCAGTTTCCGCGCGCCGCCGTCGTCGTCCATGGAGCTGTAGACGTGGTGCCCGCTGCGGTCCGACTTGGCACGGAACATGGCGATGTCCGCCTTGCGCATCAGGAGGGTGACGTCGGTGCCGTTGTCCGGGGTGAGCGCGATGCCGATGCTGACGCTGACCTTCAGGGAGGCCGTACCGACCTGGATCGGCTGGTCGAGCGCGGCTTCCAGCCGTCGGGCCGCGGTGAGGGCTTCCTCCCGGGTGGCACCGTCCAGGAACAGCGCGAACTCGTCGCCACCCAGACGCGCGAAGAGGGCGCCGGCATCCACCTGCCGGGCGAAGCGCTCGCTGACCTGCACGAGGAGGGCGTCCCCGACGTCGTGTCCCAGCGCGTCGTTGACGTCCTTGAAGCGGTCGAGGTCCATGAAGAGCAGGGCGCCGACGCGGTCACCTCCCACCCGTCGGGGGAGATCGGCGACCAGCCCCCGACGGTTCGGGAGCCCTGTCAGCTCGTCCGTGGTGGCGAGGATCCGCAGCATGCGGTTCCGGAAGACGAGAGGTGCCGCGGTGAGGAGCAGGGTGAGGGCGGCGAGGATCTGGGCAAGAAGCGGGATGGGGACCTGGCAGCCGATGATCAGGACTGCGACGGCCGCTGTGGTGGACGCCATCAGCGTGGTGAGGGCGGGCAGGGCACGGTCGTGGTGGCGGGACGCCGTACCTGCTCTGGCGACGCCGTCGATCCACAGGGCGATTCCGACGACTCCCACGATCCAGCCGACGTCGATGATCGATCCGACGGCGTAGTCCTGCATGCCCAGCGCGTAGGCGACGTCGGCGGCGGAGAAGAGGATCAGTCCGGCGATGAGCAGCGGCCAGCGCGGCCCGAGATCGAGCCCACGGGAGGTCAGCAGGCCACCGACGGCGGTGATCAGCAACAGATCGAGCAGCGGGTAGACGACGGCGACGACCACTTCGAACGGCGTACCGCCGGCCGCCCCGGACCGCAGGACCGGCGCGAGGATCAGGGTCATGAGGGAGGCGGCAGCCAGAGCCCCCACGAGGCTGTCCAGCAGCACCGGCCAGGCCACGCCCTTCAGCTTCCGCAGCGTCATTGCGAGGGCGCCCAGCATGAGCGGATAGAAGACGAAGTACGCTGCATCCGCGAGCGAGACGGCGGCGAGGGACTCCTCTCCGTCCAACGCCAGGAGATAGGAGAGGTCACCGGCGGTGTAGACGGCGACCGCCGCACCGCCGAGCAGGATCTGCCACTGGGACCAGCGGGTTCGCAGCACCGCGCCGACGCACACGGCCACCGCGGCGAGCTCCGCGACGATGCCGAGCCACGCGCCGAACAGGTCGACCCGGGCCATGTCGCCGAACAGGACGGCGACGATGTACACCAGCAGTACGACGACCGTCCCGATGGCCAGGACACGGGAGGCGTCTGTACGCCCCATGGTGTCCCTGCCGGTCCTGCCGGCCTTACGGGTATCAGCACGCACCCTGCACATCCTTCCCTTCGACGATCAGGAACCTGACCATCGAGGAAAGAGCCTAGGGCGGTGGTGCGGGCGCAACCCCGGATTCGGCCTGATGCGCTCCAACCCGCAGTGAAACCTTGGGCTACCTTGCGCGTATCCAGCTCTCAGGGACGGCGTCCGGAAAAAAGTTGCATCGAGCCCTAACGATCGCCCACCCGCCTCCGATAGCTACTGGTGCCGGCCCATGGATGGGCCGGCGATAGCAGCCCTTTCACGGAGGAATACATCATGGGTTTCCAGATCAACACCAACACCGCGGCCAACACCGCATACCGCAACCTCTCCAGCACCCAGGGCGACATGTCCAAGTCGCTCGAGAAGCTGTCCAGCGGTCTCCGCATCAACCGTGCAGCCGACGACGCCGCCGGCCTCGCGATCTCCGAGGGTCTGCGCTCGCAGATCGGCGGCCTGGGAGTTGCAGCCCGCAACGCCCAGGACGGCATCAGTGTGGTCCAGACCGCTGAAGGTGCGCTGACCGAGGTCCACAGCATCCTGCAGCGCGTCCGTGACCTAGCCGTGCAGTCGGGCAACGACTCGAACAACGCGGATGCACGGACGGCAATCCAGACCGAGGTCACTGCCCTCGGCGACGAGCTCACCAGGATCGCCGCGTCGACGAACTTCAACGGCACCGATCTGCTCACTGCTGCAGCAGCCGACCTGACCTTCCAGGTCGGTGCAGGCTCGGTAGCGGCAAATGATCAGATCACGGTGAAGACTGCCGATGTCGAGGCCGTCGCCACCGCCGTCAAGGGCCTGAAATTCAGCAGTGCGGCTGAGGCACTCACCTCCATCGCCGCGCTGGATACGCAGATCAAGTCTGTCTCCACGGCGCGCTCCGAGCTCGGTGCCGTGCAGAACCGCTTCGAGTCCGCGATCAACAGCATCAACGTCTCGCAGGAGAACCTCTCCGCGGCCAAGTCCCGCATCACGGACACCGACATGGCGAAGGAGATGGCCGACTTCACGCGTTCGAACATCCTCTCGCAGGCCGGTACCGCGATGCTCGCGCAGGCCAACCAGATGAACCAGGGTGTCCTTCAGCTCCTCCGCTAAGCGGTGAGTTCGTAGGCGAAGGTGCGCGGTGGCGGGACTGATCCTGGACCGAGAGGTCCCGCCACCGTGCATTCGCCGCGAAGCATCCCCGACACATCCGCAGCTGAACCAGTAGTACATCCCGGCCCCACCCGAGAGGTAGACCCATGGCGTTCTCCATCGACGGCATCGCGAGCGGGCTGGACACCACGAACATGATCAACCAGCTCATGCAGCTGGAAGCACGCCCGCAGACGCTCCTCAGGGCGAAGGCCACCTCGACGCAGGGCTTCATCACGGCCCTGCAGCAGCTGAACACCCGCTTGAGCTCCCTGACCGAGCTCGCGACCAAGACCGCCAAGCCGCAGGCCCTCGACCTCTACAAGGCCGCCTCCACGAGCGACACCGTCACCGCCACGGCCACCTCGTCCGCCGGCGCCGGCACCCTCGACTTCACCGTGAAGCAGCTCGCCTCCTCGCAGTCCTCGGTCACGGCGACCATGACGGCCTTCTCGGCGGCAGCCTCCACCCTCACCCTGCGCGCGGCGGACGGCACCACCACCGAGGTGACGACCACCGGCACCCTCGACGACGTCGTCGCCCAGGTGAACAAGGCCGACGTCGGCATCACCGCCACGAAGGTCAGCGCCGGGACCGTCGACGGCGTGGCCCAGTACCGGCTCCAGTTCACCGCGAAGGAACCGGGCACCGAGCACGGGTTCTCCGTGTTCCGCGGCACGGCCGCCGACGTCACCGCGGGGACCGCCCCTGATCTCTTCGCCGAGGCAGGAGCTGCCACCGTCCGCGCCGCCCGGAACGCCGAGGTGGTCCTCTGGGGCGGTACGGCGGCCGAGCAGACCATCACGTCGTCGTCGAACACGTTCGCCGACATCCTCCCCGGCGTCTCCGTGACGGTCAGCAAGACCACCACCGAGCCGGTGTCCGTCACCGTCGCGCGTGACGCCGACGCCACGTCGGCGAAGGCGAAGGAACTCGTGGACGCGCTGCGCTCCGTCTTCTCCTTCGTGGACACGAACACCAAGGTCACGCCCGGTGCGACGGCCGGCGCCGCCCCCACGTCGGGCCGCTTCACCGGCGACAGCGCCGTCCGGGGCATCGCCCAGTCCGTGCTCACGGCGGCGACGGCTCCCATCAACGGCCGGTCGACGTCGGAGCTGGGCATCACGCTGACCCGGTCGGGGACCGTGGAGTTCGACGCCGAGAAGTTCGCAAAGGCACTCGCCGCCGATCCGGACCAGGTCGAGGACGCCCTCACGCAGCTGGCCGCACGCGTCGCCGACGCCGGCAAAGCGGCCTCGGACAAGTACGACGGCGAACTCACGCGCAGGATCCAGAGCCAGGAATCGACGGTCCGCACCCTCAACGACCGCGTCTCCGACTGGGATCTCCGCCTCGAGAAGCGCCGCACCACGCTCGAACGCACCTACTCGGCGCTCGAGGTCCAACTGTCACAACTCCAATCGCAGGGGGACTGGCTGTCATCCCAGCTGGCCGGCCTGCCCACCAACGGAAGCTAGCCCAGATGCTGCAGATGAACGGATACCAGGCCAAGCGCTCGCAGTACGTGCAGGACGCCGTCCTGTCGGCGACACCTGCCGGGCTGCTGACCATGCTCTACGACCGGCTGCTGCTCGACCTCGCCCGGGCCGGTGCCGCCCAGGAAGCGGGGGACTGGTCCGTGGCAAGCGAGAACCTGCTGCATGCCCAGGACATCGTCGGCGAGCTCATGTCCTCGCTCCGCACCGACGTGTGGGACGGCGCCGCCGGTCTCATGTCCCTCTACACCTACGTACGCCAGACGCTCGTCGAGGCCAACACCCGGCGGGACCGCACCAGGACCGCCGAGTGCGCCGAGATCCTGGAGCCGCTGCGCCAGGCATGGCACGAGGCGGCGAGCACGGGCCGGCCTGCCGCCGTCGCCCAGGGCCAGAGCCAGAGCCAGGATGCGCCGCGGTCCCTCGGAGTCCTCGGCGTTGGCTGACGAGACCGACGCAGCCGTCGGGGGAGTGGCAGGCCAGGACGCCGCCGTCTTGGCCTGGACCTCCGCCCTCGATGCGCTCGAGAAGGTCCTCGACACCCTCGAGGCCGCTGCCGATACCACTGCTGATTCCACTGCTGATTCCGCTGCTGATACCACCGGTGATTCCGCCGGCGCTACCGCCGAGGCGACGACAGCCGGCCCGGAGTTCCTGCGCCGCACCGCCGCCTCCGTGGACTGGACGCCGCCGCGCGTCGACGGTCCCATCCCCGCCTCGCTCGTGCCGCGCGCCCAGCGGATCCGGGAGCGCCAGCAGATCGTGCTCACCCGGCTCACCGGCGACGCCGAGACCCTGCGGCGCCACCAGGGCGCCGTCGGGTCGGTCCGGGCGGCGACGGCCGCGCCGCAGTCCGCCGTCTACCTCGACGTCACGGGCTGAAAGTTCTTCACAGAAGCACCTAACAGGTGGCCTGCTGCCATCCGATAGTCGCCGGTGAGCACGGATCGCTCACTCCCAGGCCATGGATCGGCCGCTCGGCCTTGTTGGAAGAGGTTCTGCCGTCGTGCTCGATTCCGTGTCCTCGCTCGCCATGCGCAGCGCCCTCGACGGGCTCGCCCTGCGCCAGCGCGTCACTGCGAACAACATCGCGAACGTCAACACCCCAGGCTTCCATGCCCGGCGCGTCAGCTTCGAGGACGCCCTGGCCCGCTCGGTGTCGATGGGGAACGGCAGCGCGCAGGCCACCACGGAGACGTCCCTCGAACCGACCCGGCTGAACGGCAGCAACGTCAACCTCGACACGGAGACCCTCTCGAACATCGACACCGTGCTGCGCTTCCAGTTCGCCGCCCGCGCCGTCGAGGGGCCTTTCACCAGCATCCGCACCGCCCTCAGGACGTCCTGATGACCTTCGACGCGATCGGCATCTCCGGCACCGGCCTCACCCTGCACCGCAAGTGGCTCGACGCCGTCGCTGACAACATGGCCAACGCCAACACGGTCACCTCCACAGACGGCGCCGCCTTCCAGCAGCGCTACATCACGGCGCGCGCCGACGAGAGCGGGCAGGGCGCCTATGTGGCCGGGGCCGAGTTCGGCAGCGCCGAGGGCCGCCTGGTGCACGAACCCGACCACCCCCTCGCGGACGAGGACGGCTACGTCCGCTACCCCGACATCGACATGAGTGCCCAGATGGGGCAGCTCATCATGGCGCAGCGTGGCTACCAGGCCAACGCCGCCGTCGTCGACCGTGCGAAGGCCACCTACGAGGCCGCCCTCCAGATTGGACGTTCCTGATGCCCATTCCCGCGATCGGCGCGGTCCAGCCCGCCGCCACCTCCTACCTGCCGTCCGTCGGCACGGACCCGGTGTCCGACGCCGGCGGGCAGGGCTTCGCCACGTCGCTCACGTCCGCCGTGGACAACGTGCGGTCCCTGCAGTCGACGTCCAGCGAGCTCGCCGTGCAGGCCGTCACCGGCGACCTGACCGACATCCACAACGCCACCCTCGCCTCCACGCGCGCCCAGGTGACGCTGGAGCTCGTCGCGGCCGTCCGGAACAAGGGCGTTGACGCCTTCAACGAGATCATGAGGATGCAGGCCTGATGCCCACCCCCCTGTCCGCCACGGCGACCCGCCTCGGCGACGCCGTGAAGAGCTTCACCATCGCCCAGCGCACCATCGCCATCATCGGCGTCGCCGTGCTCGTGCTCGGCGGGATCGCGCTCACGTCCTGGCTGTCCAAGCCCTCCTACACGCCCCTGTTCTCCGGGCTCAGCGGCGAGGACGCCAGCACCATCGTGGACCAGCTGCAGACCGACGGCGTGCCGTACGAGCTCACCCAGGGCGGCGGCACCATCCTCGTCCCCGAGGGCGCCGTGTACGACCAGCGGATCAAGGCGGCCTCGGCGGGCCTCCCGTCGTCGTCCACCGGGGGGTACTCGCTGCTCGACGACATGGGGGTGACCTCCTCCGAGTTCCAGCAGTCCACCACCTACAAGCGCGCCCTGGAGGGTGAGCTCGCCGCCACCGTGTCCGCGATCGAGGGCGTCAAGACCGCCACCGTGCGCCTCGCCATCCCCGAGGACACGGTGTTCGTCGCGGAGCAGGGCAAGCCCACGGCCTCGGTGTTCGTCGAGACGAGCCCGGGCACCACGCTCTCGGGCGACCAGGTGCAGGCCATCACCCACCTGACGTCCGCCTCGATCGACCGCATGGACGCCGCGGACGTCGCCGTGATCGACGCCGAGGGCCGCGTGCTCTCCGCCGTCGGCGTCGGCGCCACCGGGGGTGCCGACCAGCAGGCGTCCGACTACGAGCAGCGCATCCAGGCGTCCGTGCAGTCGATGCTGGACCGCGTGGTCGGAGCCGGCAACGCCACCGTCGCCGTGGCCGCGGACATGAAGCTCGAGAGCGCCGAGCGGGTCGAGGAGAGCTTCACGACCCCCGACAACGCGCCCGCCCTCAACGAATCCACCACCACCGAGGCCTATGAGGGGGCCGGTGGAGGGAACGCCGGCATCCTCGGACCGGACAACATCGCCGTCCCCGAAGACGGTGCGAACGGTGACGGCACCTTCAACTCGGAGACCAGCACGCGCAACAACGCCGTGAACAAGACCACCGAGTCCACCACGGTGCCGGCCGGCGGCATCAACCGCCAGACCGTCTCCGTCGCGGTGAACCAGGGCGCCACGGCCAACATGGACGCCGAGGCGCTGACGGCCCTCGTCTCCAGCGCCGCAGGGATCGACACCGAGCGCGGGGACGTGGTGACGGTCGAGGAGCTCCCCTTCAACGAGGCGGGGGCGGACGCCGCCGCGGATGCGCTCGGCGAAGCCGAGGCGGCGCAGGCGGAGCAGCAGCGCGCGGACCTCATCCGCACACTGTCGATCGTCGCGGCCATCCTCCTCGTGGCCATCGTCGCCCTCATCATCTACGCCCGCAGGTCACGCCGCCAGCGGCGCGAACCGCTCGACCTCGGCGAACTGCAGGGCGTCTACCCGGCCCTTCCCGGTCCCGGCACGCCCGCACTCGACCCGGCCGTCGCACTCATCAGTCCGCTGGAACCCGCCCCGAACACCACCACGATCGACGTCGCCGCGGTGCAGAGCGCCCTGCAGGCCGGCTCGGCGGAATCCGAGCTGGACCGCATGCGCGCCGACATCGACGCCCTCGCCACGCAGGACCCCGCGAAGACGGCCGAGTTCCTGCGCAGCATGATGGATGACAGGCAGAGCGTATGAGTGCCGTACGAGCCGTCAGCGGTACGCAGAAGGCCGCGATGGTCCTCATGCAGCTGGACCAGGACCGGGCTGCCGAGATCCTCCGCCAGCTGTCCGAGGCGGAGGCCGAGGAGATCGTCGCGGAGATCGTGCGACTGCGCCGCGTCGAGCCCGCAGCGGCCGAGGAGGCGCTCGCGGAGTTCCACGAACTGGCCACGAGCGGACGGCGCCGCACCCGCGGCGGCATGGAAGTGGCCGTGGGGCTCCTCGAGTCCTCCTTCGGCGCCGAACGCGCCGCGGGCGTCGTCGGTCGCCTGGCCTCGACGGTGGCGGGCAAGTCCTTCGAGTTCCTCGACACCGTGGAGCCCGGCCAGATCCAGACGGTGCTCGAGCACGAGCTTCCGCAGACCATCGCCCTCGTCCTGGCGCACCTGAAGCCCGAGCGCGCCTCCACGGTCCTCGCCGGGCTCGCCCCCGAGACCCGGACCGACGTCGCGCAGTGCATCGCGACGATGGGCTCCGCGACGCCGGAGGCCGTGTCCGTGGTCGCCGACACCATCAAGATCAGGGCGGGCGCCGTCGCCGCACCCGACCGGGGAGCCTCGCGGATCGGCGGTATCCAGCCCCTCGTCGACATCATCAACCGGGCGGACGTCAGCACTGAGCGTGAACTGCTCGACGGGCTCGAGAGCCGCGATCCGGCGCTCGCCGACGAGGTGCGCGCCCGCATGCTGACGTTCGCGGACATCGTCAACTTCGAGCGCCGCGACGTCCAGCAGGTGCTGCGCGGCATCGACTCCGCGGTCCTCGCGCTCGCCATGAAGGGTGCCGCCGAGGCCGTGATCACCGTGATCCGCGCGAATGTCTCCGAGCGCAACAGGGAGATCCTCGACGACGAGATCCGGGGCATGGGTCCCGTGCGGATGTCGCAGGTGGAGGAGGCCCGAGCCGAGGTGGTGCGTGCCATCCGCGACCTCGAGGCGCAGGGCACCATCACCATCATGCGCGGGGAGGAGGACGAGATTGTCGACTGACGCCCTCACCCCGATCTCCTTCCCGCGCCTCGGCCCCGGCTCCGGCAGGGCCGCCCACGACACCGCCATCGCGCAGGGGCACGCCGCCGGGTACGCCGACGGGCTGGTCCTCGCGCGCGCCGAACTCGCCGAGCACCGTGCACGGCTCGACGCCGAGCATGCCGCCGCCCGAGCCCGCGCGGACGCGCTCCTCGCGCAACAGCTCAGGGTGCTCGAGACCGCCGCGCGCGCGCTCGACGCGCGGACCGCACCGGTCCTCGACCAGGCCCGCTCCCGCATCCTCGACGCCGCCTTCTCCATCACGGAGGCCCTGCTCGGGCGTGCACTGGAGGACGCGCCGTCGTCGGCACGCGCCGCCGTCACGCGGGCGCTGACGGCAGCGGACGGCGAGGAGGTCCGTGCGGTCCGGCTGCATCCGGCCGACCTCGACCTGCTGGGACCCGACGCGGTCCCCGCGGGCGTCGCGCTCGTCGCCGATGCCGCACTGCACCGGGGCGACGCCGTCGCGGACTGCCCGAACGGCTTCATCGACGCACGCCTCGGGGCGGCGCTGGCACGCGTCCGCGCCGCACTGGCGGACGGTGCGGCATGACGCTGACCTTCGACGAGACGATCCGGGCCGCCGACACCGCAGCGGCCCCCCAGCGCGTGGGCCGCGTGGCCTCCGTCGTCGGCCTCGGCGTGGACGTGGTGGGGCTCGACTGCGCCCTCGGCGACCTCGTGACCATCGGCGACGACGCGCCCGTGGACGCCGAGGTGGTCGCCGCGTCGCTGACCGGACTGCGCTGCATGCCCTACGCCCACCTCGTGGGCATCCAGGCCGGCGCGCCCGTCCGCGCGCAGGGACGGCCGCTGCTCGTCCCGGCCGGTCCCGGGCTGCTCGGCCGTGTGCTCGACGGCGTCGGCCGGCCCATCGACGGGCGGGGGCCCCTCACCGACGTCTCCTGGGTGTCCCTCGAGAACACGCCGCCCGCGGCCCTCGAGCGCACGCGCATCACCGAACCCCTGCAGCTCGGCGTCCGGGTGATGGACACGCTCACCACCGTGGGACGCGGCCAGCGCATGGGCCTCTTCGCGGGGTCGGGTGTCGGCAAGTCCTCGCTGCTGTCGATGATCGCGCGCGGGACGGACGCCGCGGTCTCCGTGATCGCCCTCGTGGGGGAGCGGGGCCGCGAGGTCCGCGAGTTCCTCGAGGACGATCTAGGCCCCGAGGGCCTCGCGCGGTCCATCGTGGTGGTCTCCACCTCCGACGAGCCCGCGCTCCTGCGCCTGCGCGCCGCCTTCGTCGCCACCCGGATCGCCGAGTCGTTCCGCGACGGCGGGGCGGACGTCATGCTCATGATGGACTCGCTGACCCGCGTGGCGATGGCGCAGCGCGAGATCGGCCTCAGCGTCGGCGAGCCTCCCGCGACGCGCGGCTACCCGCCGTCCACCTTCGCACTCCTCGCCCAGCTCCTCGAACGGGCAGGGACCGGGGCCACCGGCTCCGTGACCGGCATGTACACCGTGCTGGTCGACGGCGACGACCACAACGAGCCGGTGGCCGACGCCGCGCGCTCCATCCTCGACGGCCACGTGGTGCTCGACCGCAAGCTGGCGGTCGCCGGGCACTTCCCGTCGATCGACCCGCTCGCGTCCATCTCCCGGGTGGCCTCCCGCGTCACCAGCCGCGACCAGGCGGGAACCGCCGCCGTCCTGCGCCGTGCCCTGGCCGCGCGGAAGGCCGCACAGGACCTGATCGACGTCGGCGCCTACTCCCGTGGCTCCAATCCGCTCGTGGACGCCGCGGTGGACCACGAGTCCGCCGTGAACGCGTTCCTGCAGCAGCGCATGGACGAGCAGACCCCGTTCGACGACGCCTGGAACCGCCTCACCCACCTCACAGCATCGATGGGAATCTCATGATGGCACGACAGTTCCCCCTCGCAGGCCTGCTCCGGCTGAAGCAGCTGCGCGAGGACGAGGCCGCAGGCAGGCTCGCCGAGGCCAACGAGCGACTGCGGGCGTCGAGGACTCGGACCCGCGGCATCGGCGAGGCCCTCGAGGGCACCGACCTCGATCCGTCGGGATCGGCGTCGCTGTACGCGGCGGCCGCGGCCCGTGCCTCGGCCCGCAGCATGCTCGCCGACCTGCACGCCCTCGAGGGCCGGCTGCAGGCCGAGCGGGAGCACGCCCAGGTCACCTATCGGGGTGCCCGGGCCGACACGAAGGGCCTCGAGAAGCTCGAGGCCCGGCACAGCGAGGGCGAGGCGAGCGCACTGCTCGGCGCCGAACAGCGGGTCCTCGACGAGATCGCAGCGGCCGGAAGGCTGCAGCGCACAGGGAAGGACCGGGCATGACCATGACCGACGCGGTGGGCCGCATCCAGCAGATCCAGTCCACCCTCACCATGCTCGCCGCGCCGGCGCGCTCCGCCGCCGGCGCCACCTCGCCCGTGGGGTCGAAGGCGGCGGGCTCCGCGGCGGCCGCCGGCCCCACTCCAGCCCCGCCCGCGACGGCCGAGCTCTTCGCCGACGCGCTCGCGGGTGTGACCGCGCCCGTCGCGCCGGACTCCCCGGCCACGGTCCCCGGCGTCGTCCCCGTTCCCGTCCCGGCCTCGGGTGACGCCGCGCGGCTCATAGAGGCGGCGCGTTCCTACGAGGGCATCCCGTACGTGTGGGGCGGGACGGACCCGGCCACGGGGCTGGACTGCTCGGGCTTCGTGCAGCGCGCCTACGCGGACATCGGTATCCAGTTGCCGCGCGTCACCTGGGACCAGATGAACGCCGGGACCCACGTCCCGTCGCTCGCCGAGGCGCAGCCCGGGGACCTTCTGTTCAGCCACGACGGCGGGCACGTGTCCATGTATCTCGGGGGAGGCAAGGCGATCGACGCCCCGCAGCCGGGGCAGACCGTCGCGGTCCGCGACATGTGGGAGACGGACGCGAACATCACCACCATCCGCCGCATCCTGCCCGCGGCCCCCGCGGGATCCGCGTCCGTGGCGCCCGCAGCCCTCCCGTCGGCGGCGTCGACGGGCACCCCGGGATCCGCCGATGCAGCGTACGCAGCGCAGGCGGCCTTCCTCGCAAGCATGGCCCGATGAGCCCCGTCCAGGGAGCTGCCGCCACGGCCGCCCCGCGTGACACCCTGCGTGGCGTCCGTCCGGCCGCCGGGAATCGGGACGGCTCCGAGACGTCGCCGCTGTCCGCGTCGCAGTCGGCATCGCTGTCCGCGTCCCGGTCGGCGTCGCAGTCGGCATCACTGTCGGCATCGTCGTTCGGCGAGGCGTACCGCCGGCATGCGGAGCGCCCCGACCAGTCCCGGAACGCCGGCGATGTGCGCTCCGGCACACCTGCAGGCTTTCGGGCGCCGACAGGCGTGCTGCGCCGTGAGGCAGCGCCCGTTCCGTCCCCGGCGATGGGGCCGGACCCGCGCCGTGGCGGCCTCCTGCAGTCCTCAGAAAGGGAGGGGGCGGCGTCGGCATCGGATCCGGCGGCTGCCCCGACACACGAGGCGTCCGCGGTCCTCCATGCGCCCTCCGATGAGGTCGCGTCGCCCCTCGGTGTCGCTGCCGGCATCGCGGTCGTAGGAACTGCCCTGACCGGGGCGGTCGAGGAAGCTGCCGGTCCTGCCGACGCCGCAGATGCAGCCGGTGCGACTGGTGCGGCAGGTCCTGCGGATGCTGCCGGTCCAGTTGGTGCAACCGGTGCGGCCGGCCCCGCGGGTGCCGCCGGTCCTGCGGGCGCCGTGCAGGCGTCCCCGATGACGGGGCCCGCCCCCTCGATGACGATGCCGGCTGCCGCAGGCGGACGAACGACCACCTCGCCCGGGACCGCGACACCCGTCGTGGAGACCTCGCCGACGCCGGCGCCCGCTGTTGCAGGAGCCCCGGTCCCGGAGACGCAGGGCATCGCTGCCGGCTCTCCCGCCGGAGCCGTGCCCGCCGCCGCGACCACCACGGTGCCGGCCGGAGGTGACGCCGGCGGAGTTCCGTCTGGCACGCCGACCCCCGCGGGTGCAGTCGCTGCCGGTGCCCAAGCCCTCGCGGCGACGGAATCCCCGCTCGCCGCCGACATTGCGGCACAGAAGCAAGCAGGAGCGACGGAAGCAGGAGGGACGCAAGCAGGACGAGCCGCCGAGCCCGGCGCGCCGGCCGCCGCCACACCGCCTGCGGTAACCACCGAGCAGGCCGGCACCCCCCAGCCTCCTGCAGCCGTCCGCGCCGACCTGCCCCTGCCGCAGCTACCGTCGGCCGTCGTCGCGCCTGCGGACACCACCGCACCCGCACGCCCTGCGGCCGCGCCGCTGCCCCAGCAGCTCGGCGGCCCTGCCTTCGCGCTCGCGCAGGCCGCGGCCGCCACCCCCGGCGGGACGAGCACCATCACCGTCACCGTCGCGCCGGAGGACCTCGGCCCCATCACCATCCGCGCCAGCCTGTCGCCGGACGGAGCGAGGATCGAGTTCTTCTCGGCCACCGACGGCGGCCGGGAGGCGCTCAGGCAGGCGCTGCCGGACCTGCGCCGGGAGGCGTCGTCGTCGGGTCTGTCCGCGTCGCTCGACCTCGGCACCGGCACCCCCGACGACCCCCGGGACGGACCGCGGGATCACGGACCACGGGATCACGGACCGCGGCACGCCCGGTCCGCCGAGGCCCGTCCGGCGCCGGCCCCGCCCACCTGGGCAGCCCGCCCGGCCCCGGGCACCTCGACCCTCGATCTCTTCGCCTGACCCCGGAAGGACAGCAATGCCCATAGATCCGGTCGCAGCCGCGACCTTCGCTCCCACCACGACACCTGCTGCCGGGACCCGGAAGCAGGCCATGGACTCCGAGGTCTTCATGTCGCTGCTCGTGAGCCAGCTGCGCAACCAGGATCCCAGCGCCCCGATGGACACCAACCAGATGATCTCCCAGACCACGCAGCTGGCCATGATGGAGAAGATCACGCAGATGACCGGCCTCAGCGAGGAGAACTTCCATCTCCAGATGCGGTCCTCGGCGGCCGCGCTCATCGGCAACGAGGTCTCCTACACCGGAGCCGACGGCATCGAGGCCCGCGGCCTTGCGACCGCCGTCTCCTACAGCGGCCCCGTCCCCACCGTCACCATCGGCGGCAGGAGCATCGCCCTCGACCTCGTGTCCGGTGTCGGTACCCTGCCGGCCCCGACCGCTCCCTGATCTCCGCCCGACCACCTCCGCTCCGCCCTCCCGAAAGGCACCACCATGCTTCGCTCGCTCTACTCCGGCATCTCGGGGCTCCGCTCCCACCAGACCATGCTCGACGTCACCGGCAACAACATCGCCAACGTCAACACCACCGGCTTCAAGGCTTCCGCCACCCAGTTCCAGGACACGCTGTCCCAGCTGACCCAGGGCGCGGGCGCACCCCAGGAAGCCCTGGGCGGCACCAACCCGGCTCAGGTGGGCCTCGGCGTGCAGGTGGCGGGCATCGTCACCAACTTCTCCCAGGGCTCGGCCCAGGCCACGGGCCGTGCCACGGACATGATGATCAACGGCGACGGCTTCTTCATCACGCGCCTCGGCGGAGAGACCCTCTACACCCGGGCGGGCGCCTTCACCCCCGACGCCGAGGGCCGCCTCGTGACCCCGGACGGCTCCCTCGTCCAGGGCTGGCCCGCCGTCAATGGCGTCGTCCAGCAGGGCGGCGCGGTCGGCGACCTGCGGATGCCCAAGGGCGCGGTCTCCCCGGGACAGGCGACGACGACGGCGCGCGTCACGGGCAACCTGCCCTCCGACGCGGCCGTCGGCACACAGATCCTGCAGGAAAGGGTGGTGTACGGCGCGGACGGCGCGGCACGCGACCTCACGCTCACCTTCACCCGCTCGGCCACGGGCTGGGCTGTCGCGGGTCAGGATGCGAACGGTGCGGCGGGCAGCACGGAACTCCTGCTGCCGAACGGCCAGGCCGCCGCGGGCTCCTCGATCACGGTGGGCGGCGTCGCCGTCGATCTCTCGTCCGTCACCGGCTTCGCCCAGCTCAGGACCGTCTCCATCTCCGAGGGCAACGGCCGCTCGGCCGGCACCCTCGAGTCCTTCACGGTCGGTGCCGACGGCACCCTGGTGGGGGCGTTCAGCAACGGCAGCCGCCAGCCGCTGGGCCGCGTGGCGCTCGCGGGCTTCGTGAACCCCACGGGCCTCGAGAAGGCGGGCGCCTCGTCCTACCGTGCGACGGCGAACTCGGGTGCCGCGGAGATCGGCGCCGCGGGCGCCAACGGCCTCGGATCACTCGATGCGGGCACGCTCGAGATGTCCAATGTGGACCTCTCGCAGGAGTTCACCAACCTGATCGTGGCGCAGCGCGGCTTCCAGGCGAACGCCCGCATCATCACGACCTCCGACGAGGTGCTGCAGGAACTCGCGAACCTGAAGCGCTAGGCGGAGGTGCCGGCCGGGAGGACCCGGCCGGCACCACCGCTCGGGGGATTCCTCCGGTGCCGGCCCGGTGGGGCTCCCTACCGGCTGGGCAGTGTGAGGATCTCTGCGCCGTCGTCGGTGATGGCGATGGTGTGCTCGGTGTGCGCCGTCCGGCAGCCCGTGGCACTGCGGAGCGTCCACCCGTCGGCGTCCGTGACCAGTGTGGCGGTGTCCACCATGACCCAGGGCTCGAGCGCCAGCAACAGTCCGGGGCGGAGCTCGTAGCCGCGGCCGGGCCGCCCGGTGTTCGGGATGTGCGGGTCCTGGTGCATCGTCGACCCGACGCCGTGACCCCCGAAGTCGGTGTTGACCGTGTAGCCCGCGTCGCGGAGCACCGAGCCGATGGCGTGGGAGAGGTCGCCGATACGGGCGCCCGGCCGGGCGGCCGCGATCCCGGCAGCGAGCGCGCGCTCGGTCGCGGCGATCATCGCGGTGCCGGCCGGGTCCGCGGATCCGCCCACGATGAAGCTGATGGCGGAGTCCGCGACCACGCCACCCAGCGAGACGGCGAGATCGAGGGACAGCAGGTCGCCGTCAGCCAGGGCGTAGTCGAACGGCAGGCCATGGAGCACGGCGTCGTTGACGGAGGTGCAGATGTAGTGCCCGAACGGACCACGTCCGAAGGAGGGCGCGTAGTCGACATAGCAGGACTGCGCGCCGGCCTCGACGATCATCTCCTTCGCCCACCGGTCGATGTCCAGCAGATTGGTGCCGATGGTGGTGCGGCCCTTGAGCGTGTGCAGGATGTCGGCCACCAGGGTGCCCGTGGCTCTGGCGCGGCCCACCTCGGCGGGGCTCAGGATCTCGATCATGCGATGCCTACTTCCGGACGGACCAATAACTATCCCGGTAATAGTATCCCAGGACTAGACTCGGCCTCATGGTCAGATTGCCCCTCACCCCCGCGGATGTCGAGCGCGGGCAGCGCCTCGGGATCCTCCTGCGCCGCGCCAGGGGGGAGCGTCCGATGCTCGAGACCGCCCTGGACGCCGGCGTGTCACCGGAGACGCTCCGGAAGATCGAATCGGGCCGTGTCGCCACCCCGGCCTTCCCGACCATCGCGGCGATCGCCGCCGTCGTCGGGCTCTCCCTCGATGACGTGTGGGCCGAGATCAACCGGCCCGGCGCCGGGACGGCCGGCTCCGCGCCCGGGACGGGTCAGCGACTGGCGTCCTGACCCGCCCGGCGGGGCGGAGCGGGCCGCGCGTGCCTTACGAAGCCGCAGCAGGTGCCGACAGTGGGTGGAAGAGGCCCCGCCGGGGCGTCCCGACCCCAGGATGTCCGATGATCGTGGTGACCCGGCTCAACGAGAGCCAGTTCGCGGTGAACCCTGACCTCATCGAGCGCATCCATGAGAATCCGGACACCACGCTCGTGATGGTCGACGGCGCCAAGTACATCGTCACCGAATCCCTCGGCGAAGTGATCGACCTGATCTCCGCCTACCGGGCGCGGATCATCTCACTCGCCCGCTTCATGGCCGGCCCTGCCGACGAGGACCCGACGGGCCCGCGTCCGCTCGGGCTCGTCCGTGATGCCGGGGACGACGCCGGGTCCTCCGACGAGACCGATGGCGGCGCTCCCGTCCCGCTCCGACCAAGGAACACGTAATGGATCCCGCAACACTCGTCGGCATTCTCCTCGCCTTCGGGGCGCTCTACGCGATGATCACCCTCGAGCACGCGAGCGTCGAGGCGCTCCTGCTCCCGGCGCCCATGATTCTCGTGTTCGGTGCCACGCTCGCCATCGGCATCGCCGGAGGCACGCTGAAGGACTTCCTGGTGGCCGTGAAGGCCGTCCCGCCCGCGATGAAGGGTAAGACGGTCCCGCCGCAGGACACGATCGACAGCGTGGTGGTCCTCGCCGAGAAGGCGCGCAGCGAGGGGCTGCTGGCGCTCGAGGAGGAGGCCAACACGGTCAAGGACCCCTTCCTCCGTGGCGCCCTGCAGAACATCGCCGACGGCACCGACGGCGAGGAGTTGCGCGAGATCCTCGAGGACGAGATCGATTCCGCGTCGCAGACGCACCGCACGGCCGCCAAGTTCTTCGCGAGTCTCGGTGGCTATGCGCCGACCGTCGGCATCATCGGGACCGTGGTGTCGCTGACGCACGTGCTCGAGAACCTCTCCAGTCCCGACAAGCTGGGGCCGATGATCGCCGCGGCCTTCGTCGCCACGCTGTGGGGCCTGCTCTCCGCGAACTTCCTCTGGCTGCCCATCGGCACCCGGATCAAGCGCCTCGGCGAGATGGAGACGGCCCGCATGACCCTCCTCATGGAGGGGGTCCTCGCGGTCCAGGCCGGCAGCCAGCCCCGCCTGCTCGGTGAGCGGCTGAAGGCCATGGTGCCGCAGCACGCCCAGGGCAAGGGCAAGGCAGGCAAGGACGGCAAGGACGGCGGGAAGGGCGCGAAGGGTTCGAAGGGCTCGGGCGAGGCGATCACCGCGCAGGGCAAGGCAGCCGCGTGAGCCGACGCCCGCACCGGAAACGGCACGGCGAGGAGCACGGCGAGGAGCACCCGGACGAGCGCTGGATGGCGTCCTACATGGACATGGTCACCGTGCTGATGTGCATGTTCATCGTCCTGTACGCCATGTCCTCGGTGGACCAGCAGAAGTTCGAGCAGCTGCGCTCCTCCCTGGCCACGGGCTTCGGTACCGTGGAGACGGCGACCGTGGACACCGCCGAGGGCACCATCGTCCCCGCCGAGCACGCCAACGACGAGGGCGAGTCCTTCGCCGGGGGAGCTGCGCTCACGGACACCGAGGCGCAGAAACAGGAGCCGGGAGCGGCCGACGTCGCCGCACCCACGCCCTCACCCTCGCCGTCGGCGGGCGGCGATGCCGCCGAGCCGGCGACGGACCGCGAGCGTGCCGCTGCGGAGGTCGAGAACCTGCGTGCGCTGCAGGAGCGGATCGACGCGGAGCTGCGCGGGCGCGACCTCGCCGACGCCGTCCGCTACGTCATCGACGAGCGCGGCCTCACCATCCGCCTCGTCGGATCGGAGACGTTCTTCCTCCCCGACAGCGCGCAGCTCACCGATCAGACGCTCCGCGTGCTAGAGGGCGTGGGGCCCGTCCTGGCGTCCATCCCCAACGAGGTGGGCGTCGAAGGGCACACCGCGCGCCTGCCCGACTCCGTACCGCGTCCGCTGGACTGGGAGCTGTCCACCGAGCGGGCCGTCAACGTGGTGCGGAACCTCATCGACACGGGCGGGGTCCCGGCACCCCGGCTCTCGGCCATCGGGTACGGCGAGTCGCGCCCCCTCGCTCCCGGGACCACCGAGGCGGAGCTCGAACTGAACCGGCGCGTGGACATCGTGGTCCACTCCGGCCAGCCGGAGGACGTGCGCGCACTGATCCCGGAGATCGCCGCCGGCTGACGCGCCCGCGGATCACTAACGCCCCGTGCCCGGCGTCCGATAGTCGATGGCGTGACGGTCCAGGAACAACTCTCCTTTGGCGTGCCCTCGGTGACGCCCCGGGCGGTGGATGTCTATGACTTCCGCCGCCCCACCACGCTCGCGCGTGAACACTCCCGCGTGCTCGAACTCGGGTTCGAGACGCTCGCCCGCCAGTGGGGCACGCAGCTGACCGCGAAGATCCGCGCCATCGCGCAGGTGACCAGCGAGCAGCTCCTCCTGCAGACGTACAACGAGTACGCGGCGTCCCTGCCACCCACGACGGCGATGGTGCTGTGCGCCGTCACCGGCCACGCGAGCAAGGCGGTCATCCAGTTCCCCGCGTCGGCGGGACTGTACTGGGTGGATTCGATGCTCGGCGGCCACGGCGCGGTTCCCCACGAGGAGCGGAAGTTCACCCAGATCGAGCAGGCGCTGATCCGGCGCCTCATGGACGACGCCCTCGAGGGGCTGCACTACTCGCTCGGGTCCGTCCTGTCCCACCAGCTGAGCATCGACTCGATCCAGTACAACGCCCAGTTCGCCCAGGCGGCCTCGACCACCGAGCTCATGATCGTCGGCGTCTTCGAGATCCGCGTGAGCGACCGCGTCAGCCGGGCGACCATCGCCATCCCCGCGCATCTCCTGCTCGCACAGCTCGGCGACGCGAACCCGACGGGCACGAGCGAGGACGCCCGAGAGCTGATCGAACAGCAGGTGACGCACGTGCCCGTCGACGTCTCCGTGCAGCTCGCCGCCCTGCCCGTCCTGCCCTCCCGCATCCTCGACCTCGCCGTCGGGGACGTGCTGAAGCTGCCGCACCCGCAGCACCGACCCTTCGAGCTCGCCGTCAGCGGACAGCGGCTCGGCGAGGCAGCCCTGGGCCAGAACGGCTCACGCCTGGCCTGTGTAGTAGTGACCACCGAGGAGAACACCGCACCATGAACACCACCACCGCCGAGCACGAGGCCGCCGCGTCCCTCGCAGCGAGACTGCCGCTTCCCGGCCCGCTCACGGCCGAGCCCTGCAACGCCGCCGAGGTGCCGTCCGCGAGTGCCTCGACCGCCGTCGTCGCCTCCTTCGTGGGTGCCTCCTCCGCCGACCTGGCCGTCGTCCTGATCGACGCGCAGCCCCTCGCCGTCGCCGCGGGCACGTCGTCACCGCTGGTCTCCCCGGCCGACGTGCTCGTACCCGCCCTCGAGGCCGCCTCCGGCTCCCTCGGGGACGGCGTGCTCGGCGTCCCGGCCGTGCAGGACGCACTGCCCCTGTTCCGCGACGCCGAGACCTCCGTCTTCCGTCTCGCCGGTCCGTCCGGCACGGTCGGCTGGTTCGCCGTGCGCCTGCGCGGTGCACGGCCCGGTGCGGCTCCGCGCCGGGCCTCGGCATCCGCCGGGGCCGCCAACCTCGGCCGCATCAGCAACGTGGAGATGGCCATGACCGTCGAGATCGGCCGGACCCGCATGTCCGTCCGCGACGTGCTGGACCTCGAGCCGGGCGCCGTCATCGAGCTCGACCGGTCCGCCGGTGCTCCCGCGGACGTCCTGCTCAACGGGCGCCTCGTCGCGCACGGCGAGGTCGTCGTCGTGGACCAGGACTACGCCGTGCGCATCACCCAGATCCTCGACGTCGCGGACGGCAGCCTCTAGTGGACGTGGTGGTCCTCGCGCTGCGCGTGCTGCTGTCCCTCGGCGTGGTCCTCGCCCTGCTCTTCGTCCTGCACCGGAAGGTCTCGAGGATCAACGGGAACCGTGCCGGGGCGGGCCTCGTGTCCGTCGTGGCCCGCCAGGGGATCGGCGCGAAGGCCTCGGTGGTCGTGCTCGACGCCGAGGGGACGCGCTTCTACCTCGGCGTCACCGAGCAGTCGGTATCGGTCCTCCACTCCTCGGCCGCCCCTCGCGCCCTGCAGGCGGTCCCCGGATCCGACCACGCCGCAGGACACCCGGCCAGCGCCGTGTCCGGGCCCGCCGAGACCTCCGACGCCCGCTTCGCGGCCTCGCTCCGGCTGGCCGGCGGAGCGGTCGACACCGTGCCGATGACCGGCACCGCGCCGATGACCGACACGTACCCGACGAGCCGCCGCGCGGTCCGGGCCACGGAGTCGGCGCGTGCCGCCGCACCGCTGCACGGCTCGATCCTCTCTCCCGCCACCTGGAAGCAGACCGCGGCCTTCCTGCGCCAGGGACGGGCGGGGTGACCCCGGCCGCACCCCTCCCGGCGCGCGGTGCGCGCCGCTCACGCACCCTCGCAGTGGCGGCCGCCTTCGTGCTGGCCGTCGTCGTCGTCCTCCTCGGGGCGGCCGCGGGGCACGCCGGCGAGCTGGACCCTGCCGTCCCGGCACCCACGGCGCCGTCCGCCCCCGCCGACCCGACGGCTCCCACACCGCCCGGGAGCGACGACGGCCTGTCGGTCGAGATCAACGGCGTGGACGGGGCTCCGAGCTCGGCGGTCCTGACGCTCATCGGCATCACCCTGCTTTCCGTGGCGCCGGCGCTGCTGCTGATGATGACGTCCTTCACCAAGATCTTCGTGGTCCTGGCGATGACCCGGAACGCCCTCTCCCTGCCGTCCATCCCACCCAACCAGGTGCTCGCCGGGCTGGCCCTGTTCCTGTCGCTGTTCATCATGGCGCCGGTCCTGACCGAGATCAACGACCTCGCCGTGCAGCCCTACCTCGACGGAGCGACCACCTTCTCGCAGGCACTCGCCGACGGCGCCGGGCCGCTGCAGACCTTCATGACGGCCCACACCCGCGAGGAGGACCTCGCGCTCATGACACGGGCGGCCGGGCAGCCGAACCCGCAGGACGCCGCGAGCGTGCCGCTGACCACGCTCATCCCGGCGTTCATGATCTCCGAACTCCGGGCCGCGTTCATCATCGGGTTCGTGATCTTCGTGCCGTTCCTCGTGATCGACCTCGTGGTGTCGGCCGCGCTGATGTCCATGGGCATGATGATGCTCCCGCCGGTCATGATCTCGCTGCCCTTCAAGATCCTGCTGTTCGTCCTCGTGGACGGGTGGGGACTGATCATCACCTCGCTCATCAACAGCTACCAGGGCGGTTGACGTGGACACCAACGCCGTCCTCGACATCGGCCTCGCAGGCATCTGGGCCGCCGCGAAACTCTCCGCACCCGTCCTGCTGACGGCCCTCGTGGTGGGATTCGCGATCTCGCTGCTGCAGTCCATCACCCAGATCCAGGAGGTCACGCTCTCCTTCGTGCCGAAGGCCGCCGCCGTGTGCATCGCCCTGCTGGTCTGCGGCCACTGGATGATCGCGGAGATGATCTCGTTCACCCACGAGATGTTCGAGCGCATCCCGGGCCTGCTCGGGGGCGGCTGACATGGACATCGAGCTGGACCAGGCCCGCATCGAGTCGATGATACTCGCCGGCGTGCGGATCGTCGCGTTCCTCGTGATCGCCCCGCCCTTCTCCTACCGCGGTATCCCGGCGCGCATCAAGGCGATGCTCGCCGTCGGGCTCGCCCTCGCTGTGTCCCCGCGGGTCGCCGAGGGCTATGCCACCGGCGGCACGGGGCAGTACGTGGGTGCGCTCGTCCTCGAACTCGTGATCGGCGCGGCCCTGGGGTTCCTCGTGCTCGTGATCTTCTCCGCCATCCAGTCCGCCGGCGCCCTGATCGACCTGTTCGGCGGCTTCTCGCTGGCGCAGGGCTTCGACCCGCAGTCCATGGTCAACGGGGCCCAGTTCGCGCGCCTGTTCCAGCTCACCGCCCTGACACTGCTCTTCACCTCCGACGGCTACCAGCTCATCATCGGCGGCCTGATGCGGACGTTCGACGCCCTGCCGCTGGGCGGTGCGCTCGACCTCGCCGAACCCGCCGAAGCGCTCACCGGCGCCGTCACCGGGCTCTTCCTCGCCTCCGTCCAGATCGCCGGCCCGCTCATCGTGGTCCTCTTCCTGGCCGACGTCGGCCTCGGGCTCCTGACGCGGGTCGCCCCGGCCCTGAACGCCTTCGCGCTCGGCTTCCCGCTCAAGATCTTCATCACGCTCAGCCTCGGCGGCGTGGTGTTCGTGGCCCTGCCCCGCGTCGTCGCGACCCTCGCCGACGAGGCCGCGACCGCCCTGATGGGGGTGGGCTGACCATGGCGGAGGATTCCGGCGAGCGGACCGAGCAGGCCACCGACAAGCGGATGAAGGACGTCCGCTCCAAGGGCCAGCTCAGCAAGTCCGAGGACTTCACGGCCTGGATCGGCGTCGGGGCCGCGGCGCTCATGCTGCCGTCCCTCATCGCACGATCCTCGGACGTCGCCACGGAGCAGCTCGTCCGCGTCGCCGACACCATCGCGAACCCCGACCCGGCGGCGGCCCTCGACGCCCTCGCCGACGGCGGTGCCTCCCTCGCCACCATCCTGGGGCCGTTCCTCGGCGTGCTGCTCGTGGCCGTCCTCGGCACGGCAGCACTGCAGGGCGGCATCCACGTGAAGAAGTTCTCGGGCAGGTTCGAGCAGTTCAACGTGGTCACGGGACTCAAGCGGATCCTCGGCGGCCAGGCCCTGTGGCAGGGGGCGAAGGCGCTCCTGAAGACCGGGGTGGTCGCGCTCGTGCTCGTCGTCGTCGTGCAGAACCTCATGCCGGCGCTCATGGCGGCCGGAGGGCTGTCCGTCGCCTCGCTCCTCTCCACCGCCGGAGAAGGGACGGCCGCGCTGCTGCAGGCCGCCGTCGTCGCGGGCCTCGCCCTCGCGGCGCTCGATGTCCTCGTGGTGATGCGCCGCAACCGCAAGAAGACACGCATGACCAAGAAGGAGGTCAAGGACGAGAACAAGAACTCCGACGGCGACCCCCTCATCAAGTCGCAGCGGCGCTCCCGCCAGCTCGCCATGAGCCGCAACCGCATGATCGCCGCCGTCGGCGGGGCCGACGTCGTGCTCGTCAACCCGACGCACGTCGCGGTGGCCCTCAAATACGAACCCGGCCGGTCGGCGCCGCGCGTCGTCGCGAAGGGTGCCGGCGTGATCGCCGCGAGGATCCGCGAGGAGGCCGAGAAGAAGCACGTGCCGATGGTCTCGGACATCCCGCTCGCACGCGCCCTGTATGCGGCGTGCGACCTCGGCCAGGAGATCCCGTTCGAGAACTACGACCAGGTGGCCCGCATCCTGGCATTCGTCATGTCCCTGAGGACCAGGGGAGCCGCCCGCGGCGTCCACACCCTGCCCGCCCGACCCGCAGCCGCCGGAGGCCTCCGATAATGCGTTCTTCCCTGCCCAAGTTCCTGGTACCCGTCGGGGTCGTCGGCATCATCCTGCTCCTCGTGGTGCCGGTGCCGTCGGTGCTGCTGGACGTGCTGATCATCGTGAACATCCTGCTGGCGCTCGTGATCCTGCTGAACACCATGTTCGTGCGCAAGCCCCTGGACTTCTCCGTGTTCCCGTCCCTGCTGCTCGTCGCGACGCTGTTCCGCCTCGGCCTCAACGTCGCCTCCACCCGGCTGGTGCTCGGCGACGGCTACGCGGGCGAGGTCATCGCCGCCTTCGGGCACGTCGCCGTCGGCGGGTCGATCATCATCGGCGCCGTCGTCTTCCTGATCCTCGTCGTCATCCAGTTCGTCGTGGTCACCAAGGGTGCCGAGCGCGTCGCCGAGGTGGGGGCCCGCTTCACGCTGGACGCCATGCCGGGCAAGCAGATGGCCATCGACGCCGACCTCAACGCCGGGCTGATCACCGACACGCAGGCCCGCGAGCGCCGGGCGGAGGTCTCCGCGGAGGCCGACTTCTACGGTGCCATGGACGGCGCGTCGAAGTTCGTGAAGGGCGACGCCATCGCCGGCATCATCATCATCATCATCAATATCGTCGGTGGCATCGCGATCGGCATGCTGCAGGACGGCCTGCCCATCTCCGAGGCCCTCACCACGTACGGGCTGCTCACCATCGGCGACGGCCTCGTCACCCAGATCCCGGCTCTGCTCATGGCGGTGTCCACCGGCATGATCGTGACCCGCTCCAACGCCGACGCGGACATGGGTTCGATGGCGGCGCAGCAGCTCGGCCAGTCGCAGAACGCCCTGCGCATCGCGGGAGCGGCGGCGATCGTCATGGCCCTCATCCCCGGCATGCCGAAGCTGCCGTTCGTGGTGGTGGGGGCGGGCCTGATCGTGATCGCACAGCGGCTCAGGAAGTCGGACGCCGACGCCCGGACGGCGGCCGCCGCGCTCGAGGCCGAAGCCGCCGCACCCTCGGCCGACAGCACCGACGACCTGCTCGAGCAGATGCGCGTCCACGCCCTCGAGGTGCTGCTCGCCCCGGACCTCGTGGACGTCGTCACGGGCGCCCCCGACGACCTGCTCGGACGCGTCCGCGCACTCCGCCGGAAGATCGCCCTCGAACTCGGTGTCGTGGTCCCTCCCGTCCGCACACGGGACAGCATCGACCTGCCGCCGGCCACCTACGTCATCAGGATCGCCGGCGTCGAGGCCGGGCGGGGCGAGGCGCCGCGCGGCAAGGTCCTCGCCCTCGGCGACCACCTCGCCCACCTGCCCGGCACAGCGGTCGTCGAACCCGTGTTCGGGCTCGCGGGCAAGTGGGTGCCGTCCGAGCTCCGCCACAACGCCGAGCTCTCCGGCGCCACGGTCATCGACCGCGTGTCGGTGCTGGTGACCCACCTCTCCGCGGTCATCACGGCGAACGCCGCCCGCCTCCTGACCCGCGAGGACGTCCGCGTCCTGACCGACGGCGTCCGGCAGGTGAACCCGTCCGCCGTCGAGGAACTGGTGCCCGGTCTGCTGTCGCTGGCCGAGGTGCAGCGCGTACTGCAGGGACTGCTGTCGGAGCAGGTGCCGATCAACGACCTCGCGCGCATCTACGAGGCACTGACGCTGAAGGCGAAGTCGTCGTCGGACCCGGAGGGCCTCGTCGAGGCCGCCCGGCTGGCACTCGGGCCCGCCGTGACGCAGCCGTACCTCGACGGCCCCCTGCTGCGCGTCATCATGATCGACCCGCTGCTCGAACAGTCCATGCTCGAGGGCCTCCGCCCGTCCGACCAGGGCACGCAGATCCTCCTCGACCCCGCCCGGACCGAGGCCGTCCTCGCCTCCATCCGCTCCACGGCGGCCGACCTCGAGGCCTCCGGGCAGGCCGCGGTCCTCGTCTGCGCACCGGCGCTGCGGCCCGCGCTGAAACGGCTCGTCGGCCCGCAGGCGGCAGCACTGCCCGTGCTGTCCTACCAGGAGGTCACCAGCGCGAACGTGGCCATCGAGACCGTAGGAGTGGTCCGTGGTACCGCAGCTGTTTCATCTTGAGGGTTCCTCCCTCGGGGAGCTGAAGACGCGGGCCGCCACCCTGTACGGGCCGCACGCGCTCATCGTCTCCGCGGAACTGGTGACCGTCGGCGGGATCCGGGGCGTCTTCGCGCGCAAGCACTACGAGATCGTCGTGGAAGTACCGCAGCAGGACGGCGCCCCGGCCGGCGGGCGTCCACGCGGACGGCGCAGCGCCGCGGCGCAGCCCTCCGGTATCGGCGCACTCCTGGAACAGGCCGAACTCGACGAGGCGCGGCTCACCGGAACCGGCCGTGCGGGCACCGGCAGCCGTTCCGGGCGGCAGGAGGAACCGGCGGCCGCCGTCTCCACCGACTCGGGCCTCTTCGCCGCGCTCATGGACAACCTGACCTTCGCGACCGACCCGGTGCCGTCCCCCGGCGGCCCGACGCCGGCACCGGCCGCTGCGGACGACCGTGCCCGATCCGCGGAGGACGACCGTGCCCGTCCCGTGGCGCGCCCCTCCCGGCCGGCGGCCGGGATCGATGCGGGGGCGGGCATGATCGGCGGTCCGGGCAGCGCCGGGGCCGATGACGCGTCCGCCGTCGTCCCGCACCTCGACGCGGTACCGGGCGACCCCGCACAGCTGCCCGATCTGGGCGGACACACCGTCAGCCGGTCCGCCGCGCGGCTACCCGTCCCCGCCGTCCTCCAGGCCCCGGGCGATCTCGTGACCGTCATCGGGTCGCCCGCCGCGAGCTGGGAGGTCGTCCAGGCGATGGCGACGGCCTTCGGCGGGGGAGCCCCCGCCGCGGTCGCGCTCGCGGGGGAGGCCACGGGCTGGCTGCGGCCGGACGCCCGCAGGATCGGGGACCACCTCGACGCGAACGCCGCCCGTGCCGCAGGCGTGGACGGCGGACACCCGGTGTTCCTCGCCCTGTGGTCCGGGGACCCCGTGGAGGATGCCCGCCTGCTGCTCGCCCTGCGCCCGGACCAGGTGTGGCTCGCGGTCGATGCCGGGCGCAAGGAGGCCGACACCGCCGCGTGGGCCGGGGCGCTGCGCAGGAGCATGGAGCGTGCCGGGCTCGAGCCGGCTGGCCTCGCCGTCGTCGGGCAGAGCGCGACGTCGACGCCCGACACCGTCCTCGCCCTGGGACTGCCCGTGGGCTGGCAGGACGGGCCGACGGGACGCATCCGGCCGGGCGGCGGTCGCCGACGGGCCCGGCCGGCCGGGATAGAGTGACACGATGCTTGTTCTAACGCGAAAGGTCGGGGAGCAGATCCTGATCGGCGACGACATCGTCATCACGGTGCTCGATTCCCGCGGTGAGGGCATCCGCATCGGCATCGACGCGCCCCGGGGCGTGAAGATCCAGCGCGAGGAGGTCCTGCGCGCCGTCACGGAGGCGAACCTCGCCGCCGCGGCCGCCGATGCCGCGGGTGCCGACGCCCTGAAGGCACTGCTGCAGTCGGGCGCCGTGGTCATCACCGACGAAGGCCCGAAGGGCCCGCCCGGCGCCTAACAGACTCCCCGGGCAGTGGCGAGGACCGCGCTCCGCCATTTTGCCGTTGCCGCCGGAAATCCACGGACCTAGCCTGACACCACCTGTTCACACCGACACGGAGGTACTCATGGCTACTGGCGAAACCGGATTCGACGACGTCTCGTTCGACCTCATCTCCCTGCAGTACCACTCGCTGAAGGCCGGGCACGACTACGGGCAGTACGTGCGCGACGCCCGCAACGCGGGCCGCGACGACATCGCGGACTTCTTCGAGCAGGTCATGGCCCAGGATTCCGAGCGGGCCGCGAGATGCCACGCGTTCCTGGGTGAACTGACCGGGTCCTCGGAGTCCGGCCCGGCGATGGGCTGATCCGGCGCGCTCACCGGACGCGGAGCTGTGGCGGGTGCGCGTCCCGCGGACCCGCCACAGCTCCGCCGACAGCTCCGGACGGGCCCGGACCGGTCCGGACATGGAAGAACCCCGGCGGCGTACCGTCCGGGGTTCCGATGGAGCCTCCTGCCAGAGTCGAACTGGCGACCTTCTCATTACGAGTGAGACGCTCTACCGACTGAGCTAAGGAGGCAATGCTTCCCGGTTCCGGGCTGTACCCGGGGCCGATCCACAAGCCACAACTTTATAGGAGGGTCCGCCCCGCGGTCAAAATGGTGGATCCCGGCGCGAATTCGGCTCCGGTTCACCCCGGCGCCGCCTCCCGTACGCACCCCCGTCAGCCGCGTCCGGAACACTGAGGGCACCCGTGACCCGCATCGGGGCGGTTCCGGCAGCACAAGGGGGACGCCGCGTGGCGCACGACCGCACATTCTCGCTCGCCGTGATCGACATGGCGGGGACCACCGTCGACGAGGGCGCCCTGCAGGAGGAGGCCTTCTCGCGGGCCCTGGCCTCGCACGGCGTGCACGAGGGCACGGGTGCCTTCGACGACATGACCGCGTACGCGCGCCGGACGATGGGCACCTCCAAGGAACTCGTCTTCCGGCATCTCTTCGACGACGCCGCCACCGCCGTGGGCGTGAACCGGACCTTCGAGACGGCATACGACACCCTCCTTGCCCGGCACGGCGTCCGGCCCATCCCGGGCGCCGAGGACGCCATCCTGGCGCTGCGTGGCCTGGGCCTGAAGATCTGCCTCGCCACCGGCTTCGGGCGGCACACGCAGAACATGATCCTGGAGTCCCTCGGCTGGATGGGCCTGGCCGACCTCAGCCTCTGCCCCTCGGACGCGGGCCGCGGCCGCCCCTACCCGGACATCATCCTCACCGCGGTCCTCGCCCTCGACATCGAGGACGTCCGTTCGGTCCTCGTGGCGGGGGACACGACATCGGACGTCGTCGCGGGGCAGAGGGCCGGCGCGGGTGCGGTCATCGGGGTCCTGACGGGTGCGCACTCGGAGGCCGAACTGCGGCTCGCCGGGGCCGACGTCGTCCTGCCGTCCATGTGCCACCTGCCGCAGTGGCTCCCGTCAGGGATCGACAGCACTCAGCAGCGCGTGCCGTCCGCCGGGACCGTGCCGTCGATGAAGTAGGAGTCGACGAGGTCGAGGACGCAGTCGTTGGACCGCCCGTAGGCGGTGTGCCCCTCGCCCTGCCAGGTGACGTGCACGCCGGACTCCAGTTGCCCGGCGAGGGCGGTGGACCACTCGTAGGGCGTGGCGGGATCGCCCGTGGTGCCGATCACGACGATCGGATCCGCCCCGGCGGCCTGCAGGGGAGCCGGCCCGAGGACGGGCGGGTACTTCCACGGCGCGCACGTGATGCCGCCGTAGGCGAGGAACCGTCCGAAGGTCGGTGACGCGGCGACGAGTTCCTGCTCGTCGGCGCGCATCTGCGCGGGATCGCTCGTCATCGGGTAGTCGAGGCATGTCACGGCGAGGAAGGCCGCCGTCGAGTTGGACGCGTAGGTGCCGTCCGGCCGGCGCTCGGCGCCGAGGTCCGCGAGGTACAGCATGCTGGTCGGGTCGCCGGCGAGGGCCGCGGTGACCGCCTGGGTGAGGGTGGGCCAGTTGCCGTTGTCGTAGAGCGGCAGGATGAAGCCCTGGACGAAGGTGGAGATCGGCACGAGGCGGCCGTCCTCCGCGGTGAGCGGCTGACGCTCGACGGCGGCGAACAGGTCCTGGATCTGGCGGACGCCATCGTCCACGCTCCCGGTGTACGGGCAGTCCGCCCCCTGCTGGCAGGCGGCGACGTACGCGCGGACCGCCCGTTCGAAGCCGCCCGCCTGCCCGAGCGTGATGTTCTCGTTGCTGAGCGAGGGGTCGACCGCGCCGTCGAGCACGAGGCGTCCCACCCGCTCGGGGAACAGGTCCGCGTACGTCGCCCCCAGCTGGGTCCCGTAGGAGAAACCGAGGAAGTTGAGCTTCGGGTCGCTGACGAGCGCGCGCAGGATGTCCATGTCGCGTGCCGCCGACTCGGTGTCCACGAACCCGAGCAGTTCGCCCGTGCGCTCGGCGCAGAGATCCGCGTACTCCTGGGCGTCGGCGGTCATCAGCGCCAGGATCTCCTCCTCGGGAGCGCCGGGCGGGTAGCTCTCCTGCCGGGCCTCGTCCTGCTCGGCGTCGGTGTAGCACTCGACCGCGCTGGACCGGTTGACCCCACGGGGGTCGAACCCGACGATGTCGTAGTCCTCGCGCAGCCGCTCGCTCGTGACGTAGTCGAGGGAATCCTTCACGATGTTCACGCCGGATCCTCCGGGACCGCCCGGGTTCACGAGGACGGTGCCCTGCGCCTCGCCGGTGGCGTCGGACCGGATGGCGGACAGCTCGATGCTGCTGCGGCCGGGGTCGCTGTAGTCCAGCGGCACCTCGATCGTGGCGCACGAGAACGACTCCTCGCAGTCCTCCCACCGCACCTCCTGCGTGTAGAAGCCGCGGAGATCACCGGCCACCTCGCCGATGGCCGCCGGATCGGCGGTCTCCACACCGGTCACCGGGGCGTCCGCCCCGTCGGGGGAGAACAGGGTGCACCCGGACAGGCCGAGCACCACGGCGGCGGACGCGGCGAAGACGCCCAGGGGGCGACGGCGCGGGGCCGTACCGGGGGAGAGCGGTCCAGGGGTCATCGGTCGAGGTCCTTCCGGGACAGCAGGCTGACGGTCATCGCTTCGATCGCGAGGAGGGGGGACACATTGGTGCTGACGAGCCGCGTCCGGACCTCGTTGATCGCCTCGAGGCGCAGCAGGGTGTCCTCGGCGCTCTCACGGCGGGCGAACTCCTCGAGCTCCGGGCGCAGCGGCTCGTTCACGAGCGGCTGCCCCGTGGAGACCTGCAGCATCAGGACGTCACGGTAGAAGGAGATGAGGTCGGTCAGCGCGCGGTCGAAGTAGTCGTTCTTGGAGCGCTTCGCACGGCGGGTCTGGTCCTCCTCGAGGCGCCTGATCTGCGCCCGCAGGGACGGCGGCAGGGTGCCCGTCTCGGGGGCGCCGAGGGTGGCCAGGAGGGCGGCGCGCTCCTCGGCGTCGCGCTGCTCGAAGGAGCTCTGCGCCTCCGCCTCGGCGAGCTTCACGAGGTCGGCGGCGGCGCGCATGGCCCCGGCCACGGAGCGCAGGGTCAGCGGGAGCCGGACGATCTGGTTGCGGCGCTCCCGGGCGCCGTCGTCGGTCGCGAGGCGCTTCGCCACGCCGATGTGGCTCTGCGCGGCGCGCGCGGCCGCCTCCGCCGTCGCAGGGTCGATGCCGTCCCGTGCCACGAGCAGGTCGGCGACGTCCTGGACGGGCGGGAGCCGGAGGCCCACGGACCGGCAGCGCGAACGGATGGTCACGAGGACGTCACCCGGGCTGGGCGCGCAGAGCAGCCAGATGGTGCGCGGCGGGGGTTCCTCAATGGCCTTGAGCAGCACGTTGGTGCTGCGTTCCTGCATGCGGTCGGCGTCCTCGACGACGATGATGCGCCACCGGCCCGTGGACGGCTTGTCCTGCGCCTTGCGGACGAGCTCGCGGGCCTCGTCGATGCTGATGGTCACCTTCTCGGTGGTGACGTTGGTGAGGTCGGCGTGGGTCCCGGCGAGGACGGTGCGGCAGGCCTTGCACGTCCCGCAGCCGCGCTCGGTCAGGGCCTCCCGCTCGCAGAGCAGAGCAGCGGCGAACGCCCGGGCGGCGTTGGAGCGCCCGGAGCCGGGCGGGCCGGTGAAGAGCCAGGCGTGCGTGGGGGCGCCGGACTCGGCGGCACGGCGCAGCTGCTCCACCACCTGCTCCTGGCCGCGCAGCTCGGCCCATACGCCGGTGGCGGGCAGGCTGTGCGTGACGGCACTCATGCGGGCACCCGCGCGAGGGCCTCCAGGATGGCCCCGTGCAGCTCCTCCGGCGTGCCTGACGCGCCCAGTACCAGGTATCGTTCCGGCGCCTGGCGTGCGAGGTCCAGGAAGGCCGCCCGGATGTCCGCGTGGAAGCCGTCGGGTTCGGACTCGAGGCGGTCCTCGGGTACCGGGCCCGCGGTGCGCCGACTCCGGCCCTCCGCGGGCTCCACGTCGAGCAGGACGGTGAGATCGGGGCGGAGGCCCTCGGTGGCCCAGAGGTTCACGTCGAGGACGGCCTGCGCACCGAGTCCGCGGCCGGCGCCCTGGTAGGCGACGGAGGAGTCGATGTAGCGGTCGCACACCACGACGTCGCCGCGCCGCAGGGCGGGCAGGATCACCTGCTGCACGTGGGCCGCCCGGGAGGCGGCGAACAGGAGGGCCTCGGTGCGCGCATCGATCTCGCCGTGGCCGTGCTCGAGGACGAGCGAGCGGAGCGTCTCCCCGATCGGGGTGCCGCCCGGCTCCCGCGTGCGGACCGCCCGGCGGCCGGAGGCCTCGAGGGCCCGGCAGAGCATGGCCGCCTGGGTGGACTTGCCGGCGCCGTCGCCGCCCTCGAGGGCGACGAAGAGCCCGGGGAGTCCGTGCGGGAGGGGAAAGGTCACGGACTCAGCCTACCGAGTGGCGGCGACCTTGTGTCCGGGTAACACTTGCGGGCGCGATCGGCCGCCGGGCTAGGCTCGGAGGATGGCATCCGAGCGGTCCGACCTCGCCCCCGACACCCTCACCGTCGCCGCGGGGCGTCCTTCCCGCGAGCACGACGCACCCGTCAACGCGCCGATCGTCCTCACGACGACCTACCACGAGACGCGCGCGCCCCGGCCGGGCGACCGCATCTACGCCCGTGGTTCGAACCCCACGTGGGACCCCTTCGAGGATGCGCTCGGCGCCCTCGAGGGGGCGGACCTCCCGGCGCTCGTCTTCGCCTCGGGCCTCGGCGCCGCCGCCGCCGCGCTCTCGCTCGTGCCGTCGGGCGGAGCGGTCCTCATGCCGCGCCACGCCTACGCCGGCTCGCTCAGCCTCGCCGCCGACCTCGCCGCCCAGGGCCGCTTCGAACTGCACGTCGTCGATGTCGCGGACACCGACGCCGTCCTCGCCGAACTCGCCGGCCTCGCTGCGCGGTTCGACGCCGGGCACCTCATGCTGTGGCTCGAGAGCCCCACCAACCCGATGCTCGAGGTCGCCGAGCTGGCCGTCCTGACCGACGCCGCCCACGCGGCGGGCGCCGTCGTCGTCGCCGACAACACCTTCAACACGCCCATCGTGCACCGCCCGCTGGAGGCCGGCGTCGACGTCGTCCTGCACTCCGTCACCAAGTGGCTGGCAGGTCACTCCGACGTGGTCCTCGGGGCGCTCGTGACGTCCGACGCCGTACGGCGCGAGCGCCTCCTGGCACACCGGACGCTGCACGGCGCGATCGCGGGACCGTTTGAGGTGTGGCTCGCCCTGCGGGGACTGCGCACCCTCGCCCTGCGCATGGAACGGAGCCAGGGCACGGCGCTGGCGCTCGCGCACCGCCTCGCCGAGCATCCCGCCGTGCGCCGCGTGCGGTACCCGGGCCTGCCCTCGGACCCCGGCCACGAGCGCGCGGCCGCCCAGTTCACCGGCTTCGGCGGGATCGTCAGCATCGAACTCGACGACGTCGCCACGGCGGACGCGCTCGTCGCCGCCGTCCGGCTGTGGCTCCCCGCCACCTCCCTCGGGGGCGTCGAATCGCTCGTGGAGCGGCGTCGGCGCCAGCCCGCCGAACCGCAGACGGTGCCCGAGGCACTCGTCCGCCTGTCCGTCGGCATCGAGAACCCCGAGGACCTCTGGGCGGACCTCGACCAGGCGCTCCACCGGGCGACCGGCCATGGGGCCTCGCCGGTGCCCGCTGCGTCCCGTGCATCCCGGGAGGCGGGCCAGCTAAGCTGAACGCGTGTACCTCGTCCTCCTGATCCAGCAATACCTGTACCTCGCGCTCGGCTTCGTGGCCCTGGGGATCGAGGTGTGGGCCCTCACCGACTGCGTGCGACGCCCCGGGACGGCCTTCGAGGCCGCCTTCAAGCGGACCAAGGGGTTCTGGCTGGCCCTCACGGCCGGTGCCGTCGTCGTCGGCCTGCTGTCCACGCTGAGCAGCCGGGGCGGCTTCAACCTCTTCCAGCTCGTTGCCATCATCGCGGCGTGCGTCTACCTCGCCGACGTGAAGCCGGCCGTCAGCCAGACCTCGGGTCGCGGCGGCAGCAGCGGTCCCTACGGCCCCTGGTAGCCGCCGTTCGTCGGGCCCGGCCGCACGGCCTCCCAGGCGACGGTGACCTCGCCGAGCCGCCACCGGGACGGACCGTCCAGCAAGGGCCACCCGTCCGCCTTCAGGGCGGCGCACGCCGCCGTCCAGCGCTGCCGGTTGCCGAACGAGGCGAGTGCCGCGGCGTCGAGCCAGGCCTTGTCCAGCGCGCGGAGATACGCGTGGACGCGCTCACCGGGCACGTTCCGGTGGATCAGCGCCTTGGGCAGCCGCTCCGCCACGTCGGAGGGCAGCGCGAACGCACCGAAGCGCAGCGACACACTCAGTGAGACCGGTCCGTCGCTGTCGAGCGTGGCCCAGGTGGCACGGCGCCCGATCTCGTCGCACGTGCCGTCGATGAACACGCCGCCGGGGGCCAGCCGGCGGCGCACCTCGTCCCAGTAGGCGGCGTACTCGTCCTCGTCGTACTGCCGCAGCACGTTGAAGGCGCGCACGACCACCGGCCGCCGGCCGTCCAGCGGCAGCTCGAAGCCGCCCTGCCGGAAGTCGAGGCCGGGGCGGGCGAGCGGTGCCGCGGCGGCCACCCGAGCGGGGTCGATCTCGATGCCGACCACCTCGACGTCGGGGCGCACGGACCGCAGGCGTGTGAACAGCTCGACGGCGGTGACCGGGGCAGCCCCGTAGCCGAGGTCCACGACGAGCGGGTCCGCGGCGCGGCGGAGGCGGTGGCCCTGGGGCCCCACGAGCCAGCGGTCCATCCGGCGCAGGCGGTTCGGGGCGGTGGTGCCGCGGGTGATGGTCCCGAGAGGTTTCGGGGGACGTCGACGCGGAGGCACCCATCAAGGGTAGGGCACCCCGGACGCGCCGCTCGGCACGGCCGCGGACGCCCGTCCCGCAGCCATCGTCATACGTCGCCCGCGCATGACCTCCGGCAGTGCCATACGGCAGACTGGGACCATGACCTACACACTGATCCTGCTGCGCCATGGGCAGAGCGAATGGAACGAGAAGAACCTCTTCACCGGCTGGGTGGACGTCGCCCTCACGGAGAAGGGCCGCGAGGAAGCCACCCGCGGCGGACACCTGCTGACCGAGGCCGGCATCCTTCCCGACATCGTCTACACGTCCCGGCAGAAGCGCGCCATCATCACCGCGAATCTCGCACTCGAGGCCGCCGACCGCAGCTGGATCGACGTCAAGCGCAACTGGCGGCTCAACGAGCGCCACTACGGCGCGCTGCAGGGCAAGGACAAGGCCCAGACCCTCGCGGAGTTCGGCGAGGAGCAGTTCATGGAATGGCGCCGGTCCTACGACACCCCGCCGCCGCCGCTCGACGACGCCAGCGAGTTCTCGCAGGCCGGCGACCCGCGCTATGCGGACCTCGGCGACGCCGTCCCCCGCACCGAATGCCTGAAGGACGTCCTCGACCGCTTCCTGCCGTACTGGGAGTCCGACATCACGGTGGACATCAAGGCCGGCAGGACCGTCCTGATCGCCGCCCACGGCAACTCGCTGCGCGCCCTCGTGAAGCACCTCGACGGCATCAGCGACAGGGACATCGCCTCGCTGAACATCCCCACGGGCATCCCGCTCGTCTACGAGCTGGATGAGGACCTCAAGCCCGTGAAGGCAGGCGGCACCTACCTCGACGCCGATGCCGCGGCCGCTGCCATCGAGGCGGTCGCGAACCAGGGCAAGCACTAGCTGCCACGGCAGGAACAGGAACGACGGCGGACCCCGAGGGGCCGCCGTCGTTCCTGTTCTACGGGGTGCGGGTCAGTTCAGCGGCGCGCTGGGCTGCCATTCGCCGGTGACGAGGTAGGTGACCTTCCTGGCCACGGAGACCCCGTGATCGGCGAAACGCTCGTAGTAGCGGCTCGCGAGGGTCACGTCGACGGTCGTCGGCGCGGTCTCGTTCCAGTCCTCGGAGGCGACGGTCCTGAAGACGCCCGCGTGCAGTTCGTTGACGCGCGCGTTGGCCGCGTTGATCTCGTTGCTCAGGTCCAGGTTGCGCGTCTCCAGCAGCTCGGTGACCTTCGCCGCGATCTGCACGTCGAGTGCGGCGAGTTCGTCGAAGGTGGGCCGGATGCTCTCTGGGATGACGTTCGCGGGGAACCGCAGGCGTGCGAGCTGCGCCACGTGCCGGGCGAGGTCCCCCATGCGCTCCAGCGACGCGCTCATCCGCAGCGCGCCGACGATCATGCGGAGGTCGGATGCCACGGGCCCCTGCAGGGCGAGGATGTCGATCGCGCGCTCATCGAGGGAGTTCTGGAGGAAGTCGATCCGCGCGTCGGCGGCGATGACCTCCTGCGCGAGCTCGGTGTCGGCCCCCTGGAAGGCGCTGTTGGCCTTCTGGATCGCTTCGGAGACGAGCTGCGAGATCTCGATCAGCTCCTCCCCGATCTGATGGAGCTCGGCCTGGAATACCTTACGCACGGAGGCGTCCTTCCCACTTCGTCTGGTCCAACGGTGCACTTCCGGTCGAGCCTTCCAGCCCACGGTGAACTGATGCTCCGCTTTGTGTGAACGTTAGTTGAACCACCGGTCCATTGCCACCGGATGGCAGGGGACCGGGAAACCGCAGCGCATAAGCTATGACCGTGGACCCCCTTCTCCTGACGCTCGTGGCCGGGCTGGTCGGCCTGGCCCTCGGTGTGAGCGGCATGGCGGCGTTCCGCGCCAGCGAGGCCCAGCGGGTCCGGCTCCTCTACGAGGACGAGCCGTCGCTGCCCGACGGCGCCGCCGAGGTCCTGTCCATCATCGGCCGTGCGTACGTGATCGTGGACGCGATCGACGGCGTCGTCCGGGCCAGTCCGGCCGCCTACGCGTTCGGGCTGGTACGCGGTCACACCGTGGTGCACTCCGAACTCCTCGACCTGACGGCCCGCGTCCGGCGCGACGGCGTGATCGAGCAGCAGCAGCTCGAGCTCCCCCGGGGGCCGTTCGGCCAAGGCACGATCGTGGTGCAGGTCCGGGTGGCGGCCCTGGGCGCCGAGTACATCCTGATCCTCGCGGACGACCGCACGGAGATCACCCGCAGCGAGGAGATCCGCAACGACTTCGTGGCGAACGTCTCGCACGAGCTGAAGACGCCGGTGGGTGCCATCTCCCTCCTCGCCGAGGCCATAGACGATGCCGCCGAGGACGAGGTGGCGGTCCGCCGCTTCGCGCAGCGCATGCACAAGGAGTCCGGGCGCCTGTCGGCACTCGTGCAGGACATCATCGAGCTCTCCCGCCTGCAGGGCGCCGACGTCGTGCGCCGCGGCAAGGCCGTGGACGTGAACTCGGTCATCGCGGAGGCCGTGGACCGCAACAAGCTCCCCGCGGAGAGCAAGCAGATCGACATCGTCGTCGGCGGTTCCGCTCCCACGCCGGTGTACGGTGACCGCGACCTCCTCATGACGGCCTTCCGCAACCTCATCGACAACGCCATCCGCTACTCGCCCGAGGGCACGCGGGTGGGAGTGGGCGTGCGGTCGCGGGACGGCCTCGTGCAGGTGTCGGTCACCGACCAGGGCTCGGGCATCACGCCCGAGGAGCAGGAGCGCATCTTCGAGCGGTTCTACCGCATCGACGCCGCCCGTTCACGCCAGACCGGCGGCACGGGCCTCGGCCTCAGCATCGTCAAGCACGTGGTCTCGAACCACGGCGGCGAGGTGACGGTGTGGTCGCAGGCCGGGCAGGGCAGCACGTTCACGGTCCGCCTGCCGGAGATGGAGGGGACGTCGGAGGACGACGCCCCGTCCGCCGCGGACGGAGCGACGACGCAGGGCGCCGACAGGAAGTCGGCGAGGAAGGGCAGCACCGCTGTCCATGAGCAGGGAGTCAAGGCTTGAGCCGAATCATGATCGTCGAGGACGAGGAATCGTTCAGCGACCCGCTGTCCTACCTCCTCGGCAAGGAGGGCTTCGAGGTGTCCGTCGTGGACAACGGCCTCGACGCCATCACCGAGTTCGACCGCTCGGGCGCGGACCTCGTGCTGCTGGACCTCCAGCTGCCCGGGCTCTCCGGCACCGAGGTGTGCCGCCAACTGCGCCAGCGCTCCAGCGTGCCGGTCATCATGCTGACGGCGAAGGACGCGGAGATCGACAAGGTGGTGGGCCTCGAGCTCGGCGCCGACGACTACGTGACCAAGCCGTACTCGTCCCGTGAACTCGTGGCACGCGTGCGTGCGGTGCTCCGGCGCCAGGGCGAGCCCGAGGAACTCATCGCCAACACCATCCAGGCCGGGCCGGTCCGGATGGACATCGAACGCCACGTGGTGAGCGTCGACGGCGAGCAGGTGGCCCTGCCGCTCAAGGAGTTCGAGCTGCTCGAGATGCTGCTCCGGAACTCGGGCAGGGTCCTGACGCGCGGCCAGCTGATCGACCGCGTGTGGGGATCGGACTACGTGGGGGACACCAAGACCCTCGACGTCCACGTGAAGCGGCTCCGCAGCAAGGTGGAGCCCGACCCCTCGAACCCGCGCTACCTCATCACCGTGCGCGGCCTCGGCTACAAGTACGAGCCCTAGCGGCACCCGGCCCGGACACGGAACTGCCCGCCTCCGATCCCGGGGCGGGCAGTTCGCGTGCGTGGGGGAGGCGGGGCTACTCGCCCTCCGCCTCCTCGGTCGCGGCGGGCTCGCTCGGCCGCGGCGTGTAGCCGCCGGGGACGTACTCGCGGTACTCCTCGAGGGTCCCGTCGAGGACCGGCACCTCGAAGACGGCCTGCTCGCCCTCGACGTCGAACTCGACGTCGATGAGGGAGCCCGGGATGTCCTCGAGCCCCTCGAGCGTGCCGTCGTCCGAGGACTCCTCCTCGAACCTGAACTGGCCCTGACCGTCGATGGTCACCTCGGTCGCGGCGCCGCCGGCCTGGATGGAGAGTGTCACGGGGTCGTCGCTCGTGTTGAACACGGTGCCGATCAGCCGTCCGGCCGTCTCGTCGTCGCGACCGACGATCAGGATGTTGCGCAGGAGCACCGGCCCGAGATCCTTCACGATGCCGTCGGACGCCGCGTACGGCGTCGTCGTCGACTGATCCGTGGTGAAGCTGCAGCCGGAGACGCCCAGCGTCAGCAGTACGGCGCCTGCAGCAACGGCCTGCTGCACTCGGTTCTTCGGTGCACTATTCACAGCACAAACTCCTGGGGTTCAACAGGTGGGACCGGTGGGTGATCCGGAGCGGACGTACTCAACAGACTATCGGCAACGCCGTCGAATCGTGGTGTCGGTTTACCTGATGCGCAGTGGTCCGGATCACTAAAACCCCCTGCCGTCAAGGGGCGAATCATAGTTCTTTGTGCTTGTTCCGGCCGCCTGACCTGCGAAAACGCGGCATCGGCGTGTCGTTACCGTGATAAACTGGTTCCCGGGAAAGGGGAAAGTCCACATGGTTTTTGAGGTCGGCGAAACAGTTGTTTACCCTCACCACGGCGCAGCGAAGATCGAGGAGATCAAGATGCGCGTCATCAAGGGCGAAGAGAAGATGTATCTCAAGCTCAAGGTGGCACAGGGTGATCTGACGATAGAAGTACCAGCAGAGAACGTTGACCTCGTAGGGGTTCGCGACGTGGTGGGCAAGGAGGGCCTCGAGCATGTGTTCGACGTCCTGCGGGCCGAATTCACGGAAGAGCCCACCAACTGGTCGCGCCGCTACAAGGCGAACCTCGAGAAGCTCGCCTCCGGCGATGTCATCAAGGTCGCCGAGGTAGTACGTGACCTGTGGCGCCGCGACCACGACCGCGGCCTGTCCGCCGGCGAGAAGAGGATGCTCGCGAAAGCGCGCCAGATCCTCATCTCCGAGCTGGCACTCGCGGAGAAGACCGACGAAGAGAAGGCTGCAAGCGTTCTCGACGACGTCCTCGCCTCCTAGGAGACGACGGCGGAGCGGAAGAGGGACCTTCGGGTCCCTCTTCTGCGTTGTCCTGGCATAGGGTGACGGGATGTCCGAGAAGCAGCAGGTCGTCCCCACGGTCGGTGTCGTGGTGGTCGCCGCAGGATCCGGGCAGCGGCTGGGCCTGGGCATCCCCAAGGCCCGCGTCCTGTGCGCCGGGCGCACCCTCCTCGAACACTCCCTCGACGCCGTGATCGCGGCGGGTATCGCGAGCCATGTCGTCGTGGTCCTCCCGCAGGACGACGCCGTGCTCTCCTCGGTGGTCGCCGCCGCGGGCCGTTCCGGCGGAGCGGCCGTCACCGCGGTGCCCGGTGGCTCGACCCGGACGGATTCGGTCCGGGCCGGTCTCGATGCGCTGCCGGCGTCGATCGCCGTCGTCCTCGTCCACGACGCCGCGCGGGCCCTCACGCCACCGGACGTGTTCCGGCGCGTCGCCGCGGCGGTCGCGGCCGGCGCGCCCGCGGTCATCCCCGTGCTGCCGGTCGTCGACACGGTGAAGGTGGTGGACGGCGACGTGGTCACCGCGACCCCGGATCGCGGCGGCCTCCGTGCCGTGCAGACACCCCAGGGCTTCGACGCCGTGACCCTCCGCGCCGCGCACGCCGCCGTCGGTGCGGCCGGTCCGACGGTCACGGACGACGCCATGTTGATGGAGGCGCACGGTGCCACGGTGCGCGTGGTCGACGGCGACGCCCTCGCCTTCAAGGTCACCACGCCGCTGGACCTCGTCATCGCCGAGGCGGTCCTCGCCCGGGTGCCCGTCGACGCCACCTCCCTCCCGCACGTCGCGGGCTGACCGATATCCACCAGCAGCAGGAGCAGCCGTGTACCTGAGCGAGCACACCCACCTTCCCCGCACGGGCATCGGCGTCGACGTCCACGCCTACGCCCCCGCCGATGCGCCCGCCCCGCTGTGGCTCGCGGGTCTGCTGTGGGAGGGGGAACGGGGCCTGTCCGGGCACTCCGACGGCGACGCCGTCGCCCACGCAGCGGCCGACGCCCTCTTCTCCGCCGCCGGTGTCGGCGACCTCGGCACCCACTTCGGCACGGACCGCCCCGAATACGCCGGCGCCTCCGGGCACACCCTGCTCGCCGCGGCCGCCGCGATCGTCCGCGAGGCCGGGTTCGACATCGGCAACATCGCCGTGCAGCTCATCGGGAACCGGCCGAAGTTCGCGCCGCGCCGGGCGGAGGCGGAGGCGGTCCTCTCCGACGCCGCACAGGCACCCGTCAGCATCTCGGCGACCACCACGGACGGGCTGGGCCTGACCGGCAGGGGAGAGGGCGTCGCGGCCATCGCGACCGCCGTCCTCGTACGCTCCCGCTGACGCACAATCCCCGCGACGCCGCAGGGACGTGCGGTGCCGCCGGGTAATCTGGACCGGTGAGCCTGCGATTCTATGACACCGCCCGCGCCGAGGTGCGCCCCTTCGAACCCCTCGAACCGGGCAGGGCGAGTCTCTACTACTGCGGTGCCACGGTGCAGGGCATGCCCCATGTGGGCCACGTCCGCTCGGCGATCGCGTTCGATCAGCTCACGCGGTGGCTCGAGGCGCGGGACCTCCGCGTCACGGTGGTGCGGAACGTCACCGACATCGACGACAAGATCCTGGCCAAGTCGCAGGACTCCTTCCGCGACGGTGCCGGCGCCGAGGACCCGTCGGTGGTGCCCGAGGAGCAGTGGTGGGCCCTCGCCTACCGGTTCGAGCGCGCGTTCGACGACGCCTACACGGCGCTCGGTGTGCGCCCTCCGACCTACGAGCCGCGCGCCACCGGGCACATCCCCGAGATGCACGCGCTCATCCAGCGGCTCATCGACCGCGGCCATGCCTACCCGGCGCCGGACGGCTCGGGCGACGTCTACTTCGACGTGCGGTCCTGGCCCGCCTACGGCAGCCTCACCCGGCAGGACATCGACGACATGCAGGCCGCGCCCGACGCCGACCCGCGCGGCAAGCGCGACCCCCGCGACTTCGCCCTGTGGAAGGGCTCGAAGGACACCGACCCCGCGAGCGCGTCCTGGTCGAGCCCGTGGGGGACGGGGCGGCCCGGCTGGCACCTCGAGTGCTCCAGCATGGTCACGAAGTACCTCGGCACGGAGTTCGACATCCACGGCGGGGGCCTCGACCTGCGCTTCCCGCACCACGAGAACGAGATGGCCCAGTCGCAGGCCGCGGGCCACGCGTTCGCCCGGTTCTGGATGCACAACGGCATGGTCACCTACGGCGGCGAGAAGATGTCGAAGTCGATCGGCAACACCGTCAGCCCGCAGGAGATGATCGACGCCGCCGGGCCCCGCGTGGTGCGCTACTACCTCGGCCAGGCCCACTACCGGTCGGTGCTCGACTACCGCGAGACGTCCCTGCAGGAGGCGGCGTCGGCGGTGGCGCGCATCGACGGTTTCATCGCCAAGGCCTCCGTGCGTGTCGGCGCCCCGGCCCGGCGCCCCGTCCGTGCCGCCGACCTCCCCGAGGGCTTCGCGGCCGCCATGGACGACGACCTCAACGTCCCCCAGGCACTCGCGGTCCTCCATACCACGGTGCGCAGCGGCAACACGGCGCTGGCGGCGGGCGACGACGACGCCGTCCGGGCGGACCTCGCCGCGGTCGCCGCGATGACCGCCGTCCTCGGACTGGACGACGCGGGGACCGCCACGTCCGGCACCGTTGCCGACGCCGCGGCCACGAGGGCCCTCGATGCACTGGTCGGTGCGCGGATCGCCGAACGGACCGCTGCCCGGTCCGACCGCGACTGGGCCCGGGCGGACGCCATCAGGGACGCGCTGGCCGCCGCCGGGATCGTCCTCGAGGACGCGGCCGACGGCGTCCGCTGGTCCCTCGCCAAGGGCTGACCGGCCCGGTGCACGTGCCCTCGCGGCCCGTACGGGCGGCCCGGCGGGAGCACGTGCGGGCCCACCTGCCCGGCTCCGCGTAAACTGGAGGCGATTCTTCCTCTATATAAAGGTGTTCTTCCATGGCCAGTCACGGACGTCCAGGCGCGGTTCGCAAAACGAAAAAGGGCCCCACCATCGGCACCGGCGGCCACGGACGCAAGTCGCTCGAGGGGAAGGGCCCCACGCCGAAGGCGGAGGACCGCCCCTACCACAAGGCGTACAAGAGCAAGGAGCTCGCGGAGCGTGCGGCAGCGAAGCGGGAGGGCGGCAAGGGCGCCGGCACCGGCCGCACCCGCGGGAAGGCCGCCGAGGAGGTCGTCACCGGCCGCAACTCCGTGGTGGAGGCGCTCCGCGCCGGCATCCCGGCGAAGGCCCTCCACGTCGCCATCCGCATCGAGATGGACGACCGCGTGCGGGAGTCCCTGAAGATGGCCGCCGAACGCGGCATCCCCGTGATGGAGACCGGCAAGCCCGAACTCGACCGCATGACGGACGGCGCGGTGCACCAGGGGCTCATGCTGCAGATCCCGCCGTACGAGTACGCGGACGCACTGGACCTCGCGGACGAGACCATCGAGCGGTTCCGGCGCGGGCACATCGGCAACGCCCCGCTCTTCGTGGCACTGGACGGCATCACCGACCCCCGCAACCTGGGAGCGATCATCCGCTCCGCCTCGGCGTTCAGCAGCCACGGCGTCATCGTGCCCGAGCGCCGCTCGGTGGGCGTGACGGCGTCGGCGTGGAAAACCAGTGCCGGAGCCGCCGTGCGCGTGCCCGTGGCCCGGGTCGGCAACCTCAACGCGGCGCTGAAGGCCTTCAAGCAGAAGGGCATCTTCGTCCTCGGGCTCGACGGCGACGGCGACGTGTCGCTGCCGGAACTGTCCCTCGGCCGTGATCCCATCTGCATCGTCGTCGGCTCGGAGGGCAAGGGCCTCTCCCGGCTCGTCCGCGAGAACTGCGACCAGATCGTGTCCATCCCCATCGATTCCGCCATGGAGTCGCTGAACGCGTCGATGGCGGTGGGAATCACGCTCTACGAGGTGTCCCGCCAGCGCTCCGCCTGATCCCGCACATGACGAACCCCGCACCCCTGACGCGCGCCTCCCGCGAGTTCCCGCTCGGACTCCACCCCGCCCGGGGGGCGTGGGGTGCGGACGCGCACGCCAATGCGGCGGTCTGGGCGCCGGGCATCGCCTCCATGGACGTGCACTGGCGCCGGGCGGACGGCACGTGGACGTCGGAGACCCTGGTGGGGCTCGACGGCGGCGTCCACCACGGCCTGGTGGGCCCGGTCCCACCCGGCGCCCTCTACGCGTTCTGGCCCACGGGCAAGGACCTGCCGGGCGCCGTGGGCGAGGCGCAGCTGCTTCTCGACCCGTACGCGCGGGCCATCGAGACGATCCCTCTCGACCCCGGGCCGGCGGAGACACCGTCGCGTTCCTACTACTCCGTGTTCCTCGAGCACACCTTCGACTGGGGCACGAGCGAACGGCCCCTGACGCCGTGGCGTGACACCGTGGTGTACGAGGCGCACGTGAAGGGCCTCACGAAGCTCCACCCCGACGTGCCCGAGCGCCTCCGGGGGACCTACGCGGGCCTCGCCCACCCGGTCATGATCGCCCACCTGCGCGACCTCGGGGTGACGGCCGTGCAGCTGCTCCCCGTGCACTCCCACATCGACGAACCGCATCTCGAGCCCCTGGGCCTCGGCAACTACTGGGGCTACAACACGCTCGGCTTCTTCGCGGCCCACACGGACTACGCCACCGTGGAAGCGCGGGCCGCGGGACCGACTGCCGTCCTCGACGAGTTCAAGGGCATGGTCCGGGCGCTCCACGAGGCGGGCCTCGAGGTGATCCTCGACGTCGTCTACAACCACACCGCCGAAGGAGAACAGCACCGCCCGGCACTGTGCTGGCGCGGGCTCGGGGATGCCGACTACTACCGCCACGACACCACCGGGCGGTACGTCGACACCACCGGGTGCGGCAACACGCTCGATTTCTCCCAGCCCCGCGTCGTCGAGTTCGCGCTCGACTCGCTGCGCTACTGGGTGGAGGAGTTCAAGATCGACGGCTTCCGGTTCGACCTCGCCGTGAGCCTCGGCCGCGACGAGCACAACGCGTTCACGCAGCGACACCCCTTCCTCGTGGCCGTTCGGGCCTCCGAAGCACTGCGCGGTACCAAGCTCATCGCCGAGCCCTGGGACCTCGGGCCGGACGGCTGGCGGACCGGGCAGTTCCCCGTCGGCTGGGCGGACTGGAACGACGGCTTCCGCGACACGGTGCGGGACTTCTGGCTGCACGACATCGCCGCGATCGCCCACGGAGGGACGGGCTCCTCGCCGGGACGCCTGGCCGGATCCCTCGCCGGGTCCGCGGAGCTGTTCGCGGCCTCGGGCCGCAGCGCGCTGGCCTCGATCAACCTGGTGACCGCCCACGACGGCTTCACGCTCGCCGACCTCACCGCCTACGAGCGCAAGCACAACGAGGCCAACGGCGAGGAGAACCGCGACGGCCACAACGACAACCGCAGCTACAACCACGGCGCCGAGGGGCGTACGGAGGACGAGGGCATCCTGGCCCGCCGCGAGCGGAGCGCACGCAACATCATGGCGTCGCTGCTCATCTCGCTGGGCGTGCCGATGCTGATGGCCGGCGACGAGCTGGGGCGTACGCAGCACGGCAACAACAATGCCTACTGCCAGGACAACGAGCTCACCTGGGTGCACTGGCCCGACGACGCGGCGTCGCGCCGCATGCTCGAGGCCACGCGCACGCTGCTGTCCATCCGGAGGGATTTCCTGGCGCGGCAGCCCTCCACGTTCCCCTCACGCGCCGACCAGTCGACCCTGCTGTGGTTCAGCACGGCCGGGCTGCCCATGACCGCGCAGGAATGGAACGACCCGCGGACGCGGACCGTGCAGCTCCTCCTCGGCTCGACGGGCGGCACCATCAACGGACTCGTGGTGATCAACGGCTCGCTCGAGGACACCCGTATCCACCTGCCCTCTGCATGGATCCTGCAGGGACAGGGCGTCGAGGGGGAGCAGCCGCGCTGGTTCACCCCCACCTTCGATTCCGCGGCAGGCGGTCCTGTCGACGGGACGCTGCGCCTGCGCTCGGGCGACGGCGACACGGTGGCAGCGGACTCGGTGCGCATCTACCGCTGCTGAGGCGGTGCCGGCGGATCAGGGAGACCCTTCCGCCGGGAAGGACGAGCCCGGGAACGACGAGGCCGGTAACGACGAAGCCCGGGACCGATCAGGTCCCGGGCTTCGTCGTGCGGTGGTGCAGCCGATCAGGCGTTGACGATGAGTCCCAGCTCGGCCTTCGTCGCCAGCGTCGCGTGCTTCGGGAGCACCCGCACCGTGTAGCCGAAGGACCCGGAGTGGTCGATCCGCACGCCGCCCGTGAAGAGGTAGCGTCCGCTGCCCAGGTTCTCGGCGACGGCCAGGTCGTCGACCGTGACGTCGCTCAGCTCATCGCTCTCGAGGGCGCGCCCGTAGGCGACCTCCACGGCCACGTCGTCGGGGTCGAGGCCCCCGAGGGAGATGTACGCGTTGACCGTCAGGGAGTCGCCGATCTGCGGGTTCTCGGACACGCCGGTCGAATCGACGTGTTCCACCTGCACCGCAGGCCAGCTGCCCTGCACGCGGGAGCGCCAGGCTGCGGTCCTCTTCGCGAGCGCGAAGGAGTCGGCGGCGGCCTCCTGGCCGGAGCGCCAGGCCGGTCGGTAGAGCTTCTCCACGTAGTCCTGCAGCATCCGCTCGGCGGACACGGCCGGGCCCAGCGTCGCCATGGTGTGCTTGATCATCGCGATCCACTGGTGCGGGACGCCGTCGCGCGAGGGCTCGGACGGCCCGGCTGCACCCGCACCCTCGGCGGGGACCAGCGAGTAGAAGCGCGGGCCCACCTGGGTCTCGAGGAGGTCGTACAGGGCCGCGGCCTCGATGTCGTCGCGCTCGTCGGCGGAGGCGCCGTTGTTGGCGGTCGGGATCGCCCAGCCGTTGTCGCCGTCGTACATCTCGTCCCACCAGCCGTCGAGGACGGAGAGGTTGAGGCCGCCGTTGATCGCGGCCTTCATGCCGGAGGTCCCGCAGGCCTCGAGCGGACGCAGCGGGTTGTTCAGCCATACGTCGCAGCCCGGGAAGAGCGTGCGGGCCATGGCGATGTCGTAGTTGGGCAGGAAGACGATGCGGTGGCGGACCTCGGGATCGTCCGTGAACCGGACCAGGTCCTGGATCATGCGCTTGCCCTGCTCGTCGGCGGGGTGGGACTTACCGGCGATGACCAGCTGGATGGGGTGCTCCGGGTGCAGCAGCAGCGCCTTGAGGCGGGCGGGGTTGCGCAGCATCAGCGTGAGGCGCTTGTACGTCGGGACACGGCGCGCGAAGCCGATCGTCAGGACGTCGGGATCGAGCACCGAGTCGGTCCACGCGAGTTCGGCGTCGGCCGCGCCGCGCTTCTTCCACGAGGAGCGCAGGCGCTGGCGCACGTCGTCCACGAGGTTCGAGCGGAGGCTGCGGCGCAGTGCCCAGATGTCGGTGTCCGGGACGTCGTAGACCTTGGCCCACTGGGGGTCGAGGACGGACTCGGCGCCGAAGTGCTCGAGGGCGAAGTCCGCGATCTGCGGGTCCACCCAGCTCGGCACGTGCACGCCGTTGGTCACGGACGTGATGGGCACCTCGCGGGCGTCGAACCCCGGCCAGAGCCCGGAGAACATGCCGCGGGAGACCTCGCCGTGCAGCTTCGCCACGCCGTTGGCGCGCTGCGCGAGGCGCAGGCCCATGACGGCCATGTTGAACTTCGTCGGGTCGCCGTCTGCATAGTTCTCGGCACCGAGGGCCAGGACGCGGTCGGTGGGCACGGCGGGCGCGAGGCCGGCGTGGAAGAAGTGCTCGATCTGGGAGCGCTCGAAGCGGTCGATGCCGGCGGGCACCGGGGTGTGGGTGGTGAACACCGTGGACGCGCGTCCAGCGGTGAGCGCCTCCTCCCAGCTCATCGGCGATTCGTTGGACGGGTCCATGAGTTCGCGGATGCGCTCGATGCCGAGGAAGCCGGCGTGGCCCTCGTTGGTGTGGAAGACCTCGGGGGCCGGGGTCCCGGTGAGGCGCTGGAAGATGCGCAGGGCCTTGACCCCGCCCATCCCGAGGAGCAGTTCCTGCTGGAGGCGCTGGTCCCCGCCGCCACCGTAGAGGCGGTCGGTGACGTTGCGTGCCGCGTCGTCGTTCTCGGCGACGTTCGAGTCGAGGAGCAGGAGGGGCACGCGGCCGACGTCGGCACGCCAGATGTGCGCCGACAGCTGCCGGCCGTTGGGCAGGGGCAGCACCACCATCGCGGCGGAGCCGTCCTCCTCGCGGAGCAGGGTCAGCGGCAGTCCGTCGGGGTCGAGGACCGGGTAGGTCTCCTGCTGCCAGGCGTCCCGGGACAGGGACTGCTTGAAGTAGCCGGCCTGGTAGAGCAGGCCCACGCCGATCAGGGGGACACCGAGATCGGAGGCGGACTTGAGGTGGTCGCCGGCGAGGATGCCGAGGCCGCCGGAGTACTGCGGGAGGACGGCGCTGATGCCGTACTCGGGGGAGAAGTAGGCGATGCTGCGGGGTGTGTCCTCGCCGAGGCCCTGGTACCAGCGCGGTTCCGTCAGGTAGCTCTCGAGGTCGGCGCCGAGTTCGTGGATGCGCTGCACCAGTTTCTCGTCGGCGGCGAGCTGCTGCAGCTTCTCGCGTGTCACGGAGCCCAGGAAGGACACGGGATCGTGGCCGCTCTCCTCCCAGGCGGCGCGGTCGATGTCCTCGAACAGGCGCGAGGTCGGCAGATGCCAGGACCAGCGCAGATTGCTTGCGAGCTTGCCCAGCGGGGCGATGTTCTCGGGGAGGACGGTTCGGACGGTAAATCTGCGGATGGCCTTCACCCCGGTTAGGCTAGCGCACTTGCCCGGTGCAGGGGAGACGGGTGCGTAAACGCTTGCGTAATACAGGAGCGGCCTTGACGTTACGCCAAGCCCCCTTAGCATTTCGGCCCATTACTCGCTAACGTCGTGGGGGTGAGCACTCCTACCGAGCAGAACCGAAATGCCCCGTATCCCGAGGGACTGCGCTTCGGCCGCATCCCGATCACGGCGGTCAGTCCCGTCGTCGAGGATGGACGCTTCCCCGCCAAGGGGATCCCGGGCTCGGACATCGCCGTGGGGGCGACCGTCTTCCGCGAGGGCCACGACCAGCTCGGCGTCTCGGCCGTGCTCTACGATCCCCGTGGCAAGGAGGTGCAGCGAGTCCGCATGACGCCGGTGGGATCCGGACTCGACCGCTGGGCCGGCACGCTGACGCCGAGGGCCAAGGGGCTGCACACCTTCACCATCGAGGGCTGGTCCGATGTCTACGGCACGTGGGAACACGACGCCACCATCAAGATCGCCGCAGGGGTCGACGTCGAGCTCATGCTCGCGGAAGGGGCCGCCCTCTTCACGCGGGCCGCAGGGGAGCGGACCGGCCGCGACGCCGCACTGTTCCGCCGCGCCGCCGACGTCCTGGCGGACACGGAACAGAGCGTCGAGGCGCGCCTCGCCGCAGGGCTCTCACCCGAGATCCACGAGGCCATCGCACGCCAGCCCATCCGCTCGCTCGTGACCGCCTCGCAGGCGTACCCCATCAACGTGGAGCGTGAACTGGCCGGCCGCGCCGCCTGGTACGAGTTCTTCCCCCGCTCCGAGGGCGCCACCTACAACCCCGAGACGGCGGAGTGGACCTCGGGGAACTTCCGCGAGGCAGCCAAGCGGCTCGACGCCGTGGCGGCCATGAACTTCGACGTCGTGTACCTGCCGCCCATCCACCCGATCGGCCGCACGCACCGCAAGGGACCGAACAACACGCTGACGGCCGGCCCCGCCGACCCCGGCTCGCCCTGGGCCATCGGCTCTGCCGACGGCGGCCACGACGCCATCCACCCGGACCTCGGCACCTTCGAGGACTTCGACGCCTTCGTCGCCCGGGCCCGCGAGCTGGACCTCGAGGTGGCCCTCGACCTCGCCCTGCAGGCCGCGCCGGACCACCCCTGGGTCCAGACGCACCCCGAGTGGTTCACCACGCGCGTGGACGGGTCGATCGCGTACGCGGAGAACCCGCCGAAGAAGTACCAGGACATCTACCCCATCAACTTCGACAACGACCCGAAGGGGCTCTCGAAGGAGATCCTGCGGATCGTCCTCCTGTGGATCCAGCACGGCGTGAAGATCTTCCGGGTGGACAATCCGCACACCAAGCCGGTGCAGTTCTGGGAGTGGCTGATCGCCCGCGTGAACAGGAAGCACCCGGACGTCATCTTCCTCGCGGAGGCGTTCACCCGCCCGCCGATGATGCACGCCCTCGGCCGCGCCGGGTTCCAGCAGTCCTACTCCTACTTCACGTGGCGGAACACCAAGACGGAGCTGGAGGAGTACTTCACCGAGATCAGCTCGGTCTCGCCGGCCTACTTCCGGCCGAACTTCTTCGTGAACACGCCCGACATCCTCACCGAGTACCTCCAGTACGGCGGGCCGGCGGCGTTCAAGATCCGTGCCGTGCTCGCGTCCATGGCGAGCCCCCTGTGGGGCGTCTACTCCGGGTACGAGCTGTTCGAGCACGTGGCCCGCCCGGGTGCGGAGGAGTACATCGACAACGAGAAGTTCCAGTACCGTCCCCGGGACTACGCCGCAGCAGAGGCGGAGGGGCGCTCGCTGGCACCCTTCATCACGCGGCTCAACGCGATCCGCCGCGCGCACCCCGCGCTCGGCGACCTCGAGAACCTCACCGTCCACAGCAGCACCGATCCCTCCACCGTGGTCTTCGCCAAGCACAAGCAGACGGCCGAGGGCAAGGACACCATCATCGTCGTCGTCAACGTCGACCCGCATAGTACGCGCGAGAGCACCGTGTCGCTGGATCTTGCGAAGCTCGGCCTCGATGCCGCGGACCTCGACGGGAACGGTACATTCCTCGTGGACGACCTCGTCACGGGCCAGACCTTCACATGGGGCGAGCACAACTACGTGCGGCTCGACCCCTACGTGGAACCCGCCCACATTCTCTCAATCAGGAGGCAGCACTAGTGCCCAACCCCTTCCAGCTCAACGCACCTGGACTGGCCCACGACCCCCACTGGTTCCGCAAGGCGGTCTTCTACGAGGCGCTGGTCCGTGGGTTCGCCGATGCGAACGGGGACGGCTCCGGTGACCTCTCGGGGCTCATCGAGAAGATGGACTACCTCCAGTGGCTCGGCGTCGACTGCCTGTGGCTGCCCCCGTTCTTCAAGTCACCCCTGCGCGACGGCGGGTACGACATCTCCGACTACTACGACGTCCTCGACGAGTTCGGTTCCCTGGGCGACTTCAAGCGGCTCGTGGCCGAGGCCCATGCGCGCGGCGTCCGGGTCATCATCGACCTGCCCATGAACCACACCTCGGACCAGCACCACTGGTTCCAGGAGTCACGGCGGGACCCCGAGGGCCCGTACGGCGACTTCTACGTCTGGAGCGACACGGACGAGAAGTACGAGGACGCGCGCATCATCTTCGTGGACACGGAGGAGTCGAACTGGACGTTCGACCCGGTCCGCCGCCAGTTCTTCTGGCACCGCTTCTTCAGCCACCAGCCGGATCTCAACTTCGAGAACCCCAAGGTGCAGGAAGCCATCTTCGACGTCGTGCGGTTCTGGCTGGACCAGGGCATCGACGGCTTCCGGGCGGACGCCATCCCCTACCTCTTCGAGGAGGAGGGCACCAACTGCGAGAACCTGCCGGAGACCCACGGGTTCCTCAGGCGCCTCCGCGCGATGGTGGACGAGAACTACCCGGGCCGCGTCATCATCGCCGAGGCGAACCAGATGCCCGACGAAGTGGTGGAGTACTTCGGCACCGAGGACGAGCCCGAGTGCCACATGTGCTTCCACTTCCCGATCATGCCGCGGCTCTTCTACGCGCTGCGTGACCAGAAGGCCGCCCCCATCATCGAGACGATGGCCGAGACCCCCGACATCCCCGCGGGCGCCCAGTGGGGCACGTTCCTGCGCAACCACGACGAGCTGACGCTCGAGATGGTCACGAACGAGGAGCGGGAGGCGATGCTCGGGTGGTACGCGCCCGATCCCCGCATGCGCGCGAACGTCGGTATCCGCCGTCGGCTGTCCCCGCTGCTCGACAACTCCCGCGCCGAGGTGGAGCTGATCCACGCGCTCCTGCTGTCGCTGCCCGGCAGCCCGTTCCTCTACTACGGGGACGAGATCGGCATGGGCGACAACATCTGGCTCGAGGACCGCGACGCGTCGCGGACCCCGATGCAGTGGAACCCGGACCGCAACGCGGGCTTCTCGCCCGTGGATCCCGGCAAGCTGTACCTGCCGGTCGTGCAGTCGCTGGTCTACCACTACAACCACGTCAACGTGGAGGCGCAGATGGCGACCTCCAGTTCGCTGCTGCACTGGATCCGGCAGATGCTCGCGGTCCGCAAGGCCCACCCGGCCTTCGGACTGGGCGTCTACCGGAACGTCCCGGTGGAGTCGGAGCACGTCCTGGCCTTCCTCCGCGAGGTCGAGCACGGCAACACCGAGGGCGAGCCCGCGGAATCGGTGCTCTGCATCTTCAACCTGTCGCAGCACCCCGTCGCGGCGAAGATGCGCCTTCCCGAGTTCGCAGGCCGTGGCCTGCGTGATCTGTTCGGCGGCGCCATCTTCCCGGCGTTCGAGGAGGACGGAGAGATCACGCTCACCCTCGGCAGCCACGACTTCTTCTGGCTGCGTGTCCGCTCGGCCAGCTCCAACACCTCGTCCCCCCACACCGAGGCGATGCCCGTCATCTCCATCCCGGAGGCGGTCAGGTAATGGCGGCCCACACACCCTACGTCCCGGAGATCCTCACCGGATGGCTGCCGTCGCAGCGGTGGTTCCCCGTCAAGGGGGAGTCTGTGGACCTGACGGTGGTCGGCGGGACGGTCCTCGAGGACCCGACCGGCGAGGCCGGGTTCGAGGTGCACTTCCTGGCCGTCACCTCGGGGACGCGCACCGACGTCGTCAGCGTGCCGATCAGCTATCGCGCGGCACCCCTCGACGGCGCCGCGGCCGGCCTCATCGGCCAGGTGGACCACCCGGAGCTCGGCGCGCGGTGGGCCTACGACGCCACCCATGACGCCGACTTCGTGCGCCTCTGGGTCGACTTCACCCTCAGCGGCGGCAGGACGCCCGACGGCCGTCTCGTCGGTGAGGTCGTCAAGGCGCCCGCCCATCAGGAGCCGGGCGTGGCCCAGCCGGTCAAGGTCCTGCAGGGCGAGCAGTCCAACACCTCCGTCGTGCACGGATCCGGTCCCGGCTCGATGATCGTGAAGTTCTTCCGGGTGCTCGCCGCCGGCGAGAGCCCCGACGTGCAGATCAGCGCCGAGCTCACGGCCGGCGGCTCCACCGACACCCCCGACACCTTCGGCTGGGTGACGGGCACCTGGCAGGCGACCGACGCCGAGCCCGGCCACCACGTCACGGGCCATGTCAGCGTGCTGAGGGACTTCGTCGAAGGGAGCACCGACGCCTGGCGTACCGCTTCCTCCGCCGCGTCCACCGCCACCGACTTCACCGCGGAGGCCCAGGGCCTCGGCCGTGCGGTGGCACGCATCCACCGGCAGCTCGACGGCGCCTTCGGCAGCCGCACGGCCACCGAGGCCGAGGAGCGTAAGTTCAAGGAGGCCCTCGCGCAGCGCATCCGCTGGGCGTGGGAGGAGGCGGGCGACGTCGTCGGCGACCTCGGCGCCGAGGTCGACCGCATCATCCACGAGATCGAGGACCTCGAGGACATCCCGCCCCTGCAGCGGATCCACGCCGACCTCCACCTCGGACAGGTGCTGCAGGCCCCCGACGGCACGTGGCTCGTCATCGACTTCGAGGGGGAGCCGCTCAGGCCCACCGCCGAACGCAGCGTCCCCGACGTGACCGTCCGCGACGTCGTCGGGATGGTCCGCTCGCTCGAGTACGCGGCGGCGTCCCGAGGGGCCGCCCCGCTCGGCTCGCCCGACGCCACAGCGACCGAACAGTGGTCCGACGCCGCCCGCGAGGCCTTCCTCGAGGGGTACGCGGAGGAGCTCGGCGCGCCCGTGGACACCTCCGGACCGCTCTTCCGTGCCCTCTGGCTGGACAAGGCCCTGTACGAAGTCGTCTACGAGATCCGCAACAGGCCCGACTGGGTCGAGATGCCTGCACGGGATGTGCGCCGCGCTCTGGGTGCGTCGTCCGGTGCGGACGCAACGAAAGCAGCTGACATGAATCCTCCGAAGAACGCCGACCGCGACCAGGGTGCCGGGCAGACGAACATCGTCGCCAAGGCCGCCAAGACCGTCGCCGAGACGGCGAAGGCCGCCACGGACAAGGCGAGGAGCGCCGTCGCCGACGTCGCGGAGAAGGCCCGCGACGCCGGGTCCGGCCAGACCGGGACGGCGCCCGCCACCACCGCAGCCGACCCCACGCCCGTGGCCGTCGACCAGTCCGTCCTCCACCAGGTGTCGGAGGGCGTGTACTACCAGCCCCACGCCGTGCTGGGTGCCCACCTCGGTGACGACGACGTCGTCACCATCCGCACGCTGCGCCGCCTCGCACGGTCCGTCGTCGTGGTCACCGGATCCGGCCGCACGGAACTCCGGCACGAGCACAACGGCATCTGGGTCGGCGCCGTCAGGGCGGACAACCCCGGGCACGTCCCCGACTACCGGCTCGAGGTGACGTACGAGGGTGATCCGATCACCGTCGACGACCCCTACCGGTTCCTGCCGACACTCGGCGAGATCGACATGCACCTCATCGGCGAGGGCCGGCACGAGACCCTGTGGACTGCGCTCGGTGCACACGTCCGCCACTACTCGTCGGTCCTCGGCGACATCGAGGGTGTGTCCTTCGCAGTGTGGGCGCCGAACGCCCGCGCCGTGCAGGTCATGGGCGACTTCAACGGCTGGGACGGCAGCGTCAACGCCATGCGCGCCCTCGGCAGCTCGGGTATCTGGGAGATCTTCATCCCCGACGCCGGTGCGGGAACGTGCTACAAGTTCCACATCCTCGGCAGCGACGGCCAGTGGCGCGAGAAGGCCGACCCCATGGCACGCGGTACCGAGATCCCGCCGCTCACCGGCTCGAAGGTCGTCGAGTCGACCTACGTGTTCGGGGACGACGAGTGGATGCAGGCCCGCGCCGCCGGCGACCCCCACAACGGCCCCATGAGCGTGTACGAGGTGCACCTCGGTTCGTGGCGGCAGGGGCTGAGCTACCGGGAACTCGCCGAGCAGCTCGTGGAGTACGTCTCCTGGCAGGGTTTCACGCACGTCGAGCTCATGCCCGTCGCCGAGCACCCGTTCGGCGGCTCGTGGGGCTACCAGGTCACGTCCTACTTCGCGCCGACGTCGCGGTTCGGCTCGCCCGACGACTTCAAGTACCTGATCGACCGGCTGCACCAGGCCGGGATCGGCGTCATCATGGACTGGGTCCCGGCCCACTTCCCGAAGGACGCCTGGGCCCTGGCCAAGTTCGACGGCGGCACGCTGTACGAGCACGGGGACCCGTTCCTCGGGGAGCACCAGGACTGGGGCACCCTGATCTTCGACTTCGGCCGCCGCGAGGTGCGCAACTTCCTCGTCGCGAACGCGCTGTACTGGCTCGAGGAGTTCCACATCGACGGACTGCGCGTCGACGCCGTCGCCTCGATGCTCTATCTGGACTACTCCCGGCAGGAGGGGCAGTGGCGTCCGAACAAGTTCGGCGGCCGCGAGAACCTCGAGGCCATCTCCTTCCTGCAGGAGGTCAACGCCACCGCCTACAAGCGGGCCCCCGGCATCGTCATGGTCGCCGAGGAGTCGACGGCGTTCGACGGCGTCACCCGGCCCACGAGCAGCGGCGGCCTCGGGTTCGGCATCAAGTGGAACATGGGCTGGATGCACGACACCCTCCAGTACATCTCCGAGGACCCCATCAACCGGGTGCATCACCACGGCAAGGCCACCTTCTCGATGGTCTACGCCTACACCGAGAACTTCATGCTGCCCATCAGCCATGACGAGGTGGTCCACGGCAAGGGATCGCTCCTGCGCAAGATGCCGGGCGACCGGTGGCAGCAGCTCGCCAACGTCCGGGCCTACCTCGCCTTCCAGTGGGCGCACCCCGGCAAGCAGCTCATCTTCATGGGGTCGGAGTTCGCGCAGGAAGCGGAGTGGGCCGAGCACCACAGCCTCGACTGGTGGCTGACCGAGACGCCCTCGCACCAGGGCGTCCAGCACCTGGTCCGTTCCCTCAACTCGATCTACCGGGACACCCCCGCGCTCTACGTAAGGGACAACGAGCCCGCCGGCTTCCAGTGGATCGACGAGAACGACGGCGAGCACAACACGCTGTCCTTCATCCGCTGGGACCACCAGGGCAACCCGCTGGTGTGCATCGCGAACTTCGCGGGCGGACCGCACGAAGGCTTCCGCGTGGGGCTGCCCTGGGCAGGGGAGTGGACGGAGGTCCTCAACACCGACTCCGCCGAGTTCGGCGGATCGGGTGTGGGCAACGCCAGCCCCATCACCGCGAAGGAAGGCGCCCACAACGGGCAGCCCGCCTATGGCGATGTCCGCGTGCCGCCTCTCGGGGTGCTCTACCTGAAGCCCGCCACCTCCTGACCCGTCAGGCAGGAGGCCCCCGGCCCGAACGCCGGCCGGCACCACAGCGGCGGACCCCGGAAGCGGGGTCCGCCGCTGTTTTGCATCCGCGGGCGGGCGATGCTACTGTTTATATCCGCGCTGATGAAGATATCCGATCGGCCGACAACCACAGAACCGAGAAGTCCTTCCTACCCGTATGGGTCGGAGTGAGGGATCGGGGAAGCGGGAACCGGCCGATTTGGAGAACGGAAGCAGCAAGGGTAAGCTTGTGAAGTTGCTTCGGAGCGAGGACATGACGGTTTGGTTGTGTTTGGTGCCGGTAGCTCCTGTTGTTTGAGAACTCAATAGTGTGCCAAGTTTGTTGATACCGATTGTTTTTTGATTGGTTGAATTTGCTGGTTGCCGCACCCCGTGTGGTGGCTGGTTTTTTTGGCTGGTTTCGAATTTTGTGCAGCATGGTTCCCCGTTTTCCCGGGGTTCGGTGTTGTGTCTGTGAATCATTTACGGAGAGTTTGATCCTGGCTCAGGATGAACGCTGGCGGCGTGCTTAACACATGCAAGTCGAACGATGAAGCCAGCTTGCTGGTGGATTAGTGGCGAACGGGTGAGTAACACGTGAGTAACCTGCCCTTGACTCTGGGATAAGCCTGGGAAACCGGGTCTAATACTGGATACGACCTTCCCACGCATGTGGTGTTGGTGGAAAGCTTTTGTGGTTTTGGATGGACTCGCGGCCTATCAGCTTGTTGGTGGGGTAATGGCCTACCAAGGCGACGACGGGTAGCCGGCCTGAGAGGGTGACCGGCCACACTGGGACTGAGACACGGCCCAGACTCCTACGGGAGGCAGCAGTGGGGAATATTGCACAATGGGCGCAAGCCTGATGCAGCGACGCCGCGTGAGGGATGAAGGCCTTCGGGTTGTAAACCTCTTTCAGTAGGGAAGAAGCTGATCTTTTGGGTTGGTGACGGTACCTGCAGAAGAAGCGGCTAAACTACGTGCCAGCAGCCGCGGTAATACGTAGGGCGCAAGCGTTATCCGGAATTATTGGGCGTAAAGAGCTCGTAGGCGGTTTGTCGCGTCTGCCGTGAAAGTCCGGGGCTTAACCCCGGATCTGCGGTGGGTACGGGCAGACTAGAGTGCAGTAGGGGAGACTGGAATTCCTGGTGTAGCGGTGAAATGCGCAGATATCAGGAGGAACACCGATGGCGAAGGCAGGTCTCTGGGCTGTAACTGACGCTGAGGAGCGAAAGCATGGGGAGCGAACAGGATTAGATACCCTGGTAGTCCATGCCGTAAACGTTGGGCACTAGGTGTGGGGGACATTCCACGTTTTCCGCGCCGTAGCTAACGCATTAAGTGCCCCGCCTGGGGAGTACGGCCGCAAGGCTAAAACTCAAAGGAATTGACGGGGGCCCGCACAAGCGGCGGAGCATGCGGATTAATTCGATGCAACGCGAAGAACCTTACCAAGGCTTGACATGAACCGGAATGATGCAGAGATGTGTCAGCCACTTGTGGCCGGTTTACAGGTGGTGCATGGTTGTCGTCAGCTCGTGTCGTGAGATGTTGGGTTAAGTCCCGCAACGAGCGCAACCCTCGTTCCATGTTGCCAGCGGGTTATGCCGGGGACTCATGGGAGACTGCCGGGGTCAACTCGGAGGAAGGTGGGGACGACGTCAAATCATCATGCCCCTTATGTCTTGGGCTTCACGCATGCTACAATGGCCGGTACAAAGGGTTGCGATACTGTGAGGTGGAGCTAATCCCAAAAAGCCGGTCTCAGTTCGGATTGAGGTCTGCAACTCGACCTCATGAAGTTGGAGTCGCTAGTAATCGCAGATCAGCAACGCTGCGGTGAATACGTTCCCGGGCCTTGTACACACCGCCCGTCAAGTCACGAAAGTTGGTAACACCCGAAGCCGGTGGCCTAACCCCTTGTGGGAGGGAGCCGTCGAAGGTGGGACCGGCGATTGGGACTAAGTCGTAACAAGGTAGCCGTACCGGAAGGTGCGGCTGGATCACCTCCTTTCTAAGGAGCGCCTCGAATCTTTCGTCCTCGTCCACTGTGGTGGGGGTGGGGTTCGCAGGAGTCAGCCCATAGCGCGGGCGTTTGTTCCGCGATGGGTGCTCATGGGTGGAATATCAATGAATAGGTGTCGTCGCTGGTGTTGGTTCTACTCGAGTACGCCTGGTGGCCTGTGTCGTGTGTCCTGTCTGTCTTCCTGTGTGGGAGGTGGTGGGGTGTGCGGTGTGGGGTGCGGGGTTGGAATGGGCGGGTTGATGTTTCTGGTGGCGGGTATCGTTTGGCACACTGTTGGGTCCTGAGATAACAGGGCCCTTTCGATCGTGGTTGTCGTCTCTGTCCGGTGCGGGTTGTGCTGGGTGTTCGTGGTGTCTGTGTGGTCTGTCCTTTGCGGGGTGGGGTGCGCGGCTGGTGCGGGTGTCCTGGTGGGATCCGGTGTCCGGGGGTTCGGTGATCGTTGGTTGGGGGGTTTGGTTGTTTCTGGTTTCCCGCGCATGCTCTGTCCGTGTCCCGTGAGTGGGGGTGGGTGGGGGTGGACGGGGTTGTTGGTTGAGAACTGCATAGTGGACGCGAGCATCTTAAAAGAAGCAATTTCTATGAATAATCTGGTTTCGGACGTATGTCCGGTGCCTGGTTTTCTCGATATGTTTTTGATCTTAGTGGTCAAGTTTTTAAGGGCACACGGTGGATGCCTTGGCATCAGGAGCCGAAGAAGGACGTGGGAATCTGCGATAAGCCTGGGGGAGTTGATAACCGAACTTTGATCCCAGGATGTCCGAATGGGGAAACCCCGCCCGGCGCGCGAGTGACCGGGTGACCCGTATCTGAACACATAGGGTACGTGGAGGGAACGTGGGGAAGTGAAACATCTCAGTACCCACAGGAAGAGAAAACAATAGTGATTCCGTTAGTAGTGGCGAGCGAACGCGGAACAGGCTAAACCAGTGGTGTGTGATAGTACGGGCGTTGCATCACTGGGGTTGTGGGACTTTCCGTTCCAGTTCTGCCGGACTGGTGAAATGAGTGCGTGCGTATAGGTGAACGGGTTTGAAAGCCCGGCCGGAGAGGTGTAAGTCCCGTAACCGTAATGCGTGACGCCGTTTGGAGAGGATCCCAAGTAGCACGGGGCCCGAGAAATCCCGTGCGAATCTGCCAGGACCACCTGGTAAGCCTAAATACTCCCTGATGACCGATAGCGGACCAGTACCGTGAGGGAAAGGTGAAAAGTACCCCGGGAGGGGAGTGAAACAGTACCTGAAACCGTGTGCCTACAAACCGTCGGAGCAGACTTGTTTCTGTGACGGCGTGCCTTTTGAAGAATGAGCCTGCGAGTTAGTGTTACGTCGCGAGGTTAACCCGTGTGGGGAAGCCGTAGCGAAAGCGAGTCTGAATAGGGCGAGTAAGTGGCGTGATCTAGACCCGAAGCGAAGTGATCTACCCATGGCCAGGTTGAAGCGACGGTAAGACGTCGTGGAGGACCGAACCCACTTCAGTTGAAAATGGAGGGGATGAGCTGTGGGTAGGGGTGAAAGGCCAATCAAACTTCGTGATAGCTGGTTCTCCCCGAAATGCATTTAGGTGCAGCGTTGCGTGTTTCTTATCGGAGGTAGAGCTACTGGATGGCTAATGGGCCCTACAAGGTTACTGACGTCAGCCAAACTCCGAATGCCGGTAAGTGAGAGCGCAGCAGTGAGACTGTGGGGGATAAGCTTCATAGTCGAGAGGGAAACAGCCCAGACCACCAACTAAGGCCCCTAAGCGTGTGCTAAGTGGGAAAGGATGTGGAGTTGCCCAGACAACCAGGAGGTTGGCTTAGAAGCAGCCACCCTTGAAAGAGTGCGTAATAGCTCACTGGTCAAGTGATTCCGCGCCGACAATGTAGCGGGGCTCAAGTACACCGCCGAAGTTGTGGCATTCACATAGATCCCAAGCCGGAGACTTGTTCTCCTGGTTCAAGGATGTGGATGGGTAGGGGAGCGTCGTGTGGGCGGTGAAGTCGCGGTGTAAACCAGCGGTGGAGCCTACACGAGTGAGAATGCAGGCATGAGTAGCGAAAGACGGGTGAGAAACCCGTCCGCCGAATGATCAAGGGTTCCAGGGTCAAGCTAATCTGCCCTGGGTAAGTCGGGACCTAAGGCGAGGCCGACAGGCGTAGTCGATGGACAACGGGTTGATATTCCCGTACCGGCGAAGAACCGCCAATACTGATCGAGGGATACTAACCGCCAGAAGCATGACCGCCCACCCTTGTGGTGACGTGGTTTTTTGTGGATCGCGGGACCTGATCTCGGGAGGTAAGCGTATTAACAGGTGTGACGCAGGAAGGTAGCCGAGCCGGGCGATGGTAGTCCCGGTCTAAGGATGTAGGGCGAACCATAGGCAAATCCGTGGTTCTGGTTTAGATACCGTGCTTGAGATCTGATGGGACCCCCGTCAAGGGGGATTCGGTGATCCTATGCTGCCGAGAAAAGCATCGGCGCGAGGTTCTAGCCGCCCGTACCCCAAACCGACACAGGTGATCAGGTAGAGAATACTAAGGCGATCGAGAGAATTATGGTTAAGGAACTCGGCAAAATGCCCCCGTAACTTCGGGAGAAGGGGGCCCCAACTGTGAAGGCGACTAGCTCGCCGGAGCGGATCGGGGCCGCAGAGACCAGGGGGAAGCGACTGTTTACTAAAAACACAGGTCCGTGCGAAGTCGCAAGACGATGTATACGGACTGACTCCTGCCCGGTGCTGGAAGGTTAAGAGGACCGGTTAGTTTCACGCTTGCGTGGGACGAAGCTGGGAATTTAAGCCCCAGTAAACGGCGGTGGTAACTATAACCATCCTAAGGTAGCGAAATTCCTTGTCGGGTAAGTTCCGACCTGCACGAATGGAGTAACGACTTCCCCGCTGTCTCAACCATAAACTCGGCGAAATTGCAGTACGAGTAAAGATGCTCGTTACGCGCAGCAGGACGGAAAGACCCCGAGACCTTCACTATAGTTTGGTATTGGTGTTCGGTGTGGCTTGTGTAGGATAGGTGGGAGACTGTAGCGTGGACGCCAGTTCACGTGGAGTCATCGTTGAAATACCACTCTGGTCACTCTGGATATCTAACTTCGGCCCGTAATCCGGGTCAGGGACAGTGCCTGATGGGTAGTTTAACTGGGGCGGTTGCCTCCTAAAAAGTAACGGAGGCGCCCAAAGGTTCCCTCAGCCTGGTTGGCAATCAGGTGGCGAGTGTAAGTGCACAAGGGAGCTTGACTGTGAGAGAGACATCTCAAGCAGGGACGAAAGTCGGGACTAGTGATCCGGCGGCACATTGTGGAATGGCCGTCGCTCAACGGATAAAAGGTACCTCGGGGATAACAGGCTGATCTTGCCCAAGAGTCCATATCGACGGCATGGTTTGGCACCTCGATGTCGGCTCGTCGCATCCTGGGGCTGGAGTAGGTCCCAAGGGTTGGGCTGTTCGCCCATTAAAGCGGTACGCGAGCTGGGTTTAGAACGTCGTGAGACAGTTCGGTCCCTATCCGCTGCGCGCGCAGGAAATTTGAGAAGGGCTGTCCTTAGTACGAGAGGACCGGGACGGACGAACCTCTGGTGTGTCAGTTGTACTGCCAAGTGCACCGCTGATTAGCTACGTTCGGATGGGATAACCGCTGAAAGCATCTAAGCGGGAAGCCTGCTTCAAGATGAGATTTCCATACACCTCGAGTGTGAGAGGCCCCCAGCCAGACCACTGGGTTGATAGGCCGGACGTGGAAGCAGGGACTAACGACCTGTGAAGCTGACCGGTACTAATAAGCCGATAACTTACACCACACACCCACCCCCACCGATGGGAGGACGGGCTGTGACACCAGGGACCCAGGCAACTGGACACCCGGCGCCACACCCACCACCAGCGGTGACACACGGGGAGGGTGAAGATCACATGCTACGCGTCCACTATGCGGTTCCCAACCAACAACAGGAACCACCTCATAACTGAATACATCCACAACTGGAGACATCCAGCACACCGCACAAACCCTCCAAGGCACCACGCCCCACAGGGTTACGTGCGGGAGCGATGTAACCCCACAGATTTACCACCCGATCCGAACCCCCTGGGGGCGCCCGGACCGGGACCGGTAGCAAGGGTTACGGCGGTCATAGCGTGGGGGAAACGCCCGGTCCCATTCCGAACCCGGAAGCTAAGACCCACAGCGCCGATGGTACTGCACCCGAGAGAGTGTGGGAGAGTAGGACACCGCCGGACAACCATTACAGGAAACGAGGCCCCACCACCGGTGGGGCCTCGACCCCTTTAACCACCCCCAACACCCCCACCCACCACCCAGGCCTAGGCCAGTGGTAGGCACCCAGCCTGCAGGCATCCCCGGCAGCACGGCACCCCACGGTCCCGAACACGCAGGACGGCAGATGGCACACCCACTCGAACCCGGGTGGCACCCCACGCCAAGGTGCAGCATAAGACGCAGTGGCACGCATCCCGGGGCGGCATGCGGTGGGCGGCCGGGGAGCAGTGTCCTGCCGGGCGGGCTGAGCACGGGCAACGAAGCCGGGCTGCCGACGCTGCACGGTCGCCGTGCCCATGCCGGCTACCGGGAACCAGTACCCCGTCCGTTCGGCGGAGCACGGGCAACGAAGCCATGTAGCTCGGCGGCCAGCAAGGCTGGCATCCGGAGTAGGCCTCCGGCGCGGTGTCTGCGGTCGCGTCGGTGCACGAGGGGGACCTCCGGCGTTCTGGAGGCCGATGTGCCCCTTCCCTTCGACGGGACCGAGCGGCCCTGCCCGCCTCTTTGCGAGCGGCACGCGCCCATCGGCCGCGTGCGCGCGGAAGGACGGTGACAGCCTCGTGAACGCAAGGAGAGGCCTGCACCCTACAGGCTGGACCAGTCGGGTTACTCAAGAGCAACAGGCTCCTGGTAGCCGCCCTGTCCAGGAGCCTCCTGCCCCGTTTCGGCCGGTCTGCCTCGGTATCGTGCGGGCCTCGGTCGGCCGGTTTCGCCGTGCTCTGGCTACCAGCGAGAGGGTGCGGTTCGGGGGTGGCCAGGTATCGACCTGCCGCCTTCTTTTACCGAGGGAAGCTGCAGTGCGGTCGCCCCGGCTTTATGCGCGTCACCCTCGTGGACATCATCGGTGCAAAGAGTGGACACCATCAGGAGGAGGTGACGAGCAGCCACCAGCTGGCTGCCCAGCTTTCGAATGGCGCGGTCCTCAGCTGGGGTCGGGGGCGGGCCTGCCCGCTGGCGCGACCAGCTCGGGGAGTCATCAACCATCGCGCCAGTGGCAATCGAGTGGATAGTTGACGCTTGTCGCACTGTCCTCAGACAACGGGAGAGCTGATATCTCCTCGCGAGGCACAGGAGATTCGGGCGTGCTCCTGAACCGAATGAAGCCGACCACATCACGTCAGCTCCTGTCCTATGTTCATAGGCACTGCCCATGCTGCCTCGGCCGTTGTGGACCCAGGCGGTGATCGGTCGGCGGTGATCGAGGGAGACCGTCCGTCATCCGGATACCGCCGGTCACCCGGATGACGGTGAGGTATACGGCAAAAACTCTCCCGTGCCCTCGGACGGAAGGTGACTGCTGACCTTTCGGCGCAGAGAACGGTCGGAGTGAGGTCTTGTCCCTCGTGGATCGCAACGGGTCGACGGCACCACGTGTCGATCGCCACCGTTCGGCATCATGTATCGCATGGACCTCCACTCCGAGGGAGCCTCTATGCAAGGCAAGGCAAGGCAAGGCAAGGCAAGGCAAGGCAAGGCAAGGCAAGGCAAGGCAAGGCAAGGCAAGGCAAGGCAAGGCAAGGCAAGGCAAGGCACGGCACGGCACGGCACGGCACGGCACGGCACGGCACGGCACGGCACGGCACGGCGCGGCACGGCACGGCCTCGCACCGCACCGCAATGCACTGCACTGCAGTGCGGTGCGGAGCAGCGTACCGCGCGGCAGGACAGAACCCGGCGGCCCGGAGGAGCAGAGCTCGGCCGCCGTCAGAAGGTCCGAGCAGCAGAAGTTCACTGTTCTGAGCGAGCGGGGACTATGGCCGGAGGGCACAGGCCGCGGGCCAGGTGCTACTGGGCTGTACCACCGTCCTTCCGACCACAGCGGGGCATAGCCATCGTGCACGCTCAGCTGATCGGCTCGCCGAGAGACCTCTGACGAGCTAAAGATCAGTGCTGGCCCCGGGACCCCGTGGCGGCTCGCGCATCGTGGGCTTGCGGACCGAAGGGCCGAACGACCGGGCTTCAGGGCCGCGCATCAGGGACGACGTCCAGCCGACTGCTAGCCGGTCGCGACCTGCCGGCGGCGTCCGTCCCACCAGCGGGCCAGCACTCCGGCAGGGCACTGCCGGCTTCGAGGCTGCATCCACTCCTGGCGCAACTGCTCGAGGCGACTCCTTCAGGTGCACCGAGTTCGGATGTGCGGGAGGCGGGAGCCGGAAATCGGGATCAGGGGAGCAGGGGAGCCAGGCACAGGCCGGCGTTCGGCGGCCGGTGATCTGCTGCGCCATCGGGTGTCCCAGCCGGCGCGGAGCAACCTCCCGCTGGAGCGAAGCAGCTCCGCTACCGCGGAACATCTCCCAGGACGGTCGCCGACGCTGGGTGACGCAGGCAACGCCGCTTCGGTTTGCTCGCACGGAGAGTGGCGTGTAATGTTTTATGAGTTGCCCCGGTGAGGGCGACCAACCCCTTCAAAAAACTAGTGGTCGGTCCGTGCGCTCTAAAGCGAATCGGAATTAGGCCTCTAATTGTCATGGGATTGTCTTGTCGTACGTCTTTTTCGCAGGCAGTAAGCCAAAGCGGAGGATTTGACAAGAGAAAAGAGAATGAAATAAGCTGTAAACACAACGGCGAAGGAAAGCAGGCCGAGAAAGCGCGAAAGCGCTGGTCCTGCAAGTAATCGAACGTTCCTGTTGTTTGAGAACTCAATAGTGTGCCAAGTTTGTTGATACCGATTGTTTTTTGATTGGTTGAATTTGCTGGTTGCCGCACCCCGTGTGGTGGCTGGTTTTTTTGGCTGGTTTCGAATTTTGTGCAGCATGGTTCCCCGTTTTCCCGGGTTTCGGTGTTGTGTCTGTGAATCATTTACGGAGAGTTTGATCCTGGCTCAGGATGAACGCTGGCGGCGTGCTTTAACACATGCAAGTCGAACGATGAAGCCAGCTTGCTGGTGGATTAGTGGCGAACGGGTGAGTAACACGTGAGTAACCTGCCCTTGACTCTGGGATAAGCCTGGGAAACCGGGTCTAATACTGGATACGACCTTCCCACGCATGTGGTGTTGGTGGAAAGCTTTTGTGGTTTTGGATGGACTCGCGGCCTATCAGCTTGTTGGTGGGGTAATGGCCTACCAAGGCGACGACGGGTAGCCGGCCTGAGAGGGTGACCGGCCACACTGGGACTGAGACACGGCCCAGACTCCTACGGGAGGCAGCAGTGGGGAATATTGCACAATGGGCGCAAGCCTGATGCAGCGACGCCGCGTGAGGGATGAAGGCCTTCGGGTTGTAAACCTCTTTCAGTAGGGAAGAAGCTGATCTTTTGGGTTGGTGACGGTACCTGCAGAAGAAGCGCTTACTAACTACGTGCCAGCAGCCGCGGTAATACGTAGGGCGCAAGCGTTATCCGGAATTATTGGGCGTAAAGAGCTCGTAGGCGGTTTGTCGCGTCTGCCGTGAAAGTCCGGGGCTTAACCCCGGATCTGCGGTGGGTACGGGCAGACTAGAGTGCAGTAGGGGAGACTGGAATTCCTGGTGTAGCGGTGAAATGCGCAGATATCAGGAGGAACACCGATGGCGAAGGCAGGTCTCTGGGCTGTAACTGACGCTGAGGAGCGAAAGCATGGGGAGCGAACAGGATTAGATACCCTGGTAGTCCATGCCGTAAACGTTGGGCACTAGGTGTGGGGGACATTCCACGTTTTCCGCGCCGTAGCTAACGCATTAAGTGCCCCGCCTGGGGAGTACGGCCGCAAGGCTAAAACTCAAAGGAATTGACGGGGGCCCGCACAAGCGGCGGAGCATGCGGATTAATTCGATGCAACGCGAAGAACCTTACCAAGGCTTGACATGAACCGGAATGATGCAGAGATGTGTCAGCCACTTGTGGCCGGTTTACAGGTGGTGCATGGTTGTCGTCAGCTCGTGTCGTGAGATGTTGGGTTAAGTCCCGCAACGAGCGCAACCCTCGTTCCATGTTGCCAGCGGGTTATGCCGGGGACTCATGGGAGACTGCCGGGGTCAACTCGGAGGAAGGTGGGGACGACGTCAAATCATCATGCCCCTTATGTCTTGGGCTTCACGCATGCTACAATGGCCGGTACAAAGGGTTGCGATACTGTGAGGTGGAGCTAATCCCAAAAAGCCGGTCTCAGTTCGGATTGAGGTCTGCAACTCGACCTCATGAAGTTGGAGTCGCTAGTAATCGCAGATCAGCAACGCTGCGGTGAATACGTTCCCGGGCCTTGTACACACCGCCCGTCAAGTCACGAAAGTTGGTAACACCCGAAGCCGGTGGCCTAACCCCTTGTGGGAGGGAGCCGTCGAAGGTGGGACCGGCGATTGGGACTAAGTCGTAACAAGGTAGCCGTACCGGAAGGTGCGGCTGGATCACCTCCTTTCTAAGGAGCGCCTCGAATCTTTCGTCCTCGTCCACTGTGGTGGGGGTGGGGTTCGCAGGAGTCAGCCCATAGCGCGGGCGTTTGTTCCGCGATGGGTGCTCATGGGTGGAATATCAATGAATAGGTGTCGTCGCTGGTGTTGGTAGAAGCTCGAGTACGCCTGGTGGCCTGTGTCGTGTGTCCTGTCTGTCTTCCTGTGTGGGAGGTGGTGGGGTGTGCGGTGTGGGGTGCGGGGTTGGAATGGGCGGGTTGATGTTTCTGGTGGCGGGTATCGTTTGGCACACTGTTGGGTCCTGAGATAACAGGGCCCTTTCGATCGTGGTTGTCGTCTCTGTCCGGTGCGGGTTGTGCTGGGTGTTCGTGGTGTCTGTGTGGTCTGTCCTTTGCGGGGTGGGGTGCGCGGCTGGTGCGGGTGTCCTGGTGGGATCCGGTGTCCGGGGGTTCGGTGATCGTTGGTTGGGGGGGGTTTGGTTGTTTCTGGTTTCCCGCGCATGCTCTGTCCGTGTCCCGTGAGTGGGGGTGGGTGGGGGTGTGACGGGGTTGTTGGTTGAGAACTGCATAGTGGACGCGAGCATCTTAAAAGAAGCAATTTCTATGAATAATCTGGTTTCGGACGTATGTCCGGTGCCTGGTTTTCTCGATATGTTTTTGATCTTAGTGGTCAAGTTTTTAAGGGCACACGGTGGATGCCTTGGCATCAGGAGCCGAAGAAGGACGTGGGAATCTGCGATAAGCCTGGGGGAGTTGATAACCGAACTTTGATCCCAGGATGTCCGAATGGGGAAACCCCGCCCGGCGCGCGAGTGACCGGGTGACCCGTATCTGAACACATAGGGTACGTGGAGGGAACGTGGGGAAGTGAAACATCTCAGTACCCACAGGAAGAGAAAACAATAGTGATTCCGTTAGTAGTGGCGAGCGAACGCGGAACAGGCTAAACCAGTGGTGTGTGATAGTAGGCGGGCGTTGCATCACTGGGGTTGTGGGACTTTCCGTTCCAGTTCTGCCGGACTGGTGAAATGAGTGCGTGCGTATAGGTGAACGGGTTTGAAAGCCCGGCCGGAGAGGGTGTAAGTCCCGTAACCGTAATGCGTGACGCCGTTTGGAGAGGATCCCAAGTAGCACGGGGCCCGAGAAATCCCGTGCGAATCTGCCAGGACCACCTGGTAAGCCTAAATACTCCCTGATGACCGATAGCGGACCAGTACCGTGAGGGAAAGGTGAAAAGTACCCCGGGAGGGGAGTGAAACAGTACCTGAAACCGTGTGCCTACAAACCGTCGGAGCAGACTTGTTTCTGTGACGGCGTGCCTTTTGAAGAATGAGCCTGCGAGTTAGTGTTACGTCGCGAGGTTAACCCGTGTGGGGAAGCCGTAGCGAAAGCGAGTCTGAATAGGGCGAGTAAGTGGCGTGATCTAGACCCGAAGCGAAGTGATCTACCCATGGCCAGGTTGAAGCGACGGTAAGACGTCGTGGAGGACCGAACCCACTTCAGTTGAAAATGGAGGGGATGAGCTGTGGGTAGGGGTGAAAGGCCAATCAAACTTCGTGATAGCTGGTTCTCCCCGAAATGCATTTAGGTGCAGCGTTGCGTGTTTCTTATCGGAGGTAGAGCTACTGGATGGCTAATGGGCCCTACAAGGTTACTGACGTCAGCCAAACTCCGAATGCCGGTAAGTGAGAGCGCAGCAGTGAGACTGTGGGGGATAAGCTTCATAGTCGAGAGGGAAACAGCCCAGACCACCAACTAAGGCCCCTAAGCGTGTGCTAAGTGGGAAAGGATGTGGAGTTGCCCAGACAACCAGGAGGTTGGCTTAGAAGCAGCCACCCTTGAAAGAGTGCGTAATAGCTCACTGGTCAAGTGATTCCGCGCCGACAATGTAGCGGGGCTCAAGTACACCGCCGAAGTTGTGGCATTCACATAGATCCCAAGCCGGAGACTTGTTCTCCTGGTTCAAGGATGTGGATGGGTAGGGGAGCGTCGTGTGGGCGGTGAAGTCGCGGTGTAAACCAGCGGTGGAGCCTACACGAGTGAGAATGCAGGCATGAGTAGCGAAAGACGGGTGAGAAACCCGTCCGCCGAATGATCAAGGGTTCCAGGGTCAAGCTAATCTGCCCTGGGTAAGTCGGGACCTAAGGCGAGGCCGACAGGCGTAGTCGATGGACAACGGGTTGATATTCCCGTACCGGCGAAGAACCGCCAATACTGATCGAGGGATACTAACCGCCAGAAGCATGACCGCCCACCCTTGTGGTGACGTGGTTTTTTGTGGATCGCGGGACCTGATCTCGGGAGGTAAGCGTATTAACAGGTGTGACGCAGGAAGGTAGCCGAGCCGGGCGATGGTAGTCCCGGTCTAAGGATGTAGGGCGAACCATAGGCAAATCCGTGGTTCTGGTTTAGATACCGTGCTTGAGATCTGATGGGACCCCCGTCAAGGGGGATTCGGTGATCCTATGCTGCCGAGAAAAGCATCGGCGCGAGGTTCTAGCCGCCCGTACCCCAAACCGACACAGGTGATCAGGTAGAGAATACTAAGGCGATCGAGAGAATTATGGTTAAAGGAACTCGGCAAAATGCCCCCGTAACTTCGGGAGAAGGGGGCCCCCAACTGTGAAGGCGACTAGCTCGCCGGAGCGGATCGGGGCCGCAGAGACCAGGGGAAGCGACTGTTTACTAAAAACACAGGTCCGTGCGAAGTCGCAAGACGATGTATACGGACTGACTCCTGCCCGGTGCTGGAAGGTTAAGAGGACCGGTTAGTTTCACGCTTGCGTGGGACGAAGCTGGGAATTTAAACCCCCAGTAAACGGCGGTGGTAACTATAACCATCCTAAGGTAGCGAAATTCCTTGTCGGGTAAGTTCCGACCTGCACGAATGGAGTAACGACTTCCCCGCTGTCTCAACCATAAACTCGGCGAAATTGCAGTACGAGTAAAGATGCTCGTTACGCGCAGCAGGACGGAAAGACCCCGAGACCTTCACTATAGTTTGGTATTGGTGTTCGGTGTGGCTTGTGTAGGATAGGTGGGAGACTGTGAAGCGTGGACGCCAGTTCACGTGGAGTCATCGTTGAAATACCACTCTGGTCACTCTGGATATCTAACTTCGGCCCGTAATCCGGGTCAGGGACAGTGCCTGATGGGTAGTTTAACTGGGGCGGTTGCCTCCTAAAAAGTAACGGAGGCGCCCAAAGGTTCCCTCAGCCTGGTTGGCAATCAGGTGGCGAGTGTAAGTGCACAAGGGAGCTTGACTGTGAGAGAGACATCTCAAGCAGGGACGAAAGTCGGGACTAGTGATCCGGCGGCACATTGTGGAATGGCCGTCGCTCAACGGATAAAAGGTACCTCGGGGATAACAGGCTGATCTTGCCCAAGAGTCCATATCGACGGCATGGTTTGGCACCTCGATGTCGGCTCGTCGCATCCTGGGGCTGGAGTAGGTCCCAAGGGTTGGGCTGTTCGCCCATTAAAGCGGTACGCGAGCTGGGTTTAGAACGTCGTGAGACAGTTCGGTCCCTATCCGCTGCGCGCGCAGGAAATTTGAGAAGGGCTGTCCTTAGTACGAGAGGACCGGGACGGACGAACCTCTGGTGTGTCAGTTGTACTGCCAAGTGCACCGCTGATTAGCTACGTTCGGATGGGATAACCGCTGAAAGCATCTAAGCGGGAAGCCTGCTTCAAGATGAGATTTCCATACACCTCGAGTGTGAGAGGCCCCCAGCCAGACCACTGGGTTGATAGGCCGGACGTGGAAGCAGGGACTAACGACCTGTGAAGCTGACCGGTACTAATAAGCCGATAACTTACACCACACACCCACCCCCACCGATGGGAGGACGGGCTGTGACACCAGGGACCCAGGCAACTGGACACCCGGCGCCACACCCACCACCAGCGGTGACACACGGGGAGGGTGAAGATCACATGCTACGCGTCCACTATGCGGTTCCCAACCAACAACAGGAACCACCTCATAACTGAATACATCCACAACTGGAACATCCAGCACACCGCACAAACCCCTCCAAGGCACCACGCCCCACAGGGTTACGTGCGGGAGCGATGTAACCCCACAGATTTACCACCCGATCCGAACCCCCTGGGGGCGCCCGGACCGGGACCGGTAGCAAGGGTTACGGCGGTCATAGCGGGGGAAACGCCCGGTCCCATTCCGAACCCGGAAGCTAAGACCCACAGCGCCGATGGTACTGCACCCGAGAGAGTGTGGGAGAGTAGGACACCGCCGGACAACCATTACAGGAAACGAGGCCCCACCACCGGTGGGGCCTCGACCCCTTTAACCACCCCCAACACCCCCACCCACCACCCAGGCCGGCACCCAGTGGCCGGCACCCAGCCTGCAGGCATGCCCGGTACGGGCCCGCGCACGCGTCGTGGTCGTGCCCGACGGTAGGGTCGATGCATGAGTGGTTTGTTCTCCCATCCTTCCGGTGCGGCCGATGTCCCCGAGCCCCGGCCGCCGCTGCGGGCCGCCGTTGCGGTCCCCGCGCCGCGCGATCACGCCTGGGCAGGGCTCACGGAGCACCTCCACCTGTGGTGGCCCGCCGGCGAGCTCAGTCGCTGGGGTACCGACAGCTTCTTCGACCTCGAGGACAATGCCCTGGTCGAGACATCGGTGGACGACGACGAGAACGTGTGGGGCGAGGTGATCGGCAGTCAGGCGGGTGAGTGGCTCGAGCTGCAGTGGCGGCACGTCGGATCCGCCTCCACCACGCTGCTGAGACTGGTGATGGAGGGAGCGGCCTCCGCGTCGTCGAGCCCGGCGGCCGCCCTCGCCGGCGAGCCGGCAGAAGGGCAGGGCGGCGCGCACGACGACGGATCCTCCGACACCTCCCTCGCCGTCGTTCACAGTGGCTGGTCCGAGGCCGATCCGCTGGGCGTCTACGAGTTCTACAGGGACTTCTGGCCTCTCGCGCTCTCGCGCTACCGCCGCTTCATGGGAGGGTCATGATCGACGGGGCCGCTTTCGAGGAGCTGGTCGCGGCGCTTCCCGGGCGGACCTCGACGACGCCGGCAGACCTGACCCGGTACTCGCGCGATCAGGGTCCGGTCCTGCAGGCGATCCTTCCCGATGCCGTCGTCCGAGCGCGTTCCGTCGAGGACGTACAGGCGCTTCTGCGGTGGGCGACGCGCCACGGCGTGCCGATCGTCAGCCGCGGCGCCGGCTCCGGGGTGTCCGGCGGCGCCCATGCGACGGCGGGCTGCGTCGTCCTGTCGCTGGAACTGATGGATCGGATCGTTCAGGTCGATCCCGACGATGAGACCGCGGTCGTCGAGCCGGGGGTGATCAACGCCGACCTGAACGCCGCGGTGGCCCGGTACGGACTCATGTACGCCCCTGATCCGGCGAGTTACCGGTGGTCCACCCTCGGCGGGAACGTGGCCACCAATGCGGGCGGCCTTCGCTGTGCGAAGTACGGCGTCACCCGTGACTCCGTGCTCGCCCTCGACGTCGTCCTGGCCGACGGTACGCTCATCTCGACCGGCCACCGGACCTTCAAGGGTGTGGCGGGCTACGATCTCACGGCACTGATCACGGGGTCGGAGGGCACTCTCGGGGTCGTCGTCGGGATCACGGTGCGGCTTCGCTACCTGCCCCGGGCCGTCCACACGCTGGCGGCCTTCTTCGACGACTTCCCGCAGGCGGCCGCCGGGGTCCTCGCGATCGGACGTGCCCGGGTCCAGCCGGCGATCCTCGAACTCCTGGACGGCAGGACCCTCGAGGCGCTCGACGGCGCGCACGGCTCGGACCTCCGGCGCCGGGGCGGCTCGCTGCTGCTGGTGCAGACCGACGGGTACGGAGCCGCGGCGGAGGCGGACGCGGTCAGGGAAGTGCTCACCGGCCTGGGTGCCGTGATCAGCGAGGAGGGGTCGGCGGAGGCGGACCGCCTGATTGACCTGAGACGGCACAGCAGGGGTGACGAGGTCGACGACCTGTACAGGGTGGGGGAGGACGTCGCCGTCCCGAAATCGAAGCTCGTGCCGTACGTGGCGGCACTCGAGGACATGGCCCTCCGTCACGAGGTGAATCTCAAGGTCGTGGCGCACGCCGGGGACGGCAACCTGCACCCGACGTTCTGGGTGGAGCGGAGCGAGGGACCCCAGGCGCAGGAGCGCCTGGAGAAGGCGCTGGACGAATCGGTGACGCACGCGCTCGACCTCGGCGGGACGATCACGGGGGAGCACGGCGTGGGTCAGTACAAGCGCCGCTGGCTCGCCTGGGAGCAGTCGCCGGAGGTCATCGACCTGCAGGCCCGCCTCAAGCAGGTGTTCGACCCCGCCAACATCCTCAATCCAGGCAAGGCGATCGTGTCCTGATCGTCGCGTCGCTGCTCCTCAGCTGCGCTGCCGCCCAGTGATATTCTTCAGGAAACTGCGGGAGATCACTCCGCTTCTTCCACGACTTCCCTTGGGGGCACCATGACCGAGAACGACCCGGGATCGCAGGGCAGCTCGCCCTACGGCCAGCAGAACCAGCCCCAGTACGGGCAGAACCAGCCCCAGTACGGCCAGCAGAACCAGCCGCAGTACGGCGAGCAGAGCGCATCGCCCTACGGCCAGGGGCAGTCGCCCTACGGCCAGCAGGCTCAGTACGGCACGGGGCCGGGCAGCTACCCGGGACAGCAGGGCTACCAGGGCCAGGCCGCGGCGACCCCGGGCCGCACGCTCGGTATCGTCGGCTTCATCCTCGCCATCCTGATCGCCCCGGTCGGTCTGGTCATCAGCATCATCGCCTTCGTGCAGTCCCGGAAGGCGAAGACGGGCAACGGGTTCGCCCTTGCCGGCATCATCATCGGCGCGGTGTTCACGGTCCTCGGCGCCATCCTCATCGCCGTCATCGCGAGTTTCGCCGCCGATCTGGCCGGACAGATCATCGAGGCCTGCGAGGGCCTGCCGTCGGGTTCGCCCGTCACCGTCCAGGGCCAGACGACGACCTGCCCGTAGTCGCTCGGACGAGAAGGGACCGGCAGCCATCGGCTGCCGGTCCCTTTCGCTGTCAGGGCTAGTTGTCGTTGTACTCCGAGTCCTCGTCGATGCCGATCGTCCTGGCATCGGCCGTCAGCATGATGGCCGCCTCGTCGCGCCGGTGCCGAAGCTCGTCATCCAGGTAGGACTGCACGGCCTCCGCCAGAGGGACATTCCTGTCCTGGCGTTCCGACATGTACCACCGGTGCTCCAGCACCTCGTGCACCACCTGGGCGGGCTCGAGCTTCCCGCCCAGCTCGCGCGGGACGGCCCGTACGATCGGCTCGAAGACCTCGTTCACCCAGAGGTGTGCGCTGAACTCCTCGTCGAGCGACGGGTTGCTGTCCGCACGGTAGGCGTCCATGTCGTTCAGGAGCCGCCGGGCCTGGTTCTCCTGTGCGTCGAGTCCGGTCAGCCGGAGGAGGCGCCGGCTGTGGTGCCCTGCATCGACGACCTTGGGCTGGAGCTGGATCTGGGTGCCGTTGGCCGCCGTCTTGATGGCGTACTCCTCGACGTCGAAGCCGAGCTCGTTGAGGCGTCGGATGCGGGCCCCGACGCGCCAGCGTTCGCCGAGTTCGAAGGACTCCTTCTCCGTGAGCTCGGTCCAGAGGCGGCGGTAGCTGTCCATGATGAGCTCGCTCGTCGCCAGCGGGTCCACCTTCTCCTCGATCAGGCCGCCCTCGGCGAGGTCCATCAGCTCGCCGGCGATGTTGACGCGGGCGATCTCGAGGTCGTACTCGCGTTGCCCGGTGGAGAGCTCGGGGTACAGCTCGCCGGTCTCGGCGTCGACCAGGTATGCGGCGAAGGATCCCGCGTCGCGTCGGAACAGGGTGTTGGAGAGGGACACGTCGCCCCAGTAGAACCCGATCAGGTGGAGGCGGACCAGGAGCAGCGCCTGTGCGTCGATGAGGCGGGTCAGCGTGTCACGACGGAGGGTCTGGGAGAACAGCGCCCGGTAGGGGAGCGAGAACTTCAGGTGCCGGGTGACGAGGACGGGGTCGAGCTCGTCGCCCTCGGGGGTGGTGCGGCCGGAGATGACGGCGACGGGCTCCACGCAGGGCACGTCCAGCCGCTGCAGCTTCCGGAGCATGTGGTACTCGTGCCGTGCGACGTGTTCGCTGGTCTCCTTGACGGCGATCACGGATCCGCCGAGGTGCGCGAAGCGCACGATGTGCCGTGAGATCCCGCGGGGGAGGGCGGCGAGGGCGCTGGCGGGCCACTGCTCCAGGGCGACGTGCCAGGGGAGGTCGAGGAGTTCGGGATCGGTGGCCGCCGCGGTGATGTTCAGCGACCCGAGGTTCGGGGTCTCCGCCGACGCGGGACGCAGTCTCGGCAGTTTGCCCGTCTGGTCGTAGTCGGTCGGCTCGTCATGCCACTGGGCGTTCGAGGTCTCGGTCATGGTGCTGCCTCCGTGTCGGGGCGGGAAAGGGCCTGCATCAAGCGTAGATGCCGTTAACGCGGCGGTGGCGCCCGCCGAGCCCCAGAGGAGGGTGCCCGGTGGACGCCACCGTCGTCGTGCGTGGTGCTGAGTCCGGTAGGACTAGACCGTCTCGGCCAGGCGGAGTCCGCTGGTGGTGTCGAACAGGTGCACGTGGCCCTGCTCGGGGCGGACGAACACGGTGTCGCCCTTCATCGGAGGACGGCGACCGTCGACGCGGACCACCATGTCGTGGTCCTTGCCGTCGAGCGTGGTGTGGCCGTAGATGTAGGCGTCGGCGCCGAGTTCCTCGACGACGTCGACCTCGACCGGCAGTCCTTCACCGGTCGCGGAGACGACGAGGTCCTCGGGACGGACACCCAGCGTGACGGTGTTGCCCGCTGCGGCGTCCAGGACGCTGCCGGGGACCGGGTAGACGATGCCACCGAAGATGACACCGCCGTCGGCGACGGGCAGTTCGAGGAGGTTCATGGCGGGTGAGCCGATGAAGCCGGCCACGAAGACGTTCTTGGGACGCTCGTAGAGGTTGCGGGGGGTGTCGACCTGCTGGAGGATGCCGTCCTTCAGGACCGCGACGCGGTCACCCATCGTCATGGCCTCGACCTGGTCGTGCGTGACGTAGACCGTCGTGACGCCGAGGCGGCGGGTCAGCGATGCGATCTGCGTACGGGTCTGCACGCGGAGCTTGGCATCGAGGTTGGACAGGGGCTCGTCCATGAGGAACACCTGCGGGTTACGCACGATGGCGCGGCCCATGGCGACACGCTGACGCTGGCCACCGGAGAGGGCCTTCGGCTTGCGGTCCAGGTAGTCCTCGAGGTCGAGGAGCTTGGCGGCCTCGCGGACGCGCTCCGCACGCTCCTCCTTGGAGACGCCCGCGATCTTCAGGGCGAAGCCCATGTTGTCGGCGACCGACATGTGGGGGTAGAGGGCGTAGTTCTGGAAGACCATCGCGATGTCGCGATCCTTCGGGGGGACGTCGGTGACGTCGCGGTCGCCGATGAGGATGCGTCCGGAGTTCACGTCCTCCAGCCCGGCGAGCATGCGCAGGGAGGTGGACTTGCCGCAACCGGAGGGTCCTACGAGGACGAGGAATTCGCCGTCGGCGATGTCGATGTCGAGCTTGTCGACGGCGGGCTTCTCGGTGCCCGGGTACAGGCGCGTGGCCTGGTCAAACGTTACCGTTGCCATGGTGTTGGTTCCTTTTCACGGGCAGGTACGTGCCCGACGATCCGTAGTGAATGGAAGATTATTCAGTTGTGGTGCGCGGTCGGCCAGCAGTACCGGTGGCTCGGGGCCACGCTCCCGTAGTATGACACGTTCCCTAGCTGCGTGCACCCGGTTCCCGTAGGGCGACGAGTTCATGCAGCACCGCCGAGAAGTCCTCCGGCGTGGCCACGGTGAAACGGGCGGCGGTCGGCCCGGAGCCGATCCTGATGCCGAGGTCGTCCGGGCCCAGCGTGCGCTGGGCGTTCTCGTCGGTGACGTCGTCACCCGCGAAGAGCACACCCGTCGCGCCCGTCAGACGACGGAGGAGGCTCAGGCCCTGCCCCTTGTCCGCCTCGACCACCGCGATCTCGAGGACGCGCTTGCCATCGGTGACGCTCAGGCCTTCCAGCCGCTCCAGTGCGGCGCGGGCGGACGCGACGGCGGCCTCGGCGACGTCGTCCGTGGCCGTCCTGGTGTGGAGGACCACGCCGGCAGGCTTGTATTCCACGCGGGTCCCCTCGTGTGCGTCGACCGTCCGCTCGACGATGTCGACGGCCCGGGCCCGCAGGTCCTCCTGGTCAGGTGTCAGCGCGAGGGGTGCGCCGTCCGGGCCGGTCCATGTCTCCGCCCCGTGGCTGCCGATCAGCATGGTCTCCGGGGGAGGGTCCGCGACGGCCCGGAGGCTGTCGAGGGCACGTCCCGAGATCAGCGCCGTCGTCGTCGCGGGCAGCGCCGCCAGGGCGCGGACCGCCGCGGCCGATGCGGGGAGGGCCCGCGCGTCCTCCGCCCGCTCGACGAGCGGGGCGAGGGTGCCGTCGAAGTCCAGTGCCACGAGCAGGTGCGGTGTGGCGGCGAGGGCGCGGAGAGCGGCGTGCAGCTCCGGGTCAATCGCCATGGGTGGGGCTTCCGGACTGGAGGGCGTTGAGGAACGCCTGCGACCAGCGTTCGACGTCGTTCTGGACCACCTGGCGGCGCATGAGCCGCATGCGTCGCATGGCCTCGACCTTCGGCATGGAGATGGCCGAGACGATCGCGGCCTTCAGGCCGTCGATGTCGTGCGGGTTCACGAGGATCGCCTGCCGCAGCGTGTCCGCGGCGCCCGCGAACTCGCTGAGGACGAGCATGCCGGTGTTGCCGGTGCGGGCGGCGACGTACTCCTTGGCGACGAGGTTCATGCCGTCGCGCAGCGCCGTGACGAGCATGACGTCGGCGGCGAGGTACAGAGCCACCATCTCCTCGACCGGGTAGCTGTGGTGCAGGTAGCGGATGGCCGTGTTCTTCATGGTGTCGTGGGTGCCGTTGATGCGGCCCACGGCGCCCTCGATGTCCTCGCGGAGGAGTCGGTACTGTTCCACGCGCTCGCGGCTCGGGCTGGCCACCTGGATGAGGGCGGCGTCCTCGACGGTGATGGCGCCGTCCTCGAGCAGTTCGCCGTAGGCCTTGAGCCGGTGCCCGATGCCCTTGGTGTAGTCGAGGCGGTCGACGCCGAGCAGGATGTGCTGGGGGTCGCCCAGCTCACGCCGGATCTCCCGGGACCGTTCGATGACGTCCGGGCGGTGCGCCAGTTCCGTGATGGACGCCGTGTCGATCGAGATGGGGAACGCCTCGGCGCGGGAGACGTAGGCGGGGGTCGCCTCGTCGGCCGGCACGTACACCTGCTGGGATTTGATGGTGTAGCCCTTGAACCGGCGCACGCAGCGGAGGAAGTTGCTGGCGTCGCTCGGGCGCTGGAAGCCGATGAGATCGGCGCCGAGGAGGCCCTCGATGACCTGGCGGCGCCAGGGCAGCTGGGCGTAGATCTCCAGCGGGGGGAAGGGGATGTGGTTGAAGAAGCCGATCTTCAGGTCCGGACGCGCCTCCCGCAGCATCTTGGGCACCAGCTGCAACTGGTAGTCCTGCACCCACACCGTGGCGCCCTCGGCGGCGACGGACGCCGTCGCCACCGCGAACCGCTCGTTGACCCTCCGGTAGGAGTCCCACCAGGTGCGGTGGAACTCCGGGGAGGCGATGACGTCGTGGTACAGGGGCCAGAGGGTGGCGTTCGAGAAGCCCTCGTAGTAGAGCTCCACCTCCTCGGCGCTGAGCGGTACGGGCACGAGGCGCATGTTCGACTCGTCGAAGGGCTCGAGTGTCTCGTCCGGCGCGCCGTGCCAGCCGACCCAGGCGCCATCGGCCTTCGCCATCACGGGCGCCAGGGCGGTCACGAGGCCGCCCGGGGACCGGCGCCACGCGCTCTCGCCGTGCTCGTCGACGACGCGATCGACGGCGAGCCGATTGGACACCACGATGAAGTCGAAGTCACCGAACTGTCCCTCGGGTGCGGCCGGTGGCGTGACGCCCGGTGTGGTCGAAGGTTGTGCTGCGCTCAAAACTGGCTCCATCGCATTGGTGTGGTCTCGGAACCGACTCTATCGGTTCGCTCCGTCGGCGTATCGGCGTCTTCCAGGGCCCGGGAGAAGTCGCTGCCGTAGTGCCTGCCGTTCCGCCCTCCCGGAGCCGTGGGCAGCTGATTTCCCGCGGTGCTGGTGCTGGGCTACCCTTAACGAGCGCTCAGCGTCCCCTCCTGCCCGCCGGTCCGGCTCGGGGACGACGACGCCCGCCGGCCCGGGCCGGCACGCCTCCTTAGCTCAGTTGGCCAGAGCACCGCTCTTGTAAAGCGGGGGTCGTCGGTTCGAATCCGACAGGGGGCTCCATCGGACCCGCCCGCCCCGGCCGTCGGCGCCGATCTCACCGGCCCTCCCTGAAACGGTTCCTGTGGTCCTTCGCCAGGGCCGCCTCACGGGCCACCCGCTGGAACGACCGCTCGTGGCGGCGCTGTTCGACGGCGTCCTGTCTCCGGTGGAGGCTCGCGAGCTCGCGCTCCATCTTCCGGTAGCTCAGCCAGCGCCGCTCCTCCAGCGCCCCCGACCCGATGGCGGCCTGCACGGCGCACCCCGGTTCGCTGCCGTGCGCGCAGTCGCGGAAGCGGCAGCCCCCGAACAGCTCCTCGATGTCCCCGAACACCTCGGACAGACCCGCCTCGGCGTCCCACAGGGCGAAGCCGCGCAGTCCCGGCGTGTCCATCACCACCGCACCATCGCCGAGGGGTACCAGCTCGCGCGCCGTCGTCGTGTGCCGGCCCCTCGCGTCCCCGGCCCGGACCTCGCCGGTGTCCCGGCGGGGATCGCCCACCAGGGCGTTGATCAGGCTCGACTTGCCGGCGCCGGAGGGACCGAGCAGGGCCAGGGTCTGCCCGGCGCCGATCCTTCCGCGCAGTTCCTCGAGGCCGTCCAGGTCCTCCGCGGACGTCGTGAGCACCTCCACGCCGCGGGCGCGCTGCACGGTCTCGGCGACGACGTCGTTGAACCGGGTACTGAGATCGGCCTTCGTCAGGACGACGATCGGCACGGCGCCCGAATCCCAGGCCGCGACGAGGGTCCGTTCCAGCCGGTTCGTCGAGAGCGGCCGGTCGAGGGGGACCACCACCCCGAGCAGGTCGATGTTCGCGCCGAGGACCTGCGCCTCGGACAGGGGGTCGTACGCCCGCTTGCGCCGGAGGAGGGAGGACCGGGGCAGGCACCCGATCACGGTCCCCTCGGGCCGGACCGCAGCCCAGTCGCCGGTGACGAGTGTGCTCCCGCCGTCGAGATGGAGGATGCCGTGCCGCGACGCGACCAGCACGCGGCCGCGGTCCGAGCGGATCACGCGCGCCGGCTCCGTGCTGATCGGACCGGGGAAGTGGAAGGAGAAGAGACCGCCGATGCGGTCGGTGAAGCCGTACTGCTCGAGAGTGTTCAACGTGGGTCCTCTGAGGGGAGGCCTCCCACGGCACGCTAGGGCGGTGTCGTCGGGGAGGCGGGGTCGATGGAGTGGGCGGCGCGCAGCGCAACGACACTGACCTTCATGACTCCACCTCCTCGGGACCCTCCCGGCCCGGTGGCCGGAGGACAAACACATGGTAATTCCGTCCGGGCGGGGTGACCAGAGCCGCGTGGCGGTCCGCATGAGAAAATGGGTGCATGAGCCCCACTTCCGGCGCCCGGGCCCGCCGCAGTTCCGGCGTCGCCCTCGGTGTGACCGCACTGCTCGCCAGCGCCCTGCTGACCGGCTGCTCCCCCGAGGGCGAGGTGATCGACGCGGACTACGCCAAGGTGTGCCAGGACCGCACCACCGAGGAGCGGGCCGAGGACAACCGCTGCAGCGAGCAGGGGGTCTCCTCCGGGCTGTACGGCTGGTACTTCCTCGCGATGGGGGCCGGCCGCCGGAGCATCCCCGCGGTCGGTGCCGGCCTCTCCGGTGGCACGACCTCCGTCCCGTCGGGGGCGACCTCCAGGGCGGGCGTCAGCCCCGACGGGGCGTCGTCCGTGTCGCGCGGCGGGTTCGGCAGCAGCAACGGCACCACGGGCGGCTGACGTGAGGCGACGAGCGTCCACCCGCCGGCCGGACTGGCGGGAGAAGATCGAGAGCGTCGGGCTCATCTACTCCACCACCATCACGCCCGACCGCGGCGCCATCGAGTACTGGCACGAGGACGCCTACTACGAGTTCGAGATGAGCGAGGTGGAGGCCCTCGAGAACGTCACCGAGGAGCTGCACCGGATGTCGCTCGAGGCCGCCCGTTATCTCGCCACGGGCGCGATGGGCACCATCGGCATCGGTCGTGATGCGCTGCGCCTCGCCGCGGAATCCCTCGCCACGTCCGACCCCGCGGTCTACGGGCGGTTCGACCTCGCCTACGACGGCCACGGGCCCGCCAAGCTCCTGGAGTACAACGCGGATACGCCGACCGGCCTCATCGAGGCCTCCCTGGCCCAGTACTACTGGCTGCAGGACGTTCGGCCCGGTAACGACCAGTGGAACGGTATCCACGAGGCCCTCGTCGCCTCGTGGCAGAAGTTGTACGCCGCGTCCGGGCTGACCACGCTGCACGTCGCGCACACGGAGGTCGAACCGTCCGGGGAGGACTGGATGACGGCCGCGTACATGCGCGACGTAGCGATGCAGGGCGGCTGGACCACGGTCGGGATCAACATGAGCGACATCGGCTGGGATGCCGCCAGCAAGCTGTTCGTCGACCTGGGGAACCAGCCCATCTCCACCATGTTCAAGCTCTACCCGTGGGAGCTGATGATCAAGGAGGACTTCGGCAGGCACGTCCTGGCCTGGCCCACGTCGACCCGGTGGATCGAACCGGCGTGGAAGATGCTGCTCTCGACCAAGGCCCTGCTCGCGGCGCTGTGGCATCTGTACCCCGACCATCCGAACCTGCTGCCCGCCTACCTCGACTCGCCGCGCGAACTGTCCGAATGGGTGGCCAAGCCGCTGCACGGGCGCGAGGGAGACAACATCCGCGTCCACGCGCACGGCATCGAGATCGAGCAGCCCGGTGATTACGGGGCGGAGGGGTGGTGCTACCAGGCATGGCACCCGTTGCCGTCCATGGACGGCAACCGGCCCGTGCTCGGGTGCTGGGTGGTCGACGGCGAGAGCGTCGGCGTCGGTATCCGGGAATCCGACGGCTACATCACCGACTACTTCTGCCGGTTCGTGCCCAACATCATCAACGCCCCCGCTCCCGTCACCCCTGGGTGACCCCCTCGGACCCCGTCCGGGGGCCCGAGCCGACCTCGCGGACCGTCAGCGCCGCAGGTCGCCGCAGCGGACCGGCAGGGTGCGGCGTGCCCGGGAAGTCGAAGACGCCCAGCAGGGTGCAGGTGATGCTCCGCCGCACCACCGGGGGTCCCGTCGACGAGGAAGCGCATGGTACCGGCACCCACCCTGCGCCTGTCCAGAGGAGGAGGGTACTGGACCTGCGCTTGCGGTAGGGGGCTCGGACGGGACTTTCGACCCTAGCCAGCATCGGGGCTCTGACATGGGATGGGGGCACGACGACGTCGCATCGCGCACAGCGCGCGGAGAGCAGCGCCCCTGAGGTTCGAGGAGGATCCCATCATGACCCTGAACACACTCTGGACCAGGATCGACCCCACCGTGCAGCAATGGCTGCTGGCCAACCCGGGCTGCCTCATGCTGCCCCGGACGCTCGTGAACCGGGTGGAGGCGGCGACGGGGACGTCCCTGGAGACCGACGGTCATGGGGAGCACATCCTGTCCGAGGAGGACCTGGACTTCCTCAAGGACCGACGGCGCGAGAGCATGGCGGGCCATGGCCCGGGCGCACCGTCCGGGGTCCGCGGCGCCGAGCACGCGGAGGCCGTCGACCGATGACCCGAGGCACTCCCCAGGAACGGTCGATGGCGGTGCATCCGTCCGCCGCGCGGCAGAAGCTCAAGGTGCTCGTCAGGGCCGATCCGGACGTCAACAGCATCCGGATCATCGTCCACGGCTGCGTCTCGCCGGTCAACGTGCACGGCCTGGATCTGGTGGTCCGACGGGCCGCCAGCCTGGCGCCCGCGACCGACGTCACGCTCGATCTCGGCGAGGCCGAGGCCTGGGACTCGATCCAGAAGGACCTCGAGGCGGCCTCCTTCGTGTCCCGGCTGGCACCCGGGATGCCGGCCGCCATGGGTCTACGGCTGCGCGTGATCGGCCCCGGGAGCTGAGGCCGCCGGGACCCGCGTGGCGCTGCCCGCCGAACTCCTGACCCCCGGGAGGGTCCGGATGAATCCCATGGGTGTAGTCTCGGCTTCCATAGCGCGAGACGATACAGCGCTGCGCACCTGCGGGAGGGTTCACGAGGCCCGTCGCAGGGATCTGGATGACCGGTCCTAGCGGCCACGGATGGCCGAACCCCACCGAGTCGGGGCGAGCCCCGGGCAACAGGACGGAACGTTCTGTGGATATACGACCGCACTACCTGCCCCCGGGATCACGGGTGCAGTCCTCCACCGCCACGGGTATCGAGAACCTCCTCTCGGCCTTCGCCGCCGTCGCGGACGATCTCGACCTCGACACCGTCCTCGAGCGGGTGGTCTCCGCCGCGTGCGAGCTGGTCGACGCCCGGTTCGGGGCGCTGGGCGTCATCGGCCCCGACGGGATGCTCGGTCCCTTCATCACGGTGGGCCTGGACGACGACGAGAAGAGGAGTATCGGCCCGCTGCCCCGAGGCCACGGGGTGTTGGGGCTCCTCATCACCGACCCGAAGCCGGTACGCCTCGCCGATCTGCGCCGGCATCCCCTCGCGTACGGTTTCCCCGACCAACACCCACAGATGACCTCGTTCCTGGGGGTGCCCATCCGGGTCCACGACAGGGTGTTCGGCAATCTCTACCTGACGGAGAAGCGCGGGGGAGCAGCCTTCTCCGATGCGGACGAGCAGCTCGTCGTCGCCCTCGCCTCCGCGGCGGGCATCGCGATCGAGAACTCACGGCTCTTCGACGAATCGACGCGCAGGGCCCGCTGGCTCGAGGGCGGGCTCGATGCCGCGCGTGAACTGCTCGGACGGCACATCGGGGCCCACAGCGATCTCGAGGTGGTGGCCCAGCATGCGCTGCGCGCGTCGCAGAGCTCCCTCGTGATCGTGCTGCGCGACCTCGGGCACCATCGCGGCCTCATCTGCGAGGCCGCCGACGGGTGCGGAGCCGGGACGCACCTGGGGCGCCACGTGCGGGGAGGCCCCCTCCTGCGGGAGCTCCTGGCGACCTCACCGCCCGCCCTGATCACCGGAGCGGACCTCGCCCTGGTCCTACCCGACGCAGCCGCGGAGAACATCGACGCCGCCCTGTGCTGCAGGCTCCCGGGCAACGGCGAACGGCACTTCCTCGTCATCGGCCGGGCGCCGGGCGCCGTCGCGTTCTCCGAGGCCGACCGCGAGATGCTGCGCTCCTTCACCTCCCATGTGTCGCTGGCACTCGAACTGCTGCGCGCCCACCGCCGGCGCGAGCAGGAGGCCGTGTTCGGCGATCGCGACCGCATCGCGCGGGACCTCCACGACGTCGTCATCCAGCGCCTGTTCGCCGCGGGCCTGAGCATCCAGACCCTGCGGAAATACACGTCGGATACCCATGCACTGGACCGCATCTCCGCCGTCACGACGGAGCTCGACGCGACCATCCGGGAGCTGCGCGACACGATCTACTCCCTCAGGTCCGTCCCGCAGGCGGCCCCGAGCTTCACGTCCACGGTGTTCTCCCTCGTGGCCGACGCCTTCGACGGCCACGACCTCGAGCCGGTCCTCCACCTCTCCGGCCCACTGGACTCGTTCGTGGACGGGGAACGTGCGGACCACCTGAGGGCCATCATCCTCGAGGGGCTCTCCAACGCCCTCCGGCATGCCGACGCCCGGCTCATCACCATCACGCTCGGCGTCGCCGACGGGGCCCTCGACCTCTCGATCGACGACGACGGCCGCGGCTTCACGGAACCCGACCGTGCCAGCGGACTCGTGAACATGAGGCGTCGCGCGGAGCTCTGCGGCGGCACCCTCTCCATCACGAGCACCCCCGGCCACGGCACCCGCATCCATCTCGTGATACCAGTCGACCTCAGGCAGACGGAGAACGCTCCGGGCTGGAGATGAAGACCGCCGCCTGCGTGCGCCGCTGGAACCCCAGCTTCGACAGCAGTGACGACACGTAGTTCTTGACGGTCTTCTCGGCGAGGAACAGCTCGGCGCCGATCTCCCTGTTCGTCAGCCCGGCGCCGATCAGGTCCAGGACCCGCTTCTCCTGGCCCGTGAGCGCGGCCAGGCGCGGGTCCTCCAAGGAAGGGTCGGCGAGCCCGGCGACGATGCGCTCGCGGACCCCTTCCTCGAAGAGGGACCGCCCCTCGGCGGCGAGGCGCACCTTCTCGACGAGGTCCGATCCGAGGATCTCCTTGAGGATGTACCCCGTGGCGCCGGCGAGGATCGCACCGCGCAGCGCCTGGTCGTCGTCGTAGCTCGTGAGGATCACGCAGGCGAGCGACGGATCCACCGAACGGACGTCGCGGCACACCTCGATCCCGCCGCCGTCCGGCAGCCGTGCGTCGAGGATGGACACATCCGGGCTGAGGGCCGGGATCCACCGGACGGCCTCCTCCGCCGACCCTGACTCGCCGACGATCACGAAGCCCTCGTCCTCGAGCAGTTCACGCAGCCCGCGGCGCACCAGCTCGTGGTCGTCGAGGATGAACACCGAGACCTGTCGCCGGGGCGTGTCGCGCTCGATGCCGGACATGTCGTCTCCTCCGCCTCAACACCCTGTGCCTGCGCGAGCAGGCCCCTTGGTGACCATCATGGTCCCTTCGGGGCAGGGTGGGGAGGGCCGAAGGGCCTTTCCATCGGGCCGTTCGGCCCTACCCGACGGGACGTGCCGGAGTCATCATGGAGGACCGTGTCCGGAACCACCGCCCGGGACACCGGGTGCAGCACCGCACGAGACAGAGGAGCAATCGTCATGGATCCTGCCTTCCCGACCGGGAGAAGCCTGACCCTCCGAACCGGTCAATCGGCATGACCCAGGACACGACCGGCGACGGGACCGGCGAAACGACTGGTGGCATGACCGGCGATACGACCGGCGGGATCACCGAGGACACGACCGGTGACATGACCGGTGATACGACCGGCGACATCGGCGGTACTGACCCGCGCCGACCCGTGATCGTCGGCTACGACGGGTCCGACGGCGCGAAGCGGGCCGTCCTGTGGGCATCCCGGTACGCGGTCGCCGCGCAGCTGCCCCTCGTCGTCGTGCACTGCTGGACGTGGCCGTTCTTCACCCGCGATCTCGGTCCGGTGCAGGGAGTGCAGGACAGCGGGTTGCGCAGGGAGGCCGAGAGGCTCATGGCCGAAGGGCAGGCCCTCGCCACCCGGGCGGAGCCGGACCTCCTCGTCCGCACGCGCCTCGTCGTCGGGTTCCCCTCCGAGGCCCTCGTGAGACTCTCCGCGGAAGCGTCCCTCCTGGTGACAGGGACACGAGGGCTCGGGGGCTTCGCGGAGCTGCTGATCGGGTCGGTCAGCCTCCACCTCGCCGCGAGTGCCTCGTGCCCGGTCATGGTCGTGCGGGACGCGCGACCCACCCACGGCACCGTCGTGGTCGCCGTGGACGGATCACCTGCGAGCGACAGGGCGGCGGCCACGGCCGCTGATGTCGCCCGGACGCTGCACAAGCGCCTGCAGCTCCTCCACGTGAACGTGCAGCGCCGCCGCAAGCAGGCCGGAGCGCTTCCCGAGGGCAGGGACCCGGTCCTCGAGCGCGCGGCCGCACTGCTGGCCGGGACCACCGACCTGACCGTCACGGAGGACTCCGCCGCGAGCTCCTCCGCCGCGGGATTCATCGTGCAACGGACCTCGGACGCGTCCTGCGTCTTCCTCGGGGCCCGGGGCAGCCACTCGACGCCGACGAGGCTCGGTTCCACGATCCACGCGGTCCTCCACCACGCGAAGGGGAACGTCGGCGTCGTCCCGTGAGGTCGCCCGACGCCGCGGGTCTCAGCCGCGCTGGTCCGGTCCCTGCGCTTCGACCTGCTCGGCCTCGCGCTCCTCGGTCTCCCCGGCGGACGCGGTCGGTCCCGGCTCCATGCCGTCGCGCTCGCGCCAGCCGCCCCTGCGGTAGGCGGGCGTGCCGGCCGCCAGGATCACGAGGGTGAGGAGGGCGACGGCGAGCATCACGCAGACCATCGCCACTGAGTTCCCGCCGAGGAGCCCGACGAGCGGACTTACCAGACCCGCCACACCGGACTGCAGGGCGCCGATGACGGCGGCGGCCGTGCCGGCCATATGCCCGTAGTCGTGCAGGGCGAGCACGGAGGCATTGGCGGGGATGAGGCCCTGGGTGCCGAGGACCAGCCACAGGCCCGCGACGAGCCCGACGATGCCCCCGACACCGGTGAGGACGAGGGCGAGGAGGATCAGCGCGCACGCGAGCTGCACGATCACGGCGACCCGGAGCACACGGATGGGTGCGGCGCGCCGGACCAGGGCCGCGTTGAGCTGCGCCGACCCCACGATCGCAGCGCCGTTGAGCGCGAACACGGCGGCGAACTGTCCCTGGGTGAGGCCGTACTCGTCCTGGAAGACGAAGGGGGAGCCGACCACGTAGCTCATGATCACGGCCAGGCCGAGACCCGGGATCACCGCGAGGGCCATGAAGTGCCGGTCGCGGAGCAGCGCGAGGTACCCGCCTGCGACCTGGCGCGGGTCACCCGAGCGCCGCTTCCCGCGGGGCAGCGACTCCGGCATGAAGCGCCACACGATCAGGACGAGGACGAATCCGATGAGCGCGAGGGCGTAGAACACCGCCCGCCACTGCCAGGCGCCCGCGACGGCCTGCCCGACGGTCGGCGCGAAGAGCGGCGCCACCCCGATGACGAGCATGAGGCGCGAGAGCAGCCGTGCGGCGTCGGAGCCGACGAAACGGTCCCGGATGACGGCGATGGCCACCACCGAGGCCGCCGCGTTGAAGAACCCCTGGCACACGCGCAGGGCGATCAGGGATCCGATATCCGGTGTCATCGAGCACAGGATCGAGGTCACCACGTGGAGGGAGATCCCGATGAGCAGGGGCAGGCGCCGCCCGAACCGGTCCGAGAACGGCCCGATGACGAGCTGGCCCACCCCGGCACCGATGAGCATGCCGGACATGGTGAACTGCGCCGCGGCCTGCGACGCCCCGAGGTCGTCGGCGACCGCGGGGAGGGAGGGCAGGTACATGTCCGTGGTGATGGCCGGGAGGGCGGCGAGGGCGCCCAGCATCAGGATCCACTTGACGGAGGAGTGGCGGTCGGGCGCGGCCGTGGAGGTTCTCGCGGTAGTCACCCTGAAACCCTAGGCAGATCGTTGACAGGGCGAACAGATGCGCTGCGAATGTGTCGTCGACGGCCGGCCGCTGGACACGCGACCGGACGCGGGCTAGCGCGGTGGCAGCCGGTGCGTGGTGACGTCGAGGCGGCCCTCGGTGATGGTCGCCGTCATGTAGGTGCAGTGCGGCTGGCGGCGGCGGTCGGTGGGGGACCCCGGGTTGAGGAGCCGCAGCCCGGAGTCGGCCCGTGTGTCCCAGGGGATGTGGCTGTGCCCGAACACCAGGACGTCGACGTCGGGGTACAGGGCCGCCATGCGTGCCTCGCGACCCTGCTTCTGGCCGGTCTCGTGTACGACGGCGAAGCGGACGCCGCCGAGCTCCGCCCTCGCGACGAGGGGCAGCCGGCGCCGGAGGTCGGGGCCGTCGTTGTTGCCGTAACAGGCGATGAGCCGGTGCGAGCGGGTTTCCAGTTCCTCCAGCAGTGCGGCCTCCGTCCAGTCCCCGGCATGCACGACGACGTCTGCGGACTCCACCGCCGCCCAGACCTGATCCGGGAGGTGCCTCGCACGTCTCGGCAGGTGGGTGTCGGCGAGGAGCGTCAGGCTGAGGTTCATGCAGCCCATTCTCCGGCGTCCGTCGCGGGTGGGCGCAGCCGGGGCGGGCACCCGTGACATCGGGGGGACCCTGTGCCATGCTTCCCTAAGCACGCTTAGTAATAGCGTCCGGGACTACGAGGAGGCATCAGTGCAGATTGACAAGTCGCAGATCATCGACCTGCTGAAGAGCCAGGGCAAGCACGAGCACGCCGATCAGGCGCAGACCGAACTCCCGGACCAGGTGGACCCGGAGCAGCACTCGGACCTCCTTGCGAAGTTCGGTATCAACCCCAAGGACCTGCTGGGCAAGATCCCCGCCCTGGGTGGCTTCGGGGGCTAATCGGTCCGGCGCCCAGGCGCCGACGAGCAGAGGAGTCAGCAATGGATACCACTCAAGTGGTGTGGATCGTCGTCGGGATCGTCGTCCTCCTGGCCATCATCGCCGTCGTGGCGGTCCTGGCCCGCAAGCGCGGCACCGCCCAGCGGCAGCGCCAGCAGGAGAAGGACAGGCATCGCGCCGCGGAGATGCGTGAGCAGGCCAAGGCGACGGAGCTCGAGGCGCGCGAGCGCGAGGCCAAGGCCTCCATGGCGGAGGCCGAGGCACAGCGCGCCGAGGTCGAGGCGGAGCGGCTCCGGCAGCAGGCCCAGGAACGGCAGGGCGACGCCCAGGGGTTGCGGGACAAGGTGACCCACCATGTCCAGGCGGCGGACGAGGTGGATCCCGACGTCACGACGGACAAGGACCGGCGCCGCGGCTCCTGAGCCCTGCCGGCGTCCGGACCACGGAAGGGGGCACTCGACGGGTGCCCCCTTTCCGTGTGTCGGCCCGTCGCCGCTCCGGGGGTGGGCGGCGCGCAGAAGTGCGTGACAATCCGGGGGCGGCCCCGAAGACTCGGAAGGAAGCCCGTGCCACTGCCCGGGCCGGTGGAACGGGAGGCAGGCGAATGGGCGAAGGCATCACCGTGGTGATCACGGGGGCATCGAGCGGCATCGGACGGGCGACGGCGCGCCTCTATGCGGACGACGGGGCCCGCCTCGTCCTGGCCGGCCGGGACGAGGGCACGCTCGAGGCCGTCGCGGTCGAATGCCGGGGCCGGGGGGCCACCGCCATCGCCGTCCCCACCGACGTGTCCTCCGAGGCCGACGTCGACCGGCTCGCCGATGCGGCCGTCGAGCGCTTCGGCGGCATCGACGTGTGGGTCGGCAACGCCTCGCTCTACAGCTTCGGCACGTTCGAGCAGACGCCGTCGGAGGTGTTCGACCGGCTCATCGACGTGAACCTCCTGGGCCAGGTGTACGGGGCCCGCGCAGCACTGCGGGTGTTCCGCCACCAGGGCCGGGGCGTCCTGGTCTCCGTGGCATCCGTCTACTCGCGGATCACCTCACCCCTCGTGAGCCCCTACGTGACGAGCAAGTTCGGGCTCCTCGGCTTCCTCGAAGTGCTGCGCATGGAGTTGCGGGGCGCGCCGGACATCCACGTCTGCGCCGTCCTGCCGGCGACCATCGACACCCCGATCCACCAGCACGCAGCGAACTACACGGGCCGGCCCGTGCGCCCGCTCCCGCCGGTCACCGATCCCGTCCGTGTGGCGCGGGCGATCGTCAGGGTCTCCCGCAGGCCCCGGCGGCTCACGCAGGTGGGCCGGATCCAGTCCCTGTTCGTCCATGCCAGGGCCCTGGCGCCCGCCCTCTACGAACCCGTCGTCGCCCGGGCCTACGTGGCGCTCGCCCTGAAGCGCGGCTCGATGCCCGAGGCTCCCGGCAACGTGTTCCAGCCCGATCTCGATGCCACGGGCGTCACGGGTGGGTGGCGGATCCTGCCCTGGCTGCGGCGGACGCCGGGGCGCTGAGGCTGCTGCACTGCAAGGCCGGATCCTGCCGGCGGCCGGACCGTCGAGCACGGCCCCGGAGGGCTGTCAATGTGAGGGACACGATATCCGCGGCGCGCAGGGCCGGAGGGCCGCCCGGTAATAGTTGACCTATGAATCAATGGCAGGGCCTCCTGGCGCAGTGCGCCCGGAGCATGGGCTTCGACCGGGGGCACCGCCGCGCGGCCTACGCGCTCCTCGGCGTCGGGGTGTTCTGGGCGGTCGGACTGTTCGGCGGGCTGCGGGTGCTCCACAGCGCCTCGTCACCGATGACCACCCTGGTGCTCCTGTACGTGATGCTGGCCGTCGTCGCCCTCTCGCTGGTCATCGCCGCGGCCGCCGTGGCCGAACTCGGGCGGCAGGCCGCCCAGAGGCGCCGCCGCTAGGCGGGACCTCCGCTCCTGCCGGCCCCGAGCCGCAGGATCCGGCCCACGGGTGCGGCCGCTCAGGACGATCTCGAGCCTGTGCCCTCCTCGATCTCCGCGTAGCGCTGGAGAAGCCCGGCCGCGCTGCCCGCCGGTTCCTGCCCGATGGCACCCCGCATGGATCCGAGCTTCGCTGCGCCCGCGGGGAAGGGCGGCAGCAGCGGCACGTCCGGGTCGGTCACGACGTCGAGGACGAACGGGCGGTCCGCGGCGAAGGCCTGCCGCCAGGCGCCGGCGAGATTCTCCGGGTCGTCCACCCGGATGCCGTCGAGGCCGAGGAGCCGGGCGTGCGCCGCCACGTCCACGGCGGGCAGCGCCTGGCTGGCCGCGAAGCGCGGCTCCCCCTCCATCTCGCGCTGCTCCCAGGTCACCTCGGCGAGGTCGCCGTTCGAGAAGACACACACGACGAAGCGGGGATCCGCCCAGTCCCGCCACATCCCGGACACCGTCACGAGTTCGGCGAGACCGGCCATCTGCAGGGCGCCGTCGCCGGCGAGCACGACGACGGGCCGGTCAGGGCGCGCCAGTTTCGCGGCGATGCCGTAGGGCACCCCGGCGCCCATGCAGCCGAGCGTGCTGGAGAGGTGGGCGGGTACGCCGCGCGGCAGCCGCAGCTGGCGTGCGTACCAGTAGACACAGCTACCGACGTCGATCGCCACCTGGGCGTCGTCCGGGAGCACGGCGCTGAGTTCGTGCACGACGCGCTCCGGGTTCACGGGGACGGCGGGCGTCATGGCGCGCTCGGCCGCGACCCGGTGCCACTGCTGCACCTGTTCCTCGATCTCCGCGCGCCACGAGTGGTCCTGCTGTCCGTGCAGGAGGGGAGCCAGGGCGGCGAGCGTTGCCGCCGCGTCACCGTTCACGGGGACCTCCACGGGGTAGCGGTTGCCGATGGCCTTCGGATCGATGTCGATCTGGACGGCGCGGGCCTGGCCGGGGGCGGGGTAGAACTCGGTCCAGGGGTCGTTGGATCCGATGATGAGCAGCGTGTCGCAGTGGTCCATCAGGTACGCGCTCGCGGTCGTGCCGAGGTGGCCCATGGTGCCCGTGGCGTGCGGCAGGGACTCGTCGACGAACGGCTTCCCGAGCAGGCTCGTGGTGATCCCGGCGCCCAGCCGGTCTGCGATGGCCACCACCTCCTGCTGGGCGTGCGCCGCACCCTGCCCCACCAGCAGCGCGACCCTCCGGCCCGCGTTGAGCAGTGCGGCGGCGTCGTGCAGATCCGTCTCCCGGGGGGACAGGAGCCCCGGGGACCATGCCGGCGACGAGGGCACCACGCCGTGCTCGTGCGGCATCTCGGGCGCGGGTGCCTGCTGGACGTCGTGCGGCAGGATCACGACGGCAGGCGAACGCGTGGCGAGGGCCGCCTTGAAGGCGTTGTCGAGGACCATGGGCAGCTGCTCGGGGCTCGCCACCTGCTGCCGGAAACCGGCGACGTCCTTGAACAGGTTCGGGAGGTCGATCTCCTGCTGGTAGCCCGAACCCAGCACGGTCCGGTTCTGCTGTCCGACGATCGCCACGACCGGGACGCTGTCCATCCTCGCGTCGTACAGGCCGTTGAGCAGGTGGACGGCACCGGGGCCCTGGGTCGCCATCACCACGCCCACGCCGCCGGTGTACTTGGCGTGGGCCACCGCCATGAAGGCCGCGGCCTCCTCGTGGCGCGCCTGGACGAACGCAGGCGCCCCTGCCCGGCGCAGCGCGCCGAGCAGGGGGTTGATGCCGTCGCCGCTGTAGCCGAAGATCCTCTCCACCCGCCAGGCGGCGAGGCGGCCGACGACGAAGTCGGCTGCGGTGCCGTCCGCCACCGGCTATACCGCTGCCGGCACGTCGGGTCCTGTGGGCCAGCGCAGGAGGGCGGCGATGGGCTTCTCCTCGAGAGCCCCGGACGGGTACATGGTGACCTGGGCGTCGGTGAGCGCGGCGGCGCGGAGCAGGCCGGCCACGGCCGGCACCTCACCCAGGATGCCGGCGCCGGCGGTGTCCGCCTCCGACGTCGCGATCCACGGCGCTGCGTCGAGCGCGAGCAGCGTCTCGCCGTCCCAGGCGGTGGTCTCGAGGAGAAGTGACTCCACCTGTGCCTGCTGCAGTGCGGTGATCACCGCGCCACGGCCGATGGCGGACGTCCGCGTCCCCTGGCCCTCCTTCTCGGCCAGGCGTTCCAGCAGGTCGTGCTGCCGGTCGGCCATGGTGAGTGCCACGAGCTGCTGCACCTGCTCGAGGAAGGTCTCCTCGTCCGCGCCGTCGGCGCGCGCATTGCTCTCGATGATGCTGAGTTTCGCCCGGGACTCCTGCGAGACCTCGTCGGCGACCAGCTGCCGCGCGCGGATGTCGCCGGCCACGATGATGAGCTGGGCGTCGTGCTCGGCCGAGATGCGGCCGATCTCGGACGCGACCTCGCGGGAGTTCATCTTCCAGACCTTCTCGGCGTGCTGCTGCATGCGCCTGTGGCCCCACCCGCCGCTGCCGAGCTTGCGGGTGTGCATGGTGTCACCCTCCACCGTGGAGTCCGGATCACCGGACGTGATGTGGCCCTCGTCGCCGTCGGCGTACCGCAGGTACACCTCGCCGCCGTGGTGTCCCACTTCCGCGACGATGTACGCGAAGTCCTCCGGTGTGTGCCGGACGAGGGGGGTGAGGTCCGGGATCGGTCCGGTCGCGGTCACCGTGAGCCCCACGAGGTTGCCGGGAAGGAACTCGTTGACGACGGCCTCCCCGTTGTTGACGAGGAGGTACCGCGTCACCGGGTCGGGCAGGCCCTTGGCCGTCATGCCGAGCGCGGCCACCGCCGCGTCGACGTCCTCGGCGGGGGCGCCGGCGGCCTTCATCTCCTGGGCCACGCTGCGGGGGAGGATCTCGTCGTTGGCCAGGCCGTCCACCGTACCGGTGCTTCCCTCGACATAGATGGTGGTCCATGGGCCGGGCAGCTCGAACAGCTGGGAGTGGTCTTTGAGTACGTTCGTCACGTAGATCCCCTGTCATGTCAGTGGTGGTCATCCCGATACAGGTGTCCGCACCGGAACACTAAGGACCCTTATGGTCTACCACTCAGGGCGGGAGGCGAGAAGATGCGATGCATCTGCGCCCGGGGTTGAAAATCGCTCGGCAGGCGTGGGTGGCGGCGGGTAGCGTGAGGTCATGCTCACCGTTCCCGAGAACCTCCCGCCCGCCTACGTCGCGTTCCTCGAAGCCCAGGACGAGGGCTTCGCCGAGACCGTGCTGATGGTCATGAAGCAGTCCGTCGCCGAGGGCAAGTACGGCGTCCTCGTCAGCAGCCACGCCCTTGACCGGCAGGCGGAGCTGTCGCAGGAGGTCCCATTCGGCGAGGTCGTCGAGGGTACGCGCTGACCTGTCGGAGTCGGCCTGTCAAGCGGCCGGGCCCGCCTGCGCTCGTGTGATCGGCCCCGGACGCACGAGCGCCGGCCCTGGGGCCGGCGCTCGTGGCTCTCGTACGGTGGGGGCTGCCTACGAGCCGTCGCCCGTCTTCTCCTCGGAGTCCGCGCCCTCAGCGGGCTCGTCGGGGTGGGCTCGCACGGTCTCGGGGTAGTCGTCCGAGGCGCTGTCCGCAGAACCGTTGTCGCCGGGATTCTCTGACATGTGTTCGTCCTTTCGGTTGCGGGGAAGGTAAGCCCCCTTATGGTCAGTCTACGGACCGGGTGGCCCGAACATAACCCGTACCTTCGGCGTGACGCCGGGTCGTCAGCATGCTTACCATCAAGGTATGGAACCCGCTGCGGACACCGCGTCCCGCCCTGCCGATCGCGCCCCGAGGCTCCTGCGCTCCGCCGGTGCAGGGATCCTGTCCGTCGGCCTCGGGCTGGGCGCGCACACCCTGTCCGGAGGCTCGCTGCCGAGCGTCCCGATCCTCGGCTGCCTCACGGCACTCGCCGTCCTGACGGCCACCCTCGTGACGCAGGTCCGGCTGCCGGGCTGGGCGGTCCTGCTGCTGCTCGGTGCCGCGCAGCAGGTGCTGCACTGGCTGCTCGGCGGCCTCGGCGCCGGGACGTCGTCGACCATGTCCGTCACGGGCGTGCACCACGGCGGCGAGGTCCCGATCGGGGCCGGCGAGGTACAGGGGCACTCGCCGGAGATCATGCTGATGCTCCACACGCACCTCGCGGCCGCACTCCTGATCGCCTGGGCGGCCGCGCAGTCCCCGAGGCTGAGGGCCCGGTTGTCCCGACCTGTCCGGAGCGGCGACATCCTGCAGACGCCACAGATGCAGGAAGGCGCCCCCGCCGGATGACGGGAGCGCCTCTCCGGTGCCGGGCCGAGCGGCCCGGCGCGGACCGGCCGGACTAGTTGGCGCTGACCGACCCGTCGTAGAACGGGTAGTCGGTGTAGCCCTCGGGCCCGGTCGAGTAGAACGTCGCGGGGTTCGGCTCGTTCTCCGGGAGGTTCTCGCGCCAGCGGCGCGCCAGGTCCGGGTTCGCGATCGCGGGACGGCCGACGACGACCGCGTCACCCACGCCGTCCTCGAGGATGGCGATGGCTTCCTCGCGGTTGGTGATCACGCCGAAGCCACTGTTGATCAGTACGGGTCCGCTGAAGCGCTTCCGGAGATCCTGGATCAGGTCACCCGTGGGCTCCGCATGCAGCACGCTGAGGTACGCGAGATCCAGGGGCGCGATCGCGTCGACGAGCGTGCCGTACGTGGCGGAGACCTCGGAGGCCTCCGTCTCGAGGGCGTCCTGGATGTTGTGCGCGGGTGAGATGCGCAGGCCCACCTTCTCCGCGCCCACCTCCGCCGCGACGGCGGTGACGAGCTCGATGACGAACCGTGCGCGCTTCTCGGGGGTGCCTCCGTAGGCGTCCGTCCGCTGGTTCGACTCCGGCGAGAGGAACTCGTGCAGCAGGTAGCCGTTGGCGCCGTGGAGCTCCACGCCGTCGAAGCCGGCCTCGTCGATCGCCCTGCGCGAGGCCGTGACGAACTCGTCGATGATGCCGGGAAGTTCCTCGGCGGTGAGGGCGTGGGGCACGGGGTAGGGCTGCTTCCCGGTGCTCGTACGCGTGGTGCCGTCGATGGCGATGGCGCTCGGGGCCACGACCTCGTAGCCGCCGTTGGTGTCGCGGTGGGTGACGCGTCCGGCGTGCATGACCTGTGCCACGATGCGTCCACCGTCGGCGTGGACGGCGTCCGTGACGCGCTTCCAGCCCGCGAGCTGCTCGTCCTCGACCAGGCCCGGCTGTCCCGGGAAGCCCTGGCCCGCGTGGCTCGGGTACGTCCCCTCGCTGACGATCAGGCCGAGGGAGGCGCGCTGGCGGTAGTGCTCGACGACCATGTCACCGGGGACGCCCGCCTCGCCCGAGCGGACCCGGGTGAGCGGCGCCATGACGACGCGGTTGGGGAGTTCGAGCGTGCCGAGGGTCAGGGGGGAGAACAGCTTCACGAGGCCTACTTCCGGGTTGGTTTCCTACCGGGCGGTAACCGGGCAGTGCGGGGAGCTATTCCGGGTGTGGTCCGTCTCACGCCCGCGCCGGTGCCCCCGGCCCGTCGGGTGGGGATGACGCGGGGACGATGCCGGTGCGACACTGTGCGTGATCCCGCGGCCCGGCGGGTCGGGCGGACGGACGGGGAACTCATGAGCCGGATCAGGATGGGCACGGCGCCCGGACGGTGGGTCCTGCTGGCCACGGTGCTGGGCTCCGGCCTCGCGGGGATCGACGCCACGGTGGTGAACGTCGCCCTGCCCACCATCGGAGCCGAGCTCGGCACGGACTTCGCCGCCCTGCAGTGGATGGTGACCGGCTACACCCTCACGCTCGCGTCGTTCATCCTGCTCGGAGGCTCCCTCGGGGACAGGTACGGGCGGAGACGGGTCTTCGTCATCGGGGTCGTCTGGTTCGCCGTCGCGTCCATGCTGTGCGGGCTCGCCCCCGATGCCGGCCTGCTCATCGCCGCGCGCGCGCTGCAGGGCGTGGGCGGGGCGCTCCTCATGCCGGGAAGTCTCGCCATCATCCAGGCCGCGTTCTCGGGCGAGGACCGCGCACGGGCCATCGGCGCGTGGTCCGGCCTCGGCGGAGTGGCCACGGCCATCGGGCCCTTCCTCGGCGGCTGGCTCGTCGAGAGCGTCTCCTGGCGGTGGGTGTTCCTCATCAACGTGCCCCTGGCCGCCGTCGTCGTCCTGATCGCCGTGCGGCACGTGCCGGAGAGCCGCGATGCGGAGGCGACCGGACGGCCCGACATCGCCGGGGCGGTCCTGGGCGCCCTCGCCCTCGCCGGCACCACCTATGCGCTGATCGAGGCGCCGGGCCGGGGCCTCGGCACGCCGTCGGTCCTGGTGAGCGCCCTCCTGGGTCTTCTCGCAGCCGCGGCGTTCCTTCTCGTGGAGTGGCGTACGGCGCATCCGATGCTCCCGCTGCAGATCTTCGCGAACCGCCAGTTCAGCGCGACGAACGCCGTCACCTTCCTCATCTACGCGGCCTTCTCCGGCATCTTCTTCCTGCTCGTCCTCCACCTGCAGGTGGTGGCGGACTTCAGCCCCGTCGCGGCGGGGACGGCGATGCTGCCCGTCACCGCCCTCATGCTCGTCCTGTCGCCGCGCGCGGGAGCGCTCGGTGCGCGGATCGGGCCGAGGCTCCCGATGACGCTGGGGCCGCTGCTGTGTGCCGTCGCACTGGTCCTCATGCTCCGGATCGGGCCGGGAGCGTCCTATGTCGCGGACGTGCTGCCGGGCGTGATCGTCCTGGGCCTCGGACTCTCGCTGCTCGTCGCCCCCCTCACGTCGGCGGCTCTGTCCGCGGTGCCCGAACGCCAGGCAGGCCTGGCCTCGGGGGTCAACAACGCCGTGGCCCGCGCGGCAGGCCTCGTCGCCATCGCCGTGCTGCCGGCCGCCGTGGGACTCACCGGCGACGCCTACAGCGATCCGGCGGTCTTCCGGGCCGGGTTCGACGCCGCGTGCCTCATCGGCGCCGGGGTGCTCGTGCTGGGCGGCGTCCTCGCGGCCGTCACCATTCGGAACCCCGCCGCCCGGGCGGCGGTCGACGCGGCCGACGAGCATCCCGCCCACTGCGCGATCGAAGGACCACCGGCCGCCCCGGGTGCCCTCCACGGGGTGCCCCGAGGGGCGGCCCCGTGACGGATCCGTGACGGATCCGGGCAGAACGAACCCCCGGGCGGTTGCACGGGGGGTTCGATGGTCCACGGCAGATGCCGGGCTACGTGACGTCCTGCTCGTCCATGGCACTGAGCGGCGAGCCGCCACGGTTCGCGGGATCGTCGCTCGCGTCGACCTCGTCGTCCTCCATCATGCCGAAGTCGACGTCGGCGGCGGCCTCGCCCATCATCGGCTCTCCCGGCGGGATCTGCTCGTCGCCGTCGGCGAAGCGCACATCCGACGTCTCGTCGCGGAGCGTCTGGTCGCTGAGGTAGCCCTCCTCGCCGATCGCGGAGACGCCGTTCTCGTCGAAGTCGTTCTCGTCGTCGCCACTCTCGGTCGTGCCCGGCTCGTCCTGCAGGAGGGGATCCTCCTGCCAGCGGTCCGGGTTGTTCTCCGCAGCACCCTCGTACTCGTCCGGCTGGCCCTCGAGGACGGGGTCGAAGGCCTCGGGAGCGAGCGAATCGTTCGGCGTCTCGGGCTCCTCGCCCACGATGGTCAGTTCCTCATCGGGAAGGTTCTCGGTCATCTTCTCTGCCTTTCGTCGGTGCGCATCCTTCGATCATCAGCCTACTGATCTTCCCGGCCGGGCGACAGTCGACGCTGCCGCCCGGCCGGACGCGCGGGCGCTAGACGTGATCGCGCCAACTGTGCCGGGGCTCGTACCCCAGGACCCGGCGCGCCCTGTCGATCGAGAGGAGGGTCCCGGTGCCGGCCACGTCCCGGGTCAGCTCGACGCCGGGGAACACCTCCGCCGCGAGGTCGGCGCTCGGACGCGTCATGACGGTGTCGGCGGCGGCGATGATGAAGCGGTCGAACCCAGGAGCCGCGTTCTCGAGCGCCTTCGCGACGGCCTGCGCGCCGTCGCGTCCGTCGATGTAGCCCCAGAGGTTCCATTTGCGGGCGGTGGCGTCCGCGTCGAAGGACGGGAACTCCGCGTAGTCCTCCGGATCCATGACGTTCGAGAACCGCAGCGCCGTGATGCTCAGCTGCGGGTCCCAGCGCGTCAGCTCGACGGCCATCTGCTCCTCGAGGTGCTTGACCAGCGAGTAGGTGCTCTCGGGCCGGGCCGGGTAGTCCTCGTCCACCGGGATGTACGGGGGAGGGGTATCGAACGGCAGCCCGAGGACGGTCTCGCTGGAGGCGTAGACGATCCGCTTGATACCCGCGCGGCGGCACGCCTGGAAGACGTTGTAGGTGGCCGTCATGTTGTTGTGGAAGGTGGCCACGTCGGCCTGCAGCCCCGGCGCCGGGATGGCTCCGAGATGCACGACGGCGTCGAACCCGCTGTGCCGGTCGTCCACGCCGAGGAGGGCGTCGACCACCTGGCCGTAGTCCCGCAGGTCGATCCGCAGGAACTCCGGGCTGCGCTCGCCGTGCTGGTCCAGTTCGAGGACGGTGTGCCCTGCCTCGCGCAGTCCGCGCACCACGCTGCGGCCCAGCTTGCCGTTGGATCCGGTGACCGCGACGTTCAGCGGTGCCTGCTCCGCCATCAGGCGGGCCGCTTCGCGGGGGAGACGGTCTTCGCGACGTCCGTCTCGGCGAGGTCGCCGATGGCGTCGTCGATCGCCTTCATGACGTCGTCCTCGAGCTTCACGCCGGCCGCTGCCGCATTCGACTCGACCTGCTCGGGGCGTGACGCGCCGATGATCGCCGAGGCGACGTTGCTGTTCTGCAGCACCCAGGCGATCGCGAGCTGCGCCATGGTGAGGCCCACGCCGTCGGCGATCGGCGCGAGCTTCTGGACGCCGGTGAGGACCTCGTCGCCCATCCAGCGCTTGATCATGTCGGCGCCACCCTTGTCGTCCGAGGCCCGGGTGCCCTGTTCGGGCTGCTGGCCCGGCCTGTACTTGCCGGTCAGCACGCCCTGGGCGACGGGTGACCAGACGATCTGGGACAGCCCGAGCTCCTCGGAGGTCGGGACCACCTCGCCCTCGATGACGCGCCACAGCATCGAGTACTGCGGCTGGTTGGAGATGAGCTGGAACCCGAGGTCCTTCGCGAGGGCGTGCCCGTCACGGATCTGCTGTCCGGTCCATTCGCTGACGCCGATGTAGAGGGCCTTGCCCTGCCGCACGATGTCCGCGAACGCCTGCATCGTCTCCTCCAGCGGCGTCGCGTAGTCGTACCGGTGCGCCTGGTACAGGTCCACGTAGTCGGTCTGGAGACGCTGGAGGGAGCCGTCGATCGACTCCATGATGTGCTTGCGCGACAGTCCGACGTCGTTGTGTCCCTTGGGGCCCGTGGGCCCCCAGACCTTCGTGAAGATCTCGAGCGACTGCCGGCGCTCGCCCTTCAGCGCCTCGCCGAGGACGGTCTCCGCCGCCGTGTTGGCGTACACGTCCGCCGTGTCGAAGGTGGTGATGCCGACGTCGAGCGCCGCGCGGACGCACTGCGTCGCCACGTCGTTCTCGACCTGCGAGCCGTGCGTGAGCCAGTTGCCGTAGGTGATCTCCGAGATCTTGAAGCCGCTGTTGCCGAGGTGTCTGAAGTCCATATCGCCGATGCTAGCCACCGTGGTGGAGCGAGTACAGAAAATCCTGTTTCCCGTGGCAACGAGTGTGCCGTGCGACCCGGAGGGGTACGGCGCAGCCGCTAGACTTGAGGGCGTCCTTCTGTAGCCACCCCCACCGAATGAGGAACCTTGGTCGACTTCAGCGCTCGTTTCGCCACCGGGACGGAGCAGGAGAACTGGGATTCCCTCGTGACGTCGAACCCCGGCGGGGGCAACATGCTCTCCTCCGCGGCGTTCGCCGAGGTCAAGTCGCACCACGGCTGGAGGCCGCGCTTCGTGGTCCTCGAGGGGCCCGGCTACACCAGCCACACCCTCGTCCTCGAGAAGAAGGTGCCCCTGATCGGGGCGCTCTGGTACCTCATCAAGGGCCCGGCCGTCACGGAGGCCGCCCACGTGCCCGCTGTGGCGCGTGCCGTCGCGGATCTCGCGCGGAGGGAGGGGCACAGCGTCTTCGCGATCAAGGTGGAGCCTGACCTCGTGGACGGCCCGGAGGTGCGCAGTGCCTTGGCGTCGGCGGGGCTCGTCAAGACCTTCAACCTGCAGCCCAACGACAGCACGGCCATCCTGGACACCACGCCCGAGGCGAACCAGCTGCTGCGGAACCTGCATTCGCGTGGACGCAACGCGGTCCGCAGGGCCATCCGCGAGGGTGTCGAGGTGCGCCGCATGGAACCGACGCAGGAGACCTTCCGGGCCATGTACTCGCTGATGGCGCACATCGAGGACCGTTCGGCGGCCCGGATGCGCTCGTTCGAGTACTACAGCCGCTTCTGGCAGAACTTCGTGGACGCCGGGCAGGGCCGCTTCTACTTCGTGTACGAGGACGGGCAGCCCTCGGTCGGCGCGTTCGTGATCAACTACGGGACCAAGGGCACGTACAAGGACGGCGGCTCCCGCCCCGGCCGGACCCAGTACGGGGACTCGCACCTCGTCCAGTGGCAGGCCATCACCGATCTCAAGGACGAGTTCGGGATCGTGGAATACGACTTCTGCGGCACCCCGCCGAGCGACCAGCTCAAGGACAAGGACCATCCGCACCACGGGCTGGGACTGTTCAAGACGAGCTTCACCAAGACGGTGACGGACTTCGCCGGCTGCTACGACTTCGTGGTCAGCGGCTGGAGGTACCGGGTGTGGAACACGATCGCCGAACGCGTGGCGCGCCAGATCCACTGGCGGCGCACGCACCAACCCTTCTACTGAGAGGACCCCCGCGGAGCGCCGCGGGGATCGACGCACGAAAGGCCGCTGTGAAAGACGGTTCGACCCCGGCGGACGGCCCCTGGCCGACCGACCCCTCGCCCGTGGCGGAGGCCCTGCCGGTGATCCAGCGCCCCTTCGACCCGTCCGACGACGAGAAGTCGAAGCTGGCGGCGGGCACGGCAGGGGCGGGCAGGAAGGGCAACAGGGCCGGGGGCGCTCCCAAGCGACCCGCACCGGAACCGAAGGTCCCTCGTGCGGGCCGTCAGCGGCAGCAGGCCCCGCGCCCGACGGACGCCCTGCCCACGACCCCCAGGAGCGTCCCGGCGTCGAGCCGGTCCAATGCGGCCGCCCGCACGGTGCTCCGGCGCCTCGTGCAGGGCGAGGCGCCGCCTACCCAGGCCATGAGCATCGTGGAGCGGCTGGCCGGCAGCCCCTACGCGAACCCGATGATCCATGTGGGCGGCCCGGACGCGAGCGCGCGCAAGGCCCTCGACTTCGCCCTCAACCTGGCCGAGACCATGTTCCGCTACGGAGCCGGGGCCCTCGAGGTCGAGACCAGCATCATCGCCGTCACGGCTGCGTTCGGACTGGACCACATCGAGGTGGACATCACCAACCAGTCGGTGGTGATCAACTACTCCGCCAAGGACCAGACACCGACGACCGTGCTGCGGGTGGTGCGCTCGTGGACCAACAACTACGCCGGTCTCACGGCCATCCACCGGCTCGTCTCCGACATCGCCGACGGCGGGGTCTCGCGGACCGAGGCGGCACAGCGGCTCGACGAGATCACCCACCGGCCCAAGCCCTTCCCACGCTGGATGGTGACAGCAGCCTTCGGGATCTTCTCGGCGGCCATCGTCGGCTTCGTCGGCGGGACCCCGCTCGGATCACTCATCGGATTCGTCAGCTGCATCCTGGTGGACCTGGTGAGCCGCAAGCTCGGCGAGTGGCGCGTGCCGGAGTTCTTCTCGGTCGCCATGTCGTCCGCACTCGTCACGCTGATCGCCATGCTGTTCTGGTGGTTGCAGGTGCCGATCTCACCGGCGCTGGTGGTGGTGGGAGGGATCCTGCTGCTCCTGCCGACCGGCCGGCTGGTCTCCGCGACCCAGGACGCCATCAACGGCTTCCCTGTCACCGCCGCGGGGCGCTTCCTCTCGGCGATCCTCGTCTTCGCAGCGCTGGTGGCCGGTATCGCAGTCGCGCTGGTGGCGGGAGCGGCCCTGGGGATCCCCGAGCTCGAGGTGCTCGAGTCCTCGGGCAGCCAGTACCCGTGGCCGGTGGTCGCCCTGCTCACGTTCGTCGCGGTGGCCATGATCTGCGTCGCCGAGCAGACGGACGTGAGGCTGGTCCTCCCGACGTCGCTCGTCGCCGTGGCGGGCTACCTCCTGATGATCAGCGCCATGGCCGCGGGGGCGGGGTACCGGCTCGCACCGGCCCTCGCGGCGATCCTCATCGGGGCGCTCTCCCGCGTCGTCGCCCTCCGGCTCGGAGCCCCGCAGCTGGTCGTGGCCGTACCGGCCGTGCTGTTCCTGTACCCGGGACTGACCATCTTCCGCTCGATGTACGTGCTCACCACCGATTCCGGGGTGGCGAGCGACGGCGTGTTCGGCCTGTTCAACGCCCTGACCATCGTCCTCGCCGTGGCGGCCGGGGTGGTCCTGGGTGACAACCTGGCCCGACCGTTCACGAGGAAGCTCAGTTCCGACGATCGGCAGAGGAACCGGCGGCGCTAGCGGTGCAGCGCCCGCCGGGAACGGCCCGTCCTAGGCGTCCGCCGCCGCCGACGTGTGCGACCAGTCGATCGGGTCGGCGCCCTGCTGGGCCAGGAGCTCGTTCACGCGGCTGAACGGGCGTGAGCCGAAGAACCCCCGGGAGGCGGAGAGCGGGCTGGGGTGCGCCGATTCGACGGTCGGCGTCGCGCCGAGCAGCGGCTTGAGGCGCAGGGCGTCCTTGCCCCACAGGATCGCCACGAGCGGTCCGCCCCTGGCCGCGAGTGCCCGGATGGCCGCGTCCGTCACCAGTTCCCAGCCGATCCCGCGATGCGAGGCCGTTTCTCCCGCGCGGACCGTCAGCACCCGGTTGAGCAGGAGGACGCCCTGCTCGGCCCAGCCCGACAGGTCGCCCGTGGCGGGCGGCGCGGCCCCGGTGTCCGAGGCGAGCTCCCGATAGATGTTCGCCAGGCTGCGCGGGATGGGACGCGTGGCGGGGTCGACGGCGAAACTGAGCCCGACGGCGTGACCGACCGTCGGATAGGGGTCCTGCCCCACGATGACGACCCGCACGCGATCCAGGGGCGTGGTGAAGGCGCGCAGGATGGCGGGTGCCTCGGGCAGCACCCGCAAACCCTTGTCGAGGTCGGCGCCGAGGGACTCCGCGAGCTGGTGGAGCACGGGCTCCACGGGCTTCAGGGCCGCCGCCCAGTCCGCGGGGAGGAGGTCACCGACGTCCGCGGGTGCCGCGAAGGGGAAGACCGAGGCGTTCGGCGAGGGAGCGGAGGGTTCCGCGTTCCTGCCGGCCCCGCGATCACGCGGGGACCCGCCCCTGGGAAGGGTCTCGGGAAGGTCGAAGAGTGCTCCGTCGTCGTGGCTCATGGGCCCATTCTTGCGTGCTCCTCCCGCGGCCGTGTCCGGAATGACACCGGTGTAATTCCCCTCTACCATGGGATGACAGTTGTGCCGGCAGATGGAAGGCGGTGGCGCGATGGCCGATCCGCAGAGGCACTCGGACACCTCCGGGCAGGACCCGAAGCCGGCCCTGGGCGACCGCGAACAGCGCATGCTCGCCCTCGAGCGCGAATGGTGGAAGTACTCGGGCGCGAAGGAGCAGGCCATCCGCGACCTGTTCAACATGTCCGCGACGCACTACTACCAGGTGCTCAATGCCCTGATCGACACCGAGGCAGCCCTCGCGCACGACCCCATGCTCGTGAAGCGACTGAGGCGCCTGAGGTCCACTCGCCAGAAGGCACGCTCCGCCCGCCGCCTCGGCGCGGACATCTGATCCAGCCCGCCACGGTCCACGAGCGAAGGACATCCTCATCCATGACTGATCACCCACGGGACGAGTTCGACAGGGTCCCGGAGGCTTCGGCGCGCCAGGGCGTCCACCGCGAGCGGCTCATCCCGGCGCGATCAGGCGGTCTGGGACTCAAGATCACGGTGGGAGTGCTCGCCCTCCTGATCGGCCTGGGAGCGTACTTCCTCCTTCCCCGGCTGGGCTTCACCGGGGGCGACGGCGCGACGGCGGTGCTGCCCACCAGCGCACCCAGCGCGGCTGCGACGCAGGACGACGAGGCATCAGGTGGTCCGTCGGCATCGTCCGGGGCCACCCAGGACCCGGACGCCGAGGCGACCGACGAGCCCGGCTCGGAGGCGACGTCGACGGCGGGCGCGGACGGGGAGGAACCCGACCTGGCGCAGACGGTCAACGTGCTCAACGGCACAGGGTCTCCCGGGCTGGCCTCGGTGGCCGCGGCCCGTCTGGCGTCCGAGGGCTGGGTGTCGGTGCTCCCCGGCAACTGGGCGGGGGCACCGCTCGACACCTCCGTGGTCTTCTACAACGGCGAGGAGCAGCGCTCCGCCGCCGAGTCGGTGGCGGCAGACCTGGGCATCGACGATCTCGCCGACAGCCCCGGGATCTCGCCGTACATCTCCGTGGTGCTCGGGCCCGAGTTCCAGTAGGTACCCGGCCCGCCCCGTGGGCCGGCCGCCCCCGGTCGGTCAGTCCCGTGGGCCGGCCGGTCCCGGTCAGTCAGTCCCGTGGGCCGGCCGCCCCCGGTCAGTCAGTCCCGTGGGCCGGCCGCCCCCGGTCGGTCGGTCCGTGAGCGGTCGGCCCGGGAGCTCTCAGTCCCTGAGCGGGATGCCGCGTGCGTCCGTCCGGAACGATCCTGATCCGACCAGGATCAGGATGCCTTCGACGAGTCCCCAGATGCCCGCCGCGATGGCGCTGAGCCCGAACGTCAGGAACACCCCGACGGTGGACATGAGGACCAGGACGACACCGATCGTGGTGTAGCCGAGGTAGAACCTGTGGATGCCGAGGGAGCCCAGCAGGATCCCGAGGACTCCGGCGACCACGCGCGACTTCTGGGGCGCGTACGGCTGGCCGTACTGCCCCTGCGGGTAGCCGCCCTGGTTGTACCCGGCCTGGTTGTACCCGGCCTGGTTGTACCCGGCCTGGTTGTACCCGGCCTGTCCGGGGGAGGGCTGTCCCTGGGGCCCCTGCGGGTACCCCTGGATGTAGGGGTTCGAGGCGGGCGACTGGTGCGCGGACGGGTTCTGGGGGGACGGCTGGGCGTACGGGTCGCGGGCCGGTGCCTGGCCGCTGGGCGCGTCCCCCGACGACGGCTGCGCGTACGGGTCCTCGCTCACGGGCGTGTAGGGCCGCGTGACCGGCTCCATCGGCGAAGTGCCGGCGTCGCCCGCCCTCGAACGATCGGGGGACGGGTCCTCCGGGGCGGTCGGGCCCTGCCCCGCTCCGTGCGGGGTGCTTCCCGGAGCGCTGCCGTCCTGCTCCTGCCCGTCGGAGTGCTCGTGCGATGACCCGTCGGGCTGCCTGTCCGAACCGTTTGCTGACGACGACACTGTGTCTCCCCTTCTGCTCGATGTACGCCCAACCTATGCGCTCGATGCTCTCCGCGCTACGCCTCCGGCGCGGCGGTTCCCCGAGGCGCTGCAAGGTCGCCGTCACGGGCCACGGCAGGTTGCACTCAGGTGGTGAGAGTGCTAATTATTGAGTTGGCACTCACGCGCGCAGACTGCTAAATCTGCGGGTGGAGAGGCAGGCAAACCTCTGTGGTGGGGATGGCGCCCGGAACGTGAAAGAGATCGTTCAGGCGTCGTCCGGCCGTCGCGGGCACCGCACACAGGCAGAGCATTCAAGTGCTTCAGATGCAACCGTCCCGAAAGGACCTAAGCCGTTATGGCCAAGATCATTTCTTTTGATGAAGAGGCCCGCCGCGGCCTCGAGCGAGGCCTCAACATCCTCGCTGATGCCGTCAAGGTAACGCTCGGCCCCCGTGGCCGTAACGTGGTGCTCGAGAAGAAGTGGGGCGCCCCCACCATCACGAACGACGGCGTGTCCATCGCCAAGGAGATCGAACTCGACGATCCGTTCGAGAAGATCGGCGCCGAGCTCGTCAAGGAAGTCGCCAAGAAGACGGACGACGTCGCAGGCGACGGCACCACCACCGCCACCGTGCTCGCCCAGGCCCTCGTCAAGGAAGGCCTGCGCAACGTCGCTGCCGGCGCGGACCCGCTGAGCCTGAAGCGCGGCATCGAGAAGGCCGTCAAGGCCGTCACCGACGAGCTGCTCGCCTCCGCCAAGGAGATCGAGACCAAGGAGCAGATCGCTGCCACGGCGTCCATCTCCGCCGGCGACACGCAGATCGGTGACCTGATCGCCGAAGCCCTCGCCAAGGTGGGCAAGGAAGGCGTCATCACCGTCGAGGAGTCGAACACGTTCGGCCTCGAACTCGAACTCACCGAGGGCATGCGCTTCGACAAGGGCTACATCTCGGGCTACTTCGTCACCGACGCCGAGCGCCAGGAGACGGTGCTCGAGGATCCCTACATCCTGATCGTGAACTCGAAGATCAGCAACGTGAAGGACCTCGTCGCGGTCCTCGAGAAGGTCATGCAGTCCGGCAAGCCGCTGCTGATCATCGCCGAGGACATCGAAGGCGAAGCCCTCGCGACCCTCGTGGTCAACAAGATCCGTGGCACCTTCAAGTCCGTCGCCGTGAAGGCTCCGGGCTTCGGTGACCGCCGCAAGGCGCAGCTCGCCGACATCGCCATCCTCACCGGTGGCCAGGTCATCGCCGAGGAAGTGGGCCTCAAGCTCGAGACCGCCACCCTCGACCTGCTCGGTACCGCGCGCAAGGTCGTCGTGACCAAGGACGAGACCACGATCGTCGAGGGAGCCGGCGACGCCGACGCCATCGCCGGTCGCGTGGCCCAGATCCGCGCCGAGATCGAGAACTCCGACTCCGACTACGACCGCGAGAAGCTGCAGGAGCGCCTGGCCAAGCTGGCCGGCGGTGTCGCGGTCATCAAGGCCGGCGCAGCCACGGAGGTCGAGCTCAAGGAGCGCAAGCACCGCATCGAGGACGCCGTCCGCAACGCGAAGGCAGCCGTCGAGGAAGGCATCGTCGCCGGTGGTGGCGTCGCCCTCATCCAGGCCGGTGCCAAGGCATTCGCCAACCTGGAGCTCTCGGGTGACGAGGCCACGGGCGCCAACATCGTCCGCGTCGCCATCGATGCACCGCTGAAGCAGATCGCCTTCAACGCGGGCCTCGAGCCCGGCGTCGTCGTCGACAAGGTCCGCGGCCTGCCCGCAGGTCACGGCCTCAACGCGGCCACCGGCGAGTACGAGGATCTCCTCGCAGCCGGTGTCAACGACCCCGTGAAGGTCACCCGTTCGGCGCTGCAGAACGCGGCCTCGATCGCGGGCCTGTTCCTCACCACCGAGGCCGTCGTGGCCGACAAGCCGGAGAAGGCAGCTCCTGCCGGCGGCGGCGACGACATGGGCGGCATGGGCGGTATGGGCGGCTTCTAGCCCCCCACCGGCTACCCGCCGACGCAGTCCGAGAAGGGCGGCACTCCCCGAAGAGGGGGTGCCGCCCTTCCCTTGTCCGTGGCCCGGACCGAACCCTGTCCGCGGCCCGGACGGAAACCGCGAAGGCGTCGTCCTGCCCCGGGGAGGAGGCACGGATCCGGTGTAGCCCGGCGGGGTCAGCTCATGAACATGCGGGCGTTGCTCTGCTCGGCATCGGCGTACTGCTGGGTGGCGACGGTGAGTGCCTCGTTGATGCCGGTCAGGGACTCCTCGACCTGCTGCTGCGTGGCCCTCCACTGCAGGATCACCTGCTGGAAGTTGGTCGCCGCCTGGCCCGTCCACAGGCCCTCGAGCTCGCGCAGCCCGGCCTGCATCGAATCGACCTCCGCCCGCAGCCTCGTGATGGTGCCCTGCACCTGGCTGCTCCTGGCGGCGAGGCCGTCGGTGTCCACGTTGAAGAATGCCATTGCTGAGCTCCCTGTCCTCGTGCCTGCGTGATGCCCTCACGCTAGGGCGCGGCGGAGAGCGGTCAGCGGTCCTCGCCGGGTTTGTGGACAACCGGCTTCGTGGCGGGCGCCTGTGGAGGAGTGATGCCGTTCGAGTAGGCGTGCTCCCCGTCGCGCGGGGTGGACTGGCCCGAGGGATCGGCGTCGTCGTCCTGGCCCTCGACGGGTGCGTACGGCAGGCGGATCGACAGCGTCGCCCCACCGCCGGGGGTCTCCTCCAGCCGTACGGAGCCGTCGTGCTGTGCGACCAGCGCCGCGACGATCGCGAGGCCGAGCCCCGTGCCACCCGTCTCCCGATGACGGGAGGTGTCGGCGCGGTAGAAGCGCTCGAAGACCTTGGCGGCGTCGTCCTCGGAGATCCCGGGCCCGTGGTCCCGAACCTCCAGCACGGCGTCGCTGTGGCCGTGCAGCACGGGTGCGACGCCGACCGCGAGCTCGATCGGCGAGCCCTCGGGCGTGTAGCGGAGGGCGTTGGTCATGAGGTTCGCGACCACCTGGCGCAGGCGGGCCTCGTCGCCCCGGGTGGGTGCGGAGCGCGGGTGGCCGCCGTCGAGCCCGACGACGGTGACGGTCCGGTCCGGTGCCGTGGCGCGGGCGTCGAACGCGGCGTCGTGGCCGAGCACCATGAGGTCCACGGGCTTCACCTCGAGGGGACGCTGCTCGTCGATCCTCGCGAGGGTCAGGAGGTCCTCGACCAGTTGACCCATGCGGATCGCCTCGCTCTCGATGCGCCCCATGGCAGCCGCGACGTCCTCCTCCTTCTGCAGGGCGCCGTGCCGGTAGAGCTCCGAGTAGCCGCGGATGGTGACGAGCGGTGTCCTCAGCTCGTGCGACGCGTCCGCGACGAAGCGCCGCATCTTGGTCTCCGACGTCGTCCGGGCGGCGAACGCGCGCTCGATGTGCGCGAGCATGGCGTTGAGGGACCGGGACAATCGTCCGATCTCGGTGGCGGGACGCTCGACGGCGACGCGGCGGGAGAGGTCACCGGCGGCGATGGCGGCAGCGGTGCGCTCCACCCGGGCGAGGGGTGCGAACTGCCGGGTCACGGCGACGAAGGCGATGAGGGAGGCCAGCGCCGTGGTGATCAGGCCCGAGGTGAAGATGATCTCCCCGGCTTCCTGCAGCGACTCGTTGACGGTGTTGAGCCGGGAGGCGATGGCGAGGTAGCCCTCGGTGTTCGCGAACCGGAAGATCCGCACGCGCCAGCCCTGGCTGTCGTCACCGGTGCTGGCGACGTCGAAGCCGGCACCGTCGAGGGCGATGATGCGTTCCTGCGTGATGCCCTCGAGATCGGGGATGTCCTCGGCGTCGTCGGACTGGTTCGCCACGAGCTTGGTGCCGTTCCGGTCCAGCACGGCCGCGTAGTACCGCAGGACGGCGCCGTCGGCCTGCGGCTCGGCGGTGTAGATCTCGGCGGCGACGGCGCGGGCGTTGCTCTGGAGGTCGGCGTCCACCCGGTCGATCAGGCCGTCGCGCAGGAGCGAGACCGTGGCGAGGCCCGTGATGCCCACCGTGACGATCATGAGGAGCATGATGATCGCCACGAGCTGCGAGCGGAGCGACGCCGCGTTCCAGCGCTTGATCAAGAGGCCGCGCTACCGCTTGTCGGCGGTACGGAGCAGGTATCCCACGCCGCGCTTGGTCTGGATCAGCGCCACCGCGTCGGGGTTCCGGTCGATCTTCCGGCGCAGGTAGGAGATGTACGACTCCACGATCGAGGCGTCGCCGTTGAAGTCGTACTCCCAGACGTGGTCGAGGATCTGCGCCTTCGAGAGCACGCGGTTCGGATTCATCATGAGGTAGCGCAGGAGCTTGAACTCGGTGGGGGAGAGGTCGATCGTCTCCCCGCCGCGGCGGACCTCGTGCGCATCGTCGTCGAGTTCGAGGTCGTCGACGCGGATCACGGCGTCGTCGTCCTCCAGGGGGTGTGTGCGGCGCAGCACGGCCCGGATGCGGGCCACGACCTCGTCGAGGCTGAACGGCTTCGTGACGTAGTCGTCGCCGCCCACCGTCAGGCCGGTGACCTTGTCGTCGGTGTCGTCGCGGGCGGTCAGGAACACCACGGGGAAGTGGCGACCGGCGGCGCGCAGCCGCCGCGTGACGGTGAAGCCGTCCATGTCGGGGAGCATGACGTCGAGCACGGCGAGATCGGGGTTGTGCGTCTCGGCGGCGGCGAGGGCGTCACGACCGTTCGCCGCAGCGACGACGTCGAAGCCGGCGAACCGGAGCGAGGTCGACAGGAGCTCGCGGATGTTCGGTTCGTCGTCGACGACCAGCAGTTTCGCTTCGGGGGCTGTTTTCTTCATCGCACCAGTATCCGCACGTTGTCTGTGAGTTGGCTGGAGCATCGCTGTGCGGTTGCTCCCTGCACGCTGGGCTACTTCTCGCCGGTCGGGGCGTCGCCGCGCTCCTTGTCCGGTGCCTCCCCGATCGACGCGGTATCGAGGATCCGATAGGCGTAGCCCTGCTCGGCGAGGAACCGCTGGCGCTTCGCGGCGAAGTCCTGATCCAGGGTGTCCCGTGCGACCACGGTGTAGAAGCGGGCGGCGCGGCCGTCGGTCTTGGGCCGGAGCAGGCGGCCCAGGCGCTGTGCCTCCTCCTGCCGTGATCCGAACGAACCGGAGACCTGGATCGCCACGGATGCCTCGGGCAGGTCGATCGAGAAGTTCGCGACCTTCGACACCACGAGGACGTGCACGTCGCCCGCCCGGAAGGCGTCGAAGAGCCGCTGCCGCTCCTTGACCGTCGTCTCGCCCTTGATCACCGGGGCGTCGAGCCGTGCCGCGAGGTCGTCGAGCTGATCGATGTACTGGCCGATGACGAGGAGCTGCTCGTCCCTGTGCGCCGCGACGAGCTTCTCCACCACGTCCGACTTCGTGTCCGACGTCGAGCACAGGCGGTACTTGTCGGCGTCCTCGGCCATGGCGTAGGCGACGCGCTCGTCGCGCGGCAGGTCCACGCGCACCTCCACGCAGTCGGCCGGGGCGATGTAGCCCTGTGCCTCGATGTCCTTCCACGGTGCGTCGTACCGCTTCGGGCCGATCAGCGAGAACACCTCGCCCTCCCGGCCGTCCTCGCGGACGAGGGTGGCCGTGAGGCCGAGCCGGCGGCGCGCCTGGAGGTCGGCGGTCATCTTGAAGATGGGGGCCGGGAGGAGGTGGACCTCGTCGTAGACGATCAGGCCCCAGTCGTTGGCGTCGAGCAGCTCGAGGTGCGGGTAGAGCCCGCCGCGCCTGGTCGTGAGGACCTGGTAGGTCGCGATGGTCACGGGCCGCACCTGCTTCACGGCACCGGAGTACTCTCCGATCTCCTCCTCGGTGAGCGAGGTGCGCTTGAGCAGCTCGTCCTTCCACTGCCGTGCCGACACGGTGTTGGTCACGAGGATCAGCGTGGTGGTCTGGCTGGTCGCCATCGCGGCGGCTCCCACGAGTGTCTTCCCGGCGCCGCAGGGCAGGACGACGACGCCGGAGCCGCCCGACCAGAAGTTCTCGACGGCGAGCTGCTGGTAGGGACGGAGCGCCCACCCGTCCTCGTCGAGCACGATGGGGTGCGGTGTGCCGTCCACGTACCCCGCGAGGTCCTCGGCGGGCCAGCCGAGCTTGAGCAGCAGCTGCTTGAGCTGGCCGCGCTGCGAGGAGTGGACGACGACGGTCTCGCCGTCGATCCTCGGGCCGAGCAGCGGCTGGATCTTCTTGGCGTGCAGGACCTCCTCGAGCACGGGGTAGTCGGTGGTGCGCAGCACGAGCCCGTGCTGCGGGTCCTTCTCGAGGCGGAGGCGGCCGTACCGGGACATGGTGTCCTCGATGTCGATGAGGAGGGCATGCGGCACCGGGAAGCGCGAGTACTTCAGGAGGGTGTCGAGGACGCGCTCGGCGTCGAGCCCTGCAGCGCGTGCGTTCCACAGGCCCAGCGGCGTGAGGCGGTAGCTGTGCACGTGCTCGGGGGCGCGTTCGAGCTCCGCGAACGCGGCGATCGCGTGCCGTGCCTCGGTGGCCTGCTCGTGGTCCACCTCGAGCAGGATGGTCTTGTCACTCTGGACGATCAGCGGCCCGTCAGCCATCGGCGATGCTCCCTTCGAGGATCTCGACGTCCATGACACGGTGCACGGACACCACTTTCTCCACCTGCGTCTCGGGGTCGACCACGCGCAGGCGGCCGCCCGACACCGACAGTGGAACAAGGACCTGGCGCACGTGATTCCCCTCGCTGTCGGCGGTACCGAGGCGGATGCGGCTGCGGGACCGGATGGCCGCACGCAGTGTCTCCAGCCCGAGGAGCGTCTCGCTGTCGGAGCCGCCCGCAGGGTCCGCGGTGACCGGCCTCGCCGAGCGGAGGGCCTCGACCTGTGCGGCGATCTCCTCCTCGGCCACGGACCAGGGGTTCAGCCGTGATCTCAGCTGCTCGGGCGGTACGCGGGCTGCCGTGACCGGCTCGCCCGGCGCAGGGGAGGGGCCGACGGCGGTGGCGTCCGACGCGGGGGAGAACCCGAGATCCCGCAGGAGCGCGGTCAGCTCCGGCGCGGACGCCGGCGAGACCAGGACCGTCGGCGCGATCCGGACGACGCCGAGCACCGCGGCCCGCGGATCGGCCAGCACGGCGGCCGCCACGGCGTCGTCCTCCGTCCGGAGATAGCTCCCGGCGCGACCGACACGGAGCCTGCCGTACCGCGACGCCGTGTCCTCCACGAGATACGTCAGGGCCTGCGGGATCTCGGTGATCGACGAGGAGCGCAGGAAGGCGAGGATCGACGGCGCGTCCTCGCCGGCGTCGAGCGCCGCACGGACGGAGTCCGCGGAGAAGCGGTAGGTGGTGGCCGGGCCCTGGCCCTCGGGCGTGGCCATGCGCAGCAGGCCGCGGGCGATTTCAGGCCGCAGGTACCCGGGTGCCACGGCGGTGAGGTCCGCCTGCAGCACCACCTGCGAGACCGGTTCGGGCAGGGCGTCGCGCACGGCGAGCGCAGCATCCTCGAAGCGGCCCTCGGCAATCAGCCGGCCGGCCCCTGTGAGGGCGCCGCTGCCGGTCAGCCCGAGGGATGCGGCCTCGGTGAGCATGCCGGGCAGCAGGCGGGCGAACCGCCGGTGCAGGCGGGGCTGGTGCCAGGAGGCGAGGCCCACGACGGAGGGCTCGTCGAGGACCGGCGCGGCTGCGGGGCGGTCAGGCGCGTCGTCCGTACCGGTGGCGGCGTCCGTGCCGGTCGCCCGGTCGCCGCTCGCGGCCCCGGAGAGTTCAACGGCGACGGCCAGGAATCGCTGGCGAACCATCGGGGCGTCGGGCCGGGACGCCTCTGCGGCGAGGGCGTTGATCGCGGTGCCGTCGGGCATCCGGGAGCCCACGAGGGCCGGTGCACGGTCCACGGCCAGCCACCCCTCGACGAGCAGGAGCCACTGGGCATCCCGGTCCAGCGCCTCCCAGGCGTCGAGACGCGACGTCTTCCAGCGCGAGTCGTCCGGATCGAGGGTGAGGAGTCCGACGGCGGCAGCCAGTTCCAGCAGCCACGCCGCCGTGCCGTCGTCGGTGCGCAGCGCCTCGCGGACACGTCGGAGTTCACGCACCCCGACGCCCCCGGACCGCAGCGTGGTGACGGGCGTCGACGCGACGGAACCGAGGAGGGCGGTCATGAGCCGGAGGGTCTCCGCGATGGCGCCGAACGCCGCGTTGTCGCGCAGGCTCGCCCGGGTGGTGCTCCCCGTGGCGGTGGGCGGTGCGATCTCGAGGGACGCGAAGACCGCGTGTCCGCGCAGCGCCATCCCGACGCTGCGGGGCAGCTCCACGTGCAGGGCGTCCAGCGGTGCGAGCAGGCACCGGTCCTGCAGCCAGCGCACTGCGGGCTGGGAGACGCCGTCGCCTCCCGCCGCGGTGGAGCCGACCGGGGTGTCCCTCAACCGTCGGAGGAGGGTCGCGGCAGCCTCGGGGGCGTCGGCCAGGACGCGGTCCCAGGCCACCCGGTCCGAGGTCAGGAGGGTGAGGGCCTGCGCGGCGGACGCGCTCGTCATCGTGTCGTCCGCTGCAGCAGGGTCGAGGAGCGCGACGGCCTGGATCAGCGTCGGGCCGAAGCGGGGGATCGACCGGGCGAGCGCGCGGAAGGACCTGCCGAGGCCGGCGGGGTAGGGGCCGACGGCGTCGGGCAGCGCGCCGACGGGCAGGAAGCCCTCCGCCACGGATCCCGTGATCAGGGCACGACCGAGGAGATCCGCGAGGACGGCGTCGATGGCTTCGGGATCCGGGTCAGCGAAGGCACCGGTGAGGCGGTCCCGTGAGACGGGGCGGGCGTCGTCGTCGCTCAGGACGACGATCGTCTCGATGACCTGCAGGTGCGGTCGGGAGATGTTCTCGAGGGCGCGCTGCAGACTGGCGCGGGTGGACGCCCGTGCCGCGAGCGCGGCGAAATCGGGCACCGGGGGGAGGATGAGATCGGGCCGGACGGCGAGCAGGCCGCGCAGGTCGTCGTCGCTCCTGCGGGCCAGGTGTTCGGCCAGTGCTCGGATGGCGGACATTCCTTCAAGCGTACCTGCCACCTCCGACACCGGCCCGGTCGATCGTGCGCCTCGGCTCGCGCTCGCCGGAGCGGATGCGGCTGTGGATGCGGTCAGGATCTGCGGCGGGAGACAGCCGACCAAACGACGAGCGCCGCCATCAGGAGGAAGGCGATCGGCAGGCAGAAGTAGGTGGCGAGCACGAAACCGGGCCACACCGTCCCCTGGAGGAAGGCGGTGGCGAGGATCGCCGCGAGCGAGACGAGTCCGACCGCGGCGAAGGCGACCGCGAGGATCAGCACGACGGACCGGCCGCGGGATCTCCCGTCCTGTGTGTCGCCGGTGCCGTGCCGGGGGTCGGGGGAGTGGGCCGGTGCCGGTTCGTCGGGGATCATAGCCGTCCCAGACTACAAGAACCACGGCGGCGGTGGCCCCGGGGGACGCTATATCCTAGGGGGTACAGACTTCCCCGGCCGGACCGAGCGGCAGTGCGCCCGGGCATCGGGACACCCGAGCGCTCACGGATCGGGGCCAGGACCGCAGGCGCTCGCCGCCCGGTACAGCTAAGAAGAGGTAGACGACGTGCCCATCGGCAAAGTGAAGTGGTTCGACGCGGACAAGGGCTTCGGGTTCCTGTCCACCGACGACGGCAAGGAGGTGTTCCTGCACGCCTCGGCGCTGCCCGCCGGGGTGAGCGAGGTGAAGGTCGGGACGAAGCTCGAGTTCGGGGTGGCCGACGGACGGCGCGGACCCCAGGCGCTCTCCGCACGCATCCTCGAGCAGGCCCCGTCGGTGGTCAAGGCCACGCGCAAGAGCGCCGATGACATGGCCGTCATCACCGAGGACCTCATCAAGCTCCTCGACGGGGTGTCCAACGGCCTCCGCAAGGGCCGCTACCCCGAGAAGGCGCATGCCTCGAAGGTCGCGGCCGTGCTGCGCGCCGTCGCCGACGACCTCGACGCGTAGGCTTCGATCATGACCTCGAGCAACCTTGAGACTGCCGGCGCCGCTGCGTCCACCGATGCCGGGACGCCGGCCGAGGTGTCGACGACCGCTCCGGTCGAGGCGCCGCGCAAGCCCCGGGCATCGCGTCGCATCCCCAAGTCCGACGTCGTGCTCGAGTCCGCCGTGGACCGTGCCCGCCTCGGCATCCTCGAGGTCGCTCCCGAGGAGCAGGTGGGCCGCCACGTGTCCGCGGTCGTCGAGGGCGAACGTCTCGTCACGCACCGGTTCGAGGCGTTCGTGCCGGGCTATGGGGGATGGCACTGGTACGCGAGTGTCGCCCGTGTGGCGCGCAGCAAGGACGTGACGGTGTGCGAGGTGGGTCTCCTGCCCTCCGCAGCGTCGCTCATCGCGCCCGAGTGGCTGCCGTGGTCCGAGCGTGTGCGTCCCGAGGACTCCCAGACGGACGGGCCGGTGCCGGCCGACGGCGCGGCGCAGGCCCAGGACGACGAGGCGTCGTCCGCTGCGGCCGGGACAGGGCTGGGCGCCGACGCCGCGGAAGTCCCCGACGCCGGGTGACCGCGTCGTGGCTCCGTAGCGGAAGGTGGGGGACGTGAGTACCTTCCGATCGCTCGGCATCCACAACTATCGGCTCTGGTTCGTCGGGGCCCTGATCTCCAACATCGGCACCTGGATGCAGCGGACGGCCCAGGACTGGCTGGTCTACGACATCCTGACGCCGCAGAACGCCTCGGCGCTCGGTATCGTCATGGCCCTGCAGCTGGGTCCACAGCTCGTCATCGCCCCCTGGGCGGGCCTCATCGCGGACAGTGTCGACCGGCGGCGTCTGCTCGCCGTCACACAGGTGGGCATGGCGCTCCTCGGTGTGGGGCTCGGCCTGATGGTCCTGCTCGACGTCGCCGTCCTCTGGCACGTCTATGCCTTCGCCCTGGCGCTCGGTATCGTCTCGGCCTTCGACGCCCCGGCGCGGCAGGCCTTCGTGTCCGAGCTCGTGCGTGACGAGTACCTGCCCAACGCGGTGGCCCTCAACAGCGCCTCCTTCAACGGCGCACGCCTGATCGGTCCGGCGATCGCGGGCCTCCTGACCGCCGGGGTCGGCCCCGGGTGGGTGTTCCTGATCAACGCCCTGACCTTCGGCGCGATGGTCTACGTGCTCCTCGCGATGCGCAGTTCCGAGCTGAACAGGCAACCGCGGCAGGCGCCGGGCAAGGGCAGGATCCGGGCCGGGTTCGCCTACGTACGGCACCGGCCCGACCTCATGATGGTGCTGCTCGCGATCTTCATCGTCGGTACGTTCGGCCTGAACTTCGCCGTCTTCATCGCCTCCATGGCGCGCACGGAGTTCGGGCAGGACGCCGGGGTCTTCGGCGTCCTCTCCTCCGTGATGGCCATCGGATCGGTCGCCGGGGCGCTGCTGTCCGCGCGGCGGGACCGCCCGCGCCTGCGCTTCGTCTTCGGGGCGTCGGCCGCCTTCGGTCTCGCGTGCATCCTTGCTGCCCTTGCGCCGACCCTCTGGCTGTTCGGGCTGGCGCTCGTGCCGGTGGGCCTGTTCGCGCTGACGCTGATGACGAGTGCCAACGCCTACGTGCAGACCACCACGGATCCCGTGATGCGCGGCCGCGTCATGGCCCTCTACTTCGCCATCTTCCTCGGTGGGACACCGCTGGGTGCGCCGGTGGTCGGCTGGGTCTCCGACGCCTTCGGTCCGCGGTGGAGCCTCGGGGTCGCCGCTGCCTCGGGGTTGATCGCGGCAGCGGCAGGGATCTTCTGGGCGTGGCGCTATCACGAGGTGCGGCTGCGCTACGACCGGTCCGCACCGCGCCGCCTGCGTCTCGACCACGAGGCCGGAGCGGGCGACAGTACTCCGTAGGGTTCGGGGACTGCACGTCACGCCCGGCCCATGATGCGTCACCGACGGCGATCACCAGGACCTGCCGGTCCGGCTGGTTCGGCTAGCCCGGAACGGACAGCATGTCCCGCCGCCCGACGTCCGCATCGATGGCCTGGCCTGCCCGCCAGAACAGGTTCCGCCGCGGTCCGACGGCGCGTCCCCCGCCGGTGAGCGGAGTGAACCACGGGATGCCGGCCCGTGACTGGACGTCCCAGGCGCCCCGATGGACGGTGTGATGGTGGTGCGAGCACAGCAGGACACCGTTGTCGATGCTGGTCGATCCGCCACGGGACCAGGGTGTCAGATGATGGGCCTCGCACCAGCCGGCGGGGATCGAGCAGTCGGGGAAGGCGCAGCCCCCGTCACGTGCGACCAGTGCACGGCGGAGGTGGGGAGGAAAGAGCCGCTGTGCCCGGCCGAGATCCAGCACCTGGCCGCGTCCTCCCAGGACCACCGGGATGAGGCCGGCGTCGCAGGCGAGTCTCCTGATGGTCCGGGCACTGGCCTGTACCGAGAACACAGTGGAGCCGGCCTGCTCGGTCATGCCGACGAGGTCCTGGTAGGCGATCGTCACCATGACCTGCGGACGGTGCCCTCCGGTTGCCGGGAGGCCTGGGGCGGACAGGGCGATCCTGCAGGCCGCTACAAGGCCGTCCAGCAGGTTCTGCGCCCTCGTGGGGGCAGCGCCGACCCCGGCTGTGGGTGTCGGGGGACCGCCGTCGCCGGCGGCCGGGGTGTTCGCAGGCTTCCCGCTGCTGCCGGTCCCGCGGGGATTGCCTGCAGAGTTCATCACGGTGGCGAGGTGCTCGAACTGCTCATCGGTCGCGCCGATCTCGAGGACGTGCAGGCCGTGGCGACGGCCCCTGAGGAAGACACCCTGCCGGGCACGCAGGATCTTCTCGGTGGGCTCCTGCCCGTCCTGGTCGAGCACTGATTCCCAGCGCCGCGCCAGCACCCGCAGGACGTCCTCGTCGGACTCGATGCCCTGACGTGTGAGGTGGTGCTCCATGGATGCGAGCTGATCCGGTGTCGCGAAGGAGTGCACCCGCTCGATGGCCTGCGCGATGACGGTGGCCGCCCGCCCACTGATCAGGCATGCCCTGGACGCGTCTCCGAGCACTCCGAGCGGCGCAGGGACGGTCGCTCCCGTGGCCGACAGGCCGGGCAGTACGACCGCAGCCAGGGCCAGCCGGCGTCTCGCCTCCGCCCGGCCGATGCCCAGCACGGCCCGCAGGAACTCCGCGCAGTCCCTGTACCCGGTGCCGGCCCCCTCCCGCACGGGTGTCGACGGCTGTTCCACGCCGGGCGCAGGCGCCGCAATCCGAGTTCGAACCGGTGCGGACGCGAGGCCGGCATCCGGGTGTTCGTCCGCCTCCAGATGATGGTCCGCAGCAACGCCGGCGACGAGGATCTGCAGGTGATCGACGATCCTGGACACGTGCTCGACCTCGACGACGAGGTCGCGGGCCTCGGTCCTGGACAGGACGTGGTGCCGTCGGCCCAGGGCACGCGCACAGTCGGCAAGGGCGGTGCGCGCCGAATCCAGCGAACTGCCCGCTCGCCTCAGTGGTCCGGTCGGTGCGACGGCCATGGCTCCATTTTATGGAACGCGTGTTCTATTCCGCAGGGCAGGACGTGGATGTGGAGGAGCAGTCATGCGATGGTGTCCACAGAGCGCGGGCCTGTGGACGACCGGCCCTAGAGGAGGTTCTCGACGACGTGATCGATGCAGGCGATCAGGGCCGAGACGTCGTCGGGCTCGATCGCCACGAACGTGGCGACCCTGAGCTGGTTGCGGCCCAGCTTGCGATAGGGCTCCACGTCGACGATCCCGTTGGCCCGGAGGATCGCGGCGATGCGTGCTGCATCCACGGCGTCGTCGAAATCCACGGTCACGATCACGTTCGAGCGGTCTTCGGGACGGACGACATACGGGCGGGCGACGGCGGACGCCTCGGCCCAGCGGTACAGGCGCCCCGCCGAATCCGCCGTCCGTGCGGCCGCGAAGGGCAGCCCGCCCTGCGCGTTGAGCCACTGCACCTGCGCGTCGAGCGTCACGAGCGTGGACAGCGACGGCGTGTTGTAGGTCTGGTTCAGGCGCGAGTTGTCGATGGCGGTCTGGAGGTTCAGGAAATCCGGGATCCAACGGTCGCCGGCATCGATCCGCGCGGCGCGTTCGAGTGCGGCGGGGGAGAAGAGTCCCAGCCACAGGCCGCCGTCGGACGCGAAGTTCTTCTGCGGCGCGAAGTAGTAGACATCGGCCTGCGCCACGTCCACGTCGAGGCCGCCGGCGGCCGACGTGGCGTCGACGACCACGAGTGCACCGTCGTCGGCGCCGTCGATCCTCCGGACCGGAGCGGCGACACCGGTGGACGTCTCGTTCTGCGGCCAGGCGTAGGTGTCCACGCCGGCCTCCGCGACAGGGTCCGGCCGCGTGCCGGGTTCCGACGTGATGACGGAGGACGCGTCCAGGAACGGCGCCCTGCCGGTCGCGGAGGCGAACTTCGAGCCGAACTCGCCGAAGGACAGGTGCTGCGCCTTCCGCTCGACGAGCCCGAACGTGGCGACGTCCCAGAATGCGGTGGATCCGCCGACGCCGAGGACCACCTCGTACCCGTCGGGGGCGCCGAAGAACGTGCTGAGACCCGACCGCACCCGGCCGACGAGGTCCCGGACAGGGGCCTGCCGGTGCGAGGTCCCGAGCAGGGACCGACCCGCCGCCACGAGGGCGTCCACCTGGCCGCTCCTGACCTTCGACGGGCCCGCGCCGAAACGGCCGTCCGAGGGCAGGAGGTGGTCGGGGATGCGGGGCGAGTCACTCATGCGATGCTCCAGCTGTTGGGCGGCAGGTACGGCCTCATTCTGCCCCAGCGGTCCCGGGCCCTCCATTTGTTAACCGGCCGCGGGAAGCCGCCCCGACGGCGTTCCGCCCGATTGCCGGGGCCAATGCGCCATGGGTTAACCTTGGGAGGCGTGGGGCGGAGCAGTCCGTGGCGGCTTTGGCCTGCCTCACCGGCGTGAGGCATTCCAGCCGCGCACCCGCACCGCACCAAGGAGCTGAACCGCATGACGGACCTCATCGACACCACCGAGATGTACCTGCGGACCATCCTTGAACTCGAGGAAGAGAACATCGTCGCCCTCCGCGCGCGCATCGCCGAACGCCTCCGCCACTCGGGCCCGACCGTCTCGCAGACCATCGGCCGCATGGAGCGTGACGGTCTGGTGGTCGTCTCCGGTGACCGGCACCTCGAGCTCACCGAACTGGGCCGCCACAGGGCCACGGGTGTCATGAGGAAGCACCGTCTGGCGGAGCGGCTGCTCAGCGATGTCATCGGCCTCGACTGGGCCTACGTCCACGACGAGGCCTGCCGCTGGGAGCACGTGATGAGCGAGCGGGTGGAGCGGCGGCTCTACGAACTCCTCGGCAAGCCCTCCGAATCGCCGTACGGCAACCCGATCCCCGGCCTCGCGGCCATCGGTGGGGTCGAGTCCGAGCGGTTCACCGACGGCGTGGTGACCCTGCTGTCCGCCATGGGCACGTATGCGCCCGGGAATCAGGTCACCCTGGTGCGCCTCGCCGAGCCGATCCAGGTGGATCCTGAACTGCTCACGCAGCTCGACGAGGGCGGCCTCCGCCCCGGAGCGCAGCTCACGCTCGAATCCGTGGGCGACTACGTGTCCGTCCGTGTGCCGGGGGTCGAGGGCGCCCTGGAACTGCCGCCCGAGGTCGCCTCGCACGTGTTCGTCTCCGTCGCTGCCTGAGGGCGCCGGGGTCGCCGCCTGGGGTCGCCGTCAGGCGGCGCCGGCCGGCGGATCCGCCGGGTCCCGAAGCGCCACCACGCCGGTGCACAGGCGGTCCCTGGAGTCGGCGTCGTCACCAAGAACACACCATTCCGTGATCGTAACGTGACAAACGGGTGTTTTTGTTGTAGCTTTCATCTCGTGCCAAATTCGCTCTAGATCCGGCACCCTCCTGCAAATCGCCTAGCTCTGCCATTGCTCGAGGTCCGTCCGCACCATCGCATGGCAGAGGCGGGGGAACCAATTTCTGGGTTTCGTAACCGAAATCCTTGGGGTTAAGTCGCTGCTTCACGCAGTGGCCGGGTGACTCCCATCCGAATCCGACAGCTCACCTCGCAGGCGTTGGGAGAGGCAATCCAACGTGTCCAATAGCTCTTCACTGGGCCGCCACCGTGCGGCCCGGAACGTCAGCGCGCTGACGAACCTGTCCACTGCAGTCACCTCGAACGCCGGATCGGTCGGCCGCCAGGCAGCCGTCATCGTCGCCGCCTCGGGCCTCGTCCTCACAGCCGGCCTCCCGGCCCACGGCGCCACCCCCGCAGAGCGTGAAGTAACCTCCTCCACGGCGTTGACCGTGAGCCGGGTCGTCTCGGCCGAGGTCACCGTCCCCGCCACCGCCACGGTCTCCTTCGACCGCGTGGCCGTCGAGGTCACCGCCGCCCCCGAACCCGTCGTCGAGGCACCTGCGCCCGTCGTCGAGGAGCAGGCACCCGCCGCGCCGGCCCCGGTCGCAGCACCCGTCGCCGTCGCTCCCGCCCCGGTCGCAGCGCCGGCCGCACCCGCCCCGGCGGCAGCACCTGTCGTCGCCGCTCCCGTCGCAGCGCCGGCTCCCGTGGCACCTGCCGCAGCGCCCGCCGCCGTCGCACCGGCCCCCGCGGCTCCCCAGCCCGCTCCTGCCCCCGCCCCGTCCTCCGGCGTCGCTGCCGGCCTGGTCGGCTCGGCGTACGCCCAGATCGGCGTGGCCCAGGACTGCACCGCCATGGTCGAGAAGGCACTGCGCTCGGTCGGCAAGTCCGTGGGCGATCTCGCCCCGGGCCAGTTCTTCCAGTTCGGCGACGTCGTCGGGAGCCCTGCGCCCGGTGATCTCGTCATCACCGGCGGCCACGTGGCCATCTACGTCGGCAACGGCCAGGTCATCAGTGGCGGCCTGAACGGTATGAACACCGGCCTCCACTCCCTGTCCGACCTGCCCGGCGCCAGCTTCGTCCGCGTCCGCTAGAAACCCACACCCGGAGTTATCCCCCATGCCTTCATCCGTCATGCCCGCACGCCACAGAGCAGAAGCGCGGTCCGCCGCCGGCTTCTCGGAGCTCGCCAGAGCAGTCACCTCGAACGCGACCGGGATGGGCCGCCAGGCCGCCGTCATCGTCGCCGCTTCGGGCCTCGTCCTCTCCAGCGGCGTCGCCGCCAACGCAGCCGACGTCCAGCCCCAGCGCGACGTCGCCGCGTCCAGCATCTCCCTCGCCTCGGCCCGCACCGCCGTCGTCGCGCCCGCCGAGCCCGTCGTCTCCTTCAACAGGACCGCGGTCAAGGTCAACGCGAAGCCCGTCGTCGCCCCCCAGGAGCCCGTCGCCGCAGCGCCGGTCGTCGAGGCCCCGGTGGCCGCAGCGCCCGTCGCCCCGGCTCCCGTCGCCGCCGTCGAGGTCCCCGTGGCCGTCCAGGCCGCAGCTCCCGTCGCCGCACCGGCACCCGTCGCCGCACCGGCAGCAGCCGCTGCTCCGGTCGCCCCGGCCCCGGCACCGGCAGCCCCCGCGGCTCCCGCCGCGTCGTCGGGCGTCGCCGCGACGATCGCCGCAGCGGCCAAGGGCCAGCTGGGCGTCACCCAGGACTGCACCCGCCTGGCCAGCAACTCGCTGGCCGCCGCGGGCATCAACTTCCACGGCTGGCCGGCAGGATACCTCTCCCTGGGACGCACGGTCAGCGCCGGCGAGGCCATCCCCGGTGACCTCATCTACTACGCCGACGGCGGCATGGGCATGGCCCACATCGCCGTGTACATCGGCGGCGGCCAGGCCGTCCACGGTGGGTTCAACGGCAACTCCACGGTCATCGCCCCCGCCGAGCTCGGCTCGGGCGGCGTGTACATCCGCGTCGGCGGCTGACCGGCCGACGGAGACGATCACGGGAGGACCGGCACCATGTGCCGGTCCTCCCGTGCATTCCCGGCATGAGCGGGTAGCAGATCCGGCTGTGCGCCACATGCGCGCCGCGGAATGCCGACGATTAGCCGCCTGCGTGTGTTTTGCTTACCCTTGCAGTGTCAATCCGAAGCACGTCTCCCGAACCCCGGGATGGCAACCGGTTGCGGGAACAGGTCAGCATCGAGGCTTTGTTCATGCGCACTCTTGTTCTGAATGCAGGGTATGAACCACTGGCGGTGGTCACCTTCCGCCGGGCACTGGTGCTTGTGCTCACGGGCAAGGCCAGCGTCGTCGCCGAGGACGACGATCCGGTCGTCGGACCGACGGAAGTGCTGGGCCGGCCGTCGGTGATCCTCCTCAACCGGTACGTGAAGGTCCCGTACCGGCACGACGTGACCGCCACGCGACGCGGGGTCCTGCGCCGCGACAACCACCTATGCGCCTACTGCGGGAAGACCGCCTCGACCATCGATCACGTGCAGCCGCGCTCCAAGGGCGGCGCCGACACCTGGGAGAACCTCGTGGCGTGCTGCCTCACGTGCAACAACGCCAAGGGCGACAAGACGCTCAGCAGCCTCGGCTGGAAGCTGAGGGTGGTCCCACGTCCGCCCCGCGGGCCGCAGTGGCAGATCCGAGAACTCGAGAAACCGGCACCGCAGTGGAGCGAGTTCCTCGCGGAGAACGCCGCGTGACCCCGGGCGCGCCGCCGTTCGACGCCGTCGTCCTGGCCGGGGGCCGTTCCACCCGCCTCGGCGGCGTCCCGAAGGCCGGCCTGGTGCTCGACGGCGAGACCCTGCTCGAGCGCACCTGCACCGCTCTCGCCTCGGCCCTGCACCTGACCGTCGTGGGGCCCGTGCCCGACGACCGCCCCGCGACGCGCCGAGCGTCGTTCGTCCGGGAGGAACCTGCCTTCGCCGGGCCGGCCGCCGCCGTCGTCGCCGCGTTCCGCGCCTCGTCCGACCGCGCCGCGACGCGGCCCGCGGCGCCGTGGTGCGCCGTCGTGGCCTGCGACATGCCCCGCGTCGGTGAGCTGCTCGCACTCCTCCTCGCCGAGGCTGCCGAGGGCGGCGACACCTCGCTGGTGGCGGTCGACGGCGGCCGCGACCAGCCGCTGGCGGCGCTGTACCGCACCGACGACCTCGCCGCCGCCGTCGATGCCGTGCTGGCCCGCGGGTCCGCCGACAACCTCTCGATGCGAAGCCTCCTTGCTAGTGTGAGCACCAGATACATCCCGGTTCCGCCGGGCACGACGCACGACGTCGACACCTGGCAGGACGCACGAGCGCTGGGTGTCGACGTCCCCTGACACCACCCGGAGGGCCCATGGACGACCGCGAGAAACTGCTGCACGAGTGGACCGAGAAGCTGCTCGCCGCCTTCGAGATCGAAGGGACCGACGTCGACATCGACGCCGTCCTCGGTCTGGCCGGACGGGCCGCCCACGGCGTGGTCCGGCCTGCGGCACCCCTCACCACGTTCGTGGTCGGCTACGCCGCCGGGCTCGCCGTCGGCAGCGGGCAGGCCGACGAGCAGGTGGCCATGCGGTCCGCGACGGCGGTGGCCGATGCCCTCTGCGCGCAGGCCGCTGCGGAGCGAGGCACCGCATGAGCGAGGCAGCCGCAGGACGCGGCGTCGACTGGGCGACCGCCCGCACGCTCGCGCACACCGCAGGCCGCCCCCTGCCGTTCCAGACCGTCACCCTCGCCGACGCCCTCGGGCAGACCCTCGCCGAACCGGTCCATGCACTGCAGGCCATCCCGCACTACGCGTCGTCCGCGATGGACGGCTGGGCGGTCAGCGGCGAGCCGCCCTGGACGCTGGTCAGCCACGCGGAGCCGGAGGAGCACCTGCGGGGCAGGCCCTCACCGCACGCCGATTCCGGCGGGGTGTCGCTCGCACCCGGCGAGGCGACGTTCATCCTCACCGGAGGAGTGGTGCCGCAGAACGCCCACGGCATCCTCCGCACCGAGCACGGCGCCGTCCGCGGCGGCACGCTCGAACGGAACGGGTCCGCACGACCCGACGAGCCCTCGCTGCACGAGCACGTACGGCCGGCAGGGGAGGAGGCCGAGGAGGGCTCCGAGGCCATCCCCGCGGGAGTCGTGCTGAACCCTGCACAGATCGCCCTGGCCGCGGTGTGCGGGCACGACACGCTCGCCGTCCTCAGGGCACCGCGCGTGTCGCTGCTCATGACGGGCGACGAGGTGATCGAGCACGGCCTGCCGCACCCCGGCCAGGTGCGGGACACCTTCGGCCCCCAGCTGCCCGGGTTCGTGGCGATGCTGGGCGGCCATGTCGACGTCGCGGGCCGCGCGAAGGACGATCTCGACGACGTCGTGGCGGCCATCAGCGCGGAGCCGACCGACGAGTTCTCGCTGGCGCGCGCCTCTGGCGACGTGCTGATCACGACCGGCGGCACCGGCAGCTCCTCCGCGGACCACATCCGCCGCGCGCTCACGGAACTCGGCGCGGAGATGATCATCGACGGCATCGCCATGCGGCCCGGGCACCCGACCCTGCTGGCGCGCCTGCCCGACGGACGCTTCCTCGTGGGGCTCCCCGGCAATCCGCTGGCCGCCATGATGGCCATGCTCACCGTCGCCGCACCGCTGCTCGCCGGACTGCGCGGAGCCGCGCTCGACGAGCCCCGGACGGTGGCGAGCGCGGACGCCTTCGAACCGCTGCCCGGCAGGAGCCGCCTCGTGCCCTACCGGCTGGAGGCCGGCCGGGCGGTACCGAGCACCCACCAGCGCTCGGGCATGCTGCGCGGCCTCGCCGCCGCGGACGGCGTCCTGGTGGTCCCGCCCGAGGGCTGCGCGGCGGGCGACGACGTCCCCGCCCTGTCCCTGCCCTGGCCCGCCCCCGGGATCTGAGGCCCCTGTCCACCTCCCCGCGGCGACGCCGGCGGACCGGACGACCGCCCGGGGTCGACTAACCTCGTTCTAGGACCGAGGCACGGACCGATGCAAGGAGCGCACCATGAACCGGGTCACCCAGCGACGCCGCATCACCAAGTTCCGCGTGGGGGCGCAGACGGGGCGCCGTGAGGACGTGCTGGCGGGGGAGGAGCCGCTCGAGATCCGTCTCGGCGGGAGCGCCTTCACCGTGACCATGCGCACCCCGGGCGACGACTTCGACCTCGTGGCCGGGTTCCTCGTCTCGGAGGGCGTGGTCTGGGAGCCCGGCCAGCTGCCGAGCCTGCGGTACTGCGCGGGCGTGGACGACAACGGCCAGCAGACCTTCAACGTGGTGGAGGCCCAGCTCCGGCCCGGCGTCGAACTGCCGGACACGGCGATGGAACGCCACGTGTACACGTCGAGCTCGTGCGGCATCTGCGGCACCGCGTCCATCGACGCGGTGCGGAAGTCCTCGCGGTTCGACCTGCACGAGGACACCGCGCCCGTGGACCTCGGGATCCTCGCGTCCCTGCCCGACCGGCTACGCGGGAGCCAGAAGCTGTTCGACCGCACGGGAGGCGTCCACGCCGCGGGTCTGTTCACCGCCGAGGGCGAGCTCCTGTGCCTGCGGGAGGACGTGGGTCGGCACAACGCCGTCGACAAGGTGGTGGGCTGGGCGCTGCGCGAGGGGATGCTGCCGCTGCGCGGGACCGTCCTGCAGGTCTCGGGCCGTGCCTCCTTCGAACTCGTCCAGAAGGCGCAGCTCGCCGGCATCCCCGTGCTGGCGGCCGTCAGCGCGCCCTCCTCGCTCGCGGCGGACCTCGCCGACGACGCCGGACTCACGCTCGTGGGCTTCAGCCGCGGCACCACACTGAACTGCTACTCGCACCCCGACCGCATCGTGGCCTGAGGGCCCTAGAACGGGTTGAGCAGGCGCTGGACGAACCTGCGCGTCCGTTCCTCGCGCGGATTGCGCAGCACCTGGTCGGGGTGGCCGTGCTCCACGACGACGCCGCCGTCCATGAAGACGACCTCGTCGGCGACCTCGCGGGCGAACGCCAGCTCGTGCGTCACGATCACCATGGTCCACTGCTCCTCGGCGAGTTCCTTGATCACGGTGAGCACCTCCCCGACGAGTTCGGGGTCGAGGGCCGACGTCGGCTCGTCGAACAGCAGCAGATCCGGCTGGAGCGCCAGCGCACGGACGATCCCGACGCGCTGCTGCTGGCCGCCGGAGAGGTTGAACGGGTAGTCGTCCCGCTTCGCGGCGAGGCCCACCCGCCCGAGGAGCCGCTCGGCGTCCGCGACGGCGTCCTTGCGGGGCCGCTTCCGCACCCGGACGGGACCCTCGATGATGTTCTCCAGGACCGTCATGTGGGGGAAGAGGTTGTAGTTCTGGAAGACCATGGCGCTGCGGTCCCGCAGCGACAGCGCCTCCTTCCTGGTGACCTTGCCGCCGAACTCCACGGACGGCCCGCCGCTGAAGGCGACGGTCCCGCCGTCGGGCGTCTCGAGGCCGTTGAGGCACCGCAGCACCGTGGTCTTGCCGGAGCCGGACGGGCCGACGAGCGCGACCACCTGACCGCTGCCGATACGCAGGTCGATGGATTTCAGCACCCGGGTGTCGCCGAACGACTTCTGCAGGCCGGTGACGGTCAGGAGGGGCTCAGTGGGCGACATAGCGGTCCAACCTCTTCTCGAGTGCGGACTGGCCGCTGGACAGGACGAGGCAGAACACCCAGTAGATGGCGGCGGCCTCGACGTAGAGCAGCATGAACTGCTGCGAGAACGCGGCGATCTGCTGGGCCTCGCGGAACAGCTCCGTCACGAGGATCAGCGACGCCAGGGATGTGTCCTTGACCAGGCTGATGAAGGTGTTGGAGAGCGGCGGCACCGAGACGCGGGCGGCCTGCGGCAGGATGACGCGGCGCAGGGTGAGCGCACGGGACATGCCGATGGTGTGGCCCGCCTCCCACTGGCCCTTCGGCACGGAGAGGATCGCGGCGCGCAGGATCTCCGCGGCATAGCCAGCGACGTTGAGCGAGAACGCGATGATCGCGCTCGGCCACGGATCGATGGTCAGGCCGATGGACGGCAGGCCGTAGAAGATGACGAACAGCTGGACCAGCAGGGGGGTACCCCGGATGACCGAGACGTAGAAGCGGGCGATCCCGGAGAGCACCGCCTTGCCGCTGATCCGCATGAGCGCGATGACGAGTGCCAGCGCCAGGCCGATCACGAACGAGGCGAGCGAGAGCGGGATGGTGCCCGTCAGGCCCCCGGAGAGCATGGGCCAGAAGGAGGTGCGCAGCAGTTCCCAGTCCATCAGTCAGACCCTCCGCGGCCCGTCGGGTACCTCCACGCCGGCATCACTCGCTGACGTCGGTGCCGAAGTACTTCTCGGAGATCTCCGCGAGCGTGCCGTCGGCGCGCAGCTCGGCGAGGGCCGTGTCGATGGCGTCCACGAGCTCGGTGCTGCCCTTGCGGACCGCGACGGCGCTCTGGGACTGCTCCTCCGTGGTGGCCGCGATCTTGATGCCCTCGTTGTTGTTGGTCTTCTGGTAGTCGAGGTAGGTGAGCTCGTCGTTGATGGTGGCGTCCACGCGGCCCTGCTCGAGGAGCGTGACGGACTGCGCCCAGCCCTCGACAGGCTCCACGTTCGCGCCGCTCTCCGTGGCGAGCTCGTACCAGTTGCTGGTCAGGGACTGCGCCGTCGTCTTGCCGGAGAGGTCCTCGAACGAGGTGATCTCGGTGTTGTCGGCCGTCGTGACGATCACGCCCGAGCTGACGGTGTATGGCTCGGAGAAGTCGTACGTGGCCTTGCGCTCGTCGGTGATGGAGACCTGGTTGGCGATGACGTCGAACCGGCCGGCCTCGAGGCCCGCGAAGATCGCGTCCCACTGCGTCTCCTCGAACTCGGCCTCGACGCCCATCTTCTCCGCGACGGCGGTGATGACCTCGACGTCGTACCCGGTGAGCTCCCCGCTGCCGCCCTCGTGGAAGCTGAAGGGCTGGTAGGTGCCCTCGGTGCCCACGGTCAGCACACCGGAATCCTGGATCTCCTGCAGCGACGACGACGCCGCCGATTCCGACGATCCGCCGTCACCGGCCGGGGACGACGACGAGCAGCCGGCGAGCGCGAGGGTGAGGGCTGCGGCGGTTCCGAGGACGGACAGGCGATACTTCATGGGGGCTTCCTTCGGTTGCATGGGCGGACACGGCAGGCGGGGAAATAGAAGACGCCGGGAACGGCTTGAACCCTACGTACCTCCGCCCCGGCCGGGACCGGAGTCGAACACTACTGGCGTCAACACCGGAGCATCCACTTATTGTTCCGAAGTGTTGCGCCACGGGTCCAGACACCGGCAATCCCACGGTGGGACTGGCATCCCCGGAAGGAATCGCAATGAGCATGGAAGGCGCGGCCTGGAGCTCGCTGTACAGGATCTCGACCGCGAAGGACGCGAAGCACGGCTTCTCCCGGGAATCGGTCCGCCGGATCCTCACGTTCGCCGTGCCCTACCGGTCGAAGCTCGTGCTGTTCATCCTGCTGTCCGTGGTGGGCGCGTTCCTCGCGGTCGCGACGCCGGTGCTCGCCGGCCAGGTGGTCGACGTCATCGTCGCCGACGGCGAGACGAGCACGGTCATCTGGCTCGCCGTCGTCATCGCACTCGTGGCGGTGGCGGACGCCGCGGTGTCCCTCGTGACGCGCTGGTACTCGGCGCGCATCGGCGAGGGCGTGATCCTGGATCTCCGCACCGCCGTGTTCAACCACGTGCAGAAGATGCCGATCGCCTTCTTCACCCGCACCCGGACCGGCGCCCTGGTGAGCCGCCTCAACAACGACGTCATCGGCGCGCAGCAGGCCTTCAGCGGCACGCTCTCCGGGGTGGTCACCAATCTCGTGGCCCTGATCCTCACGCTCGCGGTGATGCTGAGCACGTCCTGGCTGGTCACGGTGCTCGCCGTCGTCATGCTGCCCGTCTTCCTCGTGCCCGCCCGCCGCATGGGCAGCCGCCTGGCCGCCCTGCGCCGCGAGGCGGCGGACCACAACTCGGCCATGAGCACGCAGATGACCGAGCGTTTCTCCGCCCCCGGAGCCACCCTGGTGAAGCTCTTCGGCCGGCCGGACGAGGAGTCCGAGGAGTTCCGCGTCCGCGCCGCGCGGGTCCGGGACATCGGTGTGCGGACGGCGATGCTGCAGTTCGTGTTCTTCACGGCCCTCATGCTCGTCTCCGCCCTGGCCCTGGCCCTGGTCTACGGGCTGGGCGGCTTCCTGGCGCTCGCCGGCCAGCTCGACACGGGTGAGGTGGTCACCCTCGCGCTGCTGCTCACGCGCCTCTACGCGCCCCTGACGAGCCTCGCGAACGCGCGCGTGGAGATCATGAGCGCCATCGTCAGCTTCGAGCGCGTCTTCGAGGTGCTCGACCTCCAGCCCCTCATCCAGGAGAAGCCCGACGCCGGCACCGTGCCCGCGGGCCCGGTCGCGGTGGAGTTCGACGACGTCCGCTTCGCCTACCCGTCCGCGGACAAGGTCTCGCTCGCGTCCCTCGAGGAGGTCTCCACGCTCGACACGCGCGGCGGCGAGGAGGTGCTGCACGGGGTGTCCTTCCGGATCGAGGCCGGGCAGACGGTCGCCCTCGTGGGCACCTCGGGTGCCGGCAAGTCGACCATCGCGCAGCTCCTGGCACGCCTGTACGACGTCGACAGCGGTGCGGTGCGGCTGTCGGGGACCGATGTGCGCGACGTGACCTTCGCGTCGATGCGGGAGACGCTCGGCATGGTGACGCAGGACGGCCACCTGTTCCACGAGACGATCCTCGCCAATCTCCGGCTCGCACGACCGGAGGCCACCGAGGACGAGGTGTGGGACGCCGTCCGGCGGGCTCGGCTGGAACCGCTCGTCCGGTCGCTGCCCGACCAGCTGGACACGATGGTCGGTGAGCGCGGCTACCGGCTCTCCGGCGGAGAGCGGCAGCGCATGACCATCGCGCGGCTGCTGCTCGCCCACCCGCGCGTCGTCATCCTCGACGAGGCGACGGCGGCGCTCGACTCGACGTCGGAGGCGGCCGTGCAGGCAGCACTCAGCGAAGCACTCGAGGGACGCACCGCCATGGTCATCGCCCACCGCCTGTCCACGATCCGCAGCGCGGACATGATCCTCGTGGTCGAGGACGGCCGGATCGTGGAACGCGGCTCGCACGACGAGCTGCTGGCCCTCGGTGGCCGCTACGAAGAACTGCACCGTACCCAGTTCGCGGTGCGGAAGAACGTGGCGGTGGACGAGGAACCCGAGGCCCTGAGCGAGGTCTAGGCCCGCCCCTCCCGCGCCTCCCGCATCGTCAGGAGGGCGGGGACCACGAAGTCGGTCAGCAGCGGGGCGAGGTCCCGGCGCGCCGTCGCGTCCCCGAGGTCGAGCCAGTCGACCTCCTCGATCTCGGCCGCAGGATGCGGCTCGCCGGTCAGCGGGCACAGGAAGACGGTGGCCACCAGATGGGTGTGGGACTCGTTGGCGGCCGGCCCTTCCCAGGTGCCGAGCAGGGTGAGGTCCTGCACCCTCGCCGCGAGACCCAGCTCCTCGGCCAGCTCGCGCACGCCGGTCTCTGCCGGCGTCTCATCCGGCTCCGGCTTGCCGCCCGGCTGCATGAAGAGCGTCGTCCCGCGCTTGCGCACCAGGAGCAGGCGCCCGCGGTCGTCCAGCAGGCACAGGGCGGTGACCGTGATGACCGGAAGGTCAGCCATCGGCCTCGGCGACGTCCTCGCGCAGGAACCCGATCGTGCCGCTGTTCCACCCGATGCTCTCCGGGTAGAGCACACCCGTACCGTCCGCGTTCCCGACCTTGAAGTGGACGGAGAACGTGTCCATGTCGGCCGTGACGTCGACGAAGACGGTGACGGACTCGCGGAGGATCTTCTCGAGCTCGGCGTAGTCATTGGTGTCGGTCCTGACGACTACATCCGACTGATACCCGGCACCGTATTTGCCGAAGTCCGCCTCTGCGGACGTGACCCCCGGTACCTCCTCCAGTGCCGCGGCCCATCCCTCGGGGTCCGCCTTCGCTCCGGAGGAGCACGCGGGGAGCAGCAGCGCCAGTGCGAGAACGGCGGTGGTCCGGAAGCGCTGTGTGCCCTGCATCATGAATTCCTTCGGCTGATGGGAACGACGACGCCCGCGACGACCTCGATGTCCCTGGGCACGGCGGTGACCGTGATGGTGGGCAAGCGGGCCATCAGTCGCCCGATGCGGCGGCGACGTCCTCGCGCAGGAACGTGATGGGGCTGGTGTTCCACCCGATGGCCTCCGGGTAGAGGGCGCGTGTTCCGTCCGCGGTCCGGACCGAGTAGTCGAGGGCGAACGTGTCCATGTCGGCCGTCACCTCGACGAAGGCGGTGACGGATTCGCGGAGGATCTTCTCGAGCTCCGCGGAGTCGTCGGTGTCGGTCCTGACAATGACATCCGCGTGATTCCCCGGACCGTAGCTGCCGAACTCCACGTCCGCGGTCATCACCCCGGGTACCTCCTCGAGTGCTGATGCCCACGCCTCGGTGTCCGCCTCCGGCGTGTTGGAGCAGGCAGGGAGCAGCAGGATTGCCAGTGCGACCACCATCGCTGTCCGACCGCGCTTCAGCCTCTGCTTCATCAATGACTCCTCCTTACAGGAACGACGACGCCCGAGACGTCGGACGGGTCGGATGAGAGGAACCGCCCGAAGGACTGGTCCCCGTAGGAGTCGGCGGGGCCACCGGCCGACTCCGCCGCCGAGATGGACGTGACGTATCTGTCGGGATCGTGGTTGCCCATCGCGTCGTACCAGGGGGTCCCGTCCGGATTGGGCAGGGTGATGACGTCCGCATTGTTCGGTCTCTCATGAAAGGTCTTGTCCACGCTCAGCCCGCCGAGGTCGAGGCGGGGCACCACATCGGAGGCGTGCTGGAAGGCGACGATGTCGATGTCCCCGGGTACGGCGGTGATGTCGACGGGCGAGCCGAAGGTCAGGACGTTGGTGACGGCGAACTGGTCACGGAACGCCGGGTCCCCGGCCAGTTCCATGGCGATCATGCCGCCCTGCGAGTGACCGGACAGCAGGACGGGCGCACCGGACGGGATGCCTGCCTCCATCATCGCCAGACGGACCGCTTCGGAGGCCGTCGACGACTGGCCGGACGCGACCTCGAGGTTGCCCGTCAGATCGGCGGGGATGTCGCCGGTCGGCGCCCAGGTCTGCGTACCCGGGATCGAGACGATGAACGAGGGACCGTCAGGGCCGTTCACCGTCGTGATCCGCACGGCGCCATTCTCTGCGCCGTCGACGTCCGCGTCGCCGTACGCTCTAACAGTGCTGTTAGCGATAGCTGACAGAGAGCTCGGCATCACGACCGGCGCGAAATCATCGTCCTTCCCGTCGACCGCTACTCCCCGTGAAGCGTCCGGAAGCGGGATCGCGTCGCCGACCTCCGCTTCGCCGTCGTCGAGGATGTGCGGATCGGCCTTACCGACGGTGCCGACCCGGTAGGCGAGGTTTCCGGCGCTTCCCGCGAGAAGCGCGCCCCCGGCCACGACCTCCGTGACCGAGGGTGGCTCGGTCCCCAGGAAGAGCCCTCCGAAGTGCAGCAGATCCTCGGTGACGTCGGGCAGGGAGCCGGCGATCTCTTCCGGAACCTCCATCCCACCGGCGATGATGAACTCGCCAGTGTCGGTCAGCCGGTCGACGCCCCAGTCGAGGCCGTCCCCGGCCCAGTCACCGATCCGCGTGACGCCGTCGCCGATCGTGTCGATCGCGCTGTCCACGCCGTCGACGGCGTCGCCCCACAGATCCGAGAATGGATTGCCCGGGTCCTCGTCGACGGAAGGGATCCCGGACCGGCCGGCTCCGGCGGTGGTCAGGGCGCTTGCGTCCTCCTGCTGGTCGGCGTCGGCCAGGGCCGTGCGCGACGTCTCGTGGAGGGCGATCCCGACCTGGCGCAGGACCGGTGCGTGCCGACCGAACCAGGCGTGGCGGAACTGCTCGGCGTCGGCCCCGCCCCAGGACGTTCCCCGGATCGCGGTCCCGACGAGGGACGCCATGTCGTCGAGCGAGCGCGAGGACACGTCGAGCAGGCGGGCGAGGTCCCGGACCTGCCCGGGGTCCATGCCGATCAGGCCCGTCATGCCGCACCTCCTCGAGCCGCGGCTGCAGCAAGTGATCCGACGAGCGCGAACCCGAGTTCCCGGGCGATGTGCCCGGCCTGCACGGGGACGACGACGGTGACCGGTCGTCCGTCCACGCGCCGGGTCCTGATGGAGTACAGCTGATCATCGTGCAGGGCCCACATCCCCGCCCAGACGGTGGGCGTCCCGCCGCCGGTCGAGGCCAGTTCGGCCGTGACCTGGGAGGTGTGGTGCAGGGCGACGTCGCGCGCCTCCGCGTCGTCGACCCCGGGTCCCGCACCGAGGACCGAGGTGGCGTCCGCTGCGCCGGCGCGGAGCTGGGGGAGGGGCGGGAGGACGCGCCGCACGCCGTCCCAGAAATCGTCCGTGGAGAAGAGGTTGACCTCGACCGCCGGTTCCTCGGCCGTGAGCCGGATGCCGCCGTCGAGCGTCGAGTCGAACGCGCGGCGCCGGTGCACGCAGACGATACGCGCTCCGGCGATGCTGAGGGTGCTCTGCCCGGAGATGCCGTTGTAGGTCGCGGTGAGGCGGACGACGACGTCCGGCTGTGCCACCACGGCGAGGGCCTGCTTCCAGGTGTCCGTCAGCCCGTCCCCGGCGGCCATCCCTGCGACGGACAGCTCATGCCGGGCGGCGCTGTCGGAGCCGTGGCGATCACCCGGCGCATCACCGCCGCCGCTCCCGGCCCGCACGCCCAGGGCCTGCGCCACCTGCCAGGCCGAAGGCGAGATCCTCACGAGCCGCGCCGGCGCCCCTCCGTCATTCCCCATGCGGTCCAACCTACCCGGACGCGACGAGGGGGAGGATGGGCAGTCCTGCCCATCCTCCCCCTCGAGCGTGCCTGTGCCCCTGGCCGGAATCGAACCGACGACCTTCCCTTTAGGAGAGGGACGCTCTATCCTACTGAGCTACAGAGGCCGGGATCGGTGGAATCCACCGATCCGGCGGTCCTAGCTTACCCGCTCGCCGCGCGGTTTCCCCGCCCCACCGACACCCCGGAGATGCGCGGGCAGGAAGACTGCCGCCGCGCCCGCCAGCAGGCTCAGGGCGAGCAGCACCCACCGCAGCACCGTCAGCGTCGATGCGAGCAGCACGGCACCCGGAGCGGCGGCCGCCTGCGCCAGCGCGGTGTCGATCGCGATGTTCTCCCACAGGTCGACGACGACGAACAGGATCACCGGGCTCCACAGGAGCCAGCGCAGCCGGCGGCGGCCCGCGTTGAGCTGGACCAGCAGGAGCCAGGCGAACGCGAAGATCAGGGGGAAGAGCGTGCCCGCCGTGCGGTGGAGGTAGCTCAGCTGGCCGCGGGCGTCGTCGTCCATCTCCCCGTGCAGGCGCTGCACGTACGCGGTGTCGTAGCCGCCGATCATCATGTCCGGCATGGTGAGGCCGCCCGAGAGCTGCGTCATCTGGCCGAGGGTGAGCAGGTGGAAGTACCAGAAGAGGAGCAGGGACGCGATGGCGGCGGGGACGATCACGAGCGTCCCGTTGCCCTGCCTGTTCCGCGCGGGCGCGGCAGGCAGGGGGGATGGGACGGGTGTCGCGCCCGTCGCGTGCTTGCGTGCTATCTGAGCCCTTGTCTTTCCCACTCCTCCAGTATGGGTGGAAGTGCCCCACCCGTCCCCGGAAGGGCGAGTGTCGGGGGCACGGCCTAGACTTGATGCACCATGGACATGCTCTTCGATCCCTACGTCTCCCCGCCCACGCCCGCCGAGAAGAAGCGAGCACGCGAGGCGGCGATGGCGGGGACGGCGGAGCCCGCGGACCCCGCCACCGAGCACGTGCCGTCGCGTGTCGGCGTCGACGAGCACCGCGCGCAGGAACTCCTGGTGGGGCTGAACCCCCAGCAGGAGGAAGCAGTCAAGCACGGCGGGTCGCCGCTGCTGATCGTCGCGGGAGCCGGCTCCGGCAAGACCCGCGTGCTGAGCCATCGCATCGCGTACCTGCTCGCCACCGGCCGCTCCCACCCGGGGCAGATCCTCGCCATCACGTTCACCAACAAGGCCGCCGCCGAGATGCGCGAGCGCATCGAGGGGCTGATCGGTGACGTTGCCAAGCGCATGTGGATCTCGACGTTCCACTCCTCCTGCGTGCGGATCCTGCGCCGGGAGGCAGCTTCCGTGGGCCTCAACTCCAACTTCTCCATCTACGACTCCGCCGACACGCTGCGCCTCATCACGCTCGTGGCCAAGGGACTGGACCTCGACCCCAAGAAGTTCGCCCCGAAGGCCATCCAGCACAAGATCTCCGCGCTCAAGAACGAGCTGATCGACGAGGAGGCCTTCGCCTCCGACGTGGACCCCTCCGATCCCTTCGAGCAGGCCGTCGCCGAGGTCTACTCGGGCTACGCGCAGCGCATGCGCCAGGCCAACGCGATGGACTTCGACGACCTGATCGCGCAGACGGTGTTCATGTTCCGTGCCTTCCCCGGCGTGGCCGACTACTACCGGCGCCGCTTCCGGCACGTCCTCGTCGACGAGTACCAGGACACCAACCACGCCCAGTACGCCCTGGTCCGGGAGATCGTCGGCGTCCCGGGCGAATCCTCCGACGACCCGGCCGAGCTCACGGTCGTCGGCGATTCGGACCAGTCCATCTACGCCTTCCGCGGCGCCGACGTCCGGAACATCGTCGAGTTCGAGAACGACTACCCGAGTGCCCGCACCATCCTGCTCGAGCAGAACTACCGCTCGACCCAGAACATCCTCAGCGCCGCCAACGCCGTGATCTCCCGCAACCCGAACCGGCCGGAGAAGCGGCTGTGGACCGCCGAGGGCAGCGGCGAGAAGATCATCGGGTACGTCGGCGAGAACGAGCACGAGGAGGCCCGCTTCATCGCGGAGGAGATCGACCGGCTGCAGGACGAGGACGGCATCCGTCCCGGCGACGTCGCCATCTTCTACCGCACCAACGCGCAGTCACGGTCCATCGAGGAGATCCTGCTGCGCGTCGGCCTGCCCTACAAGGTGGTGGGCGGCACGCGGTTCTACGAGCGCAAGGAGATCAAGGACGCCCTGGCGTACCTGCGGGTCCTCGTGAACCAGGACGACGTCGTGAATCTCCGCCGCATCCTCAACGAACCCAAGCGCGGGATCGGCGACCGCGCCGAGTACGCCATCGCGGCCCTGAGCGAGCGCGAGCGGGTCAGCTTCATGGAGGCCCTGCGCCGGGCGGACGAGGCACCGGGCATGGCCACGCGCTCGGTCAACGCCGTGGCCGGGTTCGTCAAGCTGATCGACGACCTCGCGGAGGTGGCCAGCGGCTCCGGCGCGTCCGCCGCCGTCGAGGCGGTGCTGGAGCAGACCGGGTACCTCGAGCAGCTGCGGACCAGCAACGACCCGCAGGACGAGTCCCGCGTGGAGAACCTCGCGGAGCTCGTCGCCGTCGTCCGCGAGTTCGAGCGCGACAACCCCGAGGGCACACTGGGGGACTTCCTGGAGCAGGTGTCCCTCGTGGCCGACGCCGACCAGATCCCCGACGCCCCCGAGGGGTCCGCCGCCGACGTGCAGCGTGCGGTCGAGGAGGCCCGGCGCCAGGGCGTCGTCACGCTCATGACCCTCCACACCGCCAAGGGCCTCGAGTTCCCCGTGGTGTTCCTGACGGGCATGGAGCAGGGCATCTTCCCGCACCAGCGCTCCGCCACCGACCCCAAGGAGCTCGCCGAGGAACGGCGGCTGGCCTACGTGGGGCTGACGCGCGCGCGGCAGCGCCTCTACGTCACCCGTTCCGAGGTGCGCAGCATGTGGGGGCAGAGCCAGTACAACCCCGAGAGCCAGTTCGTCAGCGAGATCCCGGAGGAGCTCATCCTGTGGAAGCGCGAGGGCGCCGCGAAGCCCGCGTGGACCACGGGCGGCAGTATCAGTGGTCCGCGGTTCAGCGGCTCCTACTGGGGCGCGAGCGGCGGGGGCTTCGACGGCGGTACCACCTCACCGTCCAAGGCGGTGGGGCGTGTGCAGCCCCAGAAGGAAGTCGTCTCGGTCACGGCCGGGGACAAGGTCAATCACGCGAGTTTCGGCAACGGCACGGTACTGTCCGTCGAGGGCGCCGGCGACAAGACGGTCGCCAAGGTCCGGTTCGACGTCGGGGAGAAGCGGCTGCTGCTGCGCTACGCGCCGCTCACCAAGGTGGCCTGAGCCCCCGGCCGCAGTGGGGGAGGGTCCGATCATGGGGAAGACCGGTACACGCGGGACCATCCGCCTCGGGGTCATTCGAGGGCGTGCCGTCCGGGCCGGCGCGACCGCCGCGGCCGCCCTGCTCCTGGCGGGCTGCGTGCAACTGCCTGCAGCGGGGCCGGTGGCGGCTCCGGCGGACCTCCCTCCGGCGGAGGAGCTCGCCGCGATGGAGGTCCTGGCACCCGAGGACCTCGGCCTCCCCGAGGACGCCCCCGCCATCGCCGTGCTGGCGGCGGACCGGAGCGCCTACTGCGCCATCAGCACCAAGCAGGGCCGTGTCTTCGCCAATCCCGTGGACCCGCTCATGGCCGGAGGGGAGAAGGACGACAACGAGCTCGAGGTCGACGCCGCCTACTGCGAACTGGCGGCCTACCCGGCGCCCGCCGAGGTCACCGACGACTGCAACGGGACGAACCTCGGCTTCAAGGGCGGCACCCTCATGCTGACGGCCGACTCCTTCGCCCACGGGGGCTGCAGGATCGGCCTGACCCCGATGGAGGCCGAGTTCACCGCCGGCACCGCCGCAGAGGACGGCCCCCTCGCGAAGCTCCCTCTCCTCGAGCGGGGACAGGCCGTGGAACTACGCGGATTCCGCTGCGGTCTCGGCCGGGACGGCATGATCTGCGGCAACATCGCGAGCGGCAGGGGATTCGTCGCCGACCGCGCGACGGTGACGGAATTCGGGTGAAAATCCCCAACGAACGGCAGGCCGGTTTCTACAAAAGATAGAACTGTGGCCTTACTCACTAAACCGGTACTCTGGGGAGGGCCTCGGGCCCGAGAGGCTACAGTTCCCTCTTGTACACCTGCTTCGACGTAGAAGGACTTCAACTCAGTGGACCTGTTCGAATATCAGGCGCGCGATCTTTTCGAGGCACACGGAGTTCCCGTGCTCGCCGGTATCGTGGCGCACACCCCGGAAGAAGCTAAAGCAGCGGCCGAGAAGATCGGCGGCGTCGTCGTCGTCAAGGCCCAGGTCAAGGTCGGCGGCCGCGGCAAGGCCGGCGGCGTCAAGGTGGCCAAGACCCCCGACGAGGCCTTCTCCTACGCCTCGGACATCCTCGGGATGGACATCAAGGGACACACGGTCCACACGGTCATGATCGCGCAGGGCGCGGACATCGCCGAGGAGTACTACTTCTCCGTCCTGCTCGACCGCTCCAACCGCAACTACCTGGCCATGTGCTCGGTGGAGGGCGGCATGGAGATCGAACAGCTCGCCGTCGAACGCCCCGAAGCGCTCGCGCGCATCGCCGTCGACCCCGGCACCGGGATCGACCAGGCCAAGGCCGAGGAGATCGTCGACGCCGCAGGCTTCGCCCCCGAACTCCGCAGTGGCGTCATCAACACCATCCTCAAGCTCTGGGACGTCTTCGTGAAGGAGGACGCCACGCTCGTGGAGGTCAACCCGCTGGTGAAGACCGGAAGCGGCGACATCCTCGCTCTCGACGGCAAGGTCACCATCGACGAGAACGCCGGCTTCCGGCACTCCGAGCACGCCGCGCTCGAGGACAAGGACGCCGCCGATCCGCTCGAGGCCAAGGCCAAGGAGCACGACCTCAACTACGTCAAGCTCGACGGCCAGGTGGGCATCATCGGCAACGGCGCCGGTCTGGTCATGTCCACCCTCGACGTCGTCGCCTACGCCGGCGAGGCCCACGGCGGCGTGCTGCCCGCCAACTTCCTCGACATCGGCGGTGGAGCGTCCGCCGAGGTCATGGCCGCCGGCCTCGACGTCATCCTCGGCGACAGCCAGGTCAAGAGCGTCTTCGTGAACGTCTTCGGCGGCATCACCGCGTGCGACGCCGTCGCCAACGGGATCGTGAAGGCACTCGAGATCCTCGGCGACGAGGCCAACAAGCCCCTCGTGGTGCGCCTCGACGGCAACAACGTCGAAGAGGGCCGCCGCATCCTCGCCGAGGCGAACCACCCGCTGGTCACCCTCGCCGACACCATGGACGAAGGCGCCGACAAGGCTGCCGCGCTGGCCTACGGAAAGTAAGAGAACCCCCATGTCTATCTACCTCACCAAGGACTCCAAGGTCATCGTCCAGGGCATCACGGGCGGTGAGGGCACCAAGCACACCGCCCTCATGCTGAAGGCCGGCACCCAGGTGGTCGGCGGCGTCAACGCCCGCAAGGCCGGCACCACCGTCACCCACGGCGACGTCACGCTGCCCGTGTACGGCACCGTCGAGGAAGCCATCAAGGAGACCGGCGCCGACGTGTCGATCGTCTTCGTCCCGCCGGCCTTCACCAAGGACGCCGTCGTGGAGGCCATCGAGGCCGGCATCGGCCTCGTCGTCGTCATCACCGAAGGCGTGCCCGTGCAGGACTCGGCCGCCTTCTGGGCCCTCGCCCAGTCGAAGGTCGACGCCGACGGGAAGCAGATCACGCGCATCATCGGCCCGAACTGCCCCGGCATCATCACGCCCGGTGAAGCGCTCGTCGGCATCACGCCGGCGAACATCACCGGCAAGGGCGGCGTGGGCCTCGTGTCCAAGTCCGGCACCCTGACGTACCAGATGATGTACGAGCTCCGCGACCTCGGTTTCTCCACCGCGATCGGCATCGGCGGCGACCCGGTCATCGGCACCACCCACATCGACGCCCTCGCGGCGTTCGAAGCGGACCCCGAGACCAAGGCCATCGTGATGATCGGCGAGATCGGCGGAGACGCCGAAGAGCGTGCCGCCGAGTTCATCAAGGCGAACGTCACCAAGCCGGTCGTCGGCTACGTGGCGGGCTTCACGGCCCCCGAGGGGAAGACCATGGGCCACGCCGGTGCCATCGTCTCCGGATCCGCCGGGACCGCACAGGCCAAGAAGGAGGCCCTCGAGGCCGCGGGCGTCAAGGTCGGCAAGACGCCGTCCGAGACCGCGACGCTGCTCCGCGAGGTCTACGCCACGCTCTGATCCTGGTTCCTCGGCAACAGCCTCCTCCGCTCGCGCGGGGGAGGCTGTTCTGTTTGCGGGGACCCTGCAGGCGCGGATGGTCCTGCCGTGTCAACCCGCGTCGGGCCGCCGCCGCCCCGCGAGAGTGCCCGCGGGGGACGTAGCGTGAGGAGTGCGCCGCTCGAAGCGGAACAGTGGCGCCGGATGATGGCACGGGCGGCGGCGGCGGCGCGGCGGAGTCGGAGGAGCAGCAGGAGATGAGCGGACGATGAGCAGTACGACGAGGCACGGCACGGCGGCAGGCGCCGACGGCGCCACGCAGCGCAGGTACCTGCGGCGCGCCACCTGGGTGGCCACGCTGGGCGGTCTGCTCTTCGGCTTCGACACCGGGGTGATCAACGGGGCCCTGCCGTTCATGGTGGACGACCTGCGGCTCACGGCCTTCACGGAGGGGCTCGTGGCGAGCTCGCTGGTGTTCGGAGCGGCGTTCGGGGCCCTCGCCGGCGGCAGGCTGGCCGATGCCTACGGGCGGAAGAAGATGATCATCGTGCTCGCGATCGTCTTCCTGGTCGGGACCCTCGGCACCGCCCTCGCCCCGGATGTCACCGTCATGGTGGTGTCGCGGCTCGTCCTGGGGCTCGCCGTGGGCGGCGCGTCCGTGATGGTGCCGATCTTCCTCGCGGAGCTGTCACCCGCCGGACGGCGCGGACAGGTGGTGACGCGCAACGAACTGATGATCGTGACCGGACAGCTGCTCGCCTTCAGTACCAGTGCCTTCCTCGGGAACGTGTTCGGTGACAGCCACGGCATCTGGCGCTGGATGCTCGTCCTGGCGACCCTCCCGGCCATCGGCCTGTGGATCGGGATGCACTTCGTGCCGGAGAGTCCCCGCTGGCTGGCCGGTCAGGGCGCCTTCGGTGGCGCCCTGGGCGTGCTGCAGCGGCTCCGTCCCCCGGCCGTGGCACGGCAGGAGTACGAGGAGGTCAGGTCGATGGCCATCGAGGACCGCGAACGCGACGAGGCGGGCTTCCGCGACCTGCGCGTGCCGTGGCTCCGCCGGATCGTGGTGGTGGGCCTCGGCCTCGCCGTCATCCAGCAGATCACCGGCGTGAACTCGATCATGTACTACGGCACGCAGATCCTCGTCGTCGCGGGCTTCGGGACGCAGGCGGCGCTGACGGCGAACATCGCGAACGGGGTCATCTCGGTGGGTGCCACCTTCGTGGGGATCTGGTTGCTGGGCAAGGTGGGGCGCCGGCCCATGCTGCTGGTGGGCCAGATGGGGACGACGTCGGCCCTGCTCACCATCGGGATCGTCTCGCTGCTGGTCCCCGAAGGCACGGTGCGGGGCTTCCTCGTCCTGTCCCTGACGGTGACGTTCCTCGCCTTCCAGCAGGGCGCCATCTCGCCCGTGACCTGGCTGATGCTGTCGGAGATCTTCCCCATGCGCCTGCGCGGCCTCGGCATGGGCGCCGCCGTGTTCGTCCTGTGGATGGTCAACTTCGCCGTGAGCCTCAGCTTCCCGATCCTCATGGAGGCCATCGGGATCTCGAGCACGTTCTTCGTGTTCGTGGTCCTCGGGATCGCGGCGATCGTCTTCGCCCGCCGCTACATCCCCGAAACCCGCGGGCGGAGCCTCGAGGAACTCGAGCAGGAGTTCAAGTCCGCCACGGGGACACCCCGGCGGTAGGGCCGCCGCCGCGCTGCTTGTACAGTGGCGGCAGGGGAACCTTTACTTGCGTCAGGCAACTTCCAGGAGATCACATGCGCGCCACCATCATCCACGGACCGGGCGATATCCGCGTCGAGGACCGCGACTACCCGACCATCATCCGTCCCACCGACGCCGTCGTCCGCGTGACGGCCTCGTGTGTCTGCGGCTCGGACCTCTGGCCCTACCGGGGGGTCCGGCCCACCAAGGAGCCCAAGGCGATCGGCCACGAGTTCGTCGGTGTGGTGGAGTCCGTCGGCGACGACGTGGCGGACCTCGCGGTCGGCGACTTCGTGATCGCGCCCTTCGTGGACAGCTGCGGGAAGTGCCCGCAGTGCCTCAACGGCGTGACGGTCGCGTGCGACCATCTCGCCGGCTGGGGCAGCACCGACGAGCACGGCGACTTCCTGCAGGGCGGCCAGGGCGAAGCCGTGCGCGTCCCGCAGGCCGACGGCACGCTGCGCAAGGTCGAGGGTGTCTCGGAGCCCGACGCCGCCCTGACGGCCAGCCTCCTGACCCTCTCCGACGTCATGTCCACCGGACATCACGCCGCCGTGTCGGCGAACGTGGGCCCGGGCAGCACCGTGGTGGTGGTCGGTGACGGGGCCGTGGGCCTCTGCGGCGTCCTCGCGGCCAAGCGCCTCGGCGCTGCACGCATCATCGCGATGTCACGCCACGAGGACCGCCAGGCGCTCGCCCGTGAGTTCGGGGCGACCGACATCGTGGCCGAGCGTGGCGACGAGGGCGTGGCGAAGGTGCGTGACCTGCTCGGGGGAGTGCTCGCCGACTCGGTGCTCGAGTGCGTGGGCACCAAGGAGTCCATGGACCAGGCGCTGCGCAGCACGCGGCCCGGCGGCCACCTCGGCTTCGTGGGTGTGCCGGCAGGCGGACCGGAACTGCCCATCGGCGTCCTGTTCGCGAAGAACATCACGGTGGGCGGCGGCATGGCTCCCGCCCACACCTACATCCCCGAACTGCTGAAGGACGTCCTCGACGGGACGATCAACCCCGGGCGCGTGTTCGACGTCGAGATGCCCCTCGAGGACGCCGCCGAGGCGTACCGGGCCATGGACGAGCGCCGGGCCATCAAGGTGCTGCTCAAGCCCTGACCCGCTGGGCCGGGCCCTCCCGCACGGAAGGGCCCGGTCGTCGGACCCGGGTGCGACGACCGGGCAGAATGGGCACATGACGACGACGCCCGGCACGGACCCCTACCTCATCGCGCGCGAACGGATCATCCATGCGCCCGCCGGACAGATCTTCGAGGTCCTCGCGACCCCGGCCCTCCACAGCGTGATCGACGGGTCCGGGACCGTGCGCGGCGAGCAGCCCGGCGGTCCGGCGCGACTGTCGCTGGGCGCGAGATTCGGGATGGACATGAGGATGGGCGCGCCCTACAGGATCCTGAACCGGGTGGTCGAGTTCGAGGAGGGCCGCCGCATCGCCTGGCGGCACTTCTCGGCCCACGTCTGGCGCTACACGCTCGAACCCCACGGCGACGCGACCCTGGTGCGGGAGGAATGGGACGGCCGCGCCGTGCCGTGGAGGTTCGTCTTCCGGCTGACCGGCTTCACCCGCAGGCACCCCGCGAGCATCGAGGCGACACTCGGCAAGCTCGAGGACCACGTCCTGCAGCAGCGCGACGCCGCCTAGCTGTACCTGACCGGCACCCCTGGGGGGATCGCCGCCCTCAGGGGACGCGCAGTTCCTCGGGCTGGACGACGATGTCCACTAGGGCCCCATTGCGCCAGACCGTCATCTCCATCCGGCGTCCGATCGCCGTCTCGACCATCAGCCGCTGGATCCCCGTCGCGCTGCGGACGGGGAGATGATCCAGGGAGATGACGATATCGCCGGCGCGTGCCCCGGCGCCTGCGGCAGGGCTGCCCGCGACGACGGAGGCCACCTGCATCCCGGTGCGCGATCCCACGCGGGCCGCGAGTTCGGGGCTGAGGCCGATCTGGGCCCCGACCACCCCCAGCCATGCGCGCCGGACCCGGCCACGGGTGATGAGCGCGTCGATGATCTCCCGGGTGGTCGCATTGATCGGTACGGCCAGGCCGAGTCCGATGCCGGCGACGGCGGTGTTGACGCCGACCATGCGCCCGGCACTGTCGGCGAGCACGCCTCCGCTGTTGCCCGGGTTCAGGCTCGCGTCGGTCTGGATGACCTCGTCCACCACGCGCCCGGAGAGTGTGGGCAGCGACCGGCCGAGCGCGGACACGATCCCCGCGGTGACGCTGCCTGCCATGCCCAGCGGGTTGCCGAGCGCGACCACGAGCTGTCCGACGCGCAGCTTCGCGGCGTCCCTCCAGGGCACGGGCGGCGGGGTGCTGCCGTCGGCCTCGAGGACGGCGAGGTCCGACAGCGGATCGCTGCCCACGACGCGCGCCCGGAGGACGGATCCGTCGCCGAACGCGACCTCGGTGCGCTGTGCGCCGGCGACCACGTGGGCGCTCGTCAGCAGGTGCCCGCTGGTCGAGATGACCGACGCACTGCCTGCCCCGGTGCCGCGCGCGGTCTGCACCGACACCGCCGCCACCGACGGCAGGGTGGACTCGGCGATCCGTACGACCGCCGCCGAGTACGCGTCGAGAGCCTCCTGCTCGTCCATAGGGACCATTGCAGCACCGCACGGGTGGCCGGGGGGAGACACGTTCGCGCAGGGCGCACGCGGAAGCTTCCTGGTCAGGCCACCGAGGTGCCGAAGAGCAGGCCGAGCAGGTAGGTCACGCCGGCGGCACCGAGTCCGATGGCGAGCTGCCGCAGCGCGAGGCGCAGCGGTGACGCGCCGGAGAGCAGGGCGACCACGGCGCCGGTGGCCATCAGGGCCAGCCCCACGAGTACGCAGGCCACGACGACGGCGGTCAGGCCGCCGAGGCCGACGAGATACGGCAGCACCGGGATGATGGCGCCCGAGGCGAAGAAGCAGAAGCTGGAGGCGGCGGCGCCGAGGCCGGTCCCGACCGCCTCGTGCTGGTCGACGTCCTCGTCCTCCTCGGGCTGCAGGGAGAAGCTCGGATCGCAGTCACAGCTGTACAGGCCGAGCCGCTCCGCCGCCCGGTGCTCCGCCGCCGCCGGCGTCATGCCGCGCGCCCGGTAGACGAGCACCAGCTCGTTGGCGTCGATGTCCAGTTCCTTGGCCGCGGTGAGGGTGATCTGCGTGGGGCGTGTCGCCGAGAGCAGCTCGCGCTGCGAGCGGACCGAGACGTACTCGCCGGCGCCCATGGACAGGGCGCCCGCGAGCAGCCCGGCCAGGCCGCTGAACAGGATGAACGAGGTGGAGACGCCTGTGGCACCGATACCCATGACGAGCGCGAGATTGCTGACGAGGCCGTCGTTCGCCCCGAAGACGGCGGCCCTGAAGTTGCCGGAGAGCCGGTTGCGGCCACGGGTGGCGAGGCCCCGCACCACCTCCTCGTGGATCTGCTCGTCGGCCACCATGGCGCTCGTTGCGGAGGGATCCGTCCCGTAGGGGGAGCGGCCTTCGGCGCGCTGCGCGAGGGCCAGGATGAAGACGGACCCGAAGCGCCGCGCGAGCAGGCCGAGGAGCCGGTTGCGGAAGGAGGGGCGCTGGGGGCGTCCGACGTCGTCGCCGAGAAGGGCCAGCCAGTGCGCCTCGTGGCGGCGTTCGGCGTCGGCGAGGCCGAGGAGGATCTCCCGCTCCTCGCCGGTCCGGCGTCGGGCGAGGTCCCGGTAGGTGGCGGCCTCCGCACGCTCGTCGGCGAGGTACTGGCGCCACCGGCGGATGTCGTCGCGGGAGGGGGACTGTTCGGGGGGTGTCACGGGTGCTCCGGTGGGTGTCGTGCGCCTGCGCATCCGGCACCGAAGCGGGGGCTCCGGCCGGTGGACGCAGGTGCGTCGGTTCGGCCGAAGGTCTCGCTCGCCGGGTGGACCGGTGGATTGCCGGGCACCATCGGTGCCAGTATGTCGACAGGCCGCACGTCCTGACGACGTGGAGCTACTCCCCTTCGACCCACCAGTCTACCCGACCACGCGCCCCGGCCCGGGCAGGCGAGGATGGACGGAGTGCGGGTACCGTGGCCCGGCCACCCGCGATATCCTCGAACGGATAACAGAAAGCAGGCTTATGGATTTGGCAGCCCGACCGTGGGTCGCACGCTACGCACCGGACGTGCCGCGCGTCTTCGACGTACCCGACGGCACCCTCCCGGACCTGCTCGACGCCTCGGTGCGGGAGTACCGGACGGCACCGGCCCTCGAATTCTTCGGCGCCCCGACCACATACCGGGAGTTGGGGGAAGCCGTGGCCCGGGCCGCCGCGGGCCTCGCCTCCCTCGGGGTGGGCCCGGGTGACCGCGTGGCCCTCGTGCTGCCGAACTGCCCGCAGCACATCATCGCGTTCTACGCCGTCCTGCGGCTCGGCGCGATCGTCGTCGAGCACAACCCCCTGTACACCGACCGCGAGCTGCGGCACCAGTTCGAGGACCACGGGGCCACCGTGGCGATCGTCTGGGACCGCGTGGTGCCCCGCATCCAGCGCCTGCCCGCGGACATCGCCGTCACCACCGTGGTGTCGGTCGACCTCGTCAGCGCCATGCCCGCCTCGCGCCGCCTCGCCCTGGCCCTGCCCGTGCGCCGGGCCCGGGAGGCGAGGAACGCGCTCACGACGACGGAGAAGCTCACCGGCCTGCGGAAGCTCGTACGGTGGCGGGACCTGCTGCGTCACGGTCCGCTGTCGCCCAGGCATCCGCGCCCCGCGGCGGAGGACACCGCGGTGCTCCAGTACACCAGCGGCACCACCGGCGTGCCCAAGGGCGCGGTCCTCACGCACCGGAACCTGCTCGCCAACGCGGCGCAGGGCCGGGCCTGGGTGCCCGGCCTCGAGGCCGGACGGGAGACGGTCTACGCCGTGCTGCCCATGTTCCATGCCTACGGCCTGACCCTCTGCCTGACCTTCGCCATGAGCATCGGGGCGAAGCTCGTGCTGTTCCCCAGGTTCGACGTCGACCTGGTCCTCGACGCCGCGAGGAAGAGCCCGCCCACCTTCCTGCCCGCCGTCCCGCCCATCTACGAGCGGCTCGCGGCCGGAGCTGCCGAGCGCGGGGTCGACCTGCGCAGCATCCGCTTCGCGATCTCCGGCGCCATGAACCTGCCGCAGTCCACCGTGAAGACCTGGGAGGCGGCCACGGGCGGCTACCTCATCGAGGGCTATGGCCTGACCGAGACCTCGCCCGTCGCCGCGGGCAACCCGATCGGCCCCACACGGCGCCCCGGGACCGTCGGGGTGCCCTTCCCCGGCACCGACGTCCGGATCGTCGACCCCGAGGACCCTGCCCGTGCCCGGGCACCGGGGGAGGCGGGGGAACTGCTCGTCCGCGGACCCCAGGTGTTCCAGGGCTACTGGCGGCGCCCCGACGAGACCCGCGCGGCCCTGCTCGACGGCGGCTGGTTCCGCACCGGCGACATCGTCAGCATCGACGGGGACGGCTTCCTCACGATCGTGGACCGCATCAAGGAGCTCATCATCACGGGCGGCTTCAACGTGGCGCCCTCCGAGGTGGAGGACGCCCTGAAGGCGCACGCGGACGTCGCCGATGCGGCCGTCGTCGGCCTCCCACGCGCCGGCGGCGGCGAGGACGTGGCGGCCGTCGTCGTCCTCGCACCCGGCGCACGCCTCGACGAGGAGGCCCTGCGCTCGCACTGCCGCGGCCTGCTCGCCGCCTACAAGGTCCCGCGCACCATCGTGCAGGCGGAGGACCTCCCCCGATCGCTGATCGGCAAGGTCCTGCGCCGCGAGGTGCGCACACAGATACTCAACGATGGCCCTCGTGCCGAAGGAGAAGGTGACAGTCGATGACTCAACCCGTAGACATGCGGGCGGGTACATCCGCCCCGAAGGGCCCGTGGCGTGACAGCCTCGGTCACGCCAGCATCCGCTCGGTGCAGGTCCTGATGATCCTGGTGCTGGCCGTGGTGGCGGTGTACGCGCTGATCCAGGTGCGGCTCGTGGTGATCCCGATGCTGCTCGCGCTCATCCTGGCCGCCGCGATCGGGCCGTTCGTCAACTGGCTGCGGCGGAAGGGCTGGGGTCCGTCCCTCGCCACCGGCGTGTCCTTCCTGCTGCTCCTGCTGGTGTTCGGCGGGCTCATCACGGGCATCGTGTTCGCCGTGATGGGACAGGCCGGCGAGCTCGTCTCCAGTGCGACCGAGGGCTTCGACCAGCTCTACGCCTTCGCGCAGAACGGTCCCATCCCGATCGACGACGCGCAGATCCAGCAGGCGCGAGACGCGGCCGTCGATTTCGCCACGAGCAGCACCGCCGGTGCCGGTGCCATCTCGGGCCTCAGCGCGGCCGGCAACTTCATCGCCGGGGCCCTGCTCATGGTGGTCATCCTGTTCTTCTTCCTCAAGGACGGCGAGAAGATCTGGGCCTTCATGCTGCGCGCCTTCAAGGGCAAGCGCCTGGTCAAGGCCCGCCGCGTCGGCTACAGCAGCATGGCCGTGCTCGGCGGCTACGTGCGCGGCACGGCGATCGTCGCACTCGTCGACTCCGTGTTCATCGGGATCGCACTTGTGATCCTCGGTGTCCCTCTCGCCCTCCCGCTCGCGGCGATCGTTTTCATCGGTGCCTTCATCCCGCTGGTCGGCGCGACCCTCGCCGGTGTGCTCGCGGCCCTGATCGCCCTCGTGGCCAACGGTCCGTTCGTGGCCCTCATGGTCATCGTCGTGGTCATCGTGGTGAACCAGCTCGAGGGCAACTTCCTGCAGCCCGTGGTCATGGGCCGCACGCTGCAGGTGCACGCCCTCGTCATCCTGCTCGCCCTGACCGCCGGCACCATCCTGGCCGGGATCATCGGTGCGATCCTCTCCGTGCCCGTCGCCGCAGTCGGCTGGGCCGCCATCAAGGCCTGGAACCAGGAGAAGGACGACGAGATCACGGAGCGGGAGGTCGCGGAGGCCGAGACGCTGACGGCCCTCGACGAGACGGGCCACGGCCTCAGCTCCACTCCGAAGGAGGAGCACGCCCAGAAGAAGGCGGAGGCGGCGATCGCCGTCGAGGAGGCACACGAGAGGCCCGGGACGCAGGAGCGCAGGGTCGAAGGGCACGACGACGGCGACGACCCCGACGGCACCGACCGGTTCGAGGGCTCACGCGCCCTCGATGACGCCCGCCCGTCCGACACCGCCCGGCCGTCCCGCACCACGGGACGTCACGGAGGATCCTCGCCGGCAGGAAGCTGACGGTCCGGACGCCCTCGGGCACGGATGGACAGAAGGGGCTCCCGGCATCGGCCGGGAGCCCCTTCTGCAGATCGGACGGGTCAGCGCGCCGCGTCGACCGGGACGTCGTCGGGCACCTCGCCGGCGACCCGCCGGTCCCAGGACGCCATGACCTCCGGGTCCGTCGGTCGCGTGGCGAGGGACACCGCGCAGTACACGATCGCTGACACCGCGAGTCCCCAGTAGATGGGGTAGTTGGAGTAGATGCCGTCGTACCGAACCTCGGCGGTGATCTCCAGGTAGGTCATGACGCCGAGCGTCACGAGGGTGCCCGCGGCCATCGACGCGCCGGCGCCCACACCGTTGCCGCGGCGCCAGACGAGGCCGCCGAGGATCGCCACGAGGAGTCCGCCCACGAGGATGTCGTAGGCGATGGTGAGGGCCGCCACGACGTCCTGCACGATCACGGCGAGGGCGATCGTCACGAGCCCCAGGCCGAGGACCCACCAGCGGCTGGAGGCGACGTCGTGCTCAGAGGCCGCGCGCTCGGTACTGCCCTCGCCGCCCGTGCCACCCCTGCCGAACCAGCCGGCCACGAACGGCACGACGTCGGTCCTCGCCACGGTGGCCGCGGCGATCAGTGCGCCGGAGGCGGTGGACATCATGGCCGCGACGGCCGCGGCGAGCACGAGCCCGCCGATGCCGATGGGCAGGACGTTCAGGGCGACGTCGGCGTAGACGTCGTCGCGCGACTCGATGGCAGGCAGGATCACGCTGGCGCTCATGCCGATGACCGCACCCGCGACCCCGTAGAGGATGCAGTAGATGCCTGCGGCGGAGCCGCCCCAGCGTGCGATTTCCGGGGTGCGCGAGGTGAAGACGCGCTGCCAGATGTCCTGGCCGATGAGGAGCCCCAGCGTGTAGACCACGAAGTAGGTGATGATGCTCTGCGCGCCGATGCCGGTGATGCTGAAGAACTCGTCCCCGGCGCGTTCGGCGATCCCCGAGAAGCCGCCCGCCGCAGCGAGGGAGAACGGCAGCATAAGAGCGAAGACGCCGATGGTCTTGATGACGAACTGGGCCATGTCGGCCAGCGTGATCGACCACATGCCGCCGATCGTCGAGTAGACGAGCACGATCGCGCCGCCGACGGCGATGGACAGCGCGCGGTCCCAGCCGAAGAGCACCACGAAGATGGTGGCGTAGGCGCCGGTCGAGGTGGCGCAGAGCATGAGGGTGTACGCGAGCATCACGATGCCCGACACGCGGGTGGCGCGGTGCCCGTAGCGCAGGGTGAGCATCTGCGAGACGGTGTAGATCTTGAGCCGCTGGATGGTGGGGGCGAACAGGAGGCTGAGCAGCAGCACCCCGGTGCCGATGGCCACCACGAGCCACATGCCGGAGATGCCGTACTGGTAGCCGAGGCCCACGCCGCCCACCGTGGAGGCCCCGCCGAGGACGACGGCCGCCATGGTGCCCGTGTACAGCAGCGGGCCGAGACGCCGGCCGGCCACGAGATAGTCGCTCGCGTTGCGCGTGCGGGACTTGCCCCACCAGCCGAAGCCCAGCATGGCGACGAGATAGGCCACCACGATCGCTATATTGAGTGCCTGCATGGAGGAGCCTTCCGGTCGAGATTCCCGCGTCGATGCCCTGTGAGCAACTAATGTTGCCTAGTAAGCTACTCGTGACGCGGGTCACGCGTCAACCATGGCACGACCGTCGAAGGCCGCCGTCCTCCCGGGGACGAGAGGGCTTCCCGGAGTGCCGGAGGAGAGGACACGCATGAAGGCACTGCCCGTCGAGCCCAGCAACATCCCGGTCGCGATCGGCTCGCGGATCCGTGCCGCACGGCAGGCGCAGCGCATGACGATCGAGCAGGTGGCTGACTCCACCGGCCTGACGAAGGGGTTCCTCAGCAGGGTGGAGCGTGACCTCACGTCGCCGTCCGTCGCCTCGCTCGTGACCCTGTGCCAGGTACTCTCCATCTCGATCGGGGACCTGTTCCAGGTGCCCGAGACACACCTGACACGGTCGGCGGAGGCTCCGCGGATCAGCCTCGGCGGGGAGGGCATCAACGAGCGGCTCATGACCGCCCGCTCGGAGCGCCGGCTCCAGATGATCCGGGCCGTCGTCGAGCCCCGCGGCAAGGGCGAGGACGAGCTCTACTCGGTGGACTGCGAGGTGGAGACCCTCCACGTGGTCCAGGGCCGCTTCGTCCTGATCTTCTCCAACACCCGGTACGAGCTCGAGGCCGGGGACACCGTCACCTTCCCCGGCCGCGAGCCCCACACGTGGCTCAACCCGGACGACCGCGAGGCCGTGGTGCTGTGGACGCTCGTCCCGGCGGCCTCGCGCGCGTAGGCGCTCAGCCCACATGCACCCAGGGGCGCTTCGTCACGTCCGGCTCGGCCGCACGCAGCACCTCGCGCGTGACGGGAGCGATCTCGCCCTCGCCGGTGAAGAGGAACTTGAACAGGTTGGCCACCGGGTCGCCTTCCGTCCAGCGGAAGTAGACGTGGGGCATCAGCCCCGTGATGTCGCGGATGTGCAGCATGACGGCCGCGATGGTGTTCGGCACGTTGGAGCTGTGGACCTCGAGGATGCGGTAGCCGTGCCGCACCACGCCGCGCACGCGCAGCTCGGTCTCGAACTCGGACGAGTCGTCCACCGTCACCTCGATGAAGAGCGGGCGTGCTGAGCCCGGGAAGTGCGAGACGGCGCAGGCATGCTGGAGCTTGTGCCGGTAGGCGGAGCCACTGAGGCGCTTGGGTTCGTGCGCGATCAGCAGGATGTCGCCGTCGTCCTGCGAGCTGACGAAGGACAGCGCCGCCTCGTCCATGCGGATGCTCGTGGCCCGCAGCTCGAACGCGCGGCGCGAGCGGGAGACGAACGAGATCACGATGATGCCGAGGATGAAGCAGGTGGCGATCTTCAGGCCGTCGGGGCGCTCGATCATGTTGACGGCCGTCGTCAGGACGAACACCACCGTCGCGATGCCGAAGCCGATGGTCAGGCCGCGCTGGCGCTTGCGGTGGGCCGAGAGCGTGACCGCCACGGAGGCGGACGTGATGAGGGCCAGGACACCCGTGGCGTACGCGCCGCCCTGGGCCTCGACGTCGGCCCTGAAGAAGAAGGTGACGAGGACGGCGATGAGCGTGATGACCAGCACGAGTGGTCGCACGGCCTTCGCCCACGCCGGGGCCATGCCGTAGCGGGGCAGGTAGCGCGGCACGAGGTTCAGCAGGCCGGTCATCGCCGAGGCGCCGGCGAACCAGAGGATGCCGATCGTCGAGATGTCGTACGCGGTGCCGAAGCCGTCGCCGAGGTAGAGGTGCGCGAGGTAGGCCAGGGCGCGGCCGTTGGCCGGGCCGCCCTCCTCGAAGGCCTCGGCGGGGATCAGCAGCGTGGTGACGAAGCTCGAGGCGACGAGGAAGCCGCTCATGATGAGCGCCGCCGAGGTGAGGAGCTTGTGGGCGCCGGCGATCCGGCCGGCCGGGTCCTCCTCGGTGTCGCCGGGCTTGCCGTCGATCTGGGGCATGACGACCACGCCCGTCTCGAAGCCCGAGAGACCGAGGGCCAGGCGCGGGAAGATCAGGACGGCCAGGCCGAGCATGATCAGCGGGTTGCCGTGCTGCGTGGTCAGTGCCGTCCACCAGTTCCCCACGAGGCCGCCCTGCTGCACGATCTGCACCACCGAGATGACGACGACGCACAGGTTCAGCACGAGGAACGCGGCGACGAGTGCGACGGCGATACCGATGGCCTCGCGGAAGCCGCGGAGGAAGACCCCGGAGAGCAGCCCGAGGAACACCACGGTGATGAGGACCTCCTGGCCCTGCAGCCAGGCCGGGGCGAAGGGGTTCTCGATCAGGTGCGCGCTCGCATCGGCGGCGGAGAGGGTCATGGTGATGAGGAAGCTCGTGGCGGCGAAGCCGAGCAGCACCAGCACGAAGACCTTGCCGCGCCACTTGGGCAGCAGCTTCTCGAGCATGGCGATCGAGCCCTCGCCGCGCGGGCTCTCCGACGCGACGCGCTTGTACACCGGGAGTGCGCCGAAGAGCGTGACGGCGACGAGGACGAGGGTCGCGAGCGGGGACAGGACGCCGGCGGCGGCAGCGGCGATGGCGGGCTGGTAGCCGAGGGTCGAGAAGTAGTCGACGCCCGTGAGGCACATGACCTTCCACCACGGCTGGGTCCGCTCCGGCTCGGGCTGGTGGGTGCTGGGCTGCGCCGGCTCGTTGAGCAGCCAGCGCCCGAGGCGCTTGCTGCGCTGTACCTGGGGCTGTACCTGGGGCTGTGCCTGGGCCCGGGGGCTGCGTACGGAGGAACTCACTCGATCACCGTAGGTCCCGCCGGGTCCCCGTCGGCCCGTCTTAACGGTTCCTTAACAGGCAGACCCGATGGCGTCGGTCACAGCCGCCTACGACGCCGCGGTGCGGGGGATGTCCACGTGCCTGATCTTCGACGGTTGACCCCCTTTCCCCGCGGCAATAGCCTTATGCAAAACCTTTGATGCATATTGGGCAACTCCGCACGGGCGAGAGGAGCCCGGACGGGATGGAAGCTGTGGAAGAACTGCGCGTCACCGGAGGCGGGCACGTGGGCCCGATCGACTCCTCCCGCATCCCCCGCTACGCAGGGGCGGCCACCTTCGCGCGCCTGCCGCGCCTCGACCAGGTGGACCGGGCCGACGTCGCCGTCGTCGGTGTCCCCTTCGACTCCGGCGTCTCCTACCGGCCCGGCGCCCGGTTCGGCGGCAACCACATCCGCGAGGCCTCGCGCCTCCTCCGGCCGTACAACCCGGCCCTCGACGTCTCGCCCTTCGAGCGCGTGCAGGTGGCCGACGCCGGTGACATGGCGGTCAACCCCTTCAACATCCACGAGGCCATCGAGACGGTGCAGCAGAACGCGCTGGACCTGACCGCCGACGGCGCGCGCCTGGTCACCCTCGGCGGCGACCACACCATCGCGCTGCCCCTCCTGCGGGCGGCGGCCGAACGGGCGGGCTCGCCCGTGGCCATGCTGCACTTCGACGCCCACCTGGACACCTGGGACACCTACTTCGGCGCCGAGTACACGCACGGCACGCCCTTCCGCCGCGCGGTGGAGGAGGGGATCCTCGACACCGAGGCCATCTCCCACGTCGGCACGCGCGGCCCGCTCTACGGCGTGCGGGACCTCGAGGACGACCGCCGCTTCGGCTTCGGCATCGTGACGTCCTCGGACGTCTACCGCCAGGGCGTCGACGAGGTGGTCGACAAGCTCCGCACGCGTATCGGCAACCGGCCGCTCTACGTCTCGGTGGACATCGACGTCCTCGACCCCGCACACGCGCCCGGCACCGGCACGCCCGAGGCCGGCGGCATCACGAGCCGCGAACTGCTCGAGATCCTCCGCGGGCTCCGCGGCCTGAACCTCTTCGGCGCCGACGTCGTCGAGGTGGCGCCCGCCTACGACCACGCCGAGATGACCGGCGTGGCGGCCTCCCACGTCGCCTACGATCTCGTGACGCTGATGGCCGACACCCTCACGCCCGCACCCGCTCCGATGACCGAGGACCACTGATGGAGATCACCGACGGCGCCGCATCCGCGCCCCCCGCCCCCGTCACCGGCCAGCGCAACGGCGGCGACCTCGTGGTCGAGACGCTCTCGGCCCTCGGCGCGACGACGGTCTTCGGCATCCCCGGGCAGCACGCACTCGGCCTGTTCGATGCGCTGTCCCGCTCCGACCTGCGCTTCGTCTCCTCGCGCGTGGAGAACAACTCCGCGTTCGCCGCCGACGGCTTCTCGCGCGCGACCGGCGACGTCGGCGTCCTGTTCCTCTCCACGGGTCCGGGCGCACTGACCTCCCTCGCCGGCCTGCAGGAGGCCTACGCGACGGGTGTCCCCATGGTGGTCGTCGCGAGCCAGATCCCCCTCGAGGGCCTCGGTGCGCGCCGCAAGGGCATGCTGCACCAGCTCGACGACCAGAAGGCCTCGGCCGCGAACGTCACCAAGAGCCAGCGGCTCATCCAGCACGCCTCGGGCATCCCGTCGGCCATCCAGGACGCCTGGACCGAGGCCGTGTCCTCACCCCAGGGGCCCGTGTGGATCGAGGTGCCGCAGAACGTGCTGCTGGATCCCGTGATGGTGCCCGAGGTCGAGGACGCACTCGCCGAGCCCTTCGACAACCCGCCGCGGATCGAGCTCACCCGCGAGGCCGTGGCCTGGCTCCGCGACTCGAAGCGCCCGGCGATCGTCGCCGGCGGCGGCGCGCGGCGCGGCAGGGCCGAGAAGTGGCTGCTCTCGATCGCCGAGAAGCTCGGCGCGCCGGTGGTCTGCTCGCCGGGCGGCAACGGCGCCTTCCCCTGGACCCACGAGCTGTCGCTGCAGTCGTGGGTGGAGGACCGTCACGTCACCGAGGTGCTCGAGGACGCCGACGTGCTGCTCGTGGTCGGCTCGTCCCTGGGCGAGGTGACGTCCAACTACTTCACCCTCGAACCGCGCGGCCGCATCATCCAGATCGACGCCGAACCGCGGGTCCTCGAGTCCAACCGGCCCGCGCTGGGGATCCGCGCCGACGCCGGCCAGGCCCTCGCGGCCCTCGACGAGGCCCTCGAGCCGCTCGACCGGGACCGCGAGCCCGGCTACGACGCCGCCGCCCTCGTCGCCACGACCTTGGCACGCGTGGGTGCGCGGCTCGACGCGCAGGACCTCGCCAAGGAGCGCGCGTTCATGCAGGACATCCGCGACGCCGTCCCGGCGGATATGCAGACGTTCTGGGACATGACCATCTCCGCCTACTGGGCCTGGAGCTGCTGGGACGCGCGCGAGGGCCAGTTCCACTCCGCGCAGGGCGCCGGGGGCCTCGGCTTCGGCTTCCCCGGTGCTATCGGTGGCTCGATCGGCCTCGAGTCGCGCGGACTGCCCGCACGGGTGCTCGCCGTCTCGGGTGACGGTTCCGCGATGTACTCCATCGCCGAGCTCGCCACGGCCCGCCAGCACGACATCCCCGTCACCTGGCTGATCATCGACGACGGCGGCTACGGCATCCTCCGCGAGTACATGGAGGGCGCGTTCGGCAAGGCGACGGCGACCGAGCTGGCCCGGCCCGACTTCGTGGCCCTCGCCGAATCCTTCGGTGTCCCGGCGCGCCGGGTGGCCCCCGAGGACGTCGGCGCCGCCCTGCGCGAGAGCCTCGCCGCGGACGGCCCCAACGTCGTCGTCGTGGAGACGCTCCTGCGGCTCTTCGCGCCCACGCACCTGGATTCCTAGGGTTTCCTTTTCCTCCACGGGATGACAGGGTCGGAAGCACCACTGCCTCGAGGAGGGAACGCAATGTCATTCAGCAAGGGCGACAAGGTCACCTGGAACACGTCGCAGGGCACCACGGAGGGGAAGGTCGTGGAGAAGCACGACAAGGAGTTCACCTTCGACGACCAGACGTTCAAGGCGTCCAAGGACGAGCCCTACTACACGGTGGAGAGCGCGAAGTCGGGCAAGCAGGCGGCGCACAAGGAGAGCGCGCTGTCCAGGAAGTAGCCCGGGAGGACACACAGGGCGCCCCGCACCGGCGGGGCGCCCTGTGTCGTCTCCTGCGGCTCCGCTACTTCAGGGGATCGTGGCCCCAGTTCATCAGCGAGTAGCGCCACTTCGAGGACCCGATGTCCTCCTTGGTCGGCCGCTGGGCGAGATGCCGGTGCACGTACCCCACCACCTTGTGCATGTGCCTGACGTCGTCGTCCTTCAGGTCGTCGCGCCTCGTGCCGAGGATCTCCACGATGCGGCGACCCGATTCATGGCCCACGGACTCGTCCGACCCCGACTCCTTCTGTCCCACCGCCTGTGACTCCTCGGTGTCAAGCCATTTCTTCAGTTCGGAGGCGCTCATGTTGACGGCGTCCTTCCACTGGGGCCATACCTCGTCGAGATCGTTCGTATCCTCGGCCATCCGTCCCGGACCTTTCGTAGCAGTTCCGCGGACGGGATCCCATCCGCACACCATCTGAAGCTGGCAATAGCTTAATCCTAAGCAGGCTGATAAATGTAGAGGGGTAGGTGGAACCACGTCTAAGGAGCTCACATCATGGCAGGAAACCTTTTGGCACGATCGGCCCACGACCTCGGCGCTGCAGCGTGGTTCGGCGGTACCCTGATGGGCGCGGTCGGACTCAACGGTGCAACCGGCAAGGCGAAGGACCCCAAGGAGCGCACGCGCCTGTCCGCGCTCGGCTGGGCCAAGTGGACCCCGGTCCAGATCGCGGCGTTCGCCGTCCACGCCATCGGCGGCATCGGGCTGATCATCGGCAACAAGGGCCGTGTCGCGGCCCAGGACTCGGTCGGTTCGAACACCGTCTGGAAGTCCGTCGTCACGGTCGCGGGCATGGCGCTCTCGCTGTACTCCGGCATTCTCGGCAAGAAGGTCGGCGAGCTCGCTGAGCAGGGTGGAGAGGGCGCAACCGAGCCCCGCCCCGGTGCCAGCGACGAACTGGCCAAGGCACAGTCGCAGCTCAAGGCCACCCAGTGGCTCCTGCCCCTCATCAGCGGCATCGTCGTGGTGATGGGATCCAAGCAGGGCGAGATGCAGCGTCCCGAGAACGTCAAGAAGGGCCTGCTCAGGAAGTAGACCCTCCGGCCCTCGCGGGTCTCGAGCGACCCCCGCTGCGTCCGTGCCGGCCGACACCCGAGAGTGTCGGCCGGCACCGGTCCGCGGGGGTTCTGCCGTTAAAACGAAGGTTCTCCCGTCGAGGCGGCTCACTGCATGGTGAAGGCCCGGGCCACGCCCCCGTGCACGGCGTCGTTCCGGATGAGCGCGCCCAGCACGGCGTTGCGCGGGCGCATGAGCGGCGCCGGCAGGGGGCGTCCGAGGGCCATGTTGAGGTGCGCCTTCCGCCGGGCGAGCGCCGCCTGCGCCCGGCGCTCCCTCTCGTAGGAGGCCAGCCGTGCGGCGACGTCGTCGCCGTCCCGCAGCGATGCCGTGATGATGGGGACGAGCCGGACGGCATCGAGCCAGCCCAGGTTCATGCCCTGCCCGCCGATCGGGGACACCTCGTGCGCTGCATCGCCCACCAGGACGGTGCGGCCGGCGACGAACCGTTCGGCCAGGCGTGACTGGACCTCGAACGCACTCAGCATGGAGTTGGTGCCGGGATCGACGTCGACGCCCGTCCGGTCCCGGATGAGCCGGGTCAGGTCCTCCGCCGTCGGCCGGTCCATGAGGCAGCCGACGCGCACCACCCATCGTCGGATGCCGCCGGGCAGGGGGAAGGACTCGACGATGCCGCCGGTCTCGAGGTAGAGGACGGCGTCGTCGCCGTCGTCGGTGGAGTCCTGGAAGTCGCCCATGACGTAGCAGTCCGGATAGCGGCGCAGGGGAGCGCGGATGCCCGCGTCGTCGCGGACGGAGCTGCGGGCACCGTCGGCGGCGACGAGGAGCCTCGCCTCGAGCGCGGCATCCCCGCCGGGCGTCCTGGTCACCGCGAGCACATGGTCGCCGTCGTCGTGCGTGGAGAGCACCGAGACGCCCCGCCGCACCGTGCCGGGGAACCGCTCCTGGAGCCGGCGCTCGAGGATCTCCTCGGTGACCGCCTGCGGCACGGCCAGGACGTACTTCTCACCGCCGGGCAGGGTGGAGAAGGACACCGTGCCCACGTGGCGTCCGGCGCTGCGCGCCACGCCGTCGCGGATGAGCACGCCGCGGGAGCGGAGCTCGTCGGCGATCCCCCCGGCCTCGAGCGCGCGCAGGGCGGGCGGGTGGATGCCGATGGCCCGCGAGTGGTCGCTGCGCGCGGTGCGGCGCTCCAGCACGATCGCGTCGAGGCCCGCCTGTCGCAGGAGCAGCGCCGTGTACAGCCCGACGGGCCCGCCGCCGACGACGATCACGTCATGCATGGCCGGAGCCCCCGTGCCCGTCCCGGCGATCGAGCACCAGGTGGTTGATGAACGGCATCGCCGTGCGTACCTGCCAGCCCGGCCGGTCGGCGACCGCGGCCCTCAGCTCGGCCGGGGTGTAGCTGCGGCGGATGGAGGTCAGGCCGTCGCGGCGGATGTAGGACCCGGGCAGCGGCAGTGTGCCCACCGAGAACAGGCCGTACCCGACGGGATGGCGTGCGATGTCGCTGTGCACGGCGATGCGCCGGGTCAGCCGGTCCGAGTCGTCGAGCAGGGCGGTGAACGCGGCGCGGTCCAGGTGGTGCAGCACATGGTTGGAGACGACGGCGTCGAACACCTCGCCCTGCGCCACGAGCTCCGAACTCAGGGCGCGGCGGAACGACAGCCCGGGGAGGGAGGGCCGTGAGACCGCGTAGTCGTGGGCCCGCTCGTCGGGATCGATCGCCGTCACCTCGAGGGTCAGGCCGTCGAGCCGCGCCCAGCGGGTCAGAGCGCGCGGCACGTCGCCGCCGCCCGAGCCGATGTCCAGCAGGGTGTTGGTGCGGTCCGGCGAGAACGCGGGCCGCAGCAGGCTCGTGTAGGTGCGGCGCAGCCCGGACACCGCGGCGTTGACGATGCCGAACTGCGCATAGGTGCGTGTCAGCCGCTCGGGATCGCAGTCGGGCCGGTCCATCTCCTCGATGGCCTCCAGGTCCCGTACGGCGAGGAACCCCCGTCGGCTCATGCGCCCGCTTCGGTGAGGATGGGTTCGAGGTCCGCGGGGACGGCGTCGCCGACCTCGACGGCTGACCCGGGCGCGGCGGCCCGGGCACCGGCGGGGATCGCACCGATCCGGGTGAAGAGGGCGGTCTCGACCGTGAGCCCGGGGCCGAAGGCCATCGAGCAGATGCGGTCGTTCCCCGGGGAGGCCGGCTGGTCGAGGATGTTCTTGAGCACGAACATGACCGTCGCGCTGCTCATGTTCCCGTAGTCGCGCAGCGTCTCGCGCGCGGGCACGAGCTGCTGCTCCGTCAGCCCGAGCTTGGCCTCGACCTTGTCCAGGATGCTGCGGCCGCCCGGGTGGATGGCCCAGTGCTCGATCTCGGAGTAGGCGAGGCCCTGCAGGGAGGCATCCCGCGCCAGCAGCGGTTCGAGCGCCCCGACGATGTGGTCGTCGATGATGTGGGGTACATACGTGCCGAGGACCATCTCGAAGCCCTCGTCGCCGATGTTCCAGGCCATGGCCTCCTCACCCACGGGCGTCAGCACCGTCTCGAAGTGGTCGAGGCTGAGCGCGGGAGCGGTCAGGGGGATCTCCCGCGCGGAGACCACGGCCGCGGCGGCGCCGTCGGCGAACAGCGACGACCCCACGATGGTGTCGGGGTTGTTGGAGGAGCGCACGTGCAGCGAGCACAGCTCGGCGGCGATCACGAGGACGACGGCGTCCGGATCGGCATCGCAGAACGCCTTCGCCGAGCGGAGCGCCGGGAAGGCGGCGTAGCAGCCCATGAAGCCGAGGTGGTAGCGCTGCACCGAGGGATCGAGCCCCAGGGCGCGCACCACCTTGTAGTCGGGGCCGGGAGCGAAGAACCCCGTGCAGGACGCCGTGACGACGTGCGTGATGTCCGACGCCTCGATGCCCGGCGCCGCGGCCAGCGCCTTCCGGGCGGCCTCGACGAAGAGCTTGGTGCCCTCCTCCGCATACACCTCGTTGCGGACCTTGGTGCTGGGGGACAGGATCCGCAGCTCCTTCCGGTCGAAGAAGAGGGGTTCGTCGAAGGACCGGTCGAGCGTCAGTTCGTCGAGGACCGTGTAGCGGGTCTCGATGCCGGAGGAGTCGAAGGCCGCTCCGACGAGGCGCTGGCCGAGCCGGGTGAGACCGGGCTGGGCCGCGAACACGTCGCGGACCTGGGGCTGCACCATGACTGTCGCGGGCACGGCTGTCTCGAGGGACCTCAGGATCACTGTCATAGATCCATTACTAGAGGACTAACGCGCCAAACACAATGACAGTAGGCTTAGTGTTCACGCAGCATACGGCACGTCCGACGGCAGGAGCACCATGGGTAACGACCCCTCAGGCACCCTCGACCAGGAGGATCCGCGCGGTCCCGACGTCGACGCCTCCACCGAACTGCAGGAGTACCCGGGCTTCACCGAGCGCATGGATCCGCGGCCGGATCACGGCGAGGACAGCTACACGGGCCACGGACGGCTGGCCGGACGGCGCGCCTTCATCACGGGCGGCGATTCGGGGATCGGCAGGGCCGTGGCGCTCGCCTTCGCCCGTGAGGGGGCCGACGTCGCCATCGGGTACCTGCCGGAGGAGGAGGAGGACGGCGCCAGTTGCCTCGAACTCATCCGCGCCGAGGGCCGCACCGCGCTCGCCGTCCCCGGCGACCTGCGGGAGGAGGACTACGCGCCCTCGGCCATCCGGCAGGTGCTCGACGGACTCGGCGGGCTGGACATCCTCGTGAACAACGCGGGGTTCCACATCGCGCAGCCGAACGGGCTGCCGGACATCGACGCCGGCCAGCTGCGCCGGACGTTCGAGACGAACGTGTACGGCACCATCTGGCTCACGCAGGCGGCTCTGCCCCACCTGGAGGAGGGCGCCTCCATCATCAACACCACCTCGGTCCAGGGCTACCACCCGTCCACGAGCCTCATGGACTACGCGGCCACGAAGGCCGCACTCAACAACCTGACGTTCAGCCTCGCCGGACTGCTCGGCGAGCGCGGTATCCGGGTGAACGCCGTCGCGCCGGGACCCGTCTGGACGCCCCTGCAGCCAGCCACCACCACGAGCGAGAAGCTGGAGTCCTTCGGTGAGGGCACGCCGCTCGGCCGGATGGGGCAGCCGGCGGAACTGGCGGGGGCGTACGTCTTCCTCGCCTCGAACGACGCCCGCTACGTCTCCGGCGAGGTGCTGGGCGTGACCGGTGGCAAGCCCCTCGCCTGACCGGGCACCCGGGTGCGCCGGGACCCGGACCAAGCCGGGCGGCGCCGTGCGACGAATCACGTCCACCAGCGCCGAAGGTTCGCCGTCCGGCGGCCGGCTGACACGGACAGGCTGATCGTGAACCTCCTGAGTGCACTGCCCTCGACACCGCGCACCACCCTGGCCGCCCTCGCGCTCGCGGGTGCGCTGGCTCTGACGGGGTGCGGCGCCGTCGAGGAGAACCCCCTTGGCGTCAACACGGCGGACGGGCAGGCCCCGCCGGCGGCGCCGGGCGCTCCGGAGGCCGGCAACCAGGCGGCGTCCGTGGCGGGCGGTCTCGGCGACCTCGGCGACGATCCGCTGAACGTCGGGATCGACGGGGCGGAGCTCTGCGGGGTGCAGCCCGACGACAGCCGCCTGCGCTACACCGTGATGCTCCACAACCCCACGCTGGAGACCTTCACGTTCGGCGAGATGGCGCTGGGCGATCCGCAGGGCCTGAACATCCTCTCGTCCATGGTCCAGACGGCCAACCGCGAGGGGCACAATCACGGGGGCGCCGATGCGGGCGCCCACGGCGGGCACAGTGCGACCCCGGCGCCGGCACCCAGCGCCCCGCCCGAGCCGATCGGCCCGCCGGTCCCGGCCGAGGGCTACCGGTTCGCGCCCGATGCACACGTCAACATCATCGTCACCGTCGAACTCGCCGAAGGGGTCACCCACGGCAGCGCCGACAACATCCTCGTCGCCTTCTCCACGCCCGAGCGGGACTACTCGGTGGCGCATGACCTGAAGATCGACGTCGACGCCACGTCCTGCGGATAGCGGTACCGGTTCGGGCGTCGAAACACTGAGCCCCCGCCTCGGGGAGGCGGGGGCTCAGTGTTTCAGCCGTGGTTCAGCTGTTGTCAGGCTCCGGTTCGACGCGGGCCGAACCAGGATCCGGACTAGGCCGGGAGCTGCAGGACGTGACCGGTGAAGATCAGGTCGGCGTGGATGACGGTGTCGGCGTTGGCGGCGAAGAGTGCCTGCCAGCCGCCCGTGACGCCGAGCTTCGTCGCGATGGAGCTCAGGGTGTCGCCCGACTGGATGGTGTAGGTCTCGCCGCTCAGGGCGACGGGAGCCACGGCCACGGGAGCCTCGGCGACAGGAGCGACGGCGACGGGGGCCTGGACCGGCGCCTGGTACTGCACGGGGGCCTGGACCGGCGCCTGGTACTGCACGGGGGCCGGAGCCGTCTGGTACTGGTACTGCACGGGAGCCGGAGCGGCCTGGACCGGGACGGCGCCCGGGTTGGCGCCGCTGCTCAGGCCGAGCTTCGCGGAGCAGGCGGGCCATGCGCCCCAGCCCTGACCGGCGAGGACGTTCTCGGCGACGGCGATCTGCTGCTCGCGGGAGGCGTTTGCTGCGTTGCCCTGGCCGCCGAAGGCTGCCCAGGTGGAGGGGGTGAACTGCAGTCCGCCGGAGAAGCCGTTACCGGTGCTGATGCCCCAGTTCCCGCCGCTCTCGCACTGGGCGAGTGCGTCCCAGTCGCTGGCGGGAGCTGCGTTGGCCGCGCCGGCCGCTGCGCCGAGGCCGAGGCCGGTGAGTGCTACTGCGGCAAGTCCGCGACGCGCGCTGGTGCTGAATGTGTGTGTATTCATGGGGGTACGATGCTCCGAAAGGCCACCCGCACTAGGTCCGTCCCCGGACTTCTTCGCGCCGCTGCTCACCTTGACGGTTTAGAGGTCATGGTTCGGCAGCCGCCTGTTGAGCAACGAGCGGTGGAGAGCGGTGCCGGGCATTCAGTGCTGCTCGATCATCGGCAGCTATTCGCTTCCCCGGACGGGGAACTGCCTCCACCGTAGGGCATATTTCATTCGTTGCCAAACCGGTACAGCGTCGTGCTTGACATTGAGTAAAAACAGGGATTCAGCGCTGGCCCATTTGAGGATTGTCTGCCACACTGGGCGCCGCACGTCCCGGGACCGGCGCGGGAAGGGCCCGGACGGCAGGTCCGGGCCCTTCCCTGACAGAGTCCTGCGGCCGGTGTCAGGCGGCCTTGGCGAGGTACCCGTTCGGGTCCAGCACGTACTTCGTCGCCGCGCCGGCGTCGAATTCCTCGTAGCCGCGCGGTGCGTCGTCGAGCGCGATCGACTTCGCGTTCACGGCCTTGGCGATCTGCACGCGGTCGTGCAGGATCGCCATCATCAGGCTGCGGTTGTACTTCATCACCGGACACTGGCCGGTGGTGAAGGACAGCGACTTCGCCCAGCCGGTGCCGAGGCTGAGCGACAGGGAGCCGACCTTCGCGGCGTCGTCGATGCCGCCCGGATCACCCGTGACGTACAGGCCGGGGATGCCCAGGGCGCCGCCGGCCGCGGTGACCTCCATGAGGGAGTTCAGCACCGTCGCCGGCGCCTCCGTGCCCGCACCCGAGCCGTGGCCGCGCGCTTCGAACCCGACGGCGTCGACGCCGCAGTCCACCTCCGGCACGCCCAGCAGCTGCTCGATCTGGTCACGCGGATCGCCCTTGGACACGTCGACGGTCTCGCAGCCGAAGCTGCGCGCCTGTGCCAGCCGGTCCTCGTTGAGGTCGCCCACGATCACGACGGCCGCACCCAGCAGCTGGGCGGACGCAGCAGCGGCGAGGCCCACCGGGCCGGCGCCCGCGATGTAGACGGTGGAGCCGACACCGACCCCCGCCGTCACCGCGCCGTGGTAGCCCGTGGGGAAGATGTCCGACAGCATCGTCAGATCGAGGATCTTCTCCAGCGCCTGGTCCCGGTCGGGGAACTTCAGCAGGTTCCAGTCCGCGTAGGGCACGAGGACGTACTCGGCCTGCCCGCCGACCCAGCCGCCCATGTCGACGTAGCCGTAGGCGGCCCCCGGGCGGGCCGGGTTCACGTTGAGGCAGATGCCGGTCTTGCGCTCCTTGCAGTTACGGCATCGGCCACACGAGATGTTGAAGGGGACCGAGCAGATGTCACCCACCTTGATGAACTCGACGTCAGGCCCCACCTCCACGACCTCGCCCGTGATCTCGTGCCCGAGCACCAGATCGGCCGGTGCCGTGGTGCGCCCGCGGACCATGTGCTGGTCCGACCCGCAGATGTTGGTGGCGACGGTCTTCAGGATCACCCCGTGATTGAGTTTCCGGCCGATGTTGGCCGGGTTCACACCCGGGCCGTCCTTCAGTTCGAATGTCGGGTAGTCGGTGTCGATGACCTCGACCTTCCCTGGTCCCTTGTACGCAACAGCTCTGTTTCCGCTCATGGAACTTCCTCTTCGTCAGTCCGTTCGTGGTGCGTCCGGCTTCCCGGACGCTGGAACCGGTGGAGGCGGGACAGACGCATCCGCCTCCACCGGTAGCGCCGAACCTACAGTCCGGGAGGTCGCATGGACGTTGCATGCCCGTCCGCGGTCTTGCGGAACTCCGCCGTGGCAGGGAGGGTGACTCCATGACTGACACGGTCCTCATCACCGGGGCGACCTCCGGCATCGGGGCGGAGTTCGCCCGCCAGTTCGCCGCGCGCGGCTGCGACCTGGTGCTCGTGGCACGCGCCGTCGTCCCGCTCGAGGAGACAGCGGCAACACTCCGCACCCAGTGGGGTGTGGCCGTCGAGACGATCGCTGCGGACCTGCTCGACGACGGCGGCCTGGCGCGGGTACTCGCGCGCCTGCGCGCTGCCGCACCGGGCGGCGAAGCGGCGGCAGGGGCGGCAGGGGTGGCAGGGGCGGCGGGAGCCGGCGCAGGGGAGCGCACGGGGGGAGCGCCGGTCACGGTCCTCGTGAACAACGCGGGCTACGGGCTGGTGCGGCCGTTCGCGGACGACGCACTCGACGACGAGGTCCGCCATCTCCGGATCCACGTCGAGGTGCCGCTGTCGCTGGCGCACGCGGCCCTGGAGTCGATGCGCCCACGCCGCTCGGGCACGATCATCAACGTGGCGAGCGTGGCCGGCTTCACGCCGAGGGGGACCTACGGGGCGGCCAAGGCGGCGATGATCAGCTTCAGCCGCTGGGCGAACCTCGCCTACGGGCGCGAGGGTATCCGGGTGACGGCTCTCTGTCCGGGCTTCGTGCACACCGACTTCCACCAGCGCATGGGCGCCGACAAGGGGAGTGTGCCCGCCCTCCTGTGGCTCGATGCCGGGCGCGTGGTCCGCGAAGGCCTGCGGGACACCGCTGCCGGGAAGGCCGTGTCCGTCCCGAGCCGCCGCTACAAGGTCCTCACGGCGCTCGCGCGGGTGGCGCCGTCGTCGCTCGTGGCGCGCCTCGCGGCGCGGGGCCGCTGACGGGGCTGCTCCGGACCTGTCGCGGCCGGAACTGCTGCGGCGGACCTGCGGCCGGACCTACTGCGGCAAGCCGCCGTCCCAGGCATCGGGCTCGTCGGCGGCGTCCTCGGGGTGGCGGTGCCCGGGGCCCGGCGCGCCGTCGCCGTCGAAGGCTGCGGGCACGGCGCCCGCCTCGTGCGTGCCCTGTTCCTCACGGATGCCTGCCGCGGAGTGCCCGGCCGACCCGGCCGAGGGGTCGAGGGCGTTCTCGCGCCGGTCGCCGCCGGGGTGGCCGTCACCGGCATGCCGGGGGGCGTCACCGTCCGCCACGCCGGGGCGTCCATCAGCCCGTTCGCCGGTCGGTCCACCGGTCGGTCCACCGGTCGGTCCATCGGCTCCGGGCGCATCGTCCGTCGTCGTGCCGCCGTCGGGTCTCGCCTCCCGGGCGGCGTGCACCGCTTCCTTCTCGCGCGGTGGGACGGGCACGGCGGGGCCGAGCGGGTGGTCCGACGGAAGGGCCGCACCCTCGGGATTGCCTGCGCTGCTCGGCTCGGTCATCGTGCTCCTTCGTGATCGCGCGTGCTGCTGGAGGGCCGTCCGGACGGCGGTCCCCGGGCCCTGCGGGCCCGGGTCACCGGGAGGTCTCCCGGTGTCCGTCCGCGTACACGTCCGGACAGGTGGCCGCCAGGGGTTAAAACGGTCGATAAGTATGCTTATCATAGGAGACCGCAGGTTTGTGGAGATCGCCCCTTACAAGGAGGTAGGACGATGGCAGGTTACTTCAAACTGGTGGACGCTCACGATGAGGGTTTCCGTGTGAAACTCACCGCTCCCGATGGAACGCTCGTCGCCGTCTCCACCTTCTACGCCTCGAAGGAGGAGGCGATCGCCGGTATCGAACTGATCCGCGAGATCGCCGGAACGGGTCCCGTGGTGGACCACAGCCGGGTGGAGTCCCCCGAGCAGGACGAACTGTTCTTCGGGCTGCAGGGCACCTCCGGCAGGGACGGCGCGCGCCGCGACGCCTGACGGTACCGCCGGCAGGGCAGGACCCGGGAGATCCCGCGACACGGTGTACCACTGTATACAGTGACGCCGGAGGTGGAATAGACTGGAGCTATTCCACGAATCTCTCTGAAGGGACCCGACGTCATGACGACTGCGGACTCATTCGGCGCGAAGGGCGTACTCGATGTCGCCGGCGCTGAATACGAAATTTTCAGGCTCAGTGCGGTCGAAGGCTCCGAGAACCTTCCGTTCAGCCTCAAGGTGCTCCTCGAGAACCTGCTGCGCACCGAAGACGGTGCCAACATCACCGCGGACCACGTCCGCGCCCTGGCCGGGTGGGACGCCGACGCCCAGCCCGACACCGAGATCCAGTTCACCCCCGCCCGCGTGATCATGCAGGACTTCACGGGCGTGCCCTGCGTCGTCGACCTGGCGACGATGCGCGAGGCCGTGGCCGACCTCGGCGGCGACCCCAAGCGCGTCAACCCCCTCGCGCCCGCCGAGATGGTCATCGACCACTCGGTGCAGATCGACGCCTTCGGCAACGCCGGCGCACTCGAGCGCAACATGGAGATCGAGTACCAGCGCAACGGCGAGCGGTACCAGTTCCTGCGCTGGGGCCAGACCGCGTTCGACGACTTCAAGGTCGTCCCCCCGGGCATGGGCATCGTCCACCAGGTCAACCTCGAGTACCTGGCGCGCACCGTCATGACCCGCGAGGTGGACGGCGTCCTGCGCGCCTACCCCGACACCTGCGTCGGTACCGACTCGCACACCACCATGGTCAACGGCCTCGGCGTCCTCGGCTGGGGCGTCGGCGGCATCGAGGCCGAGGCGGCCATGCTCGGCCAGCCCGTCTCGATGCTCATCCCGCGCGTCGTCGGCTTCAAGCTCACCGGCGACATCCCCGCCGGTGCCACCGCCACCGACGTCGTCCTCACCATCACGCAGATGCTGCGCCAGCACGGCGTGGTCGGCAAGTTCGTGGAGTTCTACGGCGAGGGCGTCGCCTCCGTGCCGCTCGCCAACCGCGCAACCATCGGCAACATGAGCCCCGAGTTCGGTTCCACGGCCGCGATGTTCCCGATCGACGGCGTCACGCTCGACTACCTGCGCCTCACGGGCCGGCCGGCCGAGAACGTGGCGCTCGTCGAGGCGTACGCCAAGGAGCAGGGCCTCTGGCACGACCCCTCGCGCGAGATCCGCTTCTCCGAGTACCTCGAGCTGGACCTGTCCACCGTGGTGCCCTCGATCGCCGGTCCGAAGCGCCCGCAGGACCGCGTGGAGCTCACCAAGTCGAAGAGCCAGTTCCGCGAGGACCTCCGCAACTACTCCGACGACCCCGAGCTGGACTTCGCGCCCGGCGGCACCGTCGACGAGGCGTCGCAGGAGAGCTTCCCGGCCTCCGACTCCCCGACCTTCACCCCCGGCACGGCCGCCTCGACCATCGAGGAGAACGCGAAGCCCCGCGAGACTGTGGGCGCCGGGGCATCGGACTCGCGTCCGTCGAAGAAGGTCAGCGTGAGCATGAAGGACGGCCGCGAGTTCGAACTCGACCACGGCGCCGTCAGCATCGCGTCCATCACCTCCTGCACCAACACGTCCAACCCGTCCGTGATGCTCGCCGCCGCCGTGCTGGCCCGCAACGCCGTCGAGAAGGGCCTCGTGTCCAAGCCGTGGGTGAAGACCTCCGTGGCCCCCGGCTCCAAGGTCGTCACCGACTACTACGAGAAGTCCGGCCTGATCCCGTACCTCGAGAAGCTCGGCTTCTTCACCGTGGGTTACGGCTGCGCCACGTGCATCGGTAACTCCGGCCCGCTGGAGGACGAGATCTCGCAGGCCATCCAGGACAACGACCTCGCCGTCACCGCCGTCCTGTCCGGCAACCGCAACTTCGAGGGCCGCATCAACCCCGACGTGAAGATGAACTACCTGGCCTCGCCGCCGCTGGTGGTCGCCTACGCACTGGCCGGGACCATGGACTTCGATTTCGACACCGAGCCCCTGGGCCAGGACGAGGCCGGCGACGACGTCTTCCTGAAGGACATCTGGCCCAACCCGGTGGAGGTCCAGCAGGTCATCGACGCGTCGATCGACGAGGGCATGTTCACCTCGAGCTACGCCACGATCTTCGAGGGCGACGAGCGCTGGCAGTCCCTGCCCACGCCCGCCGGCGACACGTTCGCCTGGGATCCGGAGTCCACGTACGTGCGGAAGCCCCCGTACTTCGAGGGCATGCAGCGCGAGGCGAGCCCGGTCGAGGACATCGACGGCGCACGCGTGCTGCTGAAGCTCGGCGACTCGGTGACCACCGACCACATCTCGCCCGCGGGATCGTTCAAGTCGGACACCCCGGCCGGCCGCTACCTCACCGAGAAGGGCGTGCAGCGGAAGGACTTCAACTCCTACGGCTCACGCCGTGGCAACCACGAGGTCATGATCCGCGGCACCTTCGCGAACATCCGCATCAAGAACCAGCTGCTCGACGGCGTCGAGGGCGGGTTCACGAAGGACTTCTCGCAGCCTGACGCACCGCAGGCGGCCGTGTACGACGCCGCCGAGAACTACCGCGCAGCGGGAACGCCGCTGGTGGTCCTCGCGGGCAAGGAGTACGGCTCCGGTTCGTCGCGTGACTGGGCGGCCAAGGGCACCGCGCTGCTCGGCGTGAAGGCCGTCATCGCCGAGAGCTACGAGCGCATCCACCGCTCGAACCTCATCGGCATGGGCGTCCTGCCGCTGCAGTACCCCGCCGGCCAGAACGCGGAGTCCCTCGGGCTCACGGGCACGGAGACGTTCGCGGTCAGCGGCGTCACCGAACTCAACGAGGGCCGCACCCCCCGTACGGTGAAGGTCACGGCCACCCCGGCCGACGGCGGTTCACCGGTCGAGTTCGACGCCGTCCTGCGCATCGACACCCCGGGCGAGGCGGACTACTACCGCAACGGCGGCATCCTGCAGTACGTGCTGCGCCAGCTCGCCGGCTAGCGCCGCGAGATTCCGGGCCGGGAGTGCACCTCCCGGCCCGGACCGTACGCAGGGCCCGCGCCCTGCCACCCGAACCGCGACACCGAGGGGGCGCCATGACCGAGTCAACGGAACTGTCGGCGCGCGTGGACGGCGATGCCATCTTCCGCGTCCTCCGCGGCGAGATCCTCGCCGGCGTCCACCCGCCGGGCACCGCCCTGCGGGAAGTGGTGATCTCGGAGCGTTTCGGCGTCTCGCGGACCCCGGTGCGGGAGGCACTCAGCAGGCTGCAGCACGAACGCCTGCTCGAGCGTGCGGCCCGCGGCCTGCAGGTCCCGCAGATCGACCCGCAGGAAGTCATCCAGATCTACGATCTGCGCGTGATGCTCGAGGAGGAGGCCGCCGGCCAGGCCGCCCTCAACCGGGGCACCGCGGACATCATGCGTCTCGAGGCGCTGCTGGAACGCGACCGCGCCGTCGTCGATCCCGACGACACCACGAAGGTCACCAACAACCTCGAATTCCACACGTCGCTGTGGGCCTCCGCGCGGAACCCCATCCTCATGGACCTCCTCCAGCGGCTCTCCACGCACCTCATCCACACACCGCGCTCCACCCTGTCCGTGGGGGACCGGTGGCAGGAGGTGCTCCTCGAGCACGAGTCGCTGATCTCCGCCATCACCGAGCGGCGCAGCGACGACGCCCGCGCCATCGCCCGCACGCACATGGAGACGGCCCGCACCCTCCGCCTGCAGCTGCTCCGCACCACCGCGGCGGACTGACCGTGGCCACCGAGGGCGGCAGGCACCGCCTCCTGCTCGACGTCGACACCGGGATCGACGACGCCGTCGCCCTGCTGTACCTGCTCGCGACGCCCGGGGTCTCCCTCGAGGGGATCACCTGCACGGCCGGCAACGTCGGGGCACGGCAGGTCGCCGTCAACAACCTGGCGCTGCTGGAGCTGTGCGGCCACGCCGGCGTCGAGGTCGCGATCGGCAGCGAGGTGCCGCTGGAGGTGCCCCTCGTGACCACGGAGGAGACGCACGGGGACCAGGGCATCGGGTACGCCGTCCTGCCCCCGCCGCGCGGGCGCGTCTCGGCGCGCCACGCCGTCGACGTCTGGCTCGAGGCCGTCCGCTGCCATCCCGGGCAGATCACCGCGGTGGTGACCGGGCCGCTGACCAATCTCGCGCTGGCCCTCCGCGCCGAGCCGGAGCTGCCGATGCTCCTGAAGGGCCTCGTGATCATGGGTGGCGCGTTCCACCACCCCGGGAACACGACACCGGTGGCCGAGTGGAACATCCACGTGGACCCGCATGCCGCGAAGGAGGTGTTCGCCGCGTACGAGGGACTGCCGGTCGAGAAGCTGCCCGTCGTGTGCGCGCTCGAGACCACGGAGCGGATCGAGTGCACGCCCGCCCACGTCGACGCGGTCGCGCGTGCCGCCGGTGCCGGGCCGGAACTGCTCTCGCCCGACGATCCCGCGGGGACCCTCAGCCGCAGCGACAACAGCGTCGTCGCCTGCGTCTCGGACGCGCTGCGCTTCTACATGGAGTTCCACCGCCTGTACGACCAGGGCTACATCGCGCACCTGCACGACCTCTTCGCGGCGATGGTCGCGACGGGGGAGGCCGACATCGAGGAGCGCCTGGCCACCGTGGACGTGGAGACGGCGTCGCCGCTGACCGTCGGGCAGACGGTCGCCGACACCGCGGGGATGTGGAAGCGGGCGCCCAACGCGCGGATCGTCACGGGCAACGACCCCGCGGCGGTGTTCGAGCTGATGGTCCGCCGCCTGTCCGACCTCGCGAGGATGCACGGCTGACCCGCACGCGGTGCCCCCCCCGCCTGTCCGGACCCCCGGTACACTGGACGTGCCCGCACTGCTGCGTGGCCGGCGCCGAGGTGACATGAGGTGCGTCCCCCTCCCTCGATCGCGCCCTAGGACTATCGTGAGTTCACCCCTGACCCTCGCACCCGCCACCACCGCGCAGCGGCCCCGCCGCCTGCTCGGTGTCCTCGGCGGAGCCCTGATCGTCGCCACGTACGTGTTCCTGGTGACCGTGCAGCCCGCGGAGATCGCCGGCGGGATGGGCAGCGCCGCCTCGCTCGTCACGCTCTTCGGGTTCCTCGGGGGAGGTGCCCTGCTGGTCGCCGGGATCCTGCCGACGCTCAGCACCGCGTCCCTGGTGGTGATGCCGCTCGGGATCGCCCTCAACATCGCGATCGGGCAGATCGCCGGATCGCTGGGCATGCAGATCTACCTCGACGCCATCGGGACCGTGCTCGTCGCCGTCCTCGCCGGACCCGCGGCAGGAGCCGCGACCGGCGCGCTCAGCAATGCGATCTGGGGCCTCTTCAACCCGTTCGCGCTGCCCTTCGCCGCCGGTGCCGCCCTGATCGGGCTGCTCGCGGGCCTCGCCGCCCGGTACGGCGCGTTCCGCCGC